>JADJCH010000006.1 GCA_016703325.1 Burkholderiales bacterium | reverse complement strand
GCACTCGACGCCTGGCTGAACGAGCGCCACGGCAGCGGCAGCCGCACCTTTCAGGACATCGCCGAGTCGATCCGCACCGGCGTGGCCGAGGGCTGGCTGTGCAACCGCGAAGGTGGCGGCATCCGCTATGGCCGCATCTTCAAGCCCGCCGAGGCGCTGGCCGGCTTCTCGGTGGACGTGGTGGACATGGCCGACCTCGCCGGCCCGCACCACGCGCACCCGAACGGCGAAATCGACCTGATCGTGCCGGTGGATGCCGAGGCGCAGTTCGACGGCCGCGGCGCCGGCTGGCTGGTCTACCCGCCTGGCAGCGCCCACCGGCCGACCGTGCGCGGCGGGCGGGCCTACGTGCTGTACCTCCTGCCTGCGGGCGCCATCGAATTCACCCAGGCCTGAGCGCCTCGGCCCACCTCACACACACCCATGACTGAACTCCTCGCCAATCACCTCGGCCGGCCGCTGGACCCTCGGCAGCGGCAGCGGCACGGCCCTCTTCGACCCCGTGCTGGGCAACGAACTGGTGCGCGTCGACGCCGCCGGGCTGGACCTGGCCGGCGGGTTTGCCCACGCCCGTCGCGTCGGCGGCGCAGGCCTGCGCGCCCTCACCTACGGCCAGCGTGCCGAACGGCTGGGGGCCATCGCCAAGGTCCTGCAGGCGAACCGCGACACCTACTACGAGATCTCCACCGCCAACTCGGGCACCACGAAGGCCGACTCGGGCGTGGACATCGACGGCGCGATCTACACCCTCGGCGTCTTCGCCAAGCTGGGTGCGACGCTGCCGGACGCGCCCTTCCTGCCATCCTTCTTGCTGGATGGCGACGCCACCGCGCTGGCCAAGGGCGGCGCCTTCGCCAGCCAGCATGTGCAGGTGCCCACGCGCGGGCTGGCGCTGTTCATCAACGCCTTCAACTTCCCGAGCTGGGGCCTGTGGGAAAAGGCCGCGCCCGCGCTGCTGGCCGGCGTGCCGGTGGTGGTCAAGCCCGCCACCGCCACCGCCTGGCTGACCCAGCGCATGGTGCGGGACGTGGTCGAGGCCGGTGTGCTGCCCGAGGGCGCACTGAACATCGTCTGCGGCAGCTCCGCCGGCCTGCTGGACGCGCTGCAGCCCTTCGACGTGCTGAGCTTCACCGGCTCGGCACACACCGCCGCGCTGCTGCGCCGCCACCCGGCCGTGGCCGAGCGCTCGGTGCGCGTGAACATCGAGGCCGACAGCGTCAACTCCGCCCTGCTGATGCTCGGCGCCACGCCCGGCTCGCCCGCCTTCGAGCTGCTGGTCAAGGAGGTGGCGCGCGAGATGACGCAGAAGTCCGGCCAGAAGTGCACCGCGATCCGCCGCGTCTTCGTGCCCGAGTCGCTCTACGACGCGGCGGCCGAGGCCATCGGCGCACGCCTGGCCAAGACCACCGTCGGCAACCCGCGCAACGAGGCGGTGCGCATGGGCGCGCTGGTGAGCCGCGAGCAGCTGCGCAGCGTGCAGGACGGTCTGGCGCAGCTGCAGGGCGAGGCGCAGCTGCTGTTCGATGGTCGCGGGGCGGCCTTCATCGACGCCGACCCGGCGGTCGCGGCCTGCCACGCGCCGGTGCTGCTGGGCCGGCGCGATGCCGACAGCGCGGAGCTGCTGCACTGCACCGAGGTCTTCGGCCCCGTCGCCACGCTGATGGCCTACCGCGACCTGGCGCAGGCCGAGGCGCTGGTCGAGCGCGGCGAGGGCTCGCTGGCCTGCTCGCTGTACGGTGAGGACGGCACCGAGGCTGCTGCCGCACTCGCCGGCACGGCGCTGAACCTGGCCGCCAGCCACGGCCGGGTGCACGTGATCACCCCCGACGTGGCCGCGCTGCACAGCGGCCACGGCAACGTGATGCCGCAGTCGCTGCACGGCGGGCCGGGCCGGGCCGGTGGCGGCGAGGAGCTGGGCGGGCTGCGCGCGCTGAATTTCTACCACCGCCGCGCGGCCGTGCAGGCCAGTGCCTCGGTGCTGACCCGGTTGACGCCCGTCGCCTGAAGCGACCGAATCGGTGCCAGCCGGTTCTGCTCCGCGGGACCGACGCCGCCACCCCAGAGACCAGGAGACAGGACATGAGCCCCATCACCGATTCCGCCTTCGACACCGGCGTCCCGGCTCCGGGGCCGATCTTCAACTACGCGCAGCACCTGCTGACGGCCAACGCCGGGCGGCCGGGCCGGACCGCCTTCATCGACGAGGCGGGCCGCCTGACCTACGGCAGCCTGGAGGAGCGGGTGCGCCGCATGGCCGCCGGCCTGCGCGGCCTGGGCATCCGGCGCGAGGAGCGCGTGCTGCTGCTGATGCTCGACAGCTGCGACTGGCCGGTGAGCTTCCTGGGTGCGATGTACGCCGGCCTGGTGCCGGTGGCGGTGAACACGCTGCTGACCGCCGACGACTACGCCTACATGCTGGAGCACTCGCGCGCCCAGGCGGTGCTGGTCTCCGGTGCGCTGCTGCCCACGCTGACGATGGCAATGATCAAGTCCGACCACGAGGTGGGCAAGGTGATCGTCTCGCGCCCCGCCGCGCCGCGGCACCCGTCGGAGGTGGAGTTCGAGGCCTTCCTCGCCGCGCAGACGCCCGCCGCCAAGCCGGCCGCCACCAGCGGCGACGACCCCGGCTTCTGGCTCTACTCCTCGGGCTCCACCGGCCGGCCCAAGGGCACGGTGCACTCGCACGCCAACCCCTACTGGACGTCGGAGCTCTATGGCAAGGGCGTGCTGGGCCTGCGCGAGGACGACGTCTGCTTCTCGGCGGCCAAGCTGTTCTTCGCCTACGGGCTGGGCAATGCACTGACCTTCCCGATGGCGGTGGGCGCCACCACGATCCTGATGGGCGAGCGCCCGACACCCGAGGCCACCTTCAAGCGCTGGACCGGTGGCATTGGCGGGCTCAAGCCGACGGTCTTCTACGGCGCCCCCACCGGCTTTGCCGGGATGCTGGCGCACCCGGGCCTGCCCGCGCGCGCCGATGTGGCGCTGCGGCTGGTCTCCTCGGCCGGGGAGGCGCTGCCGGGCGAGCTGGGCGAGCGCTTCCAGCGGCACTTCGGCGTGGACATCGTCGACGGCATCGGCAGCACCGAGATGCTGCACATCTTCCTGAGCAACCGGCCCGAGAAGGTGCGCTACGGCACCACCGGCTGGCCGGTGCCGGGCTATCAGATCGAGCTGCGCGGCGAGGACGGCCTGGGGGTGCCCGACGGTGAACCCGGCGACCTCTACATCCAGGGGCCGAGCGCCGCGATGATGTACTGGGGCAACCGGGAGAAGACACGCGACACCTTCCAGGGCGGCTGGACCAAGAGCGGCGACAAGTACCTGCGCAACAGCGACGGCAGTTACACCTACGGCGGCCGCTCGGACGACATGCTCAAGGTCAGCGGCATCTACGTGTCGCCCTTCGAGGTCGAGGCCACGCTGGTGCAGCACCCGGCGGTGCTGGAGGCGGCGGTGATCGGCGTCAACGATGCCGACGGTCTGACCAAGACCAAGGCCTTCGTGGTGCGCAAGAGCGGGGCCGAGGTGTCCGACGAGGAACTGAAGAACTTCGTCAAGGACAAGCTCGCGCCCTACAAGTACCCACGCCAGATCGAGTTCGTCGAGGAGCTGCCCAAGACGGCCACCGGCAAGATCCAGCGCTTCAAGCTGCGCGAGCGTGAGGCGGGTGTTGGCGGCGGCGCCGGCGACGGCCAGGCCTGAATGAATGCGGCCGGAGCACACACGATGACGGACCCCGCTGTGATGGCTCGTGAAGGCCTCGTCGAGGTCGACTGGGACGGCCGGCTGCAGCGCGTCGAGTTCGCCCGCGTCGGCGTGGACGACCCCGCGGCGCCGCTGATGGTCTTCCTGCACGAGGGGCTGGGCTCCTTGTCAATGTGGAAGGACTTCCCGCAGCAGCAGGCGCTGGCACTGGGCTGGCGCGGCCTGGTCTATTCACGCCCGGCCTACGGCCGCTCGACGCCCAGGCGCAGCGAAGACCGCTGGCGCCCGGACTTCATGCACCGCCAGGCGCAGGAAGTGCTGCCGCTGGTGCTGGCCGCCCTGGGTCATGAGCAGGAGCGGCCCTGGCTGTTCGGCCACAGCGACGGCGGCTCGATCGCACTGCTGCACGCCGCGGCGTTTCCCGATCGGGTGGCGGGAATGGTGGTCTGCGCGCCGCACCTCTTCGTCGAGGAGCTAACGGTGGCCAGCATCGAGCGGGCCCGAGAGGCCTACTCGAGCACCGACCTGCGCGCGAAGCTGGCGAAGTACCACGACGACCCGGACTCGGCTTTCCGCGGCTGGAACGATATCTGGCTGGACCCCGACTTCCTCGCCTGGAACATCGAGAGGGAAGTGGCCATCGTCCGCTGCCCCGTGTTGGCCGTGCAGGGCCATGACGACCCGTACGGCACGATGGCCCAGATCGAGCGCATCGCCACGCACCTGCCCGCCGGCCAAGTCGAGTTGCTCAAGCTCGACGCCTGCGGCCACTCCCCCCACCGCGACCAGCCGAAAGTCCTGATCGACCGGGTGGTCGATTTCGTGCATCGTCGCTCCGGCCTCGATTGATTCACAACCCAAGTAGGAGACACCCATGAAGATCGCATCGCCCCTGGCCCGCACCCTGATCGCCACAGCCGTTGCCGGCCTGTGCGCGCTGCCCGCTGTGGCGCAAGAGAAGATCAAGGTCGGCTTCATGCTGCCCTACACCGGCACCTTTGCCGCACTGGGGGTGGCCATCGAGAACGGCTTCAAGCAGTACGTCGACGAGCAGGGCGGCAAGCTGGGTGGCAAGGCCATCGAGTACGTCAAGGTGGACGACGAGTCCGACCCCTCCAAGGCGGCCGACAACGCCAACAAGCTGGTCAAGCGCGACAACGTCGACGTGATGGTCGGCACGGTGCACTCCGGCGTGGCGATGGCCATGGCCAAGGTGGCCAAGGACAACAACACCCTGCTGATCGTGCCCAACGCCGGTGCGGACGCCATCACCGGTCCGTTCTGTGCATCCAACATCTTCCGCAGCTCGTTCTCCAACTGGCAACCGGGTTATGCCATGGGCAAAGTGGCGGCAGACCGCAAGATCAAGACCGCCGTCACGCTGACCTGGAAGTACGCCGCCGGTGACGAATCGGTCAAGGGCTTCAAGGAGGGCTTCGAGGCGGGCGGCGGCAAGGTGCTCAAGGAGCTGAACCTGCCCTTCCCGAACGTCGAGTTCCAGGCCCTGCTCACCGAGGTGGCCGCGCTCAAACCCGATGCAATCTACGTGTTCTTTGCGGGGGGGGGTGCGGTCAAGTTCGTCAAGGACTGGGCCGCTGCCGGCCTGAAGGACAAGATCCAGCTGGTGGGTGCCGGCTTTCTTACCGACGGCACGCTGGAGGCGCAGGGGGCCGCCGCCGAGGGGCTGCTCACCACGCTGCACTATGCCGACGACCTGACCCACGCCAAGGACAAGGCCTTCCGCCTGCAGTACGCCAAGACCTACAAGCTGCAGCCGGACGTCTATGCGGTGCAGGGCTACGACGCCGCGCAGATGCTGGGCGCCGGCCTGGCGGCGGTGAAGGGCGATGTCAAGAACCGCGATGGCCTGGTCAAGGGCATCGCGGCTGCCAAGATCGACAGCCCGCGCGGCCCCTTCACGCTGAGCAAGGCGCACAACCCGGTGCAGGACATCTACCTGCGCAAGGTGGTGGGCAAGAACAACAAGAACGAAGGGGTGGCCGTCAAGGGCCTGGCCGATCCGGCGCGCGGCTGCAAGGCCTCCTGATCGGCGGGGCTCTGCCACTTCCCTGGATCCCCGCCTTCGCGGGGATGACGATGGCGAGGCGGTTCCCTGCGCCTCCGCGCTCAGCGGTGCCACATTCCCGATCCCCGACGTCATCCCCGCGTTCTCCAACGCAATCCCCGCGCAGGCGGGGATCCAGGCACTGCCACCCCACGGCCCCACGTCGTCCCCATGGACCTCACCACCTTCCTCATCCAGTGCCTCAACAGCGTCCAGTACGGGCTGCTGCTGTTCCTGGTCGCCTCCGGGCTGACGCTGATCTTCGGGATCATGGGCGTGATCAACCTGGCCCATGGCAGCTTCTACATGGTGGGCGCCTACCTCGCCTTCGTGCTGGCGTCCCTCACCGGCAGCCTGTTCATCGCGCTGCCGTTGGGCATCGTGCTGGCGGTGCTGCTGGGCTATGTGTTGGAATGGGTGTTCTTCAGCTACCTGTACGACCGTGACCACCTGCAGCAGGTTCTGATGACCTTCGGTTTGATCCTGGTGGCCGAGGAGCTGCGCAGCATCCTGGTGGGGGATGACGTGCACGGTGTGCCGATGCCGGACCTCCTGGCCGGTTCGCTGCCGATCGGCAACGGTATGACCTACCCGGTCTATCGTCTGGCCCTGTCGCTGGTCTGCCTGGGCGTGGCGGGCGGCATCTGGTGGGTGATCCGCCGCACGAAGCTGGGCATGATGGTGCGCGCCGGTGCCACCAACCGCGAGATGGTGCAGTCGCTGGGCATCAACATCACGCTGCTCTACCGGGTGGTGTTTGCCGCCGGGGTGGCGCTGGCGGTGCTGGCGGGAATGCTGGCCGCGCCGGTGTCTTCGGTCTACCCGAAGATGGGTGACGGCGTGCTGATCCTCTGCTTCGTGATCGTGGTGATCGGCGGCATCGGCTCCATCCAGGGCGCCATGCTCGCGGCCCTGCTGATCGGCTTTGTCGACACCTTCGGCAAGGTCTTCTGGCAGGAGGGTGCGGGTGCGATGGTCTACCTCGCGATGGCGGGGATCCTGCTGTGGAAGCCCGAAGGGCTGTTCAAGGCCGGTTGAACAGGCAGGGCAAGGGCATGAACAGATCCTGGACTTCCCACCTCGGCTGGCTGATCTTCTTCGGCCTGCTGCTGGTGTTTCCCCTGCTGCCGGAGCCGCTGGGCTCCAAGTTCCACACCGAGCTGCTGACCAAGGTGATGATCCTGTCGATCTTTGCCGCCAGCCTGCAGCTGCTGGTGGGCTACACCGGGTTGGTCAGCCTGGGGCATGCGGCCTTCTTCGGCCTGGGCGGCTACATGGTGGCGATGCTCTCGCCGCAGGACGGCCCGGGCAACGGCTGGCTGCTGCTGGGTGCCGCCCTGGGGGGCTCTGCCCTGTTGTCGCTGCTGATCGGCGCGCTGGTGATGCGCACCAGGGGCATCTTCTTCATCATGGTGACGCTGGCCTTCACCCAGCTGGTGTTCTTCGTCTTCCACGACACCCAGATCGCCGGCGGTTCGGACGGCGCCTACGTCTATTTCAAGCCGGAGTTCGTGCTGGCGGGGGTCCGCTTGTTCGACCTGGACAACACCCGCAACTTCTTCTGGTTTGTGATGGGCGGGCTGCTGCTGACGCTGGCGGTGCTGGGTCTGGTGCTGCGCTCGCGTTTCGGTCACGCCCTGGTGGGCATCAAGCACAACGAGCAGCGCATGCGGGCGACCGGTTACGCCACGCTGCTCTACAAGCTGGGCAGCTTCGTGCTCGGCGGCATGCTCGCCGGTCTGGGCGGCTTCTTCTATGCGGCGCAGTACGGCTTTGTCACGCCGGAGATCCTCTCCTGGCACCACAGCGGCAACGCCCTGGTGATGATCATCCTGGGCGGGCTGGGCAGCCTGGGAGGCGCGGTCGCCGGTGCCTTCGTGTTCGTGCTGCTGGGTGAATGGTTCCAGACCCTGACCAAGCACTGGCAGCTGCTGCTGGGCGGCTTCGTGATCCTGTCGGTGGCGCTGCTGCCGCAGGGGCTGGCGGGTGCCTGGTCGCAGTGGCGCCACCGACACCGCGCAGTGATCCCCAGTGCTGTGGGTGAGGCTGAAGGCGCCGGCCCTGCATCCACCGCCCGGGGCGCCAAGGCATGACCCCTTCCAGCACACCCGCGGTGCCCGCTGGCACCGCCCTGTTCGAGGCCCGCAGCGTCAGCAAACGCTTCGGCGCGCTGGTGGCGGTGGACCGCGTCTCGGTGGCGCTGCATACCGGTGAGATCCACGCCGTCATCGGCACCAACGGCGCGGGCAAGTCCACGTTGATCAATCTGCTGTCGGGTGAGCTGCCACCGTCGGACGGTCAGCTGCTGCTGCAGGGCCGGGACGTGACACGCTGGTCGCAGCCCCATCTGGCGCATGCCGGCATCGGCCGCAGCTACCAGCGCAACAACATTTTCCTGCCGCTGAGCGTGTTCGAGAACTGCCGGCTGGCCGCGCAGGCGCGCACGCCACGGCCCTGGGCGTTCTGGGAGTCGGCGCAGGGATGCCGCACGAGTGTGCAGCGCGCCCAGGCCGCCATCGAGCGCGCGGGCCTGGCGGCGGTGGCCAAACGCACCGCTGCCAGCCTCTCGCACGGCCAGAAGCGCCAGCTCGAGATCGCCATGTGCCTGGCCACCCAGCCCACCGTGCTGCTGCTGGACGAACCGCTGGCCGGCATGGGCCCGGAGGAGTCGCAGCGCATGCTGGCGCTGCTGCTGGAGCTGAAGACCGGCCACGCGCTCCTGCTGGTCGAACACGACATGGATGCGGTCTTTGCGGTGGCCGACCGCATCACCGTGATGGTCAACGGCGCGGTGATCGCCAGCGGCGCGCCCGACGAGGTGCGTCGCAACCGCGATGTGCAGGCTGCCTACCTGGGAGGCCATTGAGATGGACCGCTCGACCACCGAATGGCTCATCGACGCCCGCGGCGTGCAGGCCTGGTACGGCAGCAGCCACATCCTGCATGGCATCGACTTCCAGCTCGCCCGTGGCGAGACGGTCGGCCTGCTGGGCCGCAACGGCATGGGCAAGTCCACGCTGATCCGCAGCCTGCTGGGCCATGTGAAGCAGCGCCAGGGCGAGATCCGCATCGTCGGCAAGGATCTGTCGCGCGGATCTCCGCACGAGGTGGCCAAGCTCGGCATCGCCTACGTGCCCGAAGGGCGCGGCATCTTCCCGACCCTGACGGTGCGCGAGAACCTGATCATGACCGAGCGGGCCGGCAGCCGCGGCCAGCGCGAGTGGGACTTCGATCGGGTGATGAAGACCTTCCCGCGCCTGGCCGAACGGCTGGGCAACCTGGGCAGCCAGCTCTCCGGCGGCGAACAGCAGATGCTCTCGATCGGCCGGGCGCTGATGACCAACCCCGACGCCATCATCCTCGACGAGGCCACCGAAGGCCTGGCGCCGATGATCGTGGCCGAGATCTGGCGCGTGATCGGCCAGATCCGGGCCAGCGGCATCGCCACCCTGGTGGTGGACCGCGACTACCGCAAGGTCTGCACCGAGTCGGACCGGCTGGTGGTGCTGCAGAAGGGCCGACGGGTGCTGGCCGGTCCCTCCGCCGAACTGCGCGGCAGCGCGGAGCTGGCCGGCTACCTGGGCGTCTGAAGCCGACGCAACCCGGCCCGAGCCGACCGCACACCCCATTCAAGACACAGGAGACTGAACATGGATCTGCTGCCTTTCGACGATGCCGCCGCGCTGGCGCCCGCCCACGTCGTCAAGGAGGACCTGCCCGGCGGCGGCTTTGTGCTCCGTTCGCCCGAGGCCCTGCAGCCCTTCGCCCGCAGCATCGGCTCCTGGCTGGAGCACTGGGCTCGCATGACGCCGCTGTCCCCCTTCCTGGCCGAGCGCCGCGCCGATGGCAGCTGGCGCCGCCTGACCTACGGCGAGGCCCGCCAACAGGTCGGCTGCATCGCCCAGGCGCTGCTGAACCTGGACCTGCCGCCGCACAAGCCGGTGGTGATCCTGTCGGACAACTCCATCGACCACGCCCTGCTGATGCTGGCGACGATGCACATCGGCCGCGTGTCCTGCACGGTGTCGAGCGCCTACAGCCGGCTGACCAAGGATCACAGCAAAATCTGCGCGATCCTGGACGCACTCGACCCGGCGCTGGTCTACGCCGCAGATGCCAAGGTGTACGGCGGCGCAGCGCGCAGCTGGGGCGCCGGTGTGCGCTGCCCGGCGGTGTTCAGCTCCAACGCGGGTGACTTCGAAGGCGCGCTGCACTTCGACGCTCTGCTGCAGGCCGAGGAAACCGAGACGGTCATCGACCTCTACCACGCCATCCGCCCCGAGTGGCCGGCCAAATACCTGCTCACCTCCGGCTCCACCGGCGTGCCCAAGGTGGTCATCAACACCCACCGCATGCTGTGCGCCAACCAGCAGCAGATGGCGCAGGCCTGGCCGATGCTGGTGCGCTACCCGCTGCGGCTGGTGGACTGGCTGCCTTGGAGCCACACCTTCGGCGGCAACCACAACTTCAACATGGTGCTCTCGCACGGCGGCAGCCTGACCATCGACGAGGGCCGGCCGGTGCCCGGGCTCATCGAGAAGACCGTGGCCAACCTGCGCGAGGTCAAGCCCAACTTCCTCTTCAACGTGCCGCGCGGCTACGACATGCTGCTGCCGTACCTGGAGAACGACCTCGAATTTGCGCGCACCTTCTTCGAGAACCTCGAAGGCATCTTCTACGCCGCCGCCGCGCTGCCGCAGAGCCTGTGGGAGCGCCTGGAGGCGGTGGCCCGCAAGGTGCGCAGCCGCCCGCTGTGGTTCACATCCTCCTGGGGCAGCACCGAAACCGCGCCGGCCGCCACCACGGTGCACTGGCGCATCGACCGGGCCGGCTGCATCGGCCTGCCGCTGCCGGGCATCGAACTCAAGTTCCTGCCCAACGGCGGCAAGCTGGAGATGCGGGTGCGCGGCCCGTCGATCTTCCCCGGCTACCGCAACAACCCCGAAGCCAATGCCGCCGCCTTCGACGAGGGAGGCTACTACCGCATCGGCGACGCCGGCAAGCTGGTCGATGACGACCGCCCCGAGCGCGGCGTGGCCTTCGACGGCCGAGTCGCCGAGGACTTCAAGCTCATGAGCGGCACCTGGGTCAGCGTGGGCAGCGTGCGCATCCGCAGCGTCAGCGCCTGCGCGCCACACGTGTCCGACGCCGTGGTCACCGGCCACGACCGCGAGGAGGTCGGCCTGCTGGTCTTCCTCACCCCGCAGGCCAAGACCCTGCCCATCGAAACCGTGCGCGAGACCATCGTCGCCGGCCTGCGCGCCATCAAGGCCGAAGGCGGCGGCACCTCGCAGTGCCCCACCCGCGCCCTGATCCTCGACGAGCCGCCCACCGTGGACGACGGCGAGATCACCGACAAGGGCTACATCAACCAGCGCGCCGTGCTGACGCGCCGGGCCGACAAGGTGGCGGCGCTGTATGGGGAGGGGGCCGAGGTGATCCGGGGCTGAGTCTCGTGATGCCATGAAGGCGTGGGGTGGCATGGGGTGGAGCCAACGGATCGCCTTTCCACTCGATGCCGTGAACCTCGCCCACAGCGCCTCCCCTCCGAGATGCTGCTGTCGGGTTTCGACATCGACGCCATGGCACCCGAGGCGCTGTTGTTCCAGACCGGCTACCTGACCATCGACCGCACCCAGGCGCTGCCGGGCAGGCTGTCGTTCACGCTCAAGTACCCGAACCAGGAGGTGTGGGCCAGCCTGAACGGCAGCCTGCTGCGCCACTACCTGGGCGACCCCTCGGCGCAGGAGCCGCAGGTGACGAGGCTGTGGCGGGGCTGCTGCAGGCCGGTGGCACGGCGGGCCTTCGCGGGCTGTTCCACGCCTTCTTTGCCTCGATCCCGAACGACTGGTACCGCCGCAGCCCGATCGCCCAGTTCGAGGGCTCCTGGGCCAGCGTGTTCTGCAGCCACTTCGCTGCCCTCGGTCTGGACATCTGCGTCGAACACAGCACCCACAAGGGCCGCATCGACATGGCGGTGGCGGCCTGTGGGGCAGTGTGGCTGTTCGAGTTCAAGGTGGTCGAACTCCTGCCCGAGGGTCGGGCGCTGGAACAGACCGCAGCAAGGGCTGCGCCGACAAGTACTGCGATCGCGGAGGATCCATCCACCTGATCGGCGTGGAATTCAGCCGGGTCGACCGCAACAGCGTCGGCTTTGAGGTCGAGACGCTGGCCGCCGCGCCGCGCTGAGCTCGCCTTGCTCGCACAGTGGTCGCCGTCATCGGCCAGCTCCGAAAGGGCCCATGATCACACTGGACGCCGCAACCGACGGCCCACAGCCCCTTATTCTCGCATCGGCGCCGCGGCATTTCGGGCCCACATGGATACGGGGCGATCGCCCTGCGCAGCTCACCGACCGGGTTCTTGATCCAGACCTCGTCAAGCCCAACAAGGCAGGAGCAAGGCCCGACAGGATGTCAAGATCCAAACCTTGAACCCAGATGTCACGCGCAAGATCATCACGGGTCTTGCACCAGCCAAGGAACGGATTTCCTGATGGACAGCATGGATCTGCAAGTCCTTGCGACGGTGCGTCGCTGGGCTGCCGAGGGCAGGCGCTTTGCGCTGGTGACGGTCGCTGCCACCTGGGGTTCGGCGCCGCGCCCCCCCGGCTCCTGGCTGGCGTTGCGCGATGACGGCCAGGTGCTGGGGTCGGTGTCGGGCGGCTGCATTGAAGACGACCTCATCGCCCGCATGCGCCAAGGAGGCATGCGGGAGCCCACGGCCTTCAAGCTGGTGTACGGAGCCACGCAGGACGAGGCCCTGCGCTACGGCCTGCCGTGCGGCGGCAGGCTGGAAGTGGTGGTCGAACCGATGCCGAACCCCGCCCAGCTTGAGCAGTTGGCGGCGCTCCTGACCCAGCGCCGGCTGGCCTCGCGCCATGTCGACCTGGCGACCGGCACGGTGAGCGTGGGCCAGGCGCGGGCCGGCGAGGCGCTGCGCTGGGACGGGTCGGGCCTGACCACCCTGCACGGGCCCCAATGGCGCCTGCTCATCATCGGCGCCGGGCAGGTTTCGCAGTACCTCGCGCGCATGGCCCAGGCACTGGACTACGAGGTCACGGTCTGCGACCCGCGCGAGGAGTACGGTCGGTGCTGGGACGTACCGGACGCACGGCTGGTCACCAGCATGCCGGACGACGCGTTTCTGGCGATGGAGCCGGATCCACGTTGCGCGGTGGTGGCACTGACCCACGACCCGAAGCTCGACGACATGCTGCTGCTGGAGGCGCTCAGGTCACCCGCGTTCTACGTGGGCGCGATCGGTTCACGTCTGAACAACGCCAGGCGGCAGCAGCGGCTTGCGCAGCATTTCGACATGACCGACGCCCAGCTGGCCCGTCTGCACGGCCCCGTGGGACTGCCGATCGGCAGCCACACCCCTCCCGAGATCGCCGTGGCGATCCTCGCCGAGATGACGGCCGTGAAGAACGGGGTGTCCATCGTGCGACGGGATGCGTGCGCCGTTCCCGCGGCCGACAGCGCAGCCTGCCCCTGACCCTGATCCTGAACTCCGGGGCCCCCCCCGGCCCCGAAACGCTCAGTGGTCGCCGGTCCGTGGCGGCGCAGCCAGGGGGCTGACCTCGCGCAGGGAGGCTGCGCTGCGGAGCGCCAGGTGCTGGTAGGCCCGAGTCCCATCCAGCTTGCGGGCCATCTCCTCGCCGCTCAGCTCCCGCAGCGCCCTGGCCGGAACACCAACGCACAGCGTGCGAGGCGGCAGGCGGCTCCCGGCGGGCACGAAGGCGCAGGCGGCGACCATGGCCTGCGCCCCCACCTCGGCACCGTCCATCACCACCGCATTCATGCCCACCAGGGCATCGGCATGGATGGTGCAACCATGCAGCACTGCGCCATGACCGATGTGGCCGTTCTCGCCTACGCGCAACTCGGCATCCGGGAAGCTGTGCAGCACGCAGCCGTCCTGGATGTTGGCACCGGCGCCGATCACGATGCGGCCGAAGTCGCCGCGCAGGCTGGCGCAGGGTCCGATGTAGCAGCCCGGACCGACGATCACCGCGCCGATCAGCACCGCGCTGGGGTGGACGTAGGCCGTCGGGTCGACAACAGGGACGAGGTCATCCAAAGCGTAGCAGGGCATGGTGGGGCGGCGGGGTTCTTGGAGACGGACAATGCGAGGGGCTGCGCAACCGGGCTGTCAGTGCTCACCCAGGTAGGCGGACTGAACCTTGTCGTCGCGGCGAACCGCATCGGGTGAACCGGAGGCGATGACGGCGCCGTTGACCATGACGGTGATGCGGTCGGAGATGCGAAAAACCGCATCCATGTCGTGTTCGACCAGCAGGATGGCATGGTGGCGGCGCAGGCTGGCGAGCAGCTCCAGCATGCGCTCGGTCTCTTCGGCGCCCATGCCGGCCAGCGGCTCGTCGAGCAGCAGCACCTCCGGGCCGGTGGCCAGGCACATGGCGATCTCCAGCTGGCGCTTCTGGCCGTGCGACAGCGTCCCGGCGATCCGGTCCAGGCTCTCGGACAGGCCGGCCGAGGCGGCCGCCTCGCGGGCTGCCGCGTGGCTGTCTGCACAGGTCCAGGCGCTCTGCCACCAGCGCCAGGGCCTCTGCCAGCGAGACTGTGCCGTCAATCGGCAGTTCTCCAGCACGCTGAACTCGGGGAAGATGGTGTTGCGCTGGTAGCTTCGACCCAGCCCGGCGCGGGCGCGGCGCGGCTGGGTCCATTGCGTCACCTCCTGCCCCATCAGCTCGATGCGTCCGCCCGAGGGGGCAATCTCGCCCGACAGCAGGTTGATGAGCGTGGACTTGCCCGCGCCGTTGGTGCCGATCACCGCGTGCACCGTGCCGCGAACCAGCTCGACAGCCACGTCGTTGACGGCCACCAGGCCGCCCCAGCGGCGGGTCAGCCCGCTGCAGCGCAGCAGCACGTCCAGGGCGGGAGAGGGATTGTTCATGGGCTTGCTCAGACGGGTGCTTGAGGGGAACGGCTGCGTGACTGGCGACCCATCAGGGCGTCTCGCCACTGCTGCGGCAATCCGGCCAGGCCGCGCGGCAGCAGCGCCACCGTCAGGATGATGGTCAGCCCCAGACCGAGGTGCCAGTGTTTGGCGAAGCCGCCCCAGATCGCTTCGGACTGGAACAGCTCCTGCAGCAGCGCAAAGGCGAAGGCGCCCATGAGTGCACCGCGCAGGTGACCCAGGCCACCGAGGATGATCATCACCAGCAGGGCTCCCGAGAGGTGCCAGCTCATCAGCTCGGGGTTGACCAGGCCGTCCTTCACCGCAAAAAGAAAGCCGGCCAGCCCGGCGATCGAGCCCGACAGCGTGAATGCGGCCAGCTTGTACGGGTAGGTGGCGAAGCCCGCCGCGCGCATGCGCTGTTCGTTGACCCGCACGCCCGCCAGCGCACGGCCGAAACGCGAGCGCAGCAGCAACGCCAGGAAGCCGAAGGCGGCAGCCAGCATCGCCAGCGTCAGCCCGTACATCGGCAGCGGCCGGCTCAGGTCCAGGCCGAGCAGAGTGGGCGACTGCTCGATGTAAATGCCGTCGGTGCCGCCCCCCAACGGGGTGTCGTGGACCACATAGAAGGCCATCTGGGCGAAGGCCAGCGTCACCATGATGAAGTACACGCCGCGGGTGCGCAGGCTCAGGGCGCCCACGACCAGTGCGTAGGCGCCTGCCACCGCCATGCACAGCGGCAGCAGCCACAGCGCCGACGCGGCATCGCCGCGGCCGAGCAGCACGGCCGCGTAGGCGCCGGTGCCGAAGAAGGCGGCCTGGCCGAAGCAGACCAGCCCGGTGGTCCCGACCAGCAGCTCCAGGCTGAGCGCCAGGATGGCGTAGATCATGGTCTTGGTGACCAGATCGATGCCGAACTGGCCCGCCGCCAGCGGATAGGCCGCCAGCAGAGCGAACACCCCGGCGACGAAGAGGAATTTGGGTGAGTGCATGGGGTTCAGCCTGCCTTGAACAGGCCGTCGGGTTTCCACAACAGGATGAGCGCCATGAGGACGTACACCAGCACGCCCGCCGCCTGCGGCAGCAGCACCTTGCCGAAGGTGTCCACCAGGCCGATGAGCAGCGCGGCCAGCAGCGCACCCCGGATCGAGCCGATACCGCCGATGACGACGATGACGAAGCAGATGATCAGCACCTGGTTGCCCATGCCCGGGTAGACCGAGGACACCGGTGCGGCCACCATGCCCGCCAGCACCGCGATCGCCACCCCCGCGGCGAAGACCACGCGGTAGAGGAACTGGATGTCGATGCCCAGCGACTGCACCATCTCCCGGTTGAAGGCGCCGGCGCGGATCATCATGCCCAGGCGGGTGCGGCTGAAGACGAACCACATGCCGGCGGCCAATGCCAGACACACCAGCGAGATGAACAGCCGATACACCGGGTAGGTCATGACCTCGCCCAGCGGGATGGCGCCGGCCAGCCAGTCGGGCGGCTTCACGCCGTAGACGTCGTCGCCGACGATCAGGCTGCGCAGCTCCTCGAAGACCAGGATCAGCCCGTAGGTCATCAGCACCTGCTGCAGGTGCTCGCGCTGGTACAGGAAGCTGAAGAAGGCCCATTCCAGCAGGTAGCCCAGCACGACGGCGAGCAGCAGCCCGACGAACAGCGTGGCGAAAAAGCCGCCGCCGAAGGTGGCTGCCACCAGCGGCGCGAGCGCATAGGCCATGTACGCGCCGATCATGTAGAAGCTGCCGTGCGCCAGGTTGATGACGCCCATGATCCCGAAGATCAGCGTCAGCCCCGAGGCGACCAGGAACAGCAGCAGCCCGTACTGCAGCGCGTTCAGGCACTGGATGAGGAAGGTGGTGATGTCCATGCGTTTTCGATGGGGGTCAACCAAGCGTACGACGCGGAACCGGTTCCGCCGGGCCGCTGGCGTTGCCCCCTTGAGGGGGCGTGCGCAGCGTGCAGGGGTTGGGTTCAGTTCACATGCGGCAGCCGCGGCCGGGATCGGCGAGCGCCTTGGAGGCCACACCCACCGCCTTGTTCTCCCGGCCGACGACCTGACGCAGGTAGATGTCCTGCACCGGATTGTGGCTGGCCGAGAGGGTGAAGGCGCCGCGCGGGCTGTCGATCCGGGCCGACTCGATGGCCTTGATCAGGTCGTCGCGGTGGTTCAGGTCGCCCTTGACCGCGGCCAGACCGGCGCCCAGCATCTGCGCGGCGTCGTAGCCCTGCACTGCGTAGACGTCCGGCTGCAGCTTGTAGGCTTTGGCGTAGGCCAGACGGAAGGCCTGGTCGCGCGGCGTGTCCAGTGCGTCCGCGTAATGCAGCGTGGTCAGCACCCCCTCGGCATCGGCGCCCTGGGCCTCCAGCGTGCCGTCGGTGAGAAAACCCGTGCCGTACAGCGGGATGCCCTTCTTCAGACCTGCGGCGGCATAGTCCTTGACGAACTTCACCGCGCCGCCGCCGGCAAAGAAGGAGAACACCGCGTCGGGCCTGGCCGCGGCGATCTCGGTGAGCAGGGCCTGGAACTCGACGTTCGGAAACGGCAGCGTCAACTCCTTGACGACCTGGCCGCCGGCCTTCTCGAAGGCCTCCCGGAAGCCCCGCACCATTTCTTCGCCTGCGGCGTACTTCCAGGTGATCGCGATGGCCTTCTTGTGGCCCTTGGCGGCCATCACCTGCCCCATCGCATAGCCGGGCTGCCAGTTGCTGAAGCTGCTGCGGAAGATGTTGGGCGCGCACATCGGGCCGGTCACCGCGTCGGCGCCGGCGTTGGGCACGATCAGCAGCGTCCTGCTGGCCTTCACCGCCCGGGCCATCGCCAGCGCGACGCCGGAGTGCACGCTGCCGACGACGACGTCCACGCCGTCGCGCTTGATCAGCTTGTTGACGTTGTCGGTGGCTTTGGCGGGGTCGCTTTCGTCATCGACCTTGAAGAAGGTGATCTCTCGTCCGCCGAGCTTGCCGCCCTGCTCGGCCACGTGCAGCCTGAAGCCGTTCTCGATCGCCGTGCCCAGCGCCGCGTAGGTGCCCGTGGCCGGCAGCATCAACCCCACTTTGAGGGGCGGCAGGCCCTGCGCTGGGGCGGCTGCGCCGCACAGCAGCGCTGCGGCCGCGGCGAGGGCCTTGACGGCGGGCCATTGAATGGGAGCGGGTGTCATCGGTTGTCTCCGGATTTTTGGGGGGGATGGATGGTGGCTTTGGATGGGATCAGGCGGCGTCAAGAAGACGCTCAGCCGGCCGCGCCCGATACCGCGGTCGCGGCCTCGCGTTCGCGCAGGCGGAAGCGTTGGATCTTCCCGGTCGCGGTCTTGGGCAGCTCACCGAGGAACTCGATGCTGCGCGGGTACTTGTAGGCGGCCAGCCGGTCCTTGACGAAAGCCTTCAGTTCGGCCTCGTCGGCCTGGGCGCCGGACTTGAGCACGACGAAGGCCTTGGTCTTGGTCAGTCCGTCGGCGTCGGTGGTGCCGATCACCGCCGCTTCCAGCACCGCCGGGTGCTGCACCAGCGTGGCCTCGACCTCGAAGGGCGACACATAGATGCCGCTGACCTTGAGCATGTCGTCGCTGCGCCCGGCGTAGGTGTAGCTGCCGTCGGCGTTGCGGATGTACTTGTCGCCGCTCTTGGTCCAGCTGCCCTGGAAGGTCTCGCGTGTCTTGGCCTGGTTGCCCCAGTACATCAGCGCGGCCGACGGGCCCTGGATGTACAGGTCGCCGGGCTCGCCATCCGCCGCTTCGCCGCCGCCTTCGGCGCGCAGCTCCAGCCGGTAGCCCGGCACCGGCCAGCCGGTGGTGCCGTAACGCACCCGCTCGGGCCGGTTGCTCAGGTAGACGTGCAGCATCTCGGTGCTGCCGATGCCGTCGACGATGACGATGCCGTAGGCGCGCTCGAAACGCTCACCGATTTCAGCGGGCAGTGCCTCGCCGGCCGACGAGGCCAGTCGCAGTGCCAGACCGTCGCGCCCGGGCAGTCCGGGGTGCGCCAGCATGCCGGCATAGCCGGTGGGGGCGCCGTAGAACACCGTCGGCTTGATGCCGCCGACCTCGCCGCGCCATCGCCGGAAGGTGGCCTCGGGGGTGGCGCGCTCGGCCATCAGCAGCGTCGTTGCCCCCACACTGAGCGGGAAGCTCAGCGCATTGCCCAGGCCGTAGGCAAAGAACAGCTTGGCCGCGGAGAAGCACACGTCGTCCTCGCGCAGGTCGAGCACACCCTTGCCGTACAGCTCGGCGGTCCAGTAGGGGTTGGCCTGCGAGTGCACCGTGCCCTTGGGCCGGCCGGTGGAGCCCGACGAGTAGAGCCAGAAGCCGGGGTCGTCCGGCCCGGTGGCGGCCGGGCGCAGCAGCGGCGCATGGCCAGCCACGAAGGCCTCGAAGGTCTGCTCCGAGGGGTGCAGCGGCGCCGCAGGGTGCGAGACGATCACCTTGCGCAGCTCGTGGTCGCTCTTGACCATCGCGGCGTTGAGCATCGGCAGCAGTGCACCCGATACCAGCGCAGCCTGGGCGCGCGAGTGCTCGAGCATGTAGGCGTAGTCGTCGGCGCTCAGCAGGGTGTTGACCGCCACCGGCACCAGGCCGGCGTACATCGCGCCGAGAAAGGCCACCGGCCAGTCATTGCAGTCGTGCATCAGCAGCAGCACGCGCTCCTCGCGCCGGATGCCCAGCTCGCGCAGCCCGGCGGCGACGCGGCGCAGCCGCTCGGCCAGGGCCGCGTAGGTCAGCGTGCCGTCGTCGTCGACGTAGGCGGCACGCTCGCCGCGCCCGACATTGCGCTCGACCAGGTGGGCGGCGAAGTTGAAGGGGGTCGGCGGCGGCGGTACGACGTGGTCGCTGCCGGGCGCAGGGGTCGATTGGGTCATGTCGGTCTCCTCATCACGGTGTTCTCTTCAATGCGCTTGCGTCACGGCAACAAGGCCCGGCATCACAGTCCTAGGCAGCGGGCCAGTTCCTGGCTGCCGCGCAGCTCGGCGGCACTGCCCTGCAGCACCACCTGGCCCTTTTGCAGCACCACCAGCCGGTCGGCATGCTCGGACACCAGGCGGTGGTTGCGGTCGACGATCAGGGTGGCGATGCCGTCGGCGCGGATCTGCGCAATCACCTCCCAGATCAGTGTGGCGATCTTGGGCGCCAGCCCCTCGGTGGCCTCGTCGAGCACGATCAGGTCCGGGCTGGTCATCAGGGCGCGGCCGATCGACAGCATCTGCTGCTCGCCCCCCGAGAGCTGGCCTCCCAGGTGGTGCAGCCGCTCGGCCAGACGCGGGAAGGTCTGCAGCACACGTTCGAGCGTCCAGCCGCCGCTGCGCCGCAGCGGCGGCCTGGCGGCCATCAACAGGTTCTCGCGCACGCTCAGGTTGCCGAACACGCCGCGCCCCTCGGGCACGTAGGCCACGCCGCGCCGCGCCACCTCGTGTGGCCGGGCCCGCGAGCAGTCCGCTCCACGCACTCGGATCTCACCGTCACGGTGCGTCACGTGGCCCAGCAGGGTGCGGATCAGCGTGCTCTTGCCCATGCCGTTGCGGCCCAGCAGCCCCACGGTCTCGCCTTCGCCGATGTCGATGTCCACGCCGTGCAGCACGTGGCTCGACCCATACCAGGCGTGCAGGGCCCGGCCGCTGAGCAGGCAGTCTTCAGCTCGGTTGCCGACAAGGGCCATGGGTCAGACTCCCGGGATCGCGGCAGTGGCCTCGAGTTCGACCTTGCCCGGGTGGTCGAGCAGGTCGGACACGAAGATCATGCTCATGGCTGGATAGTGGACGCCCTGGGGCGTGGCCATCAGCCGGCGCCACACAGCCCCAAGCTCCCTGCGCACTGCCAGGTAGGACGGCTTGTCGCAGCAGTAGGCGGTCATGCGGCAGATGTGCTCCGGGCGCCCGCCCGCCACGGCCAGCACCGCCAGCACGTTGCGCAGCGCCTGTTCGAACTGCGGCAACAGCGCCTCGGACTCGAACACCTGCTGGGCATTCCAGCCCACCTGGCCGGCGATGAAGGCGATGCGCGCGCCGGCGGGTGCGACGATGCCGTTGGCGTAGCCGATGGGCGGTTTCCAGCCGTCTGGCAACAGGGTGTGCATGGGCAACCTCCTGAACCATCGGGCACCGGCGCTCCACCGGTGCCCACATGGCACATGGCAAATCCTGGGCAGGTGAAGGCGCGGCCTGTGCAGGGGCGTGCACCGCCGACGGGTCCGGCCGACCGGATCCGCTGACGGCACCCCTGCAGGCGCCGGACTTCGCAATCGGGGGCGAGCCCCGGTCAGTCGATGTAGCGCGGCGGGTCGGGGTCCACCGCCCAGTCGCCTTCGGGCTGCGGCACCTTGGCCAGCCACTCGCGCACCAGCGCAACGTGTTCGGCCTCCTCCCGGCGCATCTCCTCGGCCGCGCGGCGCACCGCCTCGGTGGTGGCGGTGCCGGCCATCTCGGCGAAGAAGGCCTCGGCGCGCTGTTCGGCCGCCAGCGCCAGCTGCAGCGCGTGCCAGGGGTGCATCAAGTAGTGCATCTCCTCGATGGGCACCACCTCGGGCGATTCGGGCGTGCCCCAGACGCCGCGTTGGCGCGGCAGCACCACGTCGTCGGCCCAGCCCATGTCGGCCAGGATCTGGTTGACGTGCAGCTGCTCGTAGCCGGCCATCTTGCGGAACAACACCGCCACCTCGGGGTTGTTGTGCGTCTCCATCATGTCGGCCAGCTCGCTGTAGCGGGCCACGGCTTCGCGTTCCATCGTCAGGGCCTGGCCCATCAGCTCGGTCAGCGAGCGCGGCAGGGCCGGATTGCTTCGGTCGGTCACAGCGCAAACTCCTGTTCGATCTCGGCCGGCGTGGCGCTGGCCGCGGGGGTGCGGGCGTAGGGGGTACGGTTGCCGGCGTAGAGTACGCCGATGTTGAAGCCGTCGTCGGTCATGATGCGGCGTGCTGCGCGGGCTGGGTCATCGGTTTCCGGCACGGCCGCGGGGTGCACCTGATCGCGCCAGGAGCGCTGCTCGGGCCGGAAGGTCACGCAGGGGCTGAGGATCTCGACGAAGGAGAAGCCCGGGTGGCGCACCGCCTGCGCGATGATGTCGGCCGTGCCGTTCGGGTCGCCCGAGAAGGCACGGGCCACGAAGTTGGCCCCGGCCGCCAGCGCGATCACCAGCGGGTGGAACGAGCGGATGCCGGTGCCGCCCGGCGACAGCTTGTTGTCCCAGTCCGGCTCGGTGGTCGGCGAGGCCTGGCCCTTGGTCATGCCGTACACGTGGTTGTCCATCACGATGTAGGTCAGGTCCAGGTTGCGCCGGCAGGCATGCATGAAGTGGTTGCCGCCGATCGAATAGCCGTCACCGTCGCCGCCGGCGACGATCACGGTCAGGTCCGGGCGTGCGGCCTTCAGCCCCGTGCCGGCGGCCAAGGCCCGCCCATGCACGCCGTGGAAGCCGTAGCAGGTGGTGTAGGCGGGGATGCGCGAGCTGCAGCCGATGCCCGACACCACCGCCACCTCGTGTGGCGGGCGTCCGAGCAGGCTCATCGCCTTGGTGACCGAACCCAGCACGGTGTAGTCGCCGCAGCCCGGGCACCAGATGGGTTTGTAGTCCGACTTGAAGTCGGCGGCCGTCAGCTTGATGACCTCGGTCATGTCGTTCATGCGGTCACTCCGGTGTTTGCGTGGGCCGCGGCCCAGTCGATGAAGGCGCGCGTCAGGTCACCTGGGCGCAGCGGCAGCGGGCCGGGGCGGTGCAGGCCCGAGGGGCGGCCCGGCAGGTCGCAGCGGCTGCGCAGGTAGCGCAGCAGCTGACCACCGTGGTTCTGTTCGACCACCAGCACCTGGCGCACGCCGTCCAGCGCCTGCGCGAGCACCTCCGGCTTGAGAGGGGCCAGCAGGCGGATGGACACCAGGCGCAGCGCAGTGCCCGCCTCGGCGGCACGGGTGAGCGCCTCTCGCACCGCGGCGGTGGTGGAGCCGAAGGTGATCACCGCCAGATCGGCATTGCCCTCGATGTCGGCCCAACGTGAGCCGTAGTCGTGCTGCGTCAGCTTGCGCAGGCGCTTCTCCAGCTGCTTGACGTGGTCGCGCGCCTGGCTGCTGGGGATGCCCCGCTCGGTGTGCTCCAGGCCGTCGGCGGTATAGGCCACGCCCGGCGTGCCGGGAATGGCCATCGGTGAGATGCCCGAGGGCGTGTCGGCGTAACGCTGGTAGCCCTCCGTGTGGGCCGCCGCCACCAGCCGCTGCGCCGGCACGGGGGCCTGCGTGGGCTGGTCGATCACGGCGCGCGACTGACCCATGAACTGGTCGGACAGCAGCAGCGCGGGCGACTGCAGCGCCTCGGCCAGCTGCACCGCCCACTCGGTGGTGGCCAGACAATCGTCGATGCCGTTGGGTGCCAGCACCAGGCGCGGCGCATCGCCGTGCAGGCCGTCCACCGCGAAGGACAGGTCGCTCTGCTCGCTCTTGGCCGGAATGCCGGTGGACGGGCCGCCGCGCATCACGTCCACCACCACGATGGGCACCTCGGCGGCCACGGCCAGGCCGATGCCTTCGGTCATCAGCGCCAGGCCGGGGCCGGCGGTGGCGGTGAGCGAGGGCACGCCGCCGTAGGAGGCGCCGATGATCATGTTCACGGACGCCAGCTCATCCTCGGCCTGCAGCAGGCTACCGCCCACGCGGGAGAGGGCCGGCGCCATCCATTCGAGCAACTCGGTGGCCGGCGTGATCGGGTAGGCGGCGACGAAGCGCACCCCGCCGCGCAGCGCACCGCAGCCGGCCGCCTCGTTGCCGGACAGCAGCCAACGCGGCCTTGCCGGTGCAGCGGTGCTGGGCGCCAAGGGCTCGGGCAGGACCCCGTCCAGCGCCTGTGCCAGCTTCACGCCCTGCTGCAGTGCCGCCAGGTTCGGCACCAGCGCCTCGGCCGAGCGCTTCCAGCTGGCGCGCAGGGCGTCCTCCAGTGCCGCCTGGGGCAGGCCGGCCAGCGCGCCGGCCACACCCAGCGCCACCATGTTGACCCAGGCGCCGCCGGCGGCCTTGGCGGTCTTTTTCAGCGGCAGCGTCACCAGCCGGGCGCCCTGATCCAGGAAGATCCCGGGCGCGTCGCCGGCATCGGCGTCACCCACCAGCAGGCTGTGCCCGCCCATGGGGATCTCGTCGCCGAAGCGGTTCAGGTTCTGCCAGTCGATCGCCAGCAGTACGTCGAAGCGGTCATCCAGGGTGGCGATCGGCCGTGTGCCGATGCGCAGCAGTGCGGCGGCCTCGCCGCCTCGAATCTGCGGACCGCTGGTGCGCACCATCAGGCCATACAGGCCGGCGCGGGCTGCCGCGTCCAGCAACAGCGTGCCGGCGGTCATCACGCCGGCCCCGCCGCTGCCTGCGATCGCCAGCGAGAAGCTGCGCGACAACGGTTGGGGGGGGGAAGAAATCGGGGGCATGGAACTCCTCCAGTTCGAGTGCCGCCAGTGAACCCGCACGCAGCGCTCAGGCATCTGATCTAGCTCAAATGCATCCCCCAAAAACGGTTGAGAATGGCCTCAAAGGGGTAAATCAGTACCGCAATACCGTAATAACCCGGACTGGTCACGGACTGAAGCAACCCTTGAGCCACCGCCACTTGACCGCAGGAGACCCGCAGTGAATGCCACCGCCACCCCCCAGCCCCGCGACGACTTCAAGAATCACGACCTGGTCGACGACTTCCACAAGCCCGGCGTGCGATATGAGAAGCGCCCCGCCCGCCGACCCAACGGCGAGGAGGTTGCCGGTCTGTACAACGCCTGGATCACGCTGGACAACCCCAGCCAGTTCAACTCCTACACCACCGACATGGTCAAGGGCGTGATCCTGGCCCTGCGCGCCGCGAGCAACGACCGCTCGGTGAACTGCGTGGTCTTCACCGGTGCGGGCGACAAGGCCTTCTGCACCGGCGGCAATACCAAGGAGTACGCCGAGTACTACGCCGGCCAGCCGCAGGAGTACCGCCAGTACATGCGCCTGTTCAACGACATGGTCAGCGCCATCCTGGCCTGCGACAAGCCGGTGATCTGCCGCGTCAACGGCATGCGCATCGGCGGCGGCCAGGAGATCGGCATGGCCTGCGACTTCTCGGTGTCGTCGGATCTGGCACGCTACGGCCAGGCCGGCCCGAAGCACGGCTCGGCACCCATCGGCGGGGCCACCGACTTCCTGCCGGTGGTGGTGGGCGCCGAGCGCGCCATGGCCGCCTGCGTGCTGTGCGAGCCCTTCAGCGCCCACAAGGCCTACCAGATGGGTGTGCTCACCGACATCGTGCCGGCGCTGAAGGTGGACGGGAAGTTCATCGCCAATCCGACGGTGGAGACCCAGCGCATGGTCGACGAGTTCGGCCGCAACGTCTACGGCGAGCCCAAGACCGGTGCCGCGCTGGAGGAGGGCAAGGCGCTGATGAAGCGCGGCACGGTGGATCTGTCGCTGCTGGACGCCAAGGTCGAGGAGCTCTGCGCCAAGATGCTGCTGACCTTCCCCGACTGCACCACCAAGACCATCGAGGAACTGCGCAAGCCCAAGCTCGACGCCTGGAACCGCAACAAGGAGAACTCGCGGGCCTGGCTGGCGCTGAACATGATGACCGAGGCACGCTCGGGCTTCACCGCCTTCAACGAGGGGCCGAAGGACGACCGCGAGGTGGACTTCGTGCTGCTGCGCCAGAAGCTGGCCGCCGGCCAGAGCTGGGTGGGCAGACTGCACGACGAGATCCAGCCCCAGGCGAAGCACCATGGCTGAGACAGCATCCAACCCGCCGCTGCGGGTCGCGCTGGAGCGTGAAGGCGCGCTGCTGCGCCTGACGCTGGCGCGCCCCAAGGCCAACATCTGCGACGCCGAGATGATCGGCGCGCTTCAGGCCGCGCTCGATGCCCACCGCGACACGCCGGCGCTGCGCGGCGTGCTGCTGGACGCCGAGGGCCCGCACTTCAGCTTCGGCGCCAGTGTCGAGGAACACCTGGCCGACCGCTGCGCGGGCATGCTGGGCGCGCTGCACGCGCTGATCCTGGCGCTGGCGGGCTGTCGCGTGCCGGTGCTGGTGGCCGTGCGCGGCCAGTGCCTGGGCGGCGGCCTGGAGATCGCGCTGGCCGGCGGCCCGATCTTCGCGGCGCCCAACGCCCAGTTCGGCCAGCCCGAGATCCGCCTGGGCGTCTTCGCTCCGGCCGCCAGTTGCCTGCTGCCCTGGCGAGTGAGTGCACTGGCCGCCGAGGACCTGCTGTGCTCGGGGCGCAGCATCGGCGCCGAGACGGCCCTGGCGATCGGCCTGGTGCACGCACTGGCCGATGACCCTGCCGCCGCTGCGCTGGCCTATTTCGACGAGCACCTGGCGCCGCGCAGTGCGGCGGCGCTGGCGCATGCGCTCGAAGCCGTGCGCGCACCGCGCCTGGCTGCGCTGCGCGACGACCTGGCGCGCGTAGAGCGCCAATACCTGCAACGCCTGATGACCACCCGCGACGCCAACGAGGGGCTGGATGCCTTCCTCGCCAAGCGCGCACCTGCCTGGGAGCACCGCTGATGAGCACCCCTTTGCCTGAAGTCACCCGCATCGTGCAACGCTGCGAGGCCCTGTTCGAAGACCTGCACTTCGAGTCCGTCAAGGCGTGGAAAGCCGCCGTGCCGGGCCGCAAGGCCATCGGTTACATGCCGGTGTACGTGCCGCGCGAGCTGATCCATGCCGCCGGCTACCTGCCGGTGGGCATCCTCGGCGGCGGCGACCAGATGGAGGTCATCCAGGGTGACGCCTACTACCAGAGCTACATCTGCCGCATCCCGCGCTCGACCATCGAGCTGGGCCTGACCGGGCGCCTGGACTGCATGGACGGGATGCTCTTCCCCAGCATCTGCGACGTGATCCGCAACCTCTCGGGCATGTGGCAACTGCTGTTCAAGGACAAGTATGTGCGCTACGTGGACGTGCCGCAGAACTACCAGGACAACGTCGGCGGCGTGTTCTACCAGCAGGAGATGCAGCACATCCGCGACGACTTGGGGCAAATGCGCGGCAGCCCGATCACCGACGCCGAGCTGAACGCCTCGATCGCGGTCTACAACGAGAACCGGCAGGTCATCCGCGACCTGTACGCCTACCGCGCCGCCAAGCCCTGGCAGGCCCCGACCTCGGAGGTGTACCTGCTGCTGCGCGCCGGCATGGTGCTGCCGGTGGAGGAGCACACCCAGCTGGTGCGCGACTACCTGGTGGCGGCCGAGCAGGTCACCCGCGCCAAGCGCGACAACGCCCGCGTGGTCATCAACGGCAGCTTCTGCGAGCAGCCGCCGCTGGCGCTGATCAAGTCCATCGAGATGGCCGGCTGCTACGTGGTGGACGACGACTTCATGCTGGTGTGCAAGTGGCTGCTCGACGAGGTGCCCGCCAACGCCAACCCGCTGGAGGAGCTGTCCAAGGCCTTCCTGCACCGCAGTGCCGCCACCGCCGCCAAGTACGACGCCACGCGCGAAGAGAAGGGCGTATTCCTGATGAAGCAGGTCAAGACGCGTGGCGCCGAGGGGGTGATCTTTGCCGCTCCGTCGTTCTGCGACCCGGCGCTGCTGGAGCGCCCGATGCTGCAGGACGTGCTGAGCCAGCACGGCATCCCCCACACCGCCTTCAAGTACGCCGAGAACACCGGCCAGATGGCCCCCATTCGTGAGCAGGCCGGCACCTTTGCCGACTCCATCAAGCTCTGGAACGCTGCCTGACGCCGACGAACCAAGGAGACCACGAGATGAACACCCCGATCGCCATGCCCAAGCCCACGGGCACCGCCAAGAAGCCGCAGAACGTCCAGAAGGAAGACGCGATGTGGCTCCAGAAGGAGCTGATCAACAAGAACTACATGGAGCTGGCCACGGCCCGCGCCAACAACCGCAAGGTCGCCGCCACCTTCGTGCCGGGCAACCTCAACGAACTGCTGATGTGCTTCGACTTCGCACGCAGCCTGCCCGAGACCAATGCGCTGCAGAACGGCATGCGCAAGAAGAGCGGCAAGTTCATCATGGACGCCGAGCGCGACGGCCAGTCCGAGGACGTGTGCACCTACGTCAAGGCCGACCTCGGCATGATGATGGGCGGCGAGATCGGCCCCACCGGCGACCCGATGCCGCGCCCCGACCTGCTGCTGCTGAGCTACACCGGCTGCTTCACCTTCATGAAGTGGTTCGAGCTGGTGCGCCACAAGTACGGCTGCGAGACGGTGATGCTGCACGTGCCCTACCAGGGCGAGGGCAAGATCGCGCCGAACATGCGCGACTACGTCGTCAAGCAGCTCAAGGAGACCGTCATCCCGACGCTCGAGCGCGTCTCGGGCGTCAAGTTCGACATCGACCGCCTGCGCCAGTACATGAAGGAATCGGTCAAGGCCGAGGACGACCTGGTGCGCGTGCTGCAGTCGGCCAAGAACCGGCCCAGCCCGATCGACGGCTACTTCGGCGCGGTCTACTACATCGGCCCCATCTTCACCGCCTTCCGCGGCACCCCCGAGGCCACCGAGTACTACCGTGTGCTGCGCGAGGAGATCGAGGAGCGCGTGCGCCTGGGGCTGGGCCCCGTCACGCCCGAGGGCAACATGGGCGAGGAGAAGTACCGCCTGGTGGTCGAGGGCCCGCCGAACTGGACCAGCTTCCGCGACTTCTGGAAGATGTTCTACGACGAAGGTGCGGTGGTCGTGTCCTCCACCTACGCCAAGGTGGGCGGGCTGTACGACTTCGGTTTCCGCCACGATCCGGACCACCCTCTGGAGTCGCTGGCCGAGTACTGCCTGGGCTGCTACACCAACCTGAACCTGCCCTCGCGCGTGGACATGATCTGCAAGTACATCGACGAGTACCAGGCCGACGGGCTGCTGATCAACTCGATCAAGAGCTGCAACAGCTTCTCGGCCGGCCAGCTGCTGATCCTGCGCGAGGTGGAGAAGCGCACCGGCAAGCCGGCCGCCTTCATCGAGACCGACCTGGTCGACCCGCGCTACTTCTCGGCGGCCAACGTCAAGAACCGGCTGGAGAGCTACTTCCAGATGGTCAAGCAGAAGCGCACCTACGGCCACCCCGACCCGGGGAATCTCGCCCGCGCGATCCCGATCCACGCCCAATAAGGCCGATTCTCCAGCAAAGGACCCACACCATGCGTTGCTTCATCGGCATCGACCTCGGCTCGACCACCACCAAGGCGGTGGTGATCGACGAGAACCAGAACATCCTGGGCCGCGGCATCACCAACTCGCGCTCGAACTACGACACCGCCGCGGCGGTGGCCAAGACCGAGGCGCTCATCAACGGGCGCTTCTACCTGTTCCGCCAGGCGCTGCAGGCCAGCGGCGCGCTGGACCACGAGCTGGACGGCTTCATCGCCCAGCTGGAGCGCGACTTCCGCTCCGAGCAGTACCTGGAGCAGCTGGTCGACCTGGAGGCCACCTGCCGGCGCAACCTGACGATCTCGAACTTCGAGAGCGTCGTGGGCGATGCGCTCGATGAGGTCTTCAAGCGCCTGAGCGCCGAGGCACCGTCGCTGTTCGCGCCCGGCGCCAAGCGCAAGAGCGACTTCTTCCGCGACATCGCCGGCAGCCAGTACCTGGCCGTCGGCGAGGAGGTGGCCAAGGCGCTGGGCACACGCTACGACTTCCTGCTCAACCTGTTCGACCGCTCGATCATCGAGGTCGAGAACCGCGTCTACGGCGACTCGGTGCGCCGCCACCTGCTGTCCGCGCTGGAGCGCAGCTTTGTCGCGCTGCCGCAGATGCAGGGCCGGCGTGCCGAGATCGAGTCACCGATCAAGGGCATCCTCGACACGGAGATGGAAGAGACCTACACCGTCGGCACCGGCTACGGCCGCGCGCGACTGCCCTTCAGCAAGGAACACATCCGCAGCGAGATTCTCTGCCACGGCCTGGGCGCGCACGTGATGTACCCGGGCACCGCCACCGTGCTCGACATCGGCGGACAGGACACCAAGGGCATCCAGGTCGACCCGGCAGGCATCGTTGAAGGTTTCCAGATGAACGACCGCTGCGCCGCCGGCTGCGGGCGCTACCTGGGCTACATCGCCGACGAGATGAACATGGGCCTGCACGAGCTGGGGCCCCTGGCGATGCAGTCCACCAAGCAGGTGCGCATCAACTCCACCTGCACGGTGTTTGCCGGTGCCGAGCTGCGCGACCGCCTGGCGCTGGGCGACAAGCGCGAGGACATCATGGCCGGTCTGCACCGCGCCATCATCCTGCGCGCGATGTCGATCCTGGCGCGCTCGGGTGGCATCCGCAACGAGTTCACCTTCACCGGCGGCGTGGCCAAGAACGAGGCGGCCGTCAAGGCGCTGGTCGAGCTGGTGGAAGAGAACTACGGCAAGCTGACGCTGAACATCAACCCCGACTCGATCTACACCGGTGCGCTCGGCGGGGCCACCTTCGCCTGGCGCGCCGTGGTCCAGGAAGGCAAGACCGCCGAGGCGCGATGACAACCCCCGGCAGCGCAATGCCGCTGCCACCCCCCGTGGGGGTGCGGGGCCGCTTGGGAGCGGCCCGGCGCTGGCCCCACCACTCGAGGAACGACATATGACACTCACCATCGGCATCGACATCGGCTCGGGCGCGGTCAAGACCGTGCTGTTCCGCAGCCAAGAGGACGGCCGCCCTGAATGGCTGGCCAAGCGCTGCGAGCGCATCCGTCGGCGCGACCCCATGACGCTGGCCCGCGAGGGCTACGAGGGCGTGCTGGCCGACGCCGGCCTGAGCGCCGGCGACATGGACTACGTCGCCACCACCGGCGAAGGCGAGAACGTCAAGTTCTCCACCGGCCACTTCTACTCCATGACCACACACGCCCGCGGGGGCGTCTTCCTCGACCCCGAGGCCCGCGCGGTGGTGGACATCGGCGCCCTCAACGGCCGCGCCATCAGCGTGGACGAGCGCGGCAAGGTGCTGAGCTACAAGATGACCAGCCAGTGCGCCTCGGGCTCCGGCCAGTTCCTGGAGAACATCGCGCGTTACCTCGGCGTGGCGGTGGAGGAGATCGGCCCGCTGTCCAAGACCTCCCAGGACCCGGAGAAGGTCAGCTCGATCTGCGCCGTGCTGGCCGAGACCGACGTGATCAACATGGTCAGCCGCGGCATCGCCACGGCCGACATCCTCAAGGGCATCCACCTGTCGATGGCCTCGCGCATCGTCAAGCTGCTCAAGGTCACCGGCGTGAAGAGCGGCACCGCGCTGCTCACCGGCGGTCTGGCGCTGGACGCCGGCCTGCTCGCGGCGATCCAGGAGGAAATGGTCAACGAGAAGGTCAAGGTCGACGCAAAATCGCACCCCGACTCGATCTTTGCCGGGGCGATCGGCGCCGCACTGTGGGGCGCCTTCCGTCACGCCAAGCTCAGCGAACTCGAAACCGCCACCGCAACCGCCTGACAGGCCCGAAGAGGAGACGACACCATGGCCCTTGTGATCACCGAGAACTGCACCGCCTGCGACGCCTGCAAGCCGGTGTGCCCGAACGAAGCGATCGCCGTCGGCGATCCGATGTACATCATCGATCCGCTGCGCTGCACCGAATGCGTGGGCGCCGAGGACGAGCCGCAGTGCAAGCTGGTCTGCCCGGCCGATTGCATCGAGCAGCACCCGGACTTCGTCGAGTCGCCCGAGGAGCTGCAGGCGAAGTACGAGTCGATCCACGGCTGAGCGATCGGCGGCCGCCCCGCGCGGGGCGGCCTGCCCTTGCATACGCACAACGAAAACGGCCCCCAGCTTTTGCGGGGGGCCGTTTTTTTGTCTGGACTGGGCGCACCGCGGGTGCGGTGCCCGCGCCGGGTGGGTGCGCCCTGGGACCGTGCCCTGGGACCGCGCTCAGGGACCGCGCTCAGTGATCGAACTGCTTGATCAGCGCGCGCGCCTCTTCCAGCAGGGCCTTGCCGTCGGCACCCTTGGCGCTGACTTCCTTGACCCACTGATCGTCGACCTCCTCGGCCGCCTTCACCCAGCGTGGGTATTCCGCATCGCCCAGCGCATGGATCAGATTGCCGCGACCGCTGGCGAGCTTGTGGTTGGCCGCCACCACGCCGTCAAAGCCCTTCTCGCCGGCCCAGGCCGAAACCGCCGCGCCGCTGTTGTCGTCGATCACCTTCTTCAGCTCGGGCGGCAGGCCGTTGTAGCGGGCCTGGTTCATCACGAAGGCGAAGATGGAGTTGGCGAACTTCGGCTGCCCGGCGGGCACGTCCAGGTGGCTCTTGGCGATCTCCTGCAGCTTGGCCGCGGGCACGCCCTCCCAGGGCACCATCGCGCCGTCGATGACGCCCTTGGCCATCGACTCGGGCACCGCGGGCAGCGGCATCTGCACCGGCGTGGCGCCCAGCGCTGCGAGCATGCGCGAGTTCAGCCGGGTGGCCGCGCGGATCTTCAGGCCCTTGAGCTCCTCCAGCGTCTTCACGCCCTTGGCGTTGTTCAGGTGGAAGGAGGAGCCGTCGTTGGTGTGCAGGAAGATCGGTTTGACGCCCTTGTACTCGTCGGTGGCGAACTTCTGCACGTAGGTCCAGTAGGCCTGGCTCGATCCCTTGGCGCTGCGCGTGAAGAAGGGCAGCTCGAACACCTCGGACTTGATGAAGCGTCCGGCCGAGTAGGTCGGGATGGTCCAGACGAGGTCGGCCACCCCGTCGCGCGCCTGGTCGAACAGTTGCGCCGGCGTGCCCCCCAGCTGCATGGCCGGGTAGATCTGGCACTTCAGTCGCTCGGCCGACTGTTTGGACACCTTGTCGCACCAGGCCAGGATCAGGTTGTTGTGCACGTTGGAGGTGCCCGGCAGGAAGTGATGCACCTTCAGCGTCACCGTCTGGGCGCGCGCGGGCGTGGCTGCCGGCAGGGCCGCTGCCGCGGCAAGGGCGCTCAGACAGATCAGCCGCAGATGCGGCAGCCGCTGCATCGGGGCGGTCTTCATCTTCATCTTCAACTTCGTCTCCTTCATCGTCATCTCCTTCGGGGTTGGCCGGGCCGTGCGGGCAGAGGCGCCCGCAGCGGGCTTGCGGATCGGGGGCGGCTCAGGTCTGGAAGGTGCGCACGAGCACCAGCGACAGGGCCGGGAAGAACAGCATGGCCGCGATGCGCAGGAAGTCCGACACCAGGAAGGGCATCACGCCCTTGAAGGTCTCGGTCAGCGGCACGGTGCGCGCCAGGCGGTTGATGACATAGACGTTCATGCCCACCGGGGGGTGCACCAAGCCGATCTCGACCACCATCAGTGCAAGGATGCCGAACCAGACGCTCTTTTCGGTCGGATTCAGTCCCCAGAAGTCCAGACCCATCACGACCGGGTAGAACACGGGGATCGTCAGCAGGATCATCGCCAGGCTGTCCATCACGCAGCCCAGCAGGATGTACACCGCCAGGATGGCCAGCATCACCAGCAGCGGCGGCAGGCCGCTGCCCTGGACCCAGGCGGCCAGCTCGGCCGGCATCTGCGACACGGCCAGCGCGGTGTTGAGCTGGTCGGCGCCCAGCAGCACGAGGAAGATCATCGCGGTCGACTGCGCGGTGCCCAGCGCCGTGTCGAGCAGACCGGGCCAGCGCATGCCGCCGGTGGCCACCGCCAGCACGCCGCAGGCTGCCGCGCCGATGGCCGCGGCCTCGGTCGGGTTGGCCCAGCCGCCGTAGATGCCGATGATGACCACCGCGAAGACGAGGAACACCGGCGCCACCGCACTCAGCGCGCGCAGGCGCTCGCCCCAGGGCACACGCGGGCCGGCCGGGCCGCTGTCGGGCTGCAGGGTGACCATCAGGCGGATCACCAGCATGTAGCCCAGCATCGCCATTGCGCCGGGCAGCACCGCGGCCATGAACAGCTTGCCGATGGACTCCTGCGTCAGGATGGCATAGATGACCAGCGGCACCGACGGCGGGATCATGATGCCCAGCGTGCCGCCCGCGGCCAGCGTGCCGGTGGACAGGCTGCCGGCGTAGCCCAGCCGCTTCAGTTCGGGCAGGGCGACCTGCCCCATCGTGGCCGCAGTGGCCAGCGAGGAGCCGCAGATCGCGCCGAAGCCGGCGCAGGCGCCCACCGCGGCCATCGCCACGCCGCCGCGCCAGTGGCCCATGAAGGCGCTGACGAAGCGGAACAGCGCGCGCGACAGGCCGCCGTGGGTCGCGAACTGGCCCATCAGCAGGAACAGCGGGATGACGACCAGATCGTAGTTCGACAGCCGCGCATAGGCCAGGTTCTTGAGCGACTGCAGCAGCGCAGCCCAGTTGCCGCCGGTCAGCCAGACGTATCCCCCTGCGCCCACACAGAACATCGCGATGCCGATGGGCACGCGCATCACCATGAGCAGCAGCATGACGCCGAACAACACCAGACCCGCCGTGATTCCGCTCATTGCGTCCATGTATCGCTCCTTGTTCTGCGCGGCCCGCCTGCGTTGTTGCAGGGGCCCCGTGCCGATCCGGCGCTGCGCCCGTGCCGACCGCCGCGCTCAACGCCGTATCGGCGAGGGTGTCAGCCGAGCCCACCCCGGCGCGCACGCCGCAGGTGCAGTGCGCAGCGGTACAACCCGGCCAGGCTCAGCAGCAGGAAGCCGGGCACCATCAGTGCCGGGCCCGGCCACAGCGGCAGGCCCAGGATCATGGTTGTCTCGCCGACGTCGAAGGCTTCGACCACGGCGGCGCCGGTGCGCCAGGCCAGCAGCGCACCGACCGATGCGACGATCAGCGAGGCCAGGGCATCCAGCAGGTTCACCCAGCGCGCCGGCAGCCGCTCTGTGAAGAAGTCGACCTTGACGTCGCCCTGGTTCAGGTGGCACCAGGCGAAGAAGGAGGACGACGCAAAGGCCGCGCACAGCTGCAGCAGCTCGACGTCGCCGGGCACCGGCATCGAGGCCAGCTTGCGCCCGCCGATCGAGACGATGGACATGGCCACCAGGGCCACGAACACCAGCGTGCCGGCCACGGCGGCAACCCTGCAAGCCGTGAAGAGCCAGCGGCCGGCCGTGCCGAACTCCGGCGCGGTGACGGCAGCCGCTGCCTCGAGCTCCGCCGCCGCGCTCACGCCGCCGCCCCGCCGGCGTCCCCGGGCGGAGCCTCGGCCTGCAGTGCACGCCCCCCGATGATCAGCTTGAGCACCTCGCTGGCGCCCTCGTAGATGCGCAGCGCCCGGATCTCGCGGTACAACCGCTCAACCGGCACACCGCGCACCACGCCCAGCCCGCCGAACAGCTGCACCGCCGCATCGATCACCTGCTGGGCCGACTCGGTGGCGAAGAGCTTGGCCATCGAGGCTTCGCGGGTGACGCGCCGGCCCAGCACGTCCTTGGTCCAGGCGGCGCGGTAGACCATCAGCGTGGAGGCGTCGATGGCCAGTGCCATCTCGCCGACCTTCATCTGCGTGAGCTGGAAGTCGGCCAGCGTGCGGCCGAACATGCTGCGCTGTTGGGCGCGCTGCACCCCCTCGGCCATCGCCCGGCGGGCAAAACCCAGCGCCGCCGCGCCCACGGTGGTTCGGAAGCTGTCGAGCGTGCCCATCGCGATCTTGAAGCCCTGGCCGGGCTCGCCCAGCAGCTGGGCATCGCCGACGCGGCAGTCGCTCAGGCGCAGCGTGCCCAGCGGGTGCGGCGAGATCACGTCGATGCGCTCGCTGGCGTCCAGCCCCGGGGTGTCGGCCGGGACCATGAAGGCCGAGATGCCGCGTGCACCCAGGGCCTCGCCGCTGCGCGCAAAGACGACGTAGTGATCGGCCAGGCCGGCGTTGGAGATCCAGGTCTTGACGCCATCAAGCCGCCAGCCGCCCTCCACCCGGGTGGCGCTGCAGCTCATGGCCGCCACGTCCGAGCCGGCGTCGGGCTCGGACAGCGCGAAGGCGGCAATGGTGCGGCCCTCGGCCACGCCCGGCAGCAGCGCGGTCTTCTGCGCGTGGCTGCCGAACAGGGTCACCGGCGCGCTGCCCAGGCCCTGCATCGCCAGGGCGAAATCCGCCAGCCCCGAGTGATGCGCCAGCGTCTCGCGACCCAGGCTGAGCGAACGCACGTCCAGCGTCTCGCGCAGGCCACCATAGGCGGCCGGCACGCACACCCGCAGCAACCCGGCCCGGCCGAGTGAACGCACCAGCTCGCGCACACAGGCGTAGACGGCGTCCAGGCTGTCCTCGGCACCGTGCAGCAGCGCGGGCAGTTCATCGGCGGCCCAGCCTTCGAACCGGGGCACCAGCGCGCGGTGGCCGTCGTCGAAGAAGGGCCAGGCCAGGTCGGCGGGGGTGGCCATGGTCAGTTGCCCTCGAAGACGGGTTTGGTCTTGCCGGCAAAGGCGTGGTAGGCGCGCTCGAAGTCCTGGGTCTGCATGCAGATCGCCTGCGCCTGCGCCTCGGCCTCGATGCACTCGCCCAGGCCCGAGTTCCATTCCTGCCACAGCATCGTCTTGGTCATCGCATGGCCGAAGGTCGGCCCGTCGGCCAGGCTCTGGGCCAGCGCCTGCGCCTCGGCGAGCAGTTGCTCGGGATCGACCAGGCGGTTGTAGAAGCCGAAGCTCGCCGCCTCATCACCGCCCACCACGCGGCCGGTGAAGAGCAGGTCGGCAGCACGCGACAGACCGATCAGGCGCGGCAGCAGGGTGCAGGCGCCCATGTCGGCGCCGGCCAGGCCCACGCGCACGAACAGGAAGGCCAGCTTGCTGCGCGCCGTGGACAGGCGCATGTCCGAGCCGCAGGCGATCATCGCGCCGGCACCGGTGCAAACCCCGTCGATCGCGGCGATGATGGGCTGCGGGCAGGCCCGCATGGCCTTGACCAGGTCGCCGGTCATGCGGGTGAACTCCAGCAGCTCGGGCATATCCATCTTGACCAGCGGGCCGATGATCTCGTGCACGTCGCCGCCGCTGCAGAAGTTGCCGCCCTCGCCGGTGAAGACGATGGCCTTGACGTCGGTGGCGTAGCACATCTCGCGGAACAGGTCGCGCAGCTCGCCGTAGGAATCGAAGGTCAGCGGGTTCTTGCGGTCGGGCCGGTTCAGCCGGATGGTGGCCACCTTGCCGGTGACGGAGTAGCCGAAGTGACGGGCCTGGTAGCCCGCGAGTTGGACGCGTTTCATTGCTGGATCTCCTGGTGAATGCGGGGAAAGAAAGGGGGAGCCCGGTTGCCGTGGTCATCGACCGCCGGCGCGGACACCGGGAGGTGCCGCGGGGGCAGCGCAGGGTCTGGGCGCAGGCGCTGCAGCGGCGCGGGCAGTGCGCCGCCGCCCTCGTCGCCGACCGCGTCGCGGCCGCGAAGCTGCTGCAGGGCCCGGCGCAGCATCATGGCGCGGCCTCCTCAGCCGGCCATCGTCAGCCCGCCGCTGACGCTGACCACCTGGCCGGTGACGTAGCCGGCGCGCCGGCTGGCGAAGAACAGCACCGCCTCGGCCACCTCCTCGGGCTTGCCCAGGCGGCGCATCGGGATGGCCTTGATCAGCGCGTCCTTCACCTTGTCGGGCACCACCGCCATCAGCGGCGTGTCGGTCGGTCCCGGGCAGACGCAGTTGACGCCGATCTGGTAGCGCGCCGTCTCGCGCGCCAGCGACTTGGTGAAGGCGATCAGCCCGCCCTTGGCACCGGCGTACACCGTCTCGCCCAGGCTGCCGACCCGGCCGGCGTCGCTTGCGATGTTGACGATGCGACCGCGCGCGCGCTCGATCATGCGCGGCAGCAGTGCCTTGGTCAGCGTCATCGGACCGACGAAGTTCAGTCCGATGACCTTGTTCCAGAACTCCGGCGTGCCGTCGACGAAGGGTGCCGTGCGGCCCCAGCCGGCGCCATTGACCAGCACGTCGATGCCGTCGAAACGCGCCTGCACGGCCTCGGCGAAGCGGGCGATGGAGGCAGCATCGGTCAGGTCGACCGGCTCGAAAGTGGCCTTCAGACCGGCGTCGCGGATGGCCGCGGCGGTGGCCTCGCCGCCGGCGGGGTCGATGTCGGCCACGACCACCTCGGCCCCGGCGCGGGCCAGCGCCCAGGCGGTGGCACGGCCGATGCCGGAGCCGGCGCCGGTGACGATGGCGGTTTGGTTCTCGAATTCCATGGAAAGACCTTTCAGAAGGGGGTTGGGATCAAGGGGTGGAAGGACGCAGGAAGCAAGTTCAACCGGCACTGCGGGCCAGGAAATCGGCCACCAGGCGCCGGGTGGGGGGATGCTCGTAGAGGGCGCGGGTGGCGCGCAGCTCCTCGGCATACCCGTCGCGTGCGGCATCCAGCGCAGCGTCTATGCAGGCCTTGGCGGCTGCCAGGGCCGCGCGCGGGCGTGCGGCCAGCCGCTCGGCCAGCGCCTGCGCAAGGGCCGCCAGCTCGGCGCGCGGCAGCGCCCACTGCACCAGTCCGAGCTGCTCGGCCTGGCGTCCGTCGAGCACTTCGGCGCCGAGGATCAACCGCTTGGCCACGCCCGGGCCGCACAGCTGCGTGAGCCGTTGGGTACCGCCGGCACCGGGCAGCAGGCCCAGCCCGGCCTCGGGCAGGCCGATGCGCGCCTCGGCGGCGGCCACGCGCAGGTCGCAGGCCAGCGCCAGCTCGAAGCCGCCGCCCAGCGCCGCGCCGCCGATCTCGGCCAGCGTCAGCACCGGCGAGGTCTCCAGCCGGCGGAAGGCCTGCTGCATGCGTGCCACCAGCGCCGTCATGCGGTCGGGGCCCTCGGCGTCGGCAAAGCAGTCGCGCATCAGCGCCAGGTCGGCGCCGGCGCAGAAGGCCTTCACATCGCTGCGCAGGTGCAGCAGGGTGATGCCCTCGTCGCGCTCGGCGCGGTCGAGCGCAGCGTGCAGCGCCGCCAGCAGCGCGTCGTCCAGCGCGTTCACCGGCGCGCGCCGCAGCGTGGCCACCAGCACCGCGCCGCGCTGTTCCAGGACCAGGGGCAGATCGCTCATCGCAGCTTCCTTCGACTCGGGGGACGGGCTCATGCGGAGGGGTCCTCCAGGGTGCGGTGCAGCTCCTGCAGGCGCCGACGCAGCAGCTTGCCGGTGGGCCCGCGCGGCAGCGCGTCCAACTCATGCCACCAGTGCGGGCGCTGGTGCGGCGGCAGGGCGTCGGCGGTGCGGCGCAGCGAATCGGCCGCGACCGCGGCCGCCGCTTCGTCGCGGGCGCAGTAGAAGAAGGCCACCGCATCGACCCCGTCGGCGTCGGGCACCAGCACCGCCGCCGCCTCGGTGACGCCGGCCTGTGACGCCAGGCGCTCCTCCAGGTCCACCAGGTTGACCCAGCGGCCGTGGATCTTGACCAGCGAATCCTCCCGCCCGGCGAAGCGCCAGCCGCCCTGCGCGGTGCGCGCGAACAGGTCGGCCGGGCAGAAGCGGCCGTTGCGGAAGTGCTCGGCCTGCGCCTGCGGCCGGTCCAGGTAGCCCAGCGCCAGGGTGGGTGCGCCGATCAGCAGCCGGATGGGCAGCCCGTCGGCCACCGGCTCCAGCGGCTCGATCGTCACCCCCGGCGCCGGCTGGAAGTCCCGCCCGTCGCCGTGGTCGAGCATCACCAGCACCAGGGTCTCGGAGGCACCGTAGCCGTTGGCGATGGCCAGCCCGGTGTCGCGCCGCCAGGCTTCGCGCAGGCTGGGCGGCAGCGCCTCGCCGGCGGACACGCACTTGCGCACGCCGGCCGCGGCGATGCGCGCGGCCAGTCCCTCATTGACCAGGTTGCGGTACAGCGAGGGCACGCTCAGCAGCACGGTGGGGCGCAGCGCCTCGACGCTGGCGACCACCCCGGCCGCGGTGGGCCACTGCGGATCCAGCAGCACGGTGGCGCCCAGCTTCAGGCCGGCCCACAGGCTGTTGGTCTTCGGGTAGGCGAAGAAGAGCTTGGAGCTGGCGAACAGGCGGTCGTCGGCGGTGAATCCCAGGCCCTCGCGCGAGACCTGCTCGACCGCGTCGGCAAAGCGGTGCGCGTGCACCACCGCCTTGGGCTTGCCCGAGGTGCCCGAGGAGTGGCACCAGTAGGCCGGTGTGTCCGGGTGCAGATCGGCCACGGGGGCCGGCTCGGCCGCGGCCAGTTCCCGGCGGAAATCCGCCAGCGGCAGCAGGCGCTCGCGCCAGGGCGAGGGCGTGTCGGCCAGCTCGCGCTGCAGGCTGTCGGCGTCGTCGGCGATCAGGATGACGCTGAAGCCGGCCTCGTCGAGGATGTAGTGCCACTCCGGCGTGGGGATGCGCGGGTTGACCGGCACGGCCACCAGGCCGGCCCACATGGCGCCGAGAAAGGCCACCACCCAGTCGATGCCGTCGGGCAGCTTGACGGCAACACGGTCGCCGCGGCGCAGTCCACGCGAGCGCCACAGGCCGGCGGCACGCGCAGTCCGCTCGCGCAGTTCACCGTAGCTCAGGCGCTGCCCGGCGCACTCCAGCGCGATGCGTGCCGGGTCGCGGTCGACCAGCTGCAGGGCAGCGTTGCAGCCCTGGCCGGACACCGGCTCCAGCGGCGCGGCCGGGCTCATCAGCGCGGGGCGGCCGTTGCGCCAGCGCTCCCATTCGGTGGTGAGCAGCTCGGCGTGCTCCCGCTCCTCAGCCGCCAGCTCCTGGTAGAGGCGCTGCTCGGCGCTGCCGGCCGGCAGCCGTGCGGCGTGCTCGGCGAAGTAGCCCGCCGCGCGCTGCTCCAGCCCGATGGCGATGCGAAACAGGTTGTCCGGCTCCTGCGGACGGTCGCTCACGTTGGCGTACAGCGCGGCCACCTCGCGGCGGAATTCGGGCGAGGGCGGCGGCACGTCGATGTGGTAGCGCTGCGACAGCGTCTCCATGTGTTCGCCCTCCATCAGCGCGAAGCGACCGAACAGCTGCGCCATCTCGGCGTTGCCCGCTTCGGCGGCGGCGCGCTGGTAGAAGGCCCGCCCGCCCAGCTCGATCTCGAAGGCGGTGCGCACGCCGGCCAGCGCCGCTGCGCCGGAGGTGGGCGCCAGTGCGGCGGCGTCCTCCAGCAGCTGCAGAGGTGCCGGCGCAGGAGGGGCAGCGCCGGTACGGGAAGGCAAAGCCCTCGCTCACCTTGCTGCAGCCGGTGCAGCGCCAGCGCAGGGTGGCGCCGGCACAGCAGATGTAGGCGCCTTCGCTCGTGTCTTCGAGCGGCCGTTGGCAACGGGGGCAAAGCATGGTGGGGATCTCCTCCAGAACCGGCGGGCGGTGGGTGGTTTCAGGCGGCGCAGGCGGGTCGGGCCGATGCCGGCCCGGCCTCCCGGGTCGGATCGGCTGCGTCGACCGCATCGACGGCGTCGGAAAGATCGGCCGCGGTGACGGGCCAGCGGCGCGGCCGCCCGCGCAGGTAATGGGCGATGGCGCGCGCGGCGCGCCGTCCGGCCCCCATGGCCTGGATCACGGTGGCCCCGCCGGTGACGATGTCGCCGCCGGCAAACACCCCCGGCAGGCTGGTGGCCTGGGTGACCTCGTCGGCCACGATGTAGCCCCAGCGGCTCAGGTCGAGGCCCGGCGAGGCCTGGCCGATGATCGGGTTGGCCTTGGTGCCCAGCGCGTAGACCACGGTGTCGCAGTCCCAGTCGAAGAACTCGCCCTGCGGCAGCGGCGCGCGCCGCCCGCGTGCATCGGCCTCGCCCAGCGCCATGCGCTGCACCCGCAGGCCGCGCACGTTGCCGGCCTCGTCCTGCAGGATGGCCTCTGGGGCGTGCAGGAAGGCGAACTCGACGCCCTCCTCGCGGGCGTGGCGCAGCTCCTCGATGCGCGCCGGGGCCTCCGCCTCGGAGCGGCGGTAGACGCAGCGCACCCGCTCGGCGCCGAGCCGACGCGCCACACGCAGGCAGTCCATCGCGGTGTTGCCCGCGCCGATCACGATCACGTCGCGGCCCAACCCGGTGGGGGTGTCGTGGTAGGGAAACTGGTCACCGCCCATCAGGTTGACGCGGGTGAGCAACTCGTTGGCCGACAGCACCTGGCCGGCCGACTCGCCCGGGAGGCCCAGGAAGGCCGGCGCCCCCGCCCCGGCGGCGACGAAGACCGCGTCGTAGCCCATCTCGCCGGTGAGCTGGGCGAGGCTGAAGGTCTTGCCGATCACCTTGTTGGTCTGGAAGCGCACGCCGGCGTCACGCAGGCGCTTCACCTCGCGCTCGATGATGTCGCGCGGCAGACGGAACGACGGGATGCCGTAGCGCAGCACGCCGCCGACCACATGCAGCGCCTCGAACACGGTGACCTCGGCGCCGGCCGTGTGCAGGTCGGCCGCCGCCGCCAGCCCGCCCGGGCCGGAGCCGACCACGGCGACACGGCCCAACGGGGCGTCGGCGCGCACGGCAGGGGCCGCGGCGCGGGCGTGGTCGCCCACGTAGCGCTCCAGCCGGCCGATCGCCACCGGCTCCATGCGCGCCTTGATGAGCACACACTGCGCCTCGCACTGGCGCTCCTGCGGGCAGACCCGCCCACACACCGACGGGAAGGGGCTGGACTCGTGGATGGTGGCCAGCGCGCCGTCCACGTCGCGCACCAGCAGCCGGCGGATGAAGGTCGGGATGTCGATGCCCACCGGGCAGCCGTCGATGCAGGTGGGCTTGACGCACTGGATGCAGCGCTCGGCCTCGCGCAGCGCCTGCGCCAGGCCGTAGCCCAGGTTCACCTCGGCGAAGCTGCCGGCGCGCTCGTGGGCGTCGCGCTCGGGCATCGCCACCTGGTGGCGCTCCACCGCCGAGTACTTCTTGTAGGTGCGCTTGCCCTGCACCACCAGCAGCTCTTCCAGGCTGCAGACGTGGGCGCGATCGGCCTCGGCCTTCGACTCGTCGGTCTTGAAGCGGCGCTGGCGCGCCATCAGCTCGCCGAAGTCGATCTGGTGGGCGTCGAAGTCCGGCCCGTCGACACAGGCGAAGCGCACCTGGCCGTCCACCGTGACGCGGCAGGAGCCGCACATGCCGGTGCCGTCGACCATGATGGTGTTGAGCGACACCAGCGTCTTGACGCCGAAGGGGCGGGTGGTGTCGGCACAGGCCTTCATCATCGGCATCGGGCCGATGGCGACCACCTGGTCGGGCAGCGGGCCGCGCTCGAGCAGCTCCTGCAGGGCGCCGGTCACCAGGCCCGGGCGCCCGGCACTGCCGTCGTCGGTGCAGACGATCAACTCGTCGGACCACTGCGCCAGGCGGTCGGTCCAGAACTGCAGCTCGGCGCTGCGGAAGCCGACGATGCAGGTGGTGCGGCAGCCGGCCTCCTTGAAGGCGCGCAGCTGCGGGTAGACCGGCGCCACGCCCAGGCCGCCGCCCACCAGCACGACGTGGCCGGCCGGCCGGATGTGCTGGGGCAGGCCGAGCGGGCCGACGAAGTCGTCGAAGTCGTCACCGGTGGTGTAGCCGTCGCGCATCTCGCGGGTGGTGCGCCCCAGCGTCTGCACGACGATGGTGACGGTGCCGCGGCGGCGGTCGAAGTCGGCCACCGTCAGCGGGATGCGCTCGCCGCCCTCGCGCAGGCGCAGCATGACGAAGTGGCCCGGCTGCGCGGCAGCGGCCACGTCGGGCGCCAGCACCTCCCAGAGGAAGGTGGTGTCCGAGAAGCGCTCGTGTCGAACGATCGTGTACATGGCGGGCTTCAGGCGTTGCGGGGGCGGGCGCGCCGGCGGGCGGCGCGCAACGGTGTCTGGCGCGAGGGGGGCGAGGGGCGCAAGGGGTTCAAGCGGCGGTCCACAGGTCGTCCACCACCCGGCGCGCCAGCGCCAGCAGCATGCGGCGGCGGTAGCGCACCGGCGCCACCGTGGTGGCCAGCACGTTGCTCGTCTTGCGCACCGCCTCGACCAGGCGGGCCGCGGCGGCGCCATCCCAGGCGGCACCGGCGAAGTCGTCGGTGGGCACGCGCAGCGGCGCCGAGTTGCTGCCGGTGATGGCCAGGCGCAGTCCGCCGATGCGCTCGCCGTCGCGCCACAGCGCGGCGGCCACTCCGGCCAGTGGAAAGTCCATCGCCTCGCGGATGCGTGCCTTCAGGTACTGCGCCCGCCAGCGCCCCGGCGGCGGCAGGTGCACTGCCGCCAGCATCTCGCCGGGCGCCAGCGTCAGGCGCTGCGCGCCGTCCTCCTGGAACAGCGCCGCCACCGTCAGGCGCCGCGGGCCGTCGGGGCCCCGCACCTCCAGCTCGGCATCGAGCACCATCAGCGCCGGGGCCACGTCGCCGTGGTAGGTGGCGTAGCAGCGGTCGCTCTTGACCACCACATGGCAGCGGTCGCCCTGGTACTTCAGGCAAAAGCCGTTGCCGCTGCGCCACCAGTCGCTCTGGTTGTAGAACACGCAGCGCGTGTCCTGGCAGAGGTTGCCGCCCAGGGTGGCGCTGGCGCGGTGCGTTGGCCCGGCCACCAGTGCCGCGGCACTGGCGAGCACCGGCCAGCCGGCACGCAGCGCGGCATCGCCGGCCAGGGTCTGCAGCGTGGTGAGCGCACCGATGCGCAGCCCGCCGTCGGCACCCGCCGTGAGGCCGTCGAGCTCGCCCTGGCCGCTCAATGCGCCCAGATCCACCAACACGGATGGGCGGCCCAGGCCGCGGCGCAGGTTGGGCAACAGGTCGGTGCCGCCGGCGAGCAGCTGGGCCCCCTCGGCGGTCAGCGCGGACAGCGCCTGCGGCAGCCCCTGCGGGCGATGGACGTGGAAATCAGGCAGCCGGTTCATCGCGCTGCTCCCTTCTTGTCAAGCAGTTCGACCACCTGGCCGGGACCGATCGGAAAGCTGTTGCAGGTGACGCCGGCGGCCTCCTGCACCGCTTCGCGCAGCGCCGGCAGGATGCCGGCGAGCATGCCTTCGGAGGCCTCCTTGGCGCCGAAGGGTCCGTTCGGATCGATGCTCTCGACGATGAACACCTCGATGTCCGGGCTCTCCACGATGGTCGGCACGCGGTAGTCGAGCAGGTTGCCGTGCATCATGCGGCCGTCGTCGTACTCGGTGGCCTCCGACAGCGCCTGGCCCAGGCCCATCCACACACCGCCCTGGGTCTGGCCCTCCACTGCCAGCGGGTTCAGCGCACGCCCCACGTCCGCAGCCACCCACACCTTGTGGGCGGTGACCCGGCCGGTCAGTTCATCGACCGAGGCTTCGACCACCTGCGCGGCGTAGCAGAAACCCATGGTGGCGCCGATCGCACTGCCGCGGATCTTCTTGTCGCCCTGGAACTCGATCGGGCAGGTGTAGGTTCCCTTCACCGTGACGGCGCCGCAATCGACCATGGCGGCGCGCACGGTCTCGATCCAGCTCAGGCCGGCCTGAGGGCCGTCGCGCACGAAGAAGACTTCGTCGCGCACCTCGATGTCGTCGGGGGCCGCCTTCAGGCGGCCGGCTGCGGCCTTCACCAGAAGCGCCTTCAGCTCCTGGGCGGCGGCCACCGACGCGCGGCCGACCATGAAGGTCACACGCGAGGAGTAGCTGCCGTTGTCCTTGGGTGTGACGGCGCTGTCCGACGAGATCACGCGGATGCGCGACAGCGCCGTGTCCAGTACCTCGGCGGCACACTGCGCGGCCATGGTGCTGGAGCCCTGGCCGATGTCGGCCGCGCCGGTGAGCAGCGTCACGCCGCCGTCGAAGTCCAGCCTCAGCTGCACCGTGGCATGCGGCTCGCCGGTCCAGTGCTTGGGCGTGGAGGTGCCCGAGACAAAGTGCGAACAGCCCAGCCCCAGGCCGCGGCCGGGGGGCATGCGGCCCTTGCGCTCGCTCCAGCCCGAGGCTGCCTTGACCTTTTCCAGGCACTCGGGCAGGCCGTAGCTCAGCACGTTCTGCGCGTACGCCGTGCGGTAGGGGATCTGCGCCAGCAGGTTCTGCTGCCGCACCGCCACCGCGTCCAGGCCCAGCTCCGCGGCCATGTCCGTCAGCAGCGCCTCGAAGGCCGCGCGCGTGTCCACCGTGCCGTGGCCGCGCTGCGCTCCGCAGGGCGGCGTGTTGGTGTACACCCGTCGGGCGTCGTGCTTGATCGCCGGGATGTCGTAGATGCCGTGCATCAGCGCCCCGGTGTAGAGAATGGTGATGATCCCGTAGCCGGCATAGGCGCCGCCGGCCTGTGTGGCTTCAAGCGCCAGCGCGGTGATGCGCCCGTCGCGCTTCAGGCCGATCTTCATCTTCACCAGCGTCCAGGGGCGGCCGCGGTGGGCGATGAAGGTCTCCTCGCGCGTTTGCAGCAGGCGCACGGTGCCGCGCGCCTTGCGCGCCAGCAGCGCGGCAATGATCTCGAAGTGCAGGCACTCGGTGCGTGCTCCGAAGCCGCCGCCCAGGAAGGGCTTGATCACGCGCACCTGCGATTCCTGGATCTGCAGGCAGGCGGCCACCTTCAGGTGCACGTAGTACGGCACCTGCGTGGTGGTGTGCAGCGTCACGCCGTCGCGCTCCATGTCGTACTCGGCCAGCGTGGCGTTGAGCTCCATGTGCGCGTGGTTCACCTCGGCGAAGGTGAAGGTCTGCTCACGCACCAGATCGGCCGCGGCGAAACCGGCGGCGCTGTCGCCGAACTCGGCATGCACCTCGCGCAGCACGTTGTCGGGCTTGTCGTCGTGGATGGCCACCGCGCCGGCCTTCATCGCCGCCTTGGCGGTCATGTAGGCGGGCAGCGGTTCGTACTCGACGCGGATCAGCGCCAGCGCGCGCTCTGCGGTCGCCTCGTCCACAGCAGCCACCGCGGCCACCGGGTCGCCGCGGTAGCGCACCTTTTCGCGCGCCAGCGGGTACTCGTTCTCGGCGATCGGCAGCACGCCGAAGGGCACCGGGGTTTCCTCGCCGGTGCACACGGCCGCCACGCCGGGCAGCGCCTCGGCCGCCGAGGTGTCGATGGCGAGGATGCGGGCATGGGCATGAGGGCTGCGCAGGATGCGCCCCACCAGCGCGCCGGGCGCGGCGATGTCGGCGGTGTAGCGCGCACGGCCGGTGACCTTGTCGATGCCGTCGATCAGCGGCGTGCGAACGCCGATGCCGCCCGGGCGGGTCATGCGCGGCTTCATCGTGCACCCCTCGCGGCCGCGGCGGCGGCGGCCTGCACCGACTCGATGATCTTCACATAGCCGGTACATCGACACAGGTTGCCGGCCAGTGCCGCCTTGATCTCGTCGGCGCTCGGGTCCGGGTTGGCGCGCAGCAGCGCCTCGGAGGCCATCACCATGCCCGGGGTGCAGTAGCCGCACTGTGCGCCCAACTTGTCGTGAAAGGCCTGCTGCAGCGGTGTCAGCCGGCCCTGCCGGGCCTGCCCCTCGATCGTTTCGACCGACCGTCCCTCGACCTGCACCGCCAGCGTCGAGCAGGCCAGGCGCGGTCGCCCGTCCACCAGCACGGTGCAGGCGCCGCACTCGCCGCCGTCGCAGCCCTGTTTGGTGCCCGTGAGCGCCAGCGTCTCGCGCAGAACGTCGAGCAGCAGTGCTGCGTCGGATGCAGCGAACTCGTGCATGCGTCCGTTCACCGTCAACCTCATCACTCGCTTGCTCACGAAAACCTCCGGGTTTTCCATAACTATATTGTGGTACCACAATACCAAATAAGGATTGATCTGCGGCAACCCTCTGCGACCTGTCGGTTGAATCTAGCGCCGCACCCTGGGCGGCGTCGAATGGATTGTCGAAATCGGCTCCATCGGTCCGGCAAATGGGGCCCTGATCCGCGCCGATCCGCATCTCACCCCACCGCGCCCGGGCGTCGGGCCGGAAGCTGGGGTTTGCCCTGGCTGCAGGGAGATGTTGCACTGGATCAAACTCATATTCGGCATTCAAGTACCACATTAGAGTTTTTGATGCGGTGCCGTCCCGTCAACGCACCGCACTTCACCGCACCGCAACGTCGCGGAACCCTTCCGCCGCTGCGCTTGCTTCGACGCCATCCAAGGAGACACTGACATGAAACCCAGCCTGCTGCCCGGTGTGGCGCGCAACGTGCGCGTCAAGATCGACCGCGAGCGCACCATCGACTTCATGGGCGACCAGGCCCGCGTCTACGCCACGCCGGCCCTGCTGCGCGACATCGAGGTCACCTGTCGGGAGCTGCTGCTCGAGCACCTGGATGCCGGCGAGGATTCGGTAGGCACGCGGGTGGAGCTCGACCACACCGGCGCGACGCTGATGGGCATGGACGTTGAACTGCAGGTTCGCATCGCCGAGGTGCAGGGGCGCAGCGTCACCTTCGACGTGAGCGGCCACGACGGCATTGACGCGATCTGCACCTGCCGCCACCAGCGCTTTGTGGTGGATGTGGCCAAGACCGAGCAGCGTCTGGCTGCCAAGGCCCGCAAGGCCGGCCTGGCTTGAGGCCGGCGCGGTCGATACGCCCATCTCCGGCAAAACCGGCCGCGCACCCACTTCACGGGGCCGAGGCCGCCTGCGCGGAACTGCCGCGGCGGCTGGTCGCCTGTCCGTTTCTTCCACAGGAAAAGGAGCCGCCATGGTGGCCACCTTGAGCGCCGCTGCGGTCACCGCAGCGCGTACCTCGGGCCTGCATGCCGAGCAGGAAACCCTGCCGCGCGAGCAACTGCGGCAGCTGCAGCTGCAGCGCCTTCAGCAGACGCTGCGCAACGCCTGGGACCACGTGCCCTGGCACCGCAGGCGCCTGCACGCCGCCGGCCTGGACGATCCACGCGACGTCGACTCCCTGGAGGCGCTGCGGCGGCTGCCTTTCACCGTAAAGACCGACCTGCGCGACAACTACCCCTTCGGCCTGTTCACCCGGCCGACGCAGGAGTTGGCGCGCCTGCACGCGTCCTCGGGCACGACCGGCAAGCCCACGGTGGTGGGCTACACCGCGCAGGATCTGTCGACCTGGGCCGACCTGGTGGCCCGCTCCTTTTACTGTGCCGGTGTGCGCCCGGGGGACTTGGTGCACAACGCCTACGGCTACGGTCTGTTCACCGGCGGCCTGGGCGCACACGACGGTGCCACCCGGCTGGGTTGCCCGGTGGTGCCCATCTCCGGCGGCGGCACCGAGCGGCAGGTGGCACTGATCATGGACTTCCAGCCCCGGGTACTGTGTGCCACGCCGTCGTATGCGCTGGCCCTGGCCGAGGTGGCCGAGCGCCAGGGCGTGAACCTGCGCGACAGCGCACTGCGCATCGGCATGTTCGGCGCCGAGCCCTGGAGCGACGCGATGCGCCGCGAAATCGAGGCGCGCGTGGGGTTGCGTGCGGTGGACATCTACGGCCTGTCCGAGATCATGGGGCCAGGCGTGGCCTGCGAGTGTGAGCTGCGCTGCGGCCTGCACGGCTGGGAGGACCACTTCCTGTTCGAGACCATCGATCCCGATACCGGTCAAGCGGTGCCCGAAGGCGAGCCCGGCGAGCTGGTGATCACCACGCTGACCAAGCAGGCGCTGCCGATGTTGCGCTACCGCACGCGCGACATCACGCGGCTGGAGACGGCGCCCTGTGACTGCGGGCGCACCCACCTGCGCATCCTGCGCGTGACCGGCCGCAACGACGACATGATGATCGTCCGCGGCGTGAACGTCTTTCCGTCGCAGATCGAGTCGGTGCTGGTGGGCCGGCCCGGGCTGTCGCCGCACTACCAGCTGGTGCTCGACCGCCACGGCGCACTCGACAGCGTGCGCCTGGAGATCGAAGCCCAGCCCGAGGTGTCCACGGCCGACTACCCGCGGCTGGCGCAGGAGGCGGCACACCACATCAAGTCACTGATCGGCATCAGCGCCGACGTGCAGGTGCAGGCGCCCGGCAGTGTGCCGCGCTCACAGGGGAAGGCCGTTCGGGTGCGCGATCAGCGGCCCAGGGTGGCCTGAGAGGCTGAGAGCGCGCATCGGCGTTGTGCGGAGGCCTCAGCCAGCGCGGGTGGATACCCCCACCGCGATGGTGAGCAGGCCGAGCCCGAGGTTGAAGCCCACCCACTGCCGGATGCGCTCCAGCGCGGCGGCGGCCGCCGGCCAGTCGGCGGCGCTGACGGCCTGCCGCAGCCGGGGATGCAGGCCGGTGTAGATCCAGGCGAAAACCCCCGCCATCAGCAGGCCGCTGCCGAGCATCAGGTGCCAGGCGATCGGGGCCCGCGCGAAGCCGACCTGCAGCAGCAGCGCCAGACCGGAGCCGAGAAGGGCCGGCACCGCCACGGCGACGAGGCGGAAGAAGCGGTTCAGCGCCGCTGTCATGAAGGGCAGGCGGCCGGGCGGCGGCAGCAGCTCGACCGCGGTGGGGCGGAGCACGAAGTGAGCGAACACCATGCCACCCACCCAGACGACGACGCCGACGAGGTGGACGAACAGCAGCAGGGCCTGGAGGGTCGGGGGCATGCGGGGCGGTGGTCGCGTCGGTCGGTTGCGCCCCTTCTCCGGCGGAAAAGGGGGCGTTGCGATGCGCATTGTCTCGCTTTCGACGCCGCCGTGTCGGGCGATGCGACCCGGCCGCCGTGCCGCTGCCGAGTTCAGCTTCGGGCTCGGCTTCCGGCTCGGCGCGGCTTTCAGCGCCGACCGGCTCCCGGCGCACCCAGGGGCAGCCCCACCGAGGCCGCACTGGGCTGGCCGCGCACCGGGGCGTGCAGCATCTGCGCCCCGCGCCGGTAGGCCGCCCGGGTGATGAGGATGAGCTTGAGCGCCCAGCCGGTGGCCAGCAGGAGGGCGCCACCGAGCGCCGCTGCGGCGCCGCCGCCCCAGCCCGCCAGCGCCGCCAACAGCAGCAGCGCCGCCACTGCGCGCAGGCCCTGCAGCACCCGGGTGGCCGGGTGCGTGAACCAGGCCAGCGTGGGTGCCGGTGCCGCGCTGGCCACCAGGCCGCGGCGGTAGGCTTCGCGCGCCAGCTCGCGGGCCACCGCGGCCGCCAGCGCCAGCGCCGTCAGCGCGGGGCTGCCGGCACCGCCCAGCAGCAGCAGGGCCGCGCAGCCCTCGGCCAGCCCGCAGGTCAGCATCAGCGGCACCACGCGGGGGTGTGACCAGGCCGGGATGGCGCGCGAGGCCCGCAGGATGCGCGCCTGGCAGTAGAGGTAGAGCGCGCCCAGCAGCGCGGCGGCCAGCAGCGTGGCGGCCGAGCCGCTCCAGGCGGCCGCAGCGGTGCAGGCCAGCAGCGGGCCGGCCACGATGCCCTCGCGCGTCATCCACGAGGTCTGTGGGTGGAAGAACACGTTCAGAGCGCGCCAGGGCTTGCCGATCTCCAGCCAGACCAGCGACAGGCCCGCGGCCACGCTGGCCATGCCGACCAGCAACGGCAGGGCGGGGGGCGGGCTGCCCGGCAGCAGCAGGGCTGCCAGGGCGCTGACGAGCACCAGCGCGCTGCCGGTGCCCCCGCCGATGAAGTTGCCGGCGGCGCGCCAGTCCCACTGGCGCTGGCGCGCGGCGCCGGCCGGGCGGGCCGTCTGACTGCGGCTGTGGCTGTGGCCGTTGGCCGTGGCTGTGGTGGTTCATGATGCGGCCTCCTGGTCCCAGAGGTAGTAGAAGCCCGGTCCGGTGCCGAGGTCCTCGTGCATGCGGAACCAGCGGTTGCCGGCCAGCAGCTTCGCGGCCGGGCTGGCGGGGTCGTCGATGTCGCCGAACTGCAGCGCCCCGGAGATGCAGCTCTGCGCACACACCGGCGTGGCGGCGGTGTCGACGCCCGGCACCAGGCCGCGGGCCACGCCGGCGTCGACGCGGGCAGCGCAGAAGTCGCACTTGGTGACCACGCCCAGGCGCGCGGTGTCGGCCAGCCGGCCTTCGTGCGGCATGGCCTGGTCCCCGAAGGCGAAGGCGGTCTGGTCGACCATGTAGCGCGCGTCGTAGGGGCAGGCCATCATGCAGGCCGAACAGCCGATGCACAGCGCCTCGTCGATGGTGACGATGCCGTCGGGGCGCTTCTTCGTCGCCGTCGAGGGGCAGACCTCCAGGCAGGGCGGCTCGTCGCAGTGCTGGCAGCCGGTGGGCACGAAGCTGCGCCGCACCGCCGGGTACTCGCCGGTTTCGATGTCGAGCACGCGGCGCCACTGCACGCCCGGGGGGGTGCCGCGCGTTTCCTTGCAGGCGGCGGTGCAGGTCTGGCAACCCACGCAGCGGCGCAGGTCGGCCACCATCGCATAGCGGGTCATGCGGCCTCCTCGTTTGCAGTTGCGGATGTGGATGCGGATGTGGATGCACCCGGGACGGCGCGCTGCACCCGCACGCGTACGATGTCCGCTCCTGAACCGGTGGCGTCGGTGAGCTGCAGGGCCACGCCCGACATCGGCGTCACCGAGTTCAGCGAGGGGTAGTTCAGGTCCTTGGCGAAGGGCGTCTTCCAGTGCTGGAACTGGCCGGGGATGACCACCGTGTCGGGCCGGCAGCCCTGCACCAGCGCGAGCTGGCCGCGCGTGCTGCCGTGGGTGGACTCGACCTCCACCCAGTCGCCGTCGGCCAGGCCCAGGCGGCGTGCGGCACCGGCGTTCATGATCACGCAGCCGTGGCCGCGGATGTTGTGCGCCACCTCGTCCATCAGCGGGATGCCCACGTTGTTGCCCGAGCTGTACTGCATGCTCTTGGTGGTGATGCCCCAGAAGGGGTAGTCGGCCGGGTCGCCGCCGGCGTCGCGCACCGCCCGCTCCCACAGCCCGGGCACGTCGTGCCACTCGGGCAGCGCGCGGTACTCGTCCAGCTGCTCGTCCCACCAGTGCACGCCCTGGCTGTGCAGGCGGCGGCGCAGTTCGCTGCCGATGCGCAGCAGCCGCTCCTGGTAGGGCAGCTCGTAGCGCAGGCCCTGCGCCTGCATGGTGGGCGTGAGGTACCAGTCGACCCGGGTGTGCGGCACGGTGAACCAGCCGCGCTGCTTCATCTCGGCCAGGCCCTGCACCTGGGTGCCGCCGCTGAGCTCGGCGGTGGCGGCCTTGCACACCGCGTCCCAGATGGCGTCGACCTCCGGCACCTGGTCGGTGGGCAGGCGGAAGTCCCAGCCCTCGCCGGACAGCGGCAGCAGCGCGGCGCCCTTGTTGATGCGGTCGACGTAGCGCTCCAGCAGACCGGTGCGGCGCGCCAGCTCGGTGGCGATCCAGGTGAAGTCGCGCGCCTCGCCCTGCGGGGGCACCACCGGCTGGCGCAGCACCACGCCGCGGTGCGCCCAGGCCTGCTCGACGAACTTGGTCCCGCCGCAGCGGATCAGCTGCGTGCCCTCCAGGTCGGTGGCCTCGGGCAGCAGCAGGTCGGCCATGTGGTTGGTCTCGTCCTGGGTGTAGGCGAAGGCCACCACAAAGGGCATGCGCGCGATGGTCTCGGTCAGGTGGTCGGTCTGCCAGAACGCGATCGCCGGGTTGGTGCGGTAGGTGAACCAGATTTCGGGAAAGCTCGGCTTGGGCCAGTTGGGCGGCGGCTCGCGCATGAACATCCACGCCAGGTGGGTGGGCCCCAGCGCCTGGCTCCAGGGCGAGTGGCCCACATGCGGCACCAGCGTGCGGTGGGCGTTGCGGCCGGTGGGCCGGGCCTGCCACTGGTCGGGCGTGGTGGGGTTGAAGTTGCACTGCATGAAGCCGTCTTCGCCCGGCAGCACACTCGCCAGCCGGTTGTCGTGCGGCTTGTTCAACCGCACCGTGGTGCCCAGCGTGCCGCCGGGCACCTCCAGCGCGCCCACCAGCGTGGCCAGCAGGGTGCGCGACCAGCAGGCCTCGAAGGCTCCCCAGCCGTTGTTGACCGTCTTGCCCAGCGTCACCGCCACCGGGCGGTGCGGCAGGGTCTGGCCATCGATCTCGATGGTCTGGCCGATGCAGGCGTGTTCCAGGTACTCGAGCGCGACACGCCGGATCGTGGCCGCGGGCACGTCGCAGACCCCCTGCGCCCATTCGGGCGAATACCCGCGCATCGCGTCGACCGTCATCGACAGCCCGGTGCGGCCCTGGATGTCGCTGAAGTGGCCGATCTCGCCATCGGGCCCCTGCGTGACGGCCTGCGGCACCGGCCAGCTGCCTTCGAGCGCCAGCTGCGCGCCGGGCGTGTCGAAGGGCACGGCGCGGGCGCTGAGCTCGTCCCACACCAGCGGCTTGCGCGACGTGGGGTCGCGCAGGTAGTAGCCGTCGGGGCCGACCAGGTAGGGCGACGCGGTGCGATCGCGCAGGAAGGCGGTGTCCAGCTTCGGCACCCCGGCCTCGCACAGCAGCACGTGGATCATCGCCAGCATGAAGGCCGGGTCGGTCTTGGGCTTGATCGGCACCCATTCCGATGAGCAGCCGCCGGTGACCGACAGGTGGGGCTCGACGTAGACGCGCTTGACGCCGCGGATGCGCGCGTCGGCGTGGCGCTTGACCGCGCACACGCCGCCGGTGACCTCGACGTTGGCGCCGAAGGCGACGATGTAGCTGGTGTTGGGCGTGTCGGCGCAGACGGTGAAGCCGCGGTGCCAGAACTCGCCGTACAGGTGCTCGGAGTGCGTGCACTTGACGCCCTGGCCGGAGCCCATGCTGTAGTCGATCGGCCCCCAGGCGGCCAGGAAGGCCGGCAGGGCGCCCATGTAGCTGGCCGGCGTGCCGCCGTGGCCGAAGGACACCGCCACACGCGGCAGGCCCTGCTCGTCCACCAGGCCGCGCCCGCGGATGTCCTGCAGCTTGGCGGCGACGATGTCCAGCGCCTCGTCCCAGCCGATGGGCACGAAGCCGGGATCCTCGTCGCGCCCCTTGCGCGGGTTGCTGCGCTTCATCGGCGTGAGCACGCGGTGCGGGTTGTAGGTCTTCTGCACCAGGCCGTAGGCGCGCACGCAGGGGCGACCCAGCGCCGGGTGCACATCGGCGCCCTCGTGGTTGGGCTCGACGCAGCGCGCCACGCCGTCCTCGACCCGCACGCGCAGGAAATCGGGTCCGGACACGCAGTTGAAGCAGTAGCTCGGAACGGAGCGGGAAGTGCCCATGCCTTGTCTCCTGGCCTGGTCGAGGCCCATCGTTCGATTAAAGTGAGTCAATTAGATCAACAACGTGTGTCACGTTGACTCACAATGAAGAGGGTCCAGGAGCGCCTGTCCTGTCGCCTCATTTCATCGATCTGTTGGAACGCAGCCGGCGCGAACCCGGGGCCGGCTTCAGATCATCCTAATTCACAAAAGCAGAGACTGCAACAAAAATTGAGTCATTTTTTGGCGGGCTGGGCGAAGCGGCCGCGGGTGCCGCGCGGCTACGATGGCGGGATGCAGCCCTCGAAGGACTCCCTGGTCGAAGACGTGGTGGCGCGCCTGGCGCCCAAGGCCAAGTCGCTGGTCGTCACCGTCTACGGCGACGCCATCGCGCACCGCGGCGGCAATGCCGGCCTGGGCAGCGTGATCGCGCTGCTCGAACCGCTGGGTGTCAACGAGCGCACCGTGCGCACCTCGATGGCGCGGCTGGCGCGCGAAGGCTGGCTGCAGGCGCAGGCGATCGGCCGGCGCAGCGACTACCGCCTGTCCGAAGCCGGGCGGCGCCGCTTCGAGGCCGCCCACGGCCGCCTGTACCGCCACACCCAGCCGCCCTGGGAGGGGCAGTGGACCATCGTCGCCGCCGGTGCGGTACCCACCGCCGCGGCGGAGCGCGAGCACCTGCTGCGCGATCTGTCCTGGCTGGGCTTCGGCCGCCTGGCCGATGCGGTGATGCTGCACCCCGACCCCGATCCGCAGGAGCTGCGCGCGCTGCTGGCCGAGCACCGCCACCAGGTGCTGGTGCTGCGCGGCGCGGCGCTCGAGTGGGTGGACGAGCGGGCGATCGCCGATGTGGTGCGCAGCGGCTGGGAGCTGGACCGGCTGGCGGCCGGCTACCGCGCCTTTCTCGATGCCTTCCGGCCGGTCTGGCTGGCCCTGCAGCGCGAGGTGCCGCTCGAACCGGTGCGCGGTTTTGCCCTGCGCACGCTGCTGATGCACGGCTACCGGCGTGCCACGCTGCACGACCCGCTGCTGCCCGACGAACTGATGCCGCACGACTGGCCGGGTGCGGCCGCGCGTGCGCTGTGCCGCAACCTGTACCGCCATGTCGAAGCCGCTGCCGAAGACCATGTGTCGGCGGTGCTGCTCACCGCCGAAGGCCCCGCGCCAGAAGCCGGCCCGGACTACTTCGGCCGCTTCGGGGGCCTGCGCAGGGCCGCCGCTAGCCCAGCTTCCCCGGCAGCCACAGGCTCAGCACCGGAAACGCGCACAGCAGCACCAGACGCACCACGTCCACCGCGATGAAGGGCATGGTGCCCTTGTAGATGCGGGTCAGCGAGATGTCGCGCGCGATCGAGTTGATGACGAACACGTTCATGCCCACCGGTGGGCAGATCATGCCGAAAGTCACGGCCATCACGATGATGACGCCGAACCACACCGGGTCGAAGCCCAGCGTCATCATCACCGGGTAGACGATGGGCACGGTCAGCAGGATCATGGCCAGCTCGTCCATCACTGCGCCCAGCACCAGGTAGCCCAGCATCACCAGCGCCAGTACGCCGTAGGCCCCGATGGGCAGGTTGACCAGCAGGTCCACCGCCTTCTGCGTGAACTGGGTGACGGTGAGGAAATAGCCGAACAGGTAGGCGCCCACCACGATCAGCATGATGGCCGACGACACACGCAGCGAATCGATCAGCGCGCGCTTGATGGCGCGGCGGTCGAGCTGGCCGCGCAGCAGCCCGATGGCCAGCGCACCCACGGCGCCGATGCCCGCGGCTTCGGTCACGGTCACCCAGCCCAGGTACATGCTGCCCAGCACCAGCGCGAACAGGGCCAGGGTGGGCCACAGGTTCTTCAGCGCCCTGAAGCGCTCGCCCCAGCTGTGGCGACGGCCGGCCGGAAAGGCCTGCGGGTGGCGGTGCGCGATGAAGGCCACCAGGGCGGCATAAAACGACACCGTGACGCTGAGGTTGTAGTCGGTCAGCACCGACAGCGGCACGTTGGCCAGCAGGTTCAGCGCCGGCGCAAAACCCGACAGCAGCCCGAAGCCCAGTACGCCGGCGATGCCCATGGCAATGCCGATGGGCACGCGCAGCATCAGCAACGCGAACATCAGCACAAAGCCGACCAGGGCCACCAGGTTCTTGTCCAAGGCGCTAGTCCTCCAGGTTGGTGAGCGAGGCGCCGCGCCACAGCGCCCACAGGCGCACCGCGGCCGCCCCGCCCGCCAGACGGCAAGAACCACACCAGCGGCCCGCCCGCCCCAGCTGCCCACACCATCCAGGCCAGCGCAGCAGGAAGGCCAGCGTCAGTGCGTGCGACCGGTCGATGCGCCGCCCTCGCGGCACGCTCCCACAGCACGCCACGCAGACTGCCGCCGGCGGCAATGCCCCGAACACAGCCGGCTGCGGACAGGCGACCGCGGCACCGCCGGCCGAACGTTCACGCAAGGCGACTTGCCGAACGCCAGCGCGGGCCCAGGAAGGCCCGCCCCGAAGCCAGCGCACTTCACGCCCCCCGCTGCCGCCGTCAGTAGCGCTTGCGCGCCGAGCCGGCACCAGGTCGCCAGCACCCCGCCGTTGGCGCCGCCTTGCGGCGCGCGATCCACTGCCCGCACGCGCCACGCCTGGCCCGCATTCTAGTTTGATGGCTGCCGCCCATCTTCTCGATCTTGCCTTCGCCGCTGTCTTCCCAGTCGCCCCAGGCGGCGCCCACCTTGGCCGCCCACTCGTTGCTGCAATGGGCGTCGATGACTTTTTTCTGGCCCGCGCCCAGCTTGTCGTAGAAGCCCTTGTTCAGCACCCACACGAAGCTGGCCGCATACAGCCGGAAGTCGATGTGCTGCCTGGCGACCTTGTCGATGCCGAAGCTGATGAGTGAATCCCACGGGAAGGTAGGCGTCCCCACCCTTTCCAGCGCCACGCGACTCGGCGCCGACACCTGCCGTTGGTGCCGCCCAGCAGCGGACCATCTGCGCCACGGGCCGTCGGCGGACTTCGCCCTGATCTGCCCGGGCTCCGTGATCAGCTTTTGCTGTGCAGCGTGCCGTGTGGATGTGCGCCAGCCAGCTTCACATCCTTCATCCCGCTGCCGCTTGCGGTACCAGGCGCCAGCCGCCGAGCCGCCCCGGGGGCCATCATGAACGGCAGCTCGCTGGCGGCAAAGAGCGAAAGCGCCCGGCCGGTAGCCGGCGACACCCACGTACCATGCCGTCGCGCGCCATTGCACGCCCAGCTGCTGCGCCGGCACCTGATGCTGCCCGCCGCCCCCACCCCTTGCCCAGGGTTCGAAGCCGGTCTTGCCAAGCTGGGCCGCCGAATGCGCCAAGCGCAGCTCCACCGGTTTGTCCTGCGCCTGCACGGGCGCGGCCAGGGCCAGCGCCACGGCGCCCAGTTGCCAAAGGAAGCTCTTCGTCGCGGTTGTCATCGTCTGTCTCCGGTCGGGGTTGTTGTGTGGCTTGCCTCGGCGCGCTGCACCAGGCGGGCCCAGCCGTCGTCGATCTCCTGCTGCAGTGCCGCCACGTCGGCCGCCGGCAGCTGGCGGTAGCGGCGCTGCAGCGCCAGGTAGTCGGCCACCGGCAGCGTGGGGGCGGCGGAGTTGACCGTCCAGCGCAGGCCGTCCTCCACCTCCAGCAGCGGGAAGGCGCCGCTGGCCACCGCCGCTCGCGCCGCGCCCAGCGCACCGTCGTCGGCCAGGCCCCAGCCGTCCAGGCAGGGGATGAGCAGCGTGATCAGGCGCAGCCCGCGCAGTGCCCGGGCCTTGGCCACCTTGCGGCGCAGGTCGGGGAGGTCCCCCACGCTGGCGGTGGCCACGTAGGGCACGCCGTGCGCGGCCATGATCTCGGTGAGGTTCTTCTTGCGCGTGGTCTTGCCCGCGGGGGTGGAGCCGGTGCGTGCGAAGTGCGGTGTCGACGAAGACTTCTGCGCCCCGGTGTTCATGTAGCCCTCGTTGTCGAGGCAGAAGTAGAGGATGTTCTCGTTGCGCTCGGCGGCCGACGACAGGCACTGCAGGCCGATGTCGTAGGTGCCGCCGTCGCCGGCCAGAACGATGACCTGGGTGTCGCGTTTGCCCTGGGCGTCCAGTGCGCGGCGCAGGCCCGATGCGGCGGCGGCGCTGGCCTCCAGCGTGGGCTGGTAGACGGGGATGCGCAGGGAGCTGAAGGGCTGTGGCCCGGCGATGATGGCCATGCACGAGGGCGGAATCACCGCCACCGTGTCGGGGCCCAGCACCGCCAGGATGTGGCGCAGCGTGATCGGTTCGCTGCAGCCGGGGCAGGCGGCATGGCCCGAGCACAGCAGCTCGGGGGCGGTGGCCGCAGCGGCGGCTTCGATGGCGATGGTCGGCATGGTGGTCACCTCAGGACTCATCTCACCCAGCGCGACTGCGGCTGCGGCGGCTGCGGCGACGGCTGCAGGGCCTCGCGGGCGAAGCCGGCGATGTGTGCGGGCGAGACGTTCACGCCGCCCACACCGGCCAGGCAGCCGTGCACGCGAGGTGCGTCGGCCAGCCCGTACAGCGCCGCGCGCAGCTCCTGGTGCAGCACGCCGCCGGCACCGGGCGAGTGGTTGCGGTCGAGCACCAGCACATCGGGCACACCGGCCAGCGCGGTGCGCAGCGCCTCGATGGGCAGCGGCCGGAACAGCCGCAGCTTGAGCAGGCCCACCGCCTGCCCGGCATCGCGCAGTGCGTCGACGGCGTCGCGTGCGGTGCCGGCCATGCTGCCCAGCGTCACCAGCACCAGGCGGGCGTCGTCGCAGCGGTAGCGCTCCAGCACGCCCCAGCTGCGCCCGCTGTGCCCGGCCCACTCGCGGTCGGCCTGCGCCGCCAGCTCGGGCACGCCGGCCATGGCCGCCTCGATGGCCTGGCGGTGGCGGTAGAACATGTCCTGCGTCACCACATTGCCCCAGCATTCCGGGTGGGCGGGGTCGAGCCGGTGCGGCGGCGCGTAGGCCGGCAGGTAGGCGTCGACCGTGGCCTGCGCCGGCAGGGTCACCGGCTCCAGCGAATGCGAGACGTAGAAGGCGTCCAGGTTCACCAGCACCGGCAGCAGCGCCGCTTCGGCGACGCGGAAGGCCTGCAGCACGGTGTCCAGCGCCTCCTGCGGGCTTTCCACGTAGTACTGGATCCAGCCGGTGTCGCGCTGTGCCAGGCTGTCGGTCTGGTCGGGCCAGAAGGCCCAGGGCGAAGCCACCGTGCGGTTGACGTTGGCCATCACGATCGGTGCACGCGCACCGCTGGCGTAGTGCAGCAGCTCGTGCATCAGCAGCAGCCCCTGCGAGGCGGTGGCGGTGAACACGCGCACGCCGGCCAGCGAGGCCGGGATGCAGGCCGACATCACCGAGTGCTCGGACTCGGGCGTCAGCACCTCGGCGTCGAACTCGCCGGCGGCCTGGAACTCGGTGAGCTTCTCCAGCACCGGCGTCTGCGGCGTGATGGGGTAGAGCGGCACCACCTTCGGTCGTGCCAGTCGCGCCGCCCAGGCCACCGCGTGGTTGCCGGTCAACAGCAGGGTCTGCGCCGGGCTGTTCATTTGGTGTCCTCGCTCATTGCCATCGATCCGGTGGGGCATTCGCGCACGCACACGCCGCAGCCCTTGCAGTAGTCGGTGTTGACGCGGTAGCCCCCCAGCACCGCATCCACGCGCTGCACCGCCAGGTCGGGGCAGTAGGTGACGCACTGGTCGCAGTGGATGCAGTGGCCGCAGGAGAAGCAGCGCTTCGCCTCGGCCAACGCCTGGGCGGCATCCAGCCCCAGCTGCACCTCGGCCTGGTCGGCCACGCGCTCGGCCGCCGGGCGTCGCGGCGAGGCGGCGCGCGCGCGCGCCGGGTGGTAGTGCAGGCTGATGGCCGACAGCGGCACCACCGGCTCGGCGCTGCCGACGTCACCCAGCGGGGCCAGCCCGGCGCGCTCGCGCAGCCGGGCGTCGATGGCCCGTGCGGCGCGTGCGCCCATGCCCACCGCCTCGGTGACGAAGCGCGCCATGCTGGCCAGGTCGCCCCCGGCCCAGACCCGCGCATCGCTGGTCTGGCCGGCGTCGTCGGTCCACAGCAGCGCGCCGCGGCGCTGCAGTGCCGGGCCCAGGTCGTCGAGCCGCGCATCCTGGCCGATGGCCGCCAGCACGGCGTCGGCGGCCAGCGTGAAGTCGCCGGCGTCGATCGGCCGCAGCTCGAAGCGCCCGCGCTCGGCGCCGGGCACGAAGTCCACCCGGCGGCACTGCAGCGTCAGCGCCGCGTCGACCGTGCCTTCGGGCGCCTCGTGAACGCTGCCGAGCTGGGCCCCGTCGACCAGCGTGATGCCCTCTTCCAGCGCCTCGTCGACCTCGTCGCGCTGCGCCGGCATCTGCGGGCGGCGCTCCAGCGCCAGCAGCGTCACCGCGTGGCCGGCGCGGCGCGCGCTGCGTGCCACGTCGATGGCCGCGCTGCCGCCGCCCACCACCACCACGCGCCGGCCCAGCGCGGGCGGCGCACCGCGGCTGCAGGCCGCCAGGTAGCCTGCGCCGTCCATGAACCAGGCCGGCGCGCCGTCGATCTGCGCCAGTGCCTTGGGCTGCTGTGCACCCAGCGCGACGAACACCGCATCGTGCGTGCGGGCCAGCGCGTCCAGCGCGTCGGTGCCGCTCAAGGCCTGGCCGCAGTGCAGCTCCACGCCCAGGGCAACGATGCGCGCGATCTCGGCGTCGAGCACGCGGCGCGACAACCGGTAGGCCGGGATGCCGTGGCGCATCACGCCGCCCAGTTCGGTGCTGGCCTCGTACAGGCTCACGCGGTGGCCCCGGCGGCGCAGCTGGTAGGCCGCCGACAGGCCGGCCGGCCCGCCGCCCACGACCGCCACATGGGTTGCACGGGCTGCATGGGCTGCACGGGTCTCAGGGCCGGCGCCCAGCTGTGTTTGCGGTTGAGGCGCCGGCAGGGCCCAGCCCTGCGCCAGGGCCTGGTCACCCACGTGGCGCTCCAGCCGGCAGATCGACAGCGCTTCGTCGTAGCCGCCCCGGTTGCAGGCGGCTTCGCAGGGGTGGTGGCAGATGCGCCCGGCGATCGACGGGAAGGGGTTGTTGCGCACCAGCGTAAGCCAGGCGCCGTGCAGGTCGCCGCTGCGCGCCTGACCGATCCAGGTGGCGATCTCGCCGCCCACCGGGCAGGCCTGCCGGCAGGGCGACGGTGCAGCGATGTGGCGTGGCGTGGCGGCGCGCCAGGTGCCGGTGTGGATGCCCTCGGTGGTGCCGGTGGTCCAGGTGGGGGGAACGGGCAGTGGTGCGTTCATGGCCGTGCCTCCTGCCGTTGTGCCGCCATCGCCTGCCAGCCGGCTCGCACGGCGGCGATGTTCTCCTCGTGCAGGCGCGGTGCCTGCGCCACCACGGTGCGCGTGAGCACCTCCAGGTCCGGCCCGCCCAGCGCCTGCGCCAGCGCGCCCAGCAGCGCCGAGTTGACGATGCGGCCCAGCCCCTGAGCGCGGGCGATGGCCAGGCCGTCGATGGGCAGCACGCGCAGCCCCGGCAGAACCGCCCCGAAATGCGCCGCATCGTGCGCCGAGTTCACCACGATCAGCGTGCGCGCATCGGCCGCCGCCAGCAGCCGTCCTTCGAGCAGGCTGGCGTCGAAGCACAGGATGGCGTCGGCCCGTTCGATGTCGCAGCGCACCCGGATGGGCCGTTCGGCCGCACGCAGGTACGAACTGACGGGAGTGCCGCGCCGCGCGCCGCCGTAGCTGGCGAAGCACTGCACCTGCAGACCCTGCGCAAAAAATGCCGCTGCAAGCAGGTTGCCGGCGGTCTGCGCGCCCTGGCCACCACGGCCCTGCACGATCACCTCTCGCATGCCGTTGTCTCCTGTGTGGGGTTGCTCGGTCAGGCCTGCGTGGCTGCAATTTAGCGAGCGCAGCGGCAATTGGCGAATCAATTGTCAGAATCACAGCCATTCATGATCGAAATGCCCCCTCGCACACACCCGAGATCCCGATGAACTTCCGCCAACTTGATCTCAATCTGCTGCGCGTGCTGGGCGCGGTGTACCGCTGCGGCTCGGTCACCGAGGCCGGCCGCCGGCTGGCGCTGTCGCAGCCGGCCACCAGCAACGCCCTGGCACGGCTGCGCCGCACCTTTGACGATCCGCTGTTCGTGCCCTCACCGGGTGGACTGCACCCGACGCGGCTGGCGCGCCGCATCGCCCCTGCGGTGACGGCGCTGCTGCGCGAGCTGGAGGCCGAGCTGCTCGTCGGCGAGTCCTTCGACCCGGCCACCGAAGCCGTGCGCTGGCGGCTGTCGCTGTCGGACCTGGGTGAACAGTTGTTCCTGCCGCGGCTGGCCCACCTGCTGCGGCGCGAGGCCCCGTCCGCGCGGCTGTCCAACGTGTCGGTGCCGGCCGAGCGCCTGCCGGCGGCGCTGGAGGCGATGGAGGTCGACCTGGCGATCGGCATCCTCAACCCTCAGCACCGCGGCGTGGCCAGCGAGGGCCTGTTCCACGAGCACTTCGTGGCGCTGAGCGCGGCGCAGTGGACGCCGGCCGACGCCTCCCCGACGCTCACGCTCACACCGGCCCAGCTGGCGCAGGCCGCGCTGGTGGTGGCCGACCCCGCGGCCACCGTGCACGGCAGCGTGACGCAGATGCTGGCGAGGCTGCACATCGACGACGGTGCGGTGCTGCAGGTGCGTCACTACGCGGCCATGGTCGACCTGGTGTGCGACAGCGACCTGGTGGCCATCGTGCTGCAGATGTACGCCCACACCCTGGCCGCCGGGCGCGCAGTGCGCGTGTGGGAGCTGCCCGACCATGGCCCGCGCTATGAGGTGCGCATGGTCTGGCACCACAGCGCGACGACCGACCCCGCGCATGCCTGGCTGCGTGAGCGCGTGCGGCAGTTGTACCGTCGGCAGCACCCGGGCTGAACGAGCTCACGCATCCGTGCCATCGTGTCAGCCCCTCTGCCCTCTCGACGGGCCCTGGCGGAAAACGGGAAGGGAAGGAGAGAGGGCAGGGTCAGGTTGGCAATAGGGGTATGACAGGACCGACCTGTCGGATCGAGACTTGATCTGGTGCAAGTGGGGGCGACTGCGGCGCGCTTACGGTGCCGCGTGGGTTGCCGTGCCCCACCGTCTTGCCCGTTGGAGCCCACCCGTTCAGTGCCGAAAGTGCGTCGATGAACTTCCGTCAGCTGGATCTGAACCTGCTCAGGGTGTTGTGCGCCATTCACCGCACCGGCTCGGTCACCGAGGCCGGGCGCCTGCTGGCGTTGTCCCAGTCCGCCACCAGCAACGCGCTGGCGCGCCTGCGCCACTGCTTCGGGGATGCGCTCTACGTGCGCTCACCGACCGGGCTGCACCCCACCCGGCTGGCGCAGAGGGTGGCGCCGCTGGTGGAGGCCCACCTGCGCGAGCTGGAGTCGCAGCTGTGCCTGGGTGAAGATTTCGACCCCGCCGATGACTGTGTGCATTGGCGCATCTCGCTGTCGGACCTGGGGGAGATGATGTTTCTGCCGCCGCTGGCGCGGTTGCTGCGGGATGCTGCTCCGGGTTGCCGGCTGTCGAACGAGTCGATCGACGCTGCTCGGGTCAATGCGGCCCTGGAGGCGCGTGTGATCGACCTGGCCATCGGCATGCTGCTGCCCGAACACCAGGGCGTGGAGTCGCATCTGCTTTTTCATGAACGCTATGTCGCGGTCAGCGATCCCGGCTGGAGACCGGTTCCTGCCGGTGCCCCCGGGCGGCTCAGCCGCCTGCAACTGACGCAGGCGCCGCTTGCGGTGGCAGCGCCTTCGGCCAGTCTGCTGGGGACGGTGCAGCGCATCCTGCAGCGCCTGGACATCGGTTCGCCGCCGGCGGTGCGTCTGCGGCACTACGGGGCAATTCCCGATCTGGTGGCCGGGACCGATCTGGTGGCTGTGGTGCCGCAGATGTTTGCCGACGCGATGGCCGCGCGGCACGGCCTGCAGATCTGGGACCTGCCCGAGGAGGCCGGCTACGACGTGCGCATGGTCTGGCATCGCAGCGTCAATGACGACCCGGCCCAGCGTTGGCTGCGCGAGCAGGTGCGGCGGCTGTTTGGCGTGGTGATGCCTCACGACACGGACGCGTCCGTCGGCTTGCCGCAGGCCCCGCGCCAGACTGCCTCCCGGCCGGCGGCCGCATCCTCGAGTCCATCGGCTGCCGGGCTGACCGGCTGACCGGCCGAGTGAGCGCGCCTGCCGCACCCGCGCCGCAGGGCAGGGCAGGGGGGCGGGTCCGCTGATTGTCGGGCCAAGGCTCGTGGGATCGAGCCTGCCCCGGCTTCAGAGTGTGCGCCGGAAGGCCAGGTGGCGTGAACGGTGCAGACCGCAGGAGACCAGGAAACTCAGCAGCCTGCTGTTGGTCAAGGGCACCGCCGTCTCCACCCGGTCCACGCGAAGGGCCCCGAGGTTGGCGAACAGCTGCGCCATCAGGGCATGCCCGACGCCGCGCTGGGCATAGCCCGCATCCACACCCAGCGTGTCGATCACCGCCACCGGCTCGGCGCGGCCGAAGTCCCCCAGGTCGGCCCGTGCCATCAGGTAGCCGACCACCGTACCGTCGCAGCGCGCCACCAGCGAGGCCCGGATCGAGCGCTGCTGTTCGGCCTCCGCCAGACGGGCGGAGAGGTAGTCGCGGCGATCCCGTCCGGTGTTTTCCCGGTCGATGCGCACGATGGCATCCAGGTCGGCAGCGGTCATCGCCTGCACCTGCGCGCCGTGTCGGGAGTGGCGCTCCTGATCGTTGCCTTCGTCGCGACCGAAGTCGACTTCGCCGCCCGGGCCTTCAGCCGTGTCGATCGACAACGGTCCGTCGCGGTCCTGGTACAGGGGGCTGTCGGCCACACCTCCTTCCAGCACCAGCTCCGGCGCCAGCTCGAAACCCATGGCGGCCAGCCAACCCAGCAGGCCGCTGCGACTCCAGTCCGACAGGGTGCGCAGCTCCGCGGCGTCGTGGCGACGCGACCATCCGGCCACGGCCTCGAACAGGCTGCGGCCGATGCCCTGGTGTGCCTGTCCGACCCGCTGCCCCAGCAGCTCGATGCGTACGGAAGCGGTGCTGCGGCCGAATTCTCCAGCCACTCGCCTGGCCAGCATGAATCCGACCAGTTCACCCGAGTCCCTGACTGCAGCGAACTGTGCATGGGAAGCGGGATCGGCGATGGCCGCCTGAAGGCGACGTTCGATGTAGGCGCGCCGCGATCGACCTTCGACGGCGGTGTCGATCGACACCACGTCGTCCAGGTCGGTCGGCAGCAACGCACGGATGTGGAATTCGGATGGGGCGGGGGTGAGGCTCATCGGACAGCTCCTGGAGGGGTCGGTACCGCGTTGGCCGGTCAGGCGTCGGCGGCGTAGGCAAAGGCAAGTTCGCGGTCGCTGTCGTCGTCGAGCAGATCGTCGAGCATCGGCAGCAGCGCCATCGTTTCCTTCTGGATGTGGGCGACCTGGCGCTCCACCATTTCGTTGGCCAGGCGCATCAGGGTCGTGCGATCGGGGGCAGCCAGTGCACCGCCCGACAGGCGCCGCGCCAGCGGCAGCAGCTCCTCGGCCACCGCGCGCAGGGTGTCGTGTTCTTCGGCCAGCAGTGCGGCCAGATCGCCGTCGCCGGCCTCGTCCATGCGCGGGAAGAGATGTTGTTCCTCAAAGCGGAAGTGCCGGGTCACCTCGTGTTCCAGTTGGCGCACCAGGGGCTGCGCCAGTTCCTTGAGCGCCACCTCGTCGCGGCCCGCCAGGGCACGGTCGACGCGGTCGAGCAGGGAGATGCTGGCCCGGTGTTCGTCATCGAGCAGGTTGGAAACCTGGCGCATGAATCTCATGGTGAGGGCTTTCGTCAAGCGGCGGTGGGAGGCGGGTACGGAAACGCACCTGCCGGTAGGTTGACTCCATTAAATCGGTATTTTAGTACCGGTTTATTTTTTTTCAAGTCTGCGCTCACCCGCGGGTGTCGCCGTCGCGTCGCGCATGCGCCGCATCAGAACCTGGAAGAACAGGGCGAATGCGGCGGCCCCCAGTGCGCCGACCAGTCCGGCCAGGCGGATCAGGTCGGCCGAGCCCGAAGCCAGTCCGCCGGCCAGCGCGGCCAGCGCCAGCAGATGGCAGCGCAGATGCCACACCAGCGGCAGCTCCAATGTGAGTGCGGCCGGCGTAGGTGGGCGACGCCGCCCCTGTGCCGCATGCATCGACACCAGGAAGGGCAGGATGCGCTGCAGCACGCCGAACAGGAAGGTGAGCAGCCAGCCGGCCACGGCGGCCGCACCGAACAGCAGACCCCAGGGCTGGTCCCCCTGTGTCGCCGGCCGGACCAGGGCGAGCAGCAGCGTCAGACCCAGGCCGGCCCAGCCCACACGCATCAACCGGCCGCTGCGGCCGAGGTCGCTGCGCATCGCCGTGGCGAGTACGCCACGGACCAGGTGCAGATGCAGCGCCAGTGCAGCGCCCCCCAGCACGGTGGCCGCGCCGTTGAGCCAGGTTGGACGGCCCAGCCCAAGTGCGGCTGCACCGCCCGCCAGGATCGCCGCACCTGCCAGCGCAGCCTGGATGAGCTGCTCCCGGTCCGGCGGTACGCGACCCAGCGCAAACATCGGCAGCAGGACATGGGTCAGTCCAAGTGCCAGCAGCCCCATGAAGCCGAAGACGCCGGCCAGGAGGTGCAGGCCGCGGGCGGCATCCCGATCCAGCACGGAATGGCCGGACCACAACGCCACCAGCGCCGCTGCGCTGCCCAGCAGGACGAGCAGGGCCGCCACGGCCCCCCAGCCGTGCGCGACCACACCGGGCATGCCGCGGGCGCCGCGCAGGTTCAGTCCCAGCAGCACGCCGAAGACGAGCAGCGCTGCGATCACGGCGACTGCACCCGCGGCCAGCAGCACCGGACTGGCCGTGCCCATGCCGAAGGTCAGCAGCGCCACGCCCGGCACGAAGACCCACCACAGCGCGGCGATCAGACGCAGTTGCTGCAGCGGCTGGCGTGTGGCCACCGGCAGCAGCTGCAGACTGGCGCCGATCGCGCTGGCCGCCAGTGTGCCCAGGGTCACCAGGTGCAGCGCGGCCAAGGGCGGGCCCAGCCCGCCGCGCCACTGCGGCCATTGCGCGGCGGTGATCAGCACGACCAGCCAGGCCAGCAGGTGAAAGACCACTGCGGCACCGAAGAAGCGCAGCGGCAGCGACGCCGGCAACAGGCGCCCGCCCGCTCCGGACAGGAACGTGCCCCCCAACGGGGCGCGCACGGCCGCGCGCGCCGGGGTTTTGCCGGCAGCGGGGCCGGAGGGTGGGGGTGCCGTCATGGCACCTCCGGGCGCAGGCACAGGCACACCTCCCCGGGTTCGGCGTCAATGGCGTCGGCCACCCAGCCGCGCTGTGCCAGTTCGGCGTAGAGGAGCACCGGATCGCGGTCGTGGTGGACGATCAGAGTGCGCCCGTCGTGCCCTTGCCCGTCCACATGGCGAAGGATGGCCACCAGAGGCGCGGGCGGAGGCAGGTTGCGCACATCGATGTGCCAGCAGTCGTCGTTGCCGAGGGTGGCGCAGGCCCGCTCGGATGGGCTGCGGCGATGCGCGGCGGTGTGCTCCTGCGCGGCGGGATCGGTGCAGCGGGGTGGGGGCCTGTAAGTCATTGTCGGTATTCTGGTATTGAATTACCTTTTTTCCTTGATGTGGTACAAAGTCGTCGTCATCCCATCCCAGTGTCCTGTTGCCTCCAGAGTCCGCATGCAGAAGTCAAAGCTTGCGCCCCAACGCGCCGGGGCCCCTCGCCGCAAGGCCTCCCCATCTCCTGCTGCAGGCCCTGCGGTGCCGCGCATCCGCGGGGTCAAGGCTGCAGACATGGCGCAGATCGCCACGCTGGACGCCACGGTGACCGGCCTGCACAAGGCGGCATATTGGCAGCGCGTCTATCGGCGCTATGGCGTCGGCAGTCAGGGCCAGCGTCACTTCCTGGTGGCGGAGATGGACGGCAGGGTGTGCGGCTTCGTCATCGGCGAAGTGCGCGATTGGGAGTTCGGTGCGCCCCCCTGCGGCTGGCTGTTTGCGATCGATGTGATGCCCAGTGCCCGCCAGATGGGGGTGGGTGCCCTGCTGCTGGCCGCACTGGCGCAGCGCTTTCGGCGCGTGGGCGTGAACACCCTGCGCACCATTGTGGCCAGCAGCAACGCCATGATTCAGTCGTTCTTCCGCAGTCAGGGCATGCGTGCAGGCCACCTGCTGCCGCTGGAGATGAACCTGGAGGCCGAGCAGGGCGGCCTTCGCAGCGAGGGGCATGGCGCATGAAGCTGCAGAAGAGCACCCTCCTGGCCCTGTACAGCGTGCTGGAATTCGCCTGCCGGCCTGAAGAGCATGTGTCGGCGGCGGAAATTGCGGAAAAGTACGGCGAGTCGGCCCATCACCTGGCCAAGGTTTTGTCCGAGTTGGTGCGTGCGGGCATCGTGGAGTCGGTGCGCGGCGTGGGGGGGGGCTACCGCTTTGTCGGCAATGCGCGCCGCCTGACGCTGCTCAATGTCGTCGTGCTCTTCGAGGATCCGGCCCAGGAGCTGCCCGCGCCGCCGGAAGAAGCAGGCGCGGCGCACGAGGTTCTGGCGGGTCTGCTGGCCGAAATCGACCAGATGGTGACTGCGACGCTGGGCTCGGTCACGATTGCCACCATGGTCAAGGCCATCGAGCAGGGCCGCGCCCGCACCCTTCCCGGCGTTTGATCCCTCGGCCGCGCGTGCGTCTGCCGGTTCGCAGGGCTCGCCTCCGCCTCTGCCTGCGCGCCTCGCCTCACCTCATTCGCACAGCGCGCGCCAATCCTCCGGCACCGGCACCGCCTCGATGGCGTGCGGGTCGCTGCCGTCGCCCTTGCGGCGGGCGAAGACGCGGATCTCGGTGATTTCACAGAGGGTGTCCTCACCGCGGCGCACGCTGTGGCGCATCACGAAGCTCTTGCGCCGCCACTCGGGCACGAAGCTGTCGATCTGCAGCGCATCGCCGTAGGAGGCCGGGCGCAGGAAGCGTGCGTGGGTGTCCACCAGCGGCGTGCCGATGATGCCGCGCTCGGCTTCGCTGACCTTCCAGCTCGGCAGGCCGCACTGGACGAAGAAGTGCCGGCTGGCGGCATCGGCCCAGCGGAAGTAGTTCGGAAACCAGACGATCTGCGCCGGGTCGCAGTCGCCGAACTCGACACGCATGGGGTAGGTGTGGACGCGGTTCATGCGATCAGTGTGGCATGGGCGCCGAAGCTTCGCAGCACGGCGCCCGGCGAAGCCTCACGCCGTGATCAGACGCGTTCGAGGATCAACGCGATGCCCTGGCCCACGCCGATGCACATGGTGCACAGCGCGTAGCGGCCACCCCGTCCACCGTTCATGCGGTGCAGCTGGTTGACCGCGGTGGTGACCAGGCGGGCACCGCTGGCGCCCAGCGGGTGGCCCAGCGCGATGGCGCCGCCGTTGGGGTTGACGCGGGCATCGTCATCGGCCAGGCCCAGGTCGCGCAGCACCGCCAGGCCCTGGGCGGCGAAGGCCTCGTTCAGCTCGATCACGTCGAGCTGCTCCAGCGTCAGGCCGGTGAGTTCCAGCACCTTGCGGGTGGCCGGCGCCGGACCGATGCCCATCACTCGCGGGGGCACGCCGGCGGTGGCCATGCCGACCACGCGGGCGCGCGGGGTCAGACCGTGCTTGGCGGCGCTCGCCTCATCGGCCAGCAGCAGCGCGCAGGCGCCGTCGTTCACGCCGCTGGCGTTGCCGGCGGTCACCGTGCCGTCCGGGCGCACCACGCCCTTGAGCTTGGCCAGCGCCTCCAGGCTGGTCTCGCGGGGGTGCTCGTCCTGGCTCACGACCACCGCGTCGCCCTTCTTCTGTGGGATCGTGACCGGGCAGATCTCGGCGTCGAAGCAGCCGGCCTTCTGCGCCGCCACCGCCTTCATCTGGCTGGCCAGGGCCATGCGGTCCTGCGCCTCGCGCTCGATCTTCCAGTCGGTTGCGACGTTCTCTGCGGTCTCGGGCATGGAGTCGACGCCGTAGAGCTCCTTCATGCGCTTGTTGATGAAGCGCCAGCCGATGGTGGTGTCATAGACCGCGTTGGCACGCGAGAAGGCGCTCTCCGCCTTGGGCATCACGAAGGGTGCGCGGCTCATGCTCTCGACGCCGCCGGCGATCATCAGGCCCGCCTCGCCGGCCTTGATGGCACGGGCGGCGGTGCCCACGGCGTCCAGGCCCGATCCGCACAGACGGTTGAGGGTCGAGCCGGGCAGGGCCAGCGGCAGCCCGGCCAGCAACGTGGCCATGTGGGCGACGTTGCGGTTGTCCTCGCCGGCCTGGTTGGCGCAGCCGTAGATCGCGTCGGTCACCGCCTCCCAGTCCACGCCGGCGTTGCGTGCCATCAGCGCCTTCAGCGGGATGGCGGCCAGGTCGTCGGTGCGCACCGACGACAGCGCGCCGCCGTAACGGCCGAAGGGGGTGCGGATGGCGTCGCAGATGAAGGCGTGGCGGGACATCGGGTCTCCTCGGAGGCAAGAAAGAGGGGGCAGGGTTGGAAGGGGCCGGACGATCGGCTAAAGTGAATGCGGCGGTTCGTTATGCGAACACAAATTCTTGGAAAGAACATTCGATGCTAGTGACGCCGCTCGGTTCTGTCAACGAAGGGGAGGATGCCGCACCCGCTCCGCGCCCGGGCGACAGCTATGTGCAGTCCTTTGCGCGGGGGTTGGCGGTGTTGCGCAGCTTCGGTGCCCAGGCGCCGGCGCTGACCTTGAGCGAGGCGGCGCAACGCTCCGGGCTGACGCGCGCCGGTGCACGCCGCATCCTGCTGACACTGCAGCAGCTGGGGTACGTGGAGAGCGATGGCCGGCTGTTCCGCCTCACGCCCAAGGTTCTGGAGCTGGGTTTTGCCTACCTCAGCTCGCAGCCGGTGTGGCACCTGGCGCAGCCGGCGATGGAGGAGCTCGTGCGGGAGATCCACGAGTCCTGCTCCGCCGCGGTGCTGGACGGGCCGGACATCGTCTACGTGCTGCGCGTGCCGGCCGGCAAGATCATGGCGATCAACCTCGGTGTGGGCAGCCGCCTGCCGGCCCATTGCACCTCGTTGGGCCGGGTGCTGCTGGCCGGGCTGGACGATGCCACCCTCCAGGCCCGGCTGGCGCAGATGCCGCTGTGCGCCCGCACCCGCCGCACGATCACGGACCGACAGGCCCTGCTGGCCGAGATCCGGCAGGTGCGCGAACAGGGTTATGCGCTGGTGGTGGAGGAGCTGGAGGAGGGCCTGGTGTCGATGGCCGCGCCGATCGTCAACCGCCAAGGCCGGGTGGTGGCCGCGATCAACGTCAGCGGGCAGAGCGCACGCAGTTCCACCGCGCAGATGCGCGAGCTGTTCCTGCCCCGTCTGCTGGCCACCGCCCAGCGCGTCAATGCACTGATGCGCTCGCAGGACTGAGCTGCGGTGGGTCTGCGTGCGGCCGGGTTCAGTCTGCCTTGAAGCCGGAGGCCTTGACCACCGCGGCCCAGCGGGTGGCCTCGGCCTTGAGCATGCGTTCGGTGTCGGCGCGGCTGCTGCCCACCACGCTGAAGCCGGCCTCCTGCAGCTTCTGGCGCACCTCCGGGCTCTGCACTGCGGTCACCACCTGGCGGTTCAGTGCGTCGGCCACCGCGGCCGGGGTGCCGGCGGGCAGAAGCACGGCAAACCAGGCGGCGAAGTCGGCCTTCGGATAGCCGGTCTCGGTGAAGGTGGGCACCTCCGGCAACAGCGGCGAACGCTGTGCGGCGGTGGTGGCCAGCGCCCGCATCTTGCCGCCCTTGACCTGCGCCAGCGCCAGTGCAGTGGAGACAAAGGCTCCCTTGACGTCGCCGGTGATGATGGCGCTGACCGCATCGCCGGTGGCGCGGTAGTGCACCGGCTCGACCGGGAACCCTGCCAGCTCGCCGAACACCTCGGCGCCGAAATGTCCCGGGGTGCCGGCACCGAAGGTGCCGAAGTTGACCTTGTCCTTCTGCGCCTTGGCGGCGGCGACGAATTCGGCCACCGTCCGGGCGGGCGAGGTGGCGGGTACCACCAGCACGAAGTCGGAGCGCACCACCTCGGCCACGCCGGTGAAGTCCTTCGCCGGGTCGTAGGGCAGCTTGCTGTAGGCAGCCGGAGAGATGCTGATCGAGCCCACTTCGCCCAGCAGGAAGGTGCTCCCATCGGCCGCCGAGCGGGCCACCGCCTGGGCGGCGATCTGGCCGCCGGCCCCGGCGCGGTTGTCCACCACCACCTGCTGGCGGGTCTGCTCGGCAAGCTTGTTGCCCAGGTGGCGGGCCACCACGTCCGGCCCGGAGCCGGGTGGGAAGCCGACCACCAGTTTCAGCGGCCGGTCTGGCCAGGTCTGCGCAGCGGCCGGGGCGAAGGTGGCCAGCGGGCCGGCGGTCAGCAGGCAGAGAGCGGCCAGGGCGGCCAGGGTGGCACTGGTGCGGCGGCGTGGGGGCATGTCGGGTCTCCTCGTTCGGGGTGACGGTCCGGGGGGGCCGTCGCGCAGGGTTCACCGGCAGTGTGCCGGTGACCGGGGAGGGCGCCTGTCATCCCAGAGGTGGACAGCGCAGGGGTCGCGTCAGCGCCGCGGCAGGAAGGTGGCGAAGAGTTCGCTCTTGAAATGCAGGCCGAGCCGCTCGAAGGCCCGCGCGCGGTAGGTCTTGACGGTGGCGGTGGACAGCCCCAGGTCGGCGGCGATGCCGTCGTAGCTCCAGCCGCGCAGCAGCCGCTCGCACACGTCCAGCTCGCGTTCGGTGAGTGCCTCGCAGCGCGACCTGAGGGCCGCGCGCAGCGGGCACAGGTTGGCGCCTTCTGGGACCCCCTCGTCCGAGCCGGCCTGCGCCAGCTCCAGGTGGCGTTGCACGCAGGCCAGCAGCAGGGGGGCGGCCGCAGCGAAGGCCTGCAGCTCGCCGTCACCGAAGCGGCCCTGGTGCGCATGGTGGTAGAGGTTGACGGCAAAGACGCTGCCATCTCCCTCGCGCCGCACCACGGACAGCCGTTCCACGACGCCGTGGCGCAGGTAGATGGCCTCTCGGTGATCGCGGCTGGGGGCCTCGTCGGCGTGCATGCGCAGCACGGCGGCATGGCCGGGTTGCACCGCGTCGAAGCTGCTGTCGCGCCGGTACAGGCCTTCGTTGCGGTAGGCCGCAAAGCAGTCCCGGGTGGTGTCGGCCACGCCCCAACTGCCCGACAGGTGCAGCAGTGGCGCCCGGTCGCTCCAGACCCGATAGACCGACCAGGAGCCTGCGCTCAGCTGGGCCTGGTTCAGCGCCGCCAGGGCGGCGTCCGCAAAACGCGGCGCACCGACCGCGCCGACCAGCGTGGCCAGCGCGCGGCTCCAGGCCGGGCCGGCGTCGGTCAATGGAAGAGGCCAGGCGTTCATCGGGACAGGTGGATGCGGGTGAGGCAAGGGTGTGGTGAGGATCGGCGCGTCATCTTCTCGGATGACGGGGGCGGGCTGTGCGGCGCCGGTCCCCAACGGCAAGATGATCGAGCCCTCAGAGCGGCTGTCCATCCCCACTGACCCGAGCCCCGCTGCGTTGCGCCGGGACTCACGAATCCGGAGCCTCCATGTCCCCTCTTTTCCCGTTCCCGCCCCCGCCTGCCCTCCTGCCGATGACCCGGGTGGTCTGCGAGGTGGCGGCGCTGGAGACACTCGGCCCGGCCCCTCAGGGGGAGCGGCGCTTCGTGCCGCTGGGCGGCGGCACGGCAGAAGGGCCGGAGTTGAATGGCCGGCTGGTCGAAGGGGGTGTGGACTGGCAGTGGCAGCGCAGCGATGGGGTGCTGGAGATCGCGGCGCACTACGTGATCCGCGCCGACGACGGTGGGCTGATCGAGGTGCGCAGCGATGGCCTGCGCCATGGCCCGGACGAGGTGATGCAGCGCCTGGCCCGCGGCGAGGCGGTGGATCCGGGCGAGTACTTCTTTCGCACCCTGGTGCGCTTTACCACTGGTGCGCCGGCCTGGTTGCACCTGAACCGCGTGATGGCGCTCGCGGTGGGGCGGCGGGAGGCTCGCCGCGTGATCCTGGACTTCTACCGGATCACCTGAACCAGGGGGCATCCGACGCGTTCCACCGAAGGATTTCCGGGAGGAAGCAGCAACCCTTCACACCCTGTCCACTCTCGCCGCGGTTAGTCTTGCGCGCCCATTCGGTTGGTGGCGCGGGGCCATCATCCGCGATCCCCGGCCTGACAAGAACTGGAGTGTGCGCCGTGAACCTTTACGAGCTGACCCGCAGCATCATCGACAGCATTCCTGCCCAGCAGCGCTTCTCCACTGAAGACGAGGCCCTCCTGCTGGCCCACCGGGACGCCCTGCTGGCGCTGGAGGACGAGCTCGTCAAGGGCTTCTACGACGCCATCGAAGCCAACCCGAACATCAACGCCCTGCTGGGCCATGGTGCGCGGGCCGAGCGTGAAGCGACGCTGCGCCGCTGGTGGCAGCGCACCCTGGCCGGCCCGATCGATGAGAAGTACTGGGCCTGGCAGGCCCTGGTGGGTGTGGTGCACATCAAGGTGGGCGTGAAGAACCCCACGATGATGGGCATGTGGAACTGGATCCTCACCTGGCTGCGTCCACGGCTGGAGCCGGTTGCGGGTAGCCCGGAGGCCACTTTCGCGCTGATGGAGGCGGTGCAGCGCCTGGCGCTGACGACGCAGGCCATCACCGCCGAGAGCTTCCTGATGAACTACCTGGAGACGGTGATCCGCATCACCGGCTTCAAGCCCGCGCTGCTGGAGCGCATGTTCAACACTGAGATCAAGGTGGTGCTGGCAGAGGCCCGCGAGCAACTGGGCGACATGCCCTGAAGGTAGAGTCCGGCGGGTCATGCTGTCCCGATTCATCCCGCCCACCTGGAAAGACGCTGCCCGCCGCCTCAAACGCGAGGTGCTGGCGCTGTACTTTGCGGCCCGCGATCCCGCCACACCCTGGGCAGCCCGCCTGCTGGCGGCCCTGGTGGCTGCTTACGCCTTCAGCCCGATCGATCTGATCCCGGACATGATTCCGGTGCTGGGCCTGCTGGACGACCTGTTTCTGCTGCCGCTGGGCATCTGGCTGGTGCTGCGCATGGTGCCGCCGGAGGTGATGGCCGTGGCGCGGCAGCGCGCGCAGGACTGCCTGGAGCGGCCGACCAGCCGCCTGGCGGCCGGCGTCATCCTGCTGCTGTGGCTGCTGGCCGCCGGCCTGCTGTGGCACTGGGGGCGGCCGTTGTGGGGGCGATGGATCGCCTGAAGTGAAAATGTCACCCTGAGTTTTCCCTCGGAACTGCAGGAGTCACTTCACATGAGCCCCCCATCCTGGATGAATCGACCGCTGGCCCGGCTGCTGCCGTGGCTGCGCCGTGCGGCGCCCTGGCTGTGCGCGCTGTCGCTGCTGGGCGGCTGCGGCGGTGCGATGGAGAACAGCGACAGCGAGGGCGACATCGCGCGTGGCCTGTGGTCCGGAGCGAGCACCGACGGGCGCGCGGTGCTGTTGTGGGTCTTTGGCGACGGGCAGTGGGCTGGCGTCTACAGCAGTGCCAGCAACCCGACCGCGCTGGCCGGTGGCTGGACCGGCCGGGGCAGCACCAGCCTGAGCACCTTCACTTCCAGCAGCGCTCGCGAGTACAGCCTGGAGGCCGCCGCTGCGCGCAGCGCCAGCCTCACCGCTGCGGTGAAGAAGTCCAGCACACTGGCCGGCACGGTCGGTGCGAGCGGCAACCTGTTGACGGTGGCCACCACCTACCAGAGCGCCTTCGACTCGACTGCCGCCCTGGCCAGCCTGGTGGGCACGCACCTGGGCACGGTTTCGCTGATCGGCGGCAGCCTGGCGGCCAACCTCCAGGTGGCTTCGACAGGGGGGGTGAGCGGCACCCTGGGCAGCTGCACCGTGAGCGGCAGCATCACCGCCCGCAGCGACGCCAACGCCTACGGCTGGCAGCTCACGCCCAGCGGCAGTTGCACCGGTGCGGGTCAGAGTTACAGCGGCACGGCCGTGGACGTCTCCGACGGCAGCACCCGGCTGCTGCTGGGCCTGGGGGCCAACGCCGGCAGCAGCAATGCGCTGCTGCTGCGGCTGCTGAAGACCTCCTGACGCGCCGTCGCCGGCCTGGCCGTGCGATCGGCACTGCGCGTCAGTCCCGCATCGCGCGGGCGTACTCCCACTTCAGGGTGGCCACGCAGCCGGCAATGATGGCCGCAAAGGTGATGAAGGCGCCCAGCGACAGCGTCGACAATCCGGACAGCCCCTGCCCGATGGTGCAGCCCATGGCGGTGACACCGCCGAAGCCCATCAGCACCGCACCGATCAGGTGACGCGCCAGGTCGGAGGTCTGGCGGAAGCCCTCCAGGCGAAACTCGCCGCGACCCCAGGCCGCCGCCGCGGCACCGGCCACCACCCCCAGCGCCGTGGCGATGCCGAAGGTGACGGTGCGGCTGGTGTCGCTCCACAGCATCAGCAGCTCCAGCGTGTAGGCGTAGGGGGCCACGAAACTCAGCGACTCGGCCCGCCCGGAATTGGTGCCGACGAAGGCTTCCTCCAGGGTTTCCGGGTGCTCCGCGATGTAGCCCACATGGCCGGTGATGGCCCATCCGGCCGCCGCCAGCAGGCCGATCAGCAGGGCGCTGACCAGGGGCTCCGGGCGGCGGAAATCCCGGTCCGCCAGCGCAAAGGCCATCAGTCCGCCGCCGATGGCCAGCATCAGCGCCAGCCACAGCGTGCGCACCGGCAGGCCGGTCCCCGCGGCCAGCAGGCTGGGCAGGTCCTGCGCGCTGCCGAGCTGCCAGGCAAAGGGCTCCAGCAGGTTGACTCGCACCAGCCCGAACAGCCCCTTCAGCGTCATGTAGGCGGAGATCGCCACGAAGGCAAACACCACGATCGACTTCAGGTTGCCGCTGCCCAGGCGCATCAGCGTCTTGCTGCCGCAGCCGCCGGCCAGGGTCATGCCCACACCGAACAGCCCCCCGCCCACCAGGTGGGCCAGCCAGGGCACCCGGGGGGCGGTGTAGATGGACTTGGACAGGTCGATCCAGCCGGCCAGGTGCATCGAACCGCTGGCCAGCAGCGCCACGCCAATGGCCATCAGCCACATGCGCATGCGGGTCCAGGAGCCCATGGCGAGGATGTCGGAGACGGCGCCCATGGTGCAGAAGTGGCTGCGTTGGCCCACGAAACCGAAGAGCGCGCCCAGGCCGGCACCCAGCCAGGCGATGGTGGAAGCGGAAACCAGGTTGCTGCCTTCCATGGCGGATCAGCCCAATCTGAGAGGGAAGAGGTTGGCGGGAGGGACCGGAGGCGGCACCCACGGGGAGCCGGGCGGCGGCGGATTGTGACGGAGTCCGCCACCGGGTGCACCCACTCCACGCACATGGCCGCCGTGGCGGCCTGTGGGGTCAGCTCGCGCTCGCCGGCTGGATGGCGGCCACCGGCTCAGGCGCCAGCAGCGTGCCCTGGCGCAGACCCCGCACGGTGGCCAGCACCAGCCCGGTGATCACCACCGAGGTGAAGGCCAGCAGGGCCGGCCCCAGCACTGCGAACAGTCCACTTTCACCGCCCAGCCGCAGGGTCAACGCAGCGAAGGCGGCCAGCGGAAAGGACAGGCCCCAGTGCTGCAACCCGAAGGGCTGGGACACCATGCGCTGGGCCTGCGATGCTGCCCACAAGAAGCTGAACAGCGCCACGCCCCAGAACAGCCAGCCCAGCAGGGGCGGCGCACCGAACTGCAGCACCGACAATCCGATCACCGCCGGTGGTGCGACCAGGATGAAGTGCGCCGGCAGCAGCCGTTCCGGCCAGAGCCCCTGGGTGGCCACCCGCACCAGCAGCAGGGTCAGCACCACCGGCCAGAACACCAGGCCGATCCCGAACTGCGCGGCCGACCACTCCCAGTGCCCCAGCGGCACACCTGCCAGCGGAACCAGCACATTGCCCACCACCGGGAGGATCAGCGCCGGGGTCAGCACCGGCCAGTGCAGGCCGCCGGCCTTGTTGCCGTTCCACCAGCGCGAAAGCACCCACAGCATCACGCCGAACTGGCCCAGGCAGCCGGCCCACCAGAGGGTGCGCAGCAGGGCCAGCAGCACCGGCTGGGAGGACAGCTCGTCGCCGTCGCCGAACAGCGCCACGCCCACCGTGGCCAGCAGGATCAGGCCGATCGGCAGTGCGGCCACGAAGGCGTGCCGCACCGGGTGGCGCAGGTCTTCCTGCCAGGCCTCGGGGTGGCGCCGCAGCCGCAGCAGGGCCGCTGCGGCCAGCAGCAGGTAGCTGCCCGCGGCCAGCAGCCCGAGCACCAGGGCGATGCCCTCGGCCCACTCGCCCATGCGCGGTCCCGCACGATGCCAGGCCAGCGACAGGCCGCACAGTCCCATCGGGATGGCGAACCAGACCGGGTAGAGGTAGGTCAGGGGGTGGGGTCGGGGTTTGGACATCAGGGGCTCGCTGGAATCCGGCTCGCGGCCGGGGGGGTCGAGGCATCAACCGGTGGAGTCTAGGTGTTTGCACCAGCTCCGTGTCAGCCAGGGGTTGGATAATATCCGTTTGTGCTTATATCAAGATAGTACGAGTCACTGAGCAAGGCATGGAACCGGATCGGGTGTTCGAGTTGGCGGCCGAGTTGTTCGGGCTGCTGGCAGCGCCGGTGCGGCTTCGGATCGTGTGTGCGCTGTACGAAGGTGAGAAGAACGTGGGTCAGTTGGTCGAGGCGGTGTGCACCACCCAGCCCAACCTGTCCCAGCACCTCGCCACGCTGTACCGCTGCGGGATCCTGGGCCGGCGCCGGCAGGGGTCCCAGGTCTATTACCGCATTGCCAACGATCGGGCCCGGGTGCTGTGCGAGGCGGTGCGGGCCGAGCAGATGTCCGGTGGCGGTCCTGCAGCGCATTGACTCCGAATCGAACGAATCGGTCCGGCTGGACGGGTGATGCCCGGCGGCGGGGGTGATGTCTGTCCAGAACTGTTCCTGATTCTTGAAGGAGTGTTCGTGTCGAACCATGATCGTGACGATCCACCACAGGGTGGTCGCAGCGGTCGCCTGTTGAAGGCGCCGGAAAATTTTGTGGACCCGCAAGGCGTGCGCACCGTCTTCGCCGAGGCGAAGCAGGGCCGCCGCGACTTCATCCGCCGGGCCTTTGCGTCGGCGGTGGCGGGTGGTGCGGCGGCCGGGGCGAGCCTGTCGGCCGGGGCCCAGTCGAACCCGGTGCCCACCGAAGGCGGCGATCCCAACATCCTGGAGCTGCCCGAGCACAGCAAGGCGCTGGGGCAAGGGGTGGCCACCGAGGGTTACGGCAAACCGTCCAAGTTCGAGAGCAACCTGCAGCGTCGCCCCAGCCCGGGCCTGACGCAGACGACACAGTCGTCGGTGTCGTTTGCGCCGCTGCAGTCGCTGTTCGGCATCGTCACGCCCAGTGGGCTGCACTTCGAGCGCCACCACCAGGGCTGGTGGGACATCGATCCGTCCAAGCATCGCCTGATGGTCAACGGCTCGGACGACAGGCTCGTCAAGACGCCCAAGATCTTCACGATGGACGAGATCATGCGGCTGCCGTCGGTGAGCCGCTTCCACTTCATCGAGTGCGGTGCCAACAGCGGCATGGAGTGGGGCAACGTGGCGGTGCCCACGGTGCAGTACTCCCACGGCATGCTCAGCTGCAGCGAGTTCACCGGTGTGCCGCTGAAGATCCTGCTGGACCTCTGCGGGGTGGACTACAAGCGCGGCCGCTACGTGCTGGCCGAAGGGGCCGACGGTTCGTCGATGACCCGCACCATCCCGATGGAGTTGATCGAATCCGGCGAGGTGTTCGTGGCCTATGGCCAGAACGGCGAAATGCTGCGGCCGGAGAACGGCTACCCGCTGCGCCTGGTGGTGCCGGGCGTGCAGGGGGTGAGCTGGGTGAAGTACCTGCGCCGCATCGAGGTGGGCGATGCTCCCTATGCCACCAAGGACGAGGCGGTGCACTACATCGACCTGCTGCCCGGTGGCCTGCATCGGCAGTACACCAGCATTCAGGAGTGCAAGAGTGTGGTCACCACCCCCTCGGGCGGCCAGGTGCTGCTGGACAAGGGCTTCTACAACATCACCGGCCTGGCCTGGTCGGGCCGCGGCAAGGTGACGAAGGTGGATGTGTCGGTGGACGGCGGACGCAACTGGCGGCCCGCCCGCATCGAGGGAGTTGCGATGTCCAAGTCGCTGACCCGCTTCAACATCGACTGGGTCTGGGACGGTCGGCCGGCCCTCATCCAGAGCCGAGCCACCGATGAGACGGGCTACGTCCAGCCCAGCTACAAGCGGCTGCGCGAGGTGCGCGGCAAGCGTTCGATCTACCACAACAACGCCATCCAGTCCTGGCTGGTGCAGGAGAGCGGGGAGGTGAAGAATGTTCAGCTCTCTTGATGGGCGCCGGGTCGCCCAGGCGGCCGTGTTCGCGCTGGGGCTGCTGAGCGCGGTCGCGGCATCGGCCCAGGCCATGCCCAAGGATGGGGCCATCGTCGGCATCGGTCGCGCAGCCACCCCGAAGGAAATCGCTGCGTGGGACATCGATGTCCGCCCGGACTTCAAGGGCCTGCCCAAGGGATCGGGATCGGTCGCCCAGGGCATGGACATCTGGGAGGGCAAGTGCGCACAGTGCCATGGCATCTTCGGCGAGTCCAACGAGGTGTTCTCGCCCCTGGTGGGCGGCACCACCGCGGAGGACGTGAAGACCGGCAAGGTGGCGCGCCTGCTCGACGAGGCCTACCCGGGGCGCACCACCCTGATGAAGGTGGCCAGCATCTCCACGCTGTGGGACTACATCCACCGCGCAATGCCCTGGACGGCGCCGAAGTCGCTCAAGCCCGATGAGGTCTATGCGGTCACCGCCTACCTGCTCAACATGGGCGGGGTGCTGCCCGACAACTTCGTGCTGTCGGACCAGACCATCGCTCAGGCCCAGGCCCGCATGCCCAACCGCAACGGCATGACCCTGGAGCATGGCATGTGGCCCGGCAAAGGTCTGAAGACAACCGGCAAACCGGACGTGAAGGCGGTCGCCTGCATGAAGAACTGCGAGGCGGAGCCCAAGGTCGCCTCCTTCCTGCCGGACTTTGCCCGCAATGCCCACGGCAACCTGGCCGAGCAGAGCCGCATCGTGGGGGCCCAGCTCGGTGTGGACACCACCCGGCCGGCGGGTGCTGCACCGACCCCGGCAGCGGTTGCAGCGGTTCCGGCCAAGGCGCCCGAGGCCGGTGGTTCGGCTGCGGTGATGCCCATCCTGCAGAAGAACGCCTGCACGGCCTGCCATGGCATCGACAACAAGATCGTCGGGCCGGCTTACCGGGACGTGGCCAGGAAGTACGCCGGCCGCGCCGACGCGGTGGCTTACCTCACCGGTAAGATCAAGGCCGGTGGTTCCGGTGTCTGGGGTGCGGTGCCGATGCCCCCGCAGGCCCTGCCCGAGGCGGATGCGAAGCTGGTGGCCCAGTGGCTGGCCGACGGCGCCAAGAAATGAACCGGTGACGCAGCCGCTCGGTCGGCCGACCCACCCGAGCGGGTAGCCCGACAGGGCGGGGTTCGATCAGGGTCCCCCCTCTGCGTCCGACGGCTGCAAATCCACAGAATTCCCCGATCACCCGAACTGCAAGACACTGAACAAAGGAGTGTTCCCATGCAAACTCGTCGCGAAATGATCCGCCGCAGCGCGGGTGTGGCGACCCTGCTCGGCGGCCTGGGCCTGTTGCCCACCGCAGCTCAGGCGAACTACGCCCAGGCGGCTTTTGATGCCAAGACCATGGCCGACCTGGTCAAGTCGCTGGGCGTGAGCGCCCCGGCGGAAAACAAGGCCGTGACCATCACCGGGCCGGACATCGCCGAAAACGGCGCCGTCGTGCCGCTGGGCTGCTCGACCACGCTGCCGGGCGTCAAGCGTCTGCTGATCACCGTCGAGAAGAACCCCTCGATGCTGTGCGCCCTGTTCGATGTCACCGATGCGATCGAGCCCAGCTTCAATACCCGCGTGAAGATGGGGCAGTCCTCCAACGTGATGGCCATCGCCATCATGAACGACGGCAAGGTGTTCTTCTCGCAAAAGGAAGTCAAGGTCACCCTCGGTGGCTGCGGCGGTTGATTCAAGGAGTTCAACATGGCAGATCCGATGCGCATTCGCGCCCAGGCCGCTGGCGACAAGGCCACCGTGCGCGTGCTGATGAGTCACGAGATGGAAACCGGGCAGCGCAAGGACGCGTCCGGCAAGGTGATCCCCGCCTGGTTCATCCAGGAGGTGAGCGCCTCCCACAACGGCAAGGTCGTGATGACCGCGCAGTGGGGCCCCTCGGTATCCAAGAACCCTTTCCTGCAGTTCAACATCAAGGGCGCCAAGGCCGGCGACAAGGTGAGTGTGAGCTGGGTGGACAACAAGGGCGACAAGCGCACCGACGAAGCGACGGTGTCCTGATCGAACGCCGGACCGGGTCCGGCGCTCCCTGACCCGGTGCTTCAGGGCGCCGGGCCTTTCGACGACAGCGAGGAGACAACTTGAAGCGCATCGCCCTGGCATTGATCTGTGCGACGGTCGGTCTGACCGCGCAGGCTCAGAAATCCGCGTCCGACGGCATCGCCGAGTACCGCAAGATGCTGGAAGACGGCAATCCCGCCGAGCTCTTCGAAGCCAAGGGCGAGGACCTGTGGAAGAAGAAGCGCGGGCCGAAGAACGCCTCGCTGGAACTCTGCGACCTGGGCAAGGGGCCGGGCGTGGTCAAGGGTGCCTGGGTCGAGCTGCCGCGCTGGTTCGCCGACACGAAGCGGGTGCAGGACCTGGAGTCTCGCCTGCTGACCTGCATGGAAACCCTGCAGGGGCTGAATGCCGCAGAGATCGCCAAGACCCCTTTCGGCCGGGGTGAGCAGGCCGCCATGGAGGCACTGGCCGCCTGGATCTCGGCCGAGTCGCGCGGCCTGAAGATGAACCTGCCGCAGTCGCATGCCGAAGAACGGCGCATGTACCAGATGGGGCAGCGCGCCTTCTTCTACCGCGGCGGGCCGATGGACTTCGCCTGCTCCACCTGCCATGGCGAGAAGGACAAGCGCATCCGCCTGCAGGACCTGCCCGATCTGCGCAGCAACCCGGGTGACGGCATCGGCTTTGCAGCCTGGCCGGCCTACCGGGTCTCCAGCGGCGAGATGTGGAGCATGCAGCGGCGCCTGAACGACTGCTACCGCCAGCAGCGGTTTCCGTACCCCGGCTATGCGTCCGATGTGACGATCGCACTGGGTGTCTACATGGGTGTGAACGCCAAGGGGGCTGCGTCGATTGCACCGGCCATCAAGCGCTGAGCGCCGGTGAACCATCGACCGCACGGAGATCGCACATGAAATTCGACAAGTCTTTCCCCGCCCGGCTGGCCGGTCTGGGCGCCGTGGCGCTGCTGGTGGCCGGTTGTGCCTCGCTGAGCGGGCCCAGCCCCGCCGAGCTGGACGCCCAGTTCAAGGCCATGATGCAGTCCTCGTTCCGGGACCAGGGCATTGCCAAGGTGGATCGTCTGCAGCAGGACGAGGGCCAGGCCGCCTGCTCGACCGGCACAGCGCCGGACGAGGCCACCGCCCGGCGCATCGAGGCCCAGTCGCTGACCACCGTCAAGGCGCCGTCGGACGGCAAGTACCTTGGTGACTGGAAAGAGGGCGAAAAGCTCGCCCAGAACGGTCGCGGCATGACCTGGACGGACAAGAGTGCCGAGTCCAGCGCCAACGGCGGCAACTGCTACAACTGCCACCAGATCTCCAAACAGGAGATTTCCTTCGGCACCATCGGCCCCAGCCTGTACAACTACGGCAAGCTGCGCGGGGTCACCGACCCGGCCAGCCCGGCGGTCAAGGCCATGGTCGAGTACACCTGGGGCAAGCTGAACAACGCCTGGGCCTACAACGCCTGCTCGAACATGCCCCGTTTCGGCCACAAGGGCCTGCTCAACGAGAAGCAGCTGCAGCACCTGATGGCGCTGTTGCTGGACCCGAAGTCCGCCGTCAATCAGTGACTTCGGGCGGCGCCTGAACGCCTGTCGGCAGGTTGCCAAGCCCGCGCCGAGCGCGGGCTTTTTCAGGTTCAACACATCATTGGTTACTGATTCATGAATCTCTCCAAGCGTGAATTCCTGCAGGTGCTGGGCGCGGCCTCGGTGGCCGGCATGGGCCTGGGCCGCTGGGCCGATGCGGACGCCGCCACCGCCCAGAAGAGGCTGTACGACCTGCCCCGATTCGGCAACGTCAGCTTCCTGCACATGACCGACTGCCATGCGCAGCTCCTGCCGATCCACTTCCGCGAGCCCAGCGTCAACCTGGGCATCGGCAGCATGCAGGGCAACCTGCCGCACCTGGTGGGTGACCACCTGCTGAAGCTCGCCGGGGTCAAGCCCGGCACCGACCTGGCGCATGCCTACACCTACCTCGACTTCGAGAAGGCGGCGCGCCGCTACGGCAAGGTCGGCGGCTTCGCCCACCTGGCCACCCTGGTCAAGCAGCTCAAGGCCAGCCGCCCGGGCGCGCTGCTGCTGGATGGCGGCGACACCTGGCAGGGCAGCGCCACCTCGCTGTGGACCAATGCCCAGGACATGGTGGACGCCTGCAAGCTGCTCACCGTGGACGTGATGACCGGGCACTGGGAGTTCACCTACGGCATGGAGCGGGTCAAGGAGATCGTCGAAAAGGACTTCAAGGGCAAGGTCGATTTCGTCGCCCAGAACGTCAAGACCAACGACTTTGGCGACCCGGTGTTCGCGCCCTACGTGATCCGCGAGATCAACGGCGTGCCCTGCGCCATCATCGGCCAGGCGTTCCCGTACACGCCGATCGCCAACCCGCGCTACATGGTGGCCGACTGGGGCTTCGGCATCCAGGACGACAACATGCAGAAGATGGTCGACGAGGCCCGCGGCAAGGGTGCGCAGGTGGTGGTCGTCATCAGCCACAACGGCATGGACGTGGACCTGAAGATGGCCAGCCGGGTGCGCGGCATCGACGCCATCTTCGGCGGCCACACCCACGACGGCGTGCCGGTGGCCATCCCCGTCACCAACCCCGGCGGCAAGACCCTGGTCACCAACGCCGGCAGCAACAGCAAGTTCCTGGGCGTGATGGACTTCGACGTCAAGGGTGGCAAGGTGGTGGACTTCCGCTACCGCCTGCTGCCGGTGTTTGCCAACCAGCTCCAGGCCGATGCAGAGATGCAGGCGTTGATCACCAAAGTCCGCAAGCCCTACGAGGCCAAGCTCAACGAGAAGCTGGCGGTCACCGACGGCCTGCTCTACCGCCGTGGCAACTTCAACGGCAGCTGGGACCAGCTGATCTGCGACGCGTTGATGGACGTGCAGGGGGCCGATCTGGCTTTCTCGCCCGGCTTCCGCTGGGGCACCAGCCTGCTGCCGGGCGACGTCATCACCCGTGAGCTGATGATGGACCAGCTGGCCATCACCTACCCCTACGCCACCCTCACCGAGATGAGCGGCGAGACCATCAAGACGGTGCTGGAGGACGTGGCGGACAACCTCTTCAACCCCGACCCCTACTACCAGCAGGGCGGCGACATGGTGCGCGTCGGTGGGCTCGCCTACACGATGACCCCGGGCGAGAAGATGGGCAGCCGCATCAGCGACATGCGCCTGAAGGGCAGGGCCATCGAGGCCGGCAAGACCTACAAGGTGGCCGGCTGGGCGCCGGTGGCCGAGGAGGCCGCCAAGGCGGGCAACAAGCCGGTGTGGGACCTGGTCGAGACCTGGCTCAAGGCCCAGGGCGGCCGCGTCAAGCCGCGCACCATCAACACGCCGAAGCTGGTCGGCGTGGCCGGCAATCCCGGCATGGCGGGCTGAAGCATCGGAAACGCTGCTGGAAACGACGCTGGAAACGCCGCTGCATGGCGGCGGGAAATGGACCCCCAGGAGACGACATGAGGACTGCACCCCTTCTTTCCCTGGCCGCTGCATTCGCAGGGGTCTTGTCCGTGGGCCTGGCCCGCGCGGCCGACGAGCCCTGGGTGGCCGAGGCGCGCGGCGTGGCCACCTCGATCCCGCCCAAGCTGCTGGCGGTGCTGAAGGCGGAGATCGACCAGGGGGGCTTCGAACAGGCCATCACCGCCTGCAATGAAAAGGCGCCGCAGATGGCCCGCGCCGCTTCCGAGCAGACCGGCTGGCAGGTGCGCCGCGTCAGCCTCAAGCAGCGCAACCCCAAGGCGCAGCCGGATGCCTGGGAGGCCGCCACCTTGGCCGACTTCGATCGCCGCGCAGCGGCGGGAGAGAGCCCCATGACGCTGGAGCGCGCCGAACAGGTCCTCGTGGACGGCCGACCGACCTACCGCTATATGCGGGCACTGCCGGTGCAGGAGCTGTGTCTCGGCTGCCACGGACCGCGCGAATCGCTCAAGCCGACGGTGGCCGCCAAGCTCAACGCGCTGTATCCGGCCGACCAGGGCGTAGGCTACTCGGTCGGCCAGATCCGTGGTGCGATGACGATCCGCAAGCCGGTGCCTTGAGCCTGCGATGGCAGGGGCAATGGCGCGCGGGACATGATGGCCGCGACGTTCGGAACATGGCACGACAGGAGACATCGATGAAGCGCTTCCTTCCCTCCCTTGCCCTGGCGACGCTGCTGTCGCTGTCCGTTGGGGCCGTCCGCGCCCAGGACCAGGTGGTCTACCACGTCAACGACACCCAGTCGCAGGCGCTGGCCGCCCTGCGCAACGTGCGCAACCACCTCGACACCGATCCGACCGCCCGCATCACCGTGGTGGCCCATGCCTTTGGCGTGGACTTCCTGATGGAGGGCATGAAGGACCGGTCCGAGAACGCCTTCGAGCCGATGGTGGCGGCCCTGAAGAACCGGGGCGTGAAGTTCGAGGTCTGCGAGATCACGCTGAAGAACCGCAACCTGAAGAAGGAGCAGTTCATCCAGGAGGCGGACTTCACCCCCTCCGGCGTGGTGCGGCTGACCAAGCTGCAGATGCAGGGTTGGGCCTACATCCGCCCCTGAAGGAAGCTTTGCCGCAGCGCCGGCGGTACCGCTGCAGCAGGTTTCAGCCGAACCTGAGAAACAGCCGGCTGTAGGGGCCCTTGACCTTGCCGAGGGCCGCCTTGGCCGCGGCCGCATCCTGGGCCAGCACCGCGGCGCGCAGGTCGGCGACCGATTGCTGTACCGCCTTCAGCAGGGTGTTGAATTCCGGGTTGGCCCGCAGGCCGGCATCGGCCTGGCTGGACAGCCGGCCCGCCAGGTGCTGGAGGGCGCCGACCTCCAGTGCCAGTGCCGTGAAGCTGCCGCTGGTGCCACTGGCGCCACTTCCGCCGAGCAGTCCGGGGCCTGCGGTCAGAACATGCTCCATCTGCTCGTGGTATGCGTTCATGTGGTCGCTGAACACCACCACCTGATTGCGCTGGCGCATGGCGGCGAGCAGGTCGCGCACCTTCTCCAGGGTTTCGTGGGCTTCCTTGAGCTGGTTGCGCTCGATTTCGGCGCCGGCCTGGGCGTAGACGGCCGCCACCTCACGCAGCGTCGCCGAGGTCTGGGTGTCGCGGTCATAGGGGGTCGGCGCACCGGCCGCGAAACGGCCCGCCACCTGCTGCCAGGCCGACTGGGCCTGGGCGAGCGCCTGGCGGCACTCCTCCTGCGTGGCGCTGTTGGTCTTGAACAGCACGCTGCGGTAGGCGGGGTAGGTCGCCTGGACGGCATCGGTGAAGGCATCGGCAGCCCAGACCGGAGAGGCACAGGCGACGGCAGCGGCCAGGGTCCAGCGGGACAGGGATTTCATGGCAACTCGACGAAAGGATTGGGATGAAGGGGCGCGAGCGCCTCCTGATGGATCAGGGGCGGGCGTAGCTGGCGGGAGCGTCCAGCGCCGGGTGGGCGGAGGAGACTGCGGTCCCAGCCGGTGCGTTGGGTTCGCTGGTTTCGTTCGGCTGATCAATCCAGCGGTCCGTGAGCATGGCCGCGCCCCAGAGGGTGGACAGCGTGACCCAGGAGGTGAGGGTGAACACCGAGGCGCCGGAGATGCCCGCACCCACCGCACAGCCGCCGGCCAGCATGCCGCCAAAGCCCATCAGCAGCGCGCCGATGATGTAGCGCCGCATGGCCTGGCCGCCCTGGAAACCCTCCAGCTTGAGCTCTCGCCACAGCAGTGCCGACAGGAAGGAACCGACGGCGACGCCGGGGACCAGTCCGAGGTCGAACTTCAGGGGCTGCCCCGGCGGGGACAGCACCAGCATCAGGGTGTCTGCGGCGGGGCCGGTGAAGGACAGGGCCTGCACCGGAACCACCAGTTCGAACACCGCTCGCGAGACCTGGTAGGTCATCAACCAGGCGCAGGCCACCATCACGCCCACACCGATGGCGCCGAACCAGTTCCAGAACTGCACCCGTTGCCGCCGCGCCCAGGCCAGGGCGGCCACCAGCCAGAGGGCGCCGAACAGCATCCCGCCCGTGTGGCCGAGGTGGGTGAGGGCGAGCAGATCGCGCGAGCTGGCCTCCACCGTCCACCAGCCTGCGATGGTGGTGCGCAGCGGCGACAGCAGCCCGGTCAACGCCGACTGTGCGGTGACGGCAAACACCAGGCCGGAGAGCAGGGCGCGCAGGTTGCCCTGCGCGGCCAGCACCAGCAGGCGGCTGGAGCAGCCGCGGGCCAGGATCATGCCGGCACCGAACATCGCGCCGCCGATGGCCGCACCCGACAGGCTGCCGCGTTGAGACAGCTGGCGTGCCTCGCTCACGTTGAGCCAGCCCGCCAGGATGAACGCCTGCGTCAGCAGCACGGCCGTGGAGAAGGTGAACAGCCAGACGGTGAGCTTGCCCTCCTTCGTACCCCGGCCGAATTCGATCACCGCAGAGCGCAGGCAGAAGCGCGAGCGGTGGGCAAAGAAGCCGAAGAACAGGCCGATCACACCTCCGACGAGGGTGATCGTCCACATCTCGCCCAGGCCTGTGAGCAGGGATTCAAAGGACATGCTGCTGTGCGCTCGGCAGGACAGGGGAACCGCGGGTTTCCCGCGACCGTCGCATGCGATGGACAGCGCCCGGCTGGGCCCCGGAGCTGTCCATCGGTCATTGCTGATGCGGCAATGATGCGACCGGGCCGCCGTTCATTGATTGACCTGCGTCAGTTCCCGCAGCGCAGGTCGGGGCCGTGGATCACATCAGCGTGTCGGACCAGATGTTCTTGGCCCAGGCCTCGGCGTAGCGGGCCTCCAGGTCCGAGCGCACGTCCGACACCCCACCCGAGCCGCCGATGGTGCGGAAGGTCTTCTGCGTCGGCACGAACTCGTGCACGCTGGCCACGTGGATCACGTGGCTGTCGTCCACGTAGCTCATGCAGACGTTGGTGACCATCGGGTGCGGGTTCACCTCGATGCCCTGCAGCTCCGCCACGATGGCCGCCGCCGTGACCTTGGCGTGCGAGTTGGCCATGTGGCCCGACTTGGGCATGCCCTGCGCCACCTGGATCGCATCGCCGATGACGTGCACGTCCTTGGCCGCGGTGGATTCGAAGTTCAGGAAGTTGACGTGGCACCAGCGGTTGTTGGCATTGGCCAGCCCGGTCTGCACCGCCAGCGCGCCGGCCCGCATCACCGGCAGCACGTTCAGCACGTCAGCCTTGACGTCGCCCTGCACCTCGAACTCGACGGTGCCGGACTTGGCATTGACCGCCACCGCCTTGTGCTGCGGCCGGTACTCGACTCTGTCGCCATAGAGATCCTTCCAGGCCTTCTTGAACAGCGGGCCCTTGGAGGTCACGTCCGGGTTGCCGTCGAGGATCAGCACCTTGGACTTCGGCTTGGCCTTCTTGAAGTAGGCGGCGATCACGCTGGCGCGTTCGTACGGCCCGGGCGGGCAGCGGTAGGGGGCCTCGGGGATCACGATGGCATAGGTGCCGCCGTCGCGCATGGCCTCCAGCTGGCGGCGCAGGGCCATCGTTTCCGGACCGGCCTTCCATGCGTGCAGGATCTGCCCGGCCGCGTGCGCGTCGCGCAGGCCCTGGATCTGGTCCCACATGAAGTCGATGCCGGGGGCGAGTACCAGCTTGTCCCAGCTCACGGTGCTGCCGCCGGCCAGCGTGGCGGTCTTCTTGGCGGTGTCCACGGCGGTGACGCTGTCGTGCACCACCCGCACGCCGTGCTTGCTGCTCAGGCCGGTGTACGGGTTGGTGATGTCGGCCATGGTCTTCTGGCCGCCGATCACCAGGTTGGACACCGGGCAGGAGACGAAGGCGGTGTTGGGCTCCACCATCATCACGTCGATGCTGTGGTCCGACAGCAGGCGGATGTACTTCGACACCGTGGCGCCGCCGTAGCCGCCGCCCACGACGAGTACCTTGGCCTTGTTGGCCGACGTGCCGCCCAGTGAGGCGCAGCCGGCCAGGCCGAGCGCGCCGCCGGAGATCAGGCCCTGCAGGATGAGTCTGCGTTGCATCATGTTGTTGGTCCTCTGGCGATTCGGGTCAGGGTCAGGTTCACGGGGCCGGCTTCTGGGCCGCGAAAAACTTCGACAGCTCTTCCAGCTGCTCCTGCGAATAGCCGCGGGTGATCTGGTGCATGATCGTCGCGGGCCGGGCGCCGGTGCGGAAGGCCAGCAGCTGGCCGATGATGTAGTCCTGCGGCAGGCCTGCCAGCCGGATCAGGGCCTCGCCCTGCACGGCCTGGCCTTCGGTGCCATGGCACTGCGCGCAGGCCGACGCCAGAGCACGGGTGCGCAGGCGCTGCGGGTCCTTGGCCAGGGCCGGCGCGGCCAGCACGGCGGCGGCCGTCAGGGCCACCAGCCAGCGCAGCTTGCCGCTGCCGCTTGATGCAGGGGGGGTCAGCGGATCGGGGGATCGAATCATTCGGGGCTCCTCGGTGCAACTCCGTGGGGTGGATGCGGTGGCCTGATGCCGTCAGTGGTCAAGAAAACACCCTTGTCGTCGGTGTTTTGAACGGCGTATAGTGTCTGAAATATCCGTACATACGAATGTAGTGGAATCCCTATGAATGCCTTGTTTGCTGCATGGAACCAACGGATGGCGGCGCTGGCGCGGTCGTGCGGGTCGCGCCGCCAGCGGCTGGGCATGCTGCTGGCGCTGAGTATCTCTTTGCTGCCCCTGTCTCCGGCTCGGTCACAACCCGCCCCACCCGAAGGAGCTACCCGGTCGGCCGGGGTGGCACCCGAGGCGGCGAGCGTGAAGATGACGGTCCAGAACCTGGGCGGGGGGGTGTACTTCGTGCAGGGTGAGAGTGCGATGGGCTCGGCGGCCAACCAGAACTTCATCTCCAACGCCGCCTTCGTGGTGGCCGACGGTGGGGTGCTGGTGGTGGATGCGCTGGGCTCGCCTCCGCTGGCGCAGCGCCTGCTCCAGGAGATCCGCAGGATCACGCCGCTGCCGCTGCGTTATGCCGTGGTGACGCACTACCACGCCGATCACATCTACGGCCTGCAGGTGTTCCGCGCCGCCGGTGCCCGGGTGGTGGCGCATGTGGCAGCGCGGGAGTACATCGGCTCGGACGTGGCCCGGCAGCGCCTGGCCGCCAGCCGCGAGGAGCTGTTTCCCTGGGTGGACGAGCACACCGAGGTGGTCGAGCCCGACCTCTGGCTGGGCGCCGATGGGCAGGAGGAGATGACCCTGAAGATCGGACGCAGCGAGTTCCTGCTGCGCCATGTCGGCCCCTCCCACACCCGCGAGGACCTGGTGGTCTACATGCCGCAGACCGGGCTGTTGTTTGCGGGGGATCTGGTGTTTCGCGATCGCATTCCCTTTGTCGGTCAGGCCGACAGCGGACGCTGGATCGCTGCGCTGGACCGGCTGATCGCCCTGCAGCCCCGCACCGTGCTGCCCGGGCACGGCCCGGTGTCGCAGGACCCGGCGCCCGATCTGCGCCTGACCCGCGATTACCTGGACCACCTGCGCCGCAGCATGGGTGAGGCGGCCAGGAACCTCGAACCCTTCGAGGAGGCCTATGCCCACACCGACTGGTCGCGCTTCGAGGCGCTGCCGCTGTTCCGGGCGGTCAACCGCATGAACGCCTACAACACCTACCTGTTGATGGAAAACGAAGCCCGATGAGCGCCGGTGCCTCATGCCCGCCCGACCCGGCCCGGCCCGACCCCGTGGTTCGGTCGCGGCGCCACTGGCTGGCGGCCGCGCCGCTGGGCCTGACGGCGCTGGCCCTGCAGCCCTCCCCGTTGTGGGCCGCCACGGCGGCGCCGGCACTGGGCGACCCGGTGCTCTGGCCGACGGTCACGCTGCTGGACGGGCGGGTCTTCGGCGCGGAGCAGTGGGGCGCGGCGGCGACGCTGGTGGTGTTCTTCTCCACCACCTGCCCCTTCTGCCAGCGGCACAACCGCCATGTGGAAAAGCTGCTGCGCAGCACCCGCGGCCAGCCGCTGCAGGTGATCGGTGTGGCGCAGGACCGCAGCGAGCCGCCGGTGCGCGACTACCTGGCCCGGCAGGGTTACAGCTTTGCGGTGACGCTGGACGAGCGGGCACTGCACCAGGCCCTCTCCCCGCGCAAGGTGATTCCCCTGACCTGCGTGGTGGACCGCAGCGGCCGACTGCGCGAGGTCATCCCCGGCGAGATGTTCGAGGAGGATGTGATGGAGCTGGCCCGCTGGGCCCGTGCCTGAAGCGCTGAAACCAGCGGCTCGGGACCGTCTGCATTGACGGGGGGCTGATCGTACGTAGACTGGTCAGGTGACCCGGCCGACGCCCACTTCTCCTTCGACTTCGCCTCCTCCGGCCGTTCCCTCGGACCTCCCGGGGCCGGACTCCCGGCACGCCTGGCTGCGGCTGGCCGCCACCCTGGGGCTGATGACGCTGGGCAGCAGCGTGATGTACGTGGTGTCGGTGGTGCTGCCGGCGGTGCAGGCGGAGTTCGGCGTCGCGCGGGCCGATGCCTCGCTTCCCTACACCCTGCTGATGGTCGGCTTCGGCATCGGCGGGCTGCTGATGGGGCGGTTGTCCGACCGCCACGGGGCCCGCCGGGTGGTGTGGATCGGCTCGGTCGGACTGGGCGCGGGTTACCTGCTGGCGGCGCAGTCGCAGTCGCTGTGGGGGTTTGCGCTGGCCCACGGTCTGCTGCTCGGACTGGCGGGCAGCTCCGCCACCTTCGGGCCGCTGGTGGCCGACACCTCGATGTGGTTCGTGCGCCGCCGCGGCATCGCGGTGGCCATCTGCGCCAGCGGCAACTATCTGGCGGGCGCCATCTGGCCGCCGCTGGTGCAGCAGGCCATCGAGACGGTGGGCTGGCGCCAGGCGTACCAGGGCCTGGGGCTGGCCTGCCTGCTGCTCATGCCGTTGCTGGCGCAGGGGCTGCGGTTGCGTGCGCCCCTGGCGCCCGCGCAAGGCCTACCTCCGGCGCGCCCGCAACCGGGTGCCGCGGCCCTGCCGACGGCAGCGGGGGGCGCGGGCCAGCGGACGGAAGCACGTGATCCGGCCCGCCCCTTCGGCCTGAAGGTCGCCACGGCGCAAGGCCTGCTCTGTGTGGCTGGGGTGGCCTGCTGCGTGGCCATGGCGATGCCGCAGGTGCACATCGTGGCCTACTGTGGCGACCTGGGCTACGGCGCGGCCAGCGGGGCGCAGATGCTCTCGCTGATGCTGGCCTGCGGCATCGTCAGCCGGCTGTTGTCGGGCTGGGTCTGCGACCACATCGGCGGGCTGCGCACGCTGCTGCTGGGTTCCATCCTGCAGGGCTTGGCGCTGCTGCTGTTCCTCCCCTTTGACGGGCTGGTGTCGCTGTTCGTGATCTCGGCGCTGTTCGGCCTGTTCCAGGGCGGCATCGTGCCGTCCTACGCCATCATCGTGAGGGAGCATTTCGCGCCGCAGGAGGCGGGCACCCGGGTGGGCGCGGTGCTGATGTGCACGCTGTTCGGCATGGCGCTGGGCGGCTGGATGTCCGGCAAGGTCTTCGACCTCACCGGCTCCTACCAGGCAGCCTTCGTCAACGGCCTGGCCTGGAATGCGCTGAACCTGGCGATCGCCTTCTTCCTCTGGCGCCGGGTGTCGGGGCGGCTGGGCAGCGCTGTCGCCACCGACGCCGCCGTCCAGGTCGGCCGCTGATCAGCGTTGCGCCTCGCGGGGCGCGCGGTCCTGTGGGCGCTGCTGGCCGTCCTGCGGTGTGCGCAGGCGGGCGGCGGGGCGCTCGTCCTCGGGGCGGGGACGGGCCGCAGGCGGTACGTTCTGGGGAACGGCTGTGCTGTGGGGTTCCGTCGGGCGCTGCCGACCGATGAATCCCGAGGGGCCCTGCGCCTCCCGCGGCTGTGCAGTTGTCCGTGCCGGGGGGGGTGTCGGAACGGGCGCCGTTGCGGGCGCCGTTACGGACCGCTGCACCGGTTCGTCCCCCGGGCGGCGCAGCGGGGCATCGCGGCCCATCGGTGCGGCCGGCACCACCGGAACAGCCCGACCGATGAAGCCGCGGCGGGGTTCGCTGTCGGTGTCGGGGCGTGGCGCAGGGGCCGTCCCACCCACAGGTTCCCGGTCGCGCTGGCGGTCGACGGGCAGATCCCGCTCCCTCGCCGTGTCCCTGTCGCCGCTGCGATCCTGGAGGCGTCCATCGGGTCGGTCGGCAGGGCGGTTGTTGCCGCGATCGCGCTGCAGATCAGCAGCACGGTCCGGGATCGGGAAGGGATCTCCGGCGCGCAGTCGGGGGGTGTCGCTGCGTGGGCGTCCGGCCGGGTCATGCGGGGCGCGCCAGTGCCCAAGCGGTGCCGTGGCGATCGGAGCCGGCTGGATGCGCCCGGGTTGGCGCAGCTGCGGGTCCAGGCGCCCGATGAAGCTTACCGCCCGCCCCTCGGCGTGTTCGAAGCGGCTGCCGCGCAGGTGCTCGTCCGGGCGCTCCAGCAGCCGGCCGGCCACCGACCGGTGCAGCGGCACATGGGGCGCGTTCAGGCGCTGCAGGTGCTGAGGGCTGCAGGCGTAGGCCGGCAGGTAGGTTTCACGCGGAGCGAGCGGAAACCAGCGCCAGCCGCCTTCGCGCTGCGGGTAGGCCGGGCCGGACCAGACCACCAGGGCCGGTGCCCAGGCCACCCGGCCCTGCACCGGGCCGGGCACCCAGGCCCAGCGCCCGCGCAGCTGGGCCCAGCGGCCGTAGTGGAAGGGCGCAAAGCCCCAGGGGGCGGCATCCACCCAGGTCCAGCCCCAGGGGGCGCGCCAGATCCAGCGACCTTCCCGGTAGGGCACCCAGCCGGTGGCCACCGTGCCGGGCAGCCACACCCAGCCCCAGTCCGGGTGGCGCTCCCAGTCGCCATGGCGGGCCAGGTCGTCCAGGCCGCTCATTTCGGCGCCCAGGTGGTCCTGCGCCCAGCGGGCCTGCCCCCGCTGCGGTTCGGCCAGCGCCCAGCGGGACAGCTCGTCGCTTTCCGGCCAGAGGGTGCGCCAGCCGCCGTCCGGATCGAGCTCCACACCCTGACCTGGTGCCAGCGTGAGGCTGCCGAAACGCTGCTCCAGCCTCAGGTGGCCGGCCCAGGCGATGGCCTGGGGATGGCGCCGTTCCGGCTGGCCGGCATCCACCTCGAAAGCACCGCGGCCCAGCGGCCGCAGCCGGCCGCCGCGGGTGTCGAGCAGCAGCTCCCGGGCGGCCTCGTCCGAGCGCAGGCGCAGCGCCAGGCGGCCCTCCAGCAGCTGCAGCTCGATGGCCTCGTCGTCCACACGGCGCAGCAGCAGCCGGCTGCGGTCGGCCAGGCGCAGCCGGGTGGAGCCCAGCGACAGCTCCAGCGTGCCCAGGTGGCCGGTCTCCAGCAGATCCCCGGAGGTGAGCGGCCAGTTGAACAGCGACTCGCGGGGGTGTTCCACCGCCTCGCCACCGTCACCCGGCAGCAGCCGGGCATCGCCCAGCACCGATACGATGCCGCCGACCCGCCCGGGGGGATCGTCCGAAGCCCGCGACAACCCGGGCACCAGCAGCAGGGCCAGCCAGCACAGGCCGGCCAGCAGCAGTGCGAAGGCGGTGGGGCGGGGCGACGGGTGGGTGGGGTTGAGGGCAGCGGTCAAGGAGCGGCTCCGAGGTGGGCTCGCCGGTTTCAACGTTCGAACGCGCCGTTGCGCCGACCGGACCACTGCGTGGTCCGACGGACGGTCGGTGAGCCGCTGCCGACCGGGTCGACGTTTGGTGTAGGGTGGCGGCCCCGCGGCCAGCCGCGCCAACCCCGGCGCAGCGGGCGGGACCTGTGGTCATGTGGATCGGAACCCTGTTTGCACTCGCTGCCGGCCTGATGTGGGGCCTGGTGTTTGTCGGCCCCCTGCTGCTGCCGGAGTACCCGGCCGCCCTGCAGGCCTTCGGCCGTTACCTGGCCTTCGGCCTGATCGCCCTGCCGCTGGCCTGGTTCGACCGGGCCCGGCTGGCGCAGCTCAGCCGCAGCGACTGGCTGCACGCGCTGGAGCTGGCGCTGGTGGGCAACGTTGTCTATTACCTGTTCCTGGCCTCGGCGATCCAGCGCTCCGGCGGGCCGCTGCCGACCATGATCATCGGCACGCTGCCGGTGGTGATCGCACTGGTGTCCAACCGCCGCGACGCCGCACGCGACGGCCGGCTGCCCTGGCTGAAGCTGCTGCCTTCGCTGGCGCTGATCGCGGCGGGCATCGCGGCGGTCAACCAGGTGGAGCTGCAGGCGCTGGCGCAGCAGCCGCAGGCGGACACTGCGCGCTATGCGCTGGGGGCTCTGCTGGCCGGCGGGGCGCTGCTGTGCTGGACCTGGTACCCCCTGCGCAACGCCGACTGGCTGCGCGCCCACCCGGACCGCAGCCCGCGCACCTGGGCCACCGCCCAGGGGGTGGCCACTCTGCCGCTGGCGGTGCTGGGCTACCTGCTGACCTGGGGGTGGCTGGCGGCGGGGCCCGCCGCCTTCCCGATGCCCTTCGGTCCCCGGCCGGCGGTCTTCATTGGCCTGATGGCGGCAATCGGCCTGTTCGCCTCCTGGCTGGGCACGCTGTGCTGGAACGAGGCCAGCCAGCGCCTGCCCACCACCGTGGTCGGCCAGCTCATCGTCTTCGAGACCCTGTCCGCACTGGCCTATGCCTTTGTGCTGCGCGGACACTGGCCCGAGCCGCTCACGCTGGCGGGCATCGGTTTGTTGGTGGCGGGTGTGCTGATGGCGCTGCGCATCCGCCCGGAGCCGCTGGTGGCACAGGCCCATCCGGACTGAATCCCGCAGTGGCTGGATCGCTGCCTCAAGTTGCAGCGTCTGCAGGCCGACATCTGAGGCGTTGGAGCCGTCGGTGGACGTGCTCGCCGTTTCAGTCGCCAGGTGTTGGAGCAGTGATGGGTGCGATGTGGAGTGTCCCGCCGTCGGGAGCAAACAGGGGCCGCAGGGCCGGGGTGTGGTGCGTGGCATTGCTGGCGGGGCTGGCCCTGCCGGTCGGGGCTGCCGATCCCCATGGCGGCCATGCAGAAGCGAAGCCATTCGCCAAACCTGCCGCCAAACCGGAGCACAAGCCGGTGGAGTCTGCCGCGCCGCACAAGGTCGAGGGCAAGGCCGACAACGCCGCAGAGGCCGCCTCCCTGGAGGCGCTGCGGCAGCGGCTGCAGGGCAAGCTGGCCGATGGCCACGGCAGCACGCCGGTGGCCAAGGTGACGAATTCAGCCGGTCACGGCAGCACGCCGCGCAGGCCGGCCGCGAAGAAGCTGGCCGCCGTGGATCCCCATGCCGCAGGCCCTGCCGTCTCCCATGCCGCCGCGGCACCGGCGGCGGCCCAGGGGGGGCATGGCGGGCATGGCGTGCACTGGTCCTACAGCGGTGAAGGCGGCCCGGCGGTCTGGGGCGGCATCCAACCCGAATTCGCCACCTGCGGACTGGGCAACCGGCAGAGCCCGATCGACATCCGCGGCGGCATCAAGGTGGACCTGGAGCCCATCCGCTTCGACTACCGGCCCAGCTCCTTCGGTGTGATCGACAACGGCCACACCGTGCAGGCCAACGTGGGTGGCGGCAACAGCATCGAGGTGGGTGGGCGGCGCTACGAGCTGCTGCAGTTCCACTTTCATCGCCCCTCCGAGGAGCGCATCAACGGCCGCCAGTTCGACATGGTGGCCCACCTGGTGCACAAGGACCCGGAAGGTCGCCTGGCGGTGGTGGCGGTGATGCTGGAGCAGGGCCGCCAGCAGCCGGCCATCCAGATGGTCTGGAACAGCCTGCCTCTGGAGAAGAACATGGAGGTGAGCGCCCCGGCGCCGCTGGACATGAACCTGCTGCTGCCGGAGGACCGCCGCTACTACACCTACATGGGCTCGCTCACGACTCCGCCCTGCAGCGAGGGTGTGCTCTGGCTGGTGCTCAAGCAGCCGGTGCCGCTGTCGCCGGAGCAGGTGGGCATCTTCGCCCGGCTGTACCCGATGAACGCGCGGCCGATCCAGCCCGGCTCCGGTCGGTTGATCAAGGAGTCGAACTGACGGTTTCAGCCGGGGCCCTGTGCCCCCACCGTCCTGTCAAGGGCCGCCTCGAGCGGCCCTTTTGACGTGGGTGGGTGTCCTGCCCGCAGCGTGCATGGCATCGCGGGAACCGGGGTCGATTCCCTCCCCCAAAGGGGTCAAAGGCAAGAACAGGCTTTTTTCAACTGTGGAAGCCCCATCCGGGGGGTGAGGTATCTGAGTTAATTGCGGATATCTGAAGCTGCACTTGCAATGATGCGTGCAAGTTGTTCATTCATAAGGACTTTTTGTTCTTTAGGGTGTTTGGCAAATTCTGCGTAAGTACTTGATTTCATTGGCAATTTCTCACGACTTGCCTTGACCCTGTGGGAAATCCTCCGCTAAAGTGGGAGAACGTGTCGTTTTGTGGGTTTCTGTGGCTGACTTTCACTTCCAGGGTACTTCGGCGCTAGCGCTGGACGCCAAGGGGCGGTTGACCGTCCCTGCGCGCCATCGCGAGCTGCTTACGTCCCTGGCCGCAGGTCAGCTCACGATCACCAAGCATCCCGAGGGCTGTCTGATGGTGTTTCCGCGTCCGGTGTGGGAGGCGTTTCGCGGCAAGGTGGAAGCCCTGCCGATGTCCGCCTCCGGCTGGAAGCGCATCTTCCTGGGCAGTGCGATGGACATGGAGATCGACAGCGGCTCGCGGGTGCTGGTGTCGCCGGAGCTGCGTTCGGCGGCGGGGCTGGAGCACGACGTGCTGCTGATCGGCATGGGCAACCACCTGGAGCTCTGGGATGCGCGGCGATATGCCGCTGCGGAAGCCAAGGTGCTGGAGCAGCCCATGCCGGATGTCTTGCAGGACTTCACCTTCTGACGGCCATGGGCGAGAACACCACTCCTTGGCAGCATCGCACCGTCCTGCTGCACGAGGCGGTGCAGGCGCTGCTGCATCGCCGGGACGGTGCGCGCCTGGAGGGCACCTATGTGGATGGCACCTATGGCCGCGGGGGCCACAGCCGCCTCATCCTGCAGCAGCTGGGCCCCGCGGGCCGGCTGATCGCCATCGACCGCGACCCGGAGGCGCTGGCCGATGCCACCACCGGGCCGCAGCGCATCGACGATGCCCGCTTCCAGATCCACGCCCGCCGCTACGCCGAGTGGGCGGGCCTGCTCGACGAGCTGGGCATCGACCGCATCGACGGTCTGCTGCTGGATGTGGGGGTGTCCTCGCCCCAGATCGACAACCCCGAGCGTGGTTTCAGCTTCCGTTTCGACGGGCCGCTGGACATGCGCATGGATCCCAACCGCGGGCAGAGCGCGGCCGAGTTTCTGGAAAGCGCCAGCCAGGGGCGCATCGCGGAGGTGATACGTGATTACGGAGAAGAACGGTTTGCTGCTGCGATTGCAAAGGCGCTTGTCGCTCGCCGCGAAGCTGGGGCTCCAGTACGGCGGACCGCCGAACTTGCCGAGGTCGTGGCTCGCGCGGTCAAGACCCGCGAGCGCGGCCAGGACCCTGCAACGCGCACGTTTCAGGCTCTTCGGATTCTCGTCAACGCTGAGCTCGAGGAACTCGAGCAGGGTCTGAACGCGGTGCTGCACCGGCTGGCCCCGGGCGGGCGTCTGGCGGTGATCAGCTTCCACTCGCTGGAGGATCGCATCGTCAAGACCTTCATCCAGCGCTGGTCCAAGGAGGCCTACGACCGCCGCATGCCGCTGGCCGAGCCGCCCCCGCCACTGTTGGTGGCGCTGGGGCGCATCCGCGCCGGCGAGGCCGAGGTGGAGGCCAACCCGCGCGCGCGTTCGGCGATCCTGCGGGTGGCCGAACGCACCGATGCGCCCTTGCCGGCGGAGTTGCTGCGGCCTGCCGATGCGGCCCGGCCGATGCGGAGGCGCACATGACGCGGCTGAACCTGCTGCTGCTGCTGGCGCTGGTGGTGAGTGCCGTCTACCTGGTGCAGACCTTCTATGAGTCGCGCCGCCTGTCCGCGGCATTGGAGCGCGAGCGCAACCTCGCCCAGCAATTGGCGGTGGAAGCCGAGGGGCTGGATGTGGCCCGCCGTGCCCAGGCCACCAGCCTGCGGGTGGAGCGCCAGGCCCGTGAGCAATTGCAGATGCGTGGCGCCACTCCGGCGGTGACCGAATACGTGACCGACTCGGCCCGCACGGGCGGCGCCCAGGGGAGGCCGGATGCGCAAGGCCCGCTTCCACCAGCGTCGTTGCCTTCTTGGGGCTCTGCTGGGCCGGCTCGCCGGGCGCGCTCCGCGCAACGCGACGGCGGCGCCGTCGGCGCGAGCGGCCCGCCCGGCCAACCGGGCCGACCCGGTGCGCTACAGCAGCAGCCCGCTGATGGCGGCCAAGACGCCGCCGCTGCGCTCCAAGCTGCTGGTGCTGGCGCTGGGCCTGGGCTCGCTGGTGCTGGCCGGCCGGGCGCTGTACATCCAGGTGATCAACCCGGCCTTCTTCCAGAAGCAGGGCGAGAACCGCTACGCCCACACCTACGCGCTGCAGGCCAGCCGCGGGCGCATCGTCGATCGCAACGGTCAGATCCTGGCCGCCAGCGTGCCGGCGCCTTCGGTGTTTGCGGTGCCGCGCGAGCTGCGCGCCGCGCCGGCCGCACCGGCGCAGCTGCGCGAGCTGGCCCGCCTGCTGTCGATGCCGGTGGCCCAGCTCGAGTCCCGTTTGACCGGCAAGGGCGGTTTCGTGTGGCTGCGCCGCCAGGTGGACGAGGCGGTGGCCGCACAGATCAAGGCCCTGGGCGTCAAGGGCATCTACGTGCAGCGCGAGTTCCGCCGCCAGTATCCGGAAGGCGAGTCCGCGGCCCATGTGGTGGGTTTCACCAACATCGAGGAACGCGGCCTGGAGGGCGTGGAGCTGGCCTTCCAGAAGGAGCTGCAGGGCCGCGGCGGCAACCGCACGGTGGTGCGCGACCGCATCGGCCGCTTCGTCGAGGAGCTGGGCGAGGTGGTGGAGCCGGAGGATGGCCGCGACATCGCGCTGTCGATCGATTCCAAGGTGCAGTTCTTCGCCTACCAGCGCGTGCGCGACGCGGTGCTGGAGCACAAGGCCAAGTCCGGCAGCGTGGTGGTGCTCGACGCCCGCAGCGGCGAGGTGCTGGCCCTGGCCAACTACCCCAGCTACATCCCGGGCGAGCGGGCCAGCCTGAGCGGCTCCCAGCTGCGCAACCGGGCGGTGACCGACACCTTCGAGCCGGGTTCGACCATGAAGCCCTTCATCGCTGCGCTGGCGCTGCAGAGCGGCCGGGTGCGCCCGGACACGGTGATCCAGACCGCGCCGGGTCGCATCCAGATCACCGGCTCCACCATCAGCGACGCCCATCCGCACGGTGCGCTGTCGGTGGAGCAGGTGATCCAGAAGTCCAGCAACGTCGGCACCGTCAAGATGGCGATGCAGATGCAGCCGCGCGAGATGTGGGAGATGTTCAGCTCGGTGGGCTTTGGCCAGAAGCCGCAGCTGGCCTTTCCCGGCCTGGTCTCCGGCCGGCTGCGGCCCTACAAGAGCTGGCGGCCGGTGGAGCAGGCGACCATGAGCTACGGCTATGGCCTGTCGGCCTCGCTGCTGCAGCTGGCGCGGGCCTACACCGTGTTTGCCCGCGAAGGCGACCTCGCGCCGCTGACCCTGCTGCGCGGCGAACCTGCGGCCCAGGGCGCGGCGGTGTTCACGCCGGAGGTGGCCCATTCGGTGCGCAGGATGCTGCAGATGGCCGCTGGCGAAGGGGGCACGGCGCCCAAGGCCCAGGCCATCGGCTACTCGGTGGGCGGCAAGACCGGCACCGCCCACAAGCAGGAGGGTGGCAGCTACGCGGGCAACAAGTACCGCGCCTGGTTCGTCGGTCTGGCGCCGATCTCCCACCCCAGGGTGGTGGTGGCGGTGATGGTGGACGAGCCCAGCAACGGCCGCTATTTCGGCGGGGATGTCGCTGCGCCGGTGTTCAGCTCCGTGGTGCAGCGCAGCCTGCAACTGCTGGGCGTGCCGCCGGATCTGCCGGTGCAGCCCCAGCTGGTGGCGCGCGCCCAGGCCGCACCGGCCGAAGTGGAGTCCTTCTGATGGCCGCGCTGCACACCCTCCGTGACGTGGACGAGGCGGTGGCCTGGCTGCGCCTGCGCCTGGCGCCGGGTGCCGACCTGTTCAGCGACAGCCGCCGGCTGCGCGCGGGCGACGCCTTCGTGGCCTGGCCCGGCTACGCCCAGGATGGCCGGGCCTATGTGGCCGCCGCACTGGCGGCCGGCGCGGGTGCCTGTCTGGTGGAGGCCGAGGGGGCCGAGGCCTTCGGCTTCGACGATGCTCGCATCGCCGCGCTGCCGGGTCTGAAGGCCGCCACCGGTGCGCTGGGCGACGTCTGGTACGGCCGGCCCTCCGAGCGCCTGCGGTTGGTGGCCACCACCGGCACCAACGGCAAGACCTCCACCGCCTGGTGGACCGCCCAGGCGCTGAGTGCGGCAGGGCGGCGCTGCGGCGTGATCGGCACCCTGGGCGTGGGCGAGCCGCCCTCGGCCGCGAACCCGAGCGCCCGGGTGGAGGCCACCGGCCTGACCACGCCGGATCCGCTCACCCTGCACCGCAGCCTGCGCGACTTCGAGCGGGCCGGCTTTGCGGCCTGTGCCCTTGAGGCCTCATCGATCGGCCTGGTCGAGCAGCGCCTGGCCGCGGCCCGCATCGCGGTGGCGCTGTTCACCAACTTCACGCCGGACCACCTCGACTACCACGCCGACATGGCTGCGTATTGGGCCGCCAAGCGCAGCCTGTTCGACTGGCCCGGCCTGCGCGCCGCGGTGCTGAACCTGGACGATGCCCGGGGCGCCGAGCTCGCCGAGGAGCTGCGCCGCGAGGGTCGCCTGCAGCTGTGGACGTACAGCGTGACCCACCCTGGCGAAGCCCGCCTGGGCGCCGAGAACGTGCACTACCAGGCCGGTGGCCTGGCGTTCACCGTGGTGGAGCGTTCGGCGGGCGCCGAAGTTGGCCGTGCCGACTTGCGCAGTCGCCTCATCGGCGACTACAACGTGGCCAACCTGCTGGCCGTACTGGGTGGATTGCGCGCACTGGGCCTGCCGCTGACGCAGGCGGTGGCGCTGGCGGCGGATTTCACGCCGGTGCCTGGCCGCATGGACCGGGTGGCCGCCCCCGCGGGTCCAGTGGGTGCCGCGGTCGAGCTGCCCCAGGTGGTGGTGGACTACGCCCACACGCCGGACGCGCTGGACAAGGCGCTGCGCGCGCTGCGCCCCTTCGCCGCGGCCCGCGGCGGGCGGCTGTGGTGTGTGTTCGGCTGCGGCGGCAACCGCGATGCCGGCAAGCGACCGGTGATGGGCCGCATCGCCAGCGAGCTGGCCGACGAGCTCTGCGTCACCAGCGACAACCCCCGTCATGAGGACCCGCAGGCCATCGTCGATCAGGTGGTGGCCGGCTGCACCGGTCCGGCGCACCTGCGCGTCGAGGTGGACCGCGCGCGCGCCATCGCGCTGGCGCTGGCCCAGGCGGACACCCGCGACGTGGTGCTGCTGGCCGGCAAGGGCCATGAGGACTACCAGGAGGTGGCCGGCGTCAAGCGCCCCTTCCTGGATGCCGCGGTGGCGGCCGAGGCGCTGCAGCAGCGCGCCGCGTCGACCGCGCTCGGCTCCCTGGACGAGCTGCATCGACTGCTGGCTGGGCGTGATCCGCAGGCCCGGCGCATCGGCGCGGGGCAGTTGCTGGTCACCCGGGTGCACAGCGACACCCGCAGCCTGCGCGCTGGCGACCTGTTCGTCGCGCTGCGCGGCGAACGGTTTGACGCCAACGACTTCCTGCCGCAGGCGGCCCAGGCCGGTGCCGCGGCAGCGTTGGCGGAGCGAGGTCTGACCGAAGCCGCACTGCCGGGCCTGCAGGTGGCCGACAGCCTGGCCGGCCTGCAGCAGCTCGCCGCGGCCTGGCGGGCCTCGCTGCAGCTGCCGCTGATCGGCGTGACCGGCAGCAACGGCAAGACCACGGTGACGCAGATGATCGCCTCGATCCTGCGCGCCTGGCTGGGCGCCACCGCGCACTCCACCGCCGGCAACCTGAACAACCACATCGGTGTGCCGCTCACGCTGCTCGGCCTGCGCCGCAGTCACCGCGCCGCGGTGGTCGAACTGGGCATGAACCACCCCGGCGAGATCGCCGAACTGGCTGTGCTGGCACAGCCCACCGTCGCCCTGATCAACAACGCGCAGCGCGAGCACCAGGAGTTCATGAAGACGGTGGAGGCGGTGGCGCGGGAGAACGGCTCGGTGCTCGCGGCCCTGCCGGCCGAGGGCGTGGCGGTGTTCCCGGCCGACGATGCCTTCACCCCGCTGTGGCGGGAGCTGGCGGGTGCGCGCCGGGTGCTGACCTTTGCGCCGGACGACGCTGCGGCCGATTTGCGGGGCGACGCGGCCTGGGCCGGCGACCACTGGGCGCTGCGGCTGCACACGCCGGTGGGCAAGGCGGACCTGACGCTGGCCGTGGCCGGCCGCCACAACGTGCGCAACGCGCTGGCCGCCGCCGCCTGTGCGCTGGCCGCCGGCTGCCCGCTGGCCGAGGTCGTGCGCGGCCTGCAGGCCTTCGCGCCGGTGAAGGGTCGTTCCCAGGTGGGCCTGCTGCTCGGCCCGCAGGGCACGGTCACGCTGGTGGACGACAGCTACAACGCCAACCCGGATTCGGTGCGCGCCGCCATCGAGGTGCTGGCCGAGTTGCCCGCGCCGCGCTGGCTGCTGCTGGGCGACATGGGTGAAGTGGGCGACCAGGGCCCGGCCTTCCATGCGGAAGTTGGTGCGCTGGCGGCCGAGCGATGCATTGACGTGGTGTGGACTGCCGGTGTGCTGGCCCGCCATGCCGCCGAGGCCTGCCGCAGTGCGGTCGAGGCGGCGGGCGGCCGCAAGGTGGTGCCGGTGGTGCGCCTTTGACGACACCGCGCAGTTGGTGGCGGCCCTGCCGCAGGGGCCGGCGGCGCGTGCGGTGCTGGTCAAGGGGTCGCGCTTCATGAAGATGGAACAGGCGGTGGCCGCGCTGCGCGAGGCGCTCGGCCCCCAGGGAGCATGACATGCTGGTGAGCCTCGCCTCCTGGCTGCAAAGCCTTTATCCGGAACAGCTCGGTTTTCTGCGGGTGTTCCAGTACATCACCTTCCGGGCGGTGATGGCGGCCATGACCGCCCTGCTGATCGGCCTGGCCTTCGGCCCCTGGGTGATCCGCCGGCTCACCGAGCTCAAGATCGGTCAGCCGGTGCGCGAGTACGGCATGCAGAGCCACCTGGTCAAGTCCGGCACGCCGACCATGGGTGGGGTGCTGATCCTGCTGGCGATTGCGGCGTCCACGCTGCTGTGGTTCAACTGGAACAACCGCTTCGTCTGGATCGTGATGCTGGTGACCTTCGGCTTCGGCGCGATCGGCTGGGTGGACGACTGGCGCAAGGTGGTGGACAAGAACCCGGAGGGCATGCGTTCGCGGGAAAAGTACTTCTGGCAGTCGCTGATCGGCCTGGTGGCGGCGATCTACCTGGCCTTCAGCGTCTCCGAGACCTCGGCCGTGCGGGTGCTGGAGCTGTTCATTCGCTGGGTGGGTTCGGGCTTTTCCAACGACCTGCCGCCCAAGGCCGACCTGATCGTGCCCTTCTTCAAGACGGTGAGCTACCCGCTGGGCGTGTTCGGCTTCATCTTCCTGACCTACTTCGTCATTGTCGGCGCGAGCAACGCGGTCAACCTCACCGACGGGCTGGACGGGCTGGCCATCATGCCGGTGGTGCTGGTGGGCTCCGCACTGGGCCTGTTCGCCTACGCCACCGGCTCGGCGGTGTTCTCCAGGTACCTGCTGCTGCCGCACATCCCGGGGGCGGGCGAGCTGCTGATCTTCTGCTCGGCCATGGCCGGGGCGGGGCTGGGTTTCCTGTGGTTCAACGCCTACCCGGCGCAGGTGTTCATGGGCGACGTGGGCGCGCTGGCGCTGGGCGGCGCGCTGGGCACCATCGCGGTGATCGTGCGCCAGGAGATCGTGCTGGGCATCATGGGCGGCATCTTCGTGGTGGAAGCGCTGTCGGTGATGATCCAGGTCGGCTGGTTCAAGTACACCAAGAAGAAGACCGGCACCGGTCAGCGCATCCTGCTGATGGCGCCGCTGCACCACCACTACGAGAAGAAGGGCTGGGAAGAAACCCAGGTGGTGGTGCGCTTCTGGATCATCACGATGCTGCTGTGCCTGGTCGGCCTGTCCAGCTTGAAGCTCCGGTGAACACCAGCGAAGTCACCCCGTCCGCACCCCGGCCCCGGCCGTTCTCGTGCCTGGGCCTGGGTGAACTTCTGCCCGGCCTGGCGATGGCGCGTTTGGTGCGTCGCTGCGGCGCGGCCGCCGTCCGCGTGGCCGACACCCGCAGTGCACCGCCTCAGGCGGGCAAGCTGGCCGAGGCGGTGCCGGGCGCCGAGCTGCGCTGCGGAGCGTTCAACGAGGACCTGCTCGACGGCATGCAGTGGCTGCTCAAGAGCCCCGGCCTGTCGCCGCTGGATCCGGGGGTGAAGCCGCTGCTCGATGCTGCCGAGGCCCGTGGCCTGCAGGTGCTGGGGGAGCTGGCGCTGTTCGCCCACGCGCTGGCCGACCTGAAGGCGGCTCGTGGCTACGCCCCCAAGGTGCTGGCCATCACCGGCACCAACGGCAAGACCACCACCACCTCGCTGACCGCGCTGCTGTGCGAGCGCGCCGGGCAGCGCGTGGGCCTGGCCGGCAACATCGGCCCGACGCTGCTGGACACCCTGTCTGCGGCGCTGGACCTGGAGCCGGAGCCCGGCACGGCGGTCGACGACGTACCCAACGCCGATGGGGCCGAAGGGGTCGAAAACGCGCCGGTCGCCGCGTTGAACGAAGTCGCTGCCGAAGCGGTGCCTGAACTTGCAGTGAATGGCGATGCGGTCGAAGTCACTGAGCCTGCCGAATCCGCATCTCCGGCCGACGATGCGCCGCTGGACGAGATCATCGAAGGCGGCGGCCCGCCGCCGCACCTGATTCCGCCGCCGCCCCCCGGCCCGGTGTTCGAGCACCTGCCGCAGGTGTGGGTGCTGGAGCTGTCGAGCTTCCAGCTCGACGGGGTGCACAACTTCGAGCCCACCGCTGCGGCGGTGCTCAACGTCACGCAGGACCACCTGGACTGGCACGGCACGATGGCCGCCTACGCCGCGGCCAAGGCGCGCATCTTCGGCCGCCAGGCGCTGATGGTCATCAACCGCGACGATGCGGCCGTCGAGGCGATGCTGCCGCAACCGCCGGAACTGATGGCCGCAGGGCAAGCCGCCAGGTGCAGCCAAGCGGTCCGCGGATGGACGCCGCGCCGGGTGCAGCGCTTCGGGCTGGACGCACCGCGGCAGCCCGGCGACTGGGGCCTGTCGGTGGAAAACGGCATGGCCTGGCTGGTGCGCGCGATGGAGGCCGACGACACGCCGATGCGCCCGCGCCGTGGAGCGTTGCGCGAGGAAGAGCCGCTGTTGCTGCAGCGCTGATGCCGGCCGACGCCCTGCGCATCCGCGGCCGCCACAACGTCTCCAACGCCCTGGCGGCGCTGGCGCTGGCCACCGCCGCCGGGCTGCCGCTGGCGCCGATGCTGCACGGCCTGCGCGAGTACCGTGGCGAGCCGCACCGGGTGGAGTACCTGCAGTCGGTGGCCGGTGTCGAGGCCTTCGACGACAGCAAGGGCACCAACGTCGGCGCCACCGTCGCCGCGCTGCTGGGCCTGGGGCCGGACAAGGCGCCGAACAAGCTGGTGGTGATCCTCGGCGGTGACGGCAAGGGCCAGGACTTCGCACCGCTGGTCCCGGCGGTGGCCGAACATGCCCGGGCGGTGGCGCTGATCGGCCGCGATGGCCCGGCCATCGCCGAGCTGCTGTCCGGCCTCGACCTGCCGCAGCAGATCTTCGAAAGCCTGGAGCAGGCCACCCGCTGGTGTTTCGAGCAGGCCCGGCCGGGCGACGGCGTGCTGCTCAGCCCCGCCTGCGCCAGCCTGGACATGTTCCGCAACTACGCCCACCGCGCCCAGGTGTTTGCCGACACCGTGGCACAGATCGCGGCGGATCGGGGGGAGATGGCATGAGCCGGAGCCCGGACGCCTTTGTCAACCGCGCCAACGTCAGCCGGCCCCAGCCGGGCCGCCTGCGCTCGGCCTGGACCCGCGTGGTGACCTTTGCCGATCAGGTGGCGGCGGTGCTGCGGCCCCGCCCGGCCGGCCAGGTGCCGTCGCGTGACTGGGCGGGTGCGGCCGATGGGGGCCGGGTGCAGTGGGTGGGCTTCGATGCGGCGCTGGCCTGGGTGATCACCGCCCTGCTCGCGCTGGGGCTGGTGATGGTCTATTCCGCCTCCATCCAGCTGCCGGACAACCCCAAGTTCAGCAACTACGCGCCCACCTTCTTCCTGTCGCGGCACATCCTGTCGATGGCGGTGGCCGGCATTGCCGCCGCGGTGGTGCTGGCCATCCCGCTCAAGGCCTGGGAGAAGGCCGCGCCCTGGATCTTCGTGGCCGCGCTGCTGCTGCTGATCCTGGTGCTGATCCCGGGCATCGGCAAGGTGGTGAACAAGTCGCGGCGCTGGATCCCGTTGGGGGTGATGAACTTCCAGCCCAGCGAGTTCGCCAAGCTGGCCATGGTGCTGTATGCGGCCAACTACATGGTCCGCAAAATGGACCTGAAGGAGAGCTTCACCCGCGCAGTGCTGCCGATGGCCATCGCCCTGGGGGTCACCGGCCTGCTGCTGCTGGCCGAGCCGGACATGGGCGCCTTCATCGTGATCGCGATGATCTCGATGGGCATCCTCTTCCTCGGCGGCGTCAACGGACGGATGTTTCTGATCATCACGCTGGTGCTGCTGGGCAGCTTCGTGCTGATCATCACCTTCTCGGAGGTGCGGCGCGAGCGCATCTTTGCCTACATCGACCCCTGGGACCCGAAGTACGCCCAGGGCAAGGGCTACCAGCTGACGCATTCGCTGATCGCCTTCGGCCGTGGCGAGCTGTTCGGGCAGGGCCTGGGCAGTTCGGTGGAGAAGCTGCACTACCTGCCTGAGGCGCACACCGACTTCCTGCTGGCAGTGATCGGCGAGGAGCTGGGCCTGGTGGGCGTTCTGGCGGTGGTGCTGGCCTTTTTCTGGATGGTGCGGCGCATCTTCGTGATCGGCCGCCAGGCCATCGTGCTGGACCGGGTGTTTGCGGGGCTGACGGCGCAGGGCATCGGCCTGTGGATGGGCGGCCAGGCCTTCATCAACATGGGCGTGAACCTGGGCGTGCTGCCCACCAAGGGCCTGACGCTGCCGCTGATGAGCTACGGCGGCTCGGCCATCGTGATGTGCGTGATCGCGCTGGCGGTGGTGCTGCGCATCGACATGGAAAACAGGCAGCTCATGCGCGGAGGCCGGGCATGACGGCAGCGACCTCCTCCCGTCACCTCGTCATCCTGGCCGCCGGCACCGGCGGGCATGTGATTCCGGGGCTGGCCGTGGCCCGCGAGATGCAGTCGCGAGGCTGGACGGTGAGCTGGCTGGGCACCGAGAGGGGCATGGAGAACCGCCTGGTGCCGCCCACCGGCATTCCGCTGGACCGCATCGGCTTTGCCGGCCTGCGCGGCAAGGGCGCCTTCGGCCTGCTGCGCGGCGCCTGGCAACTGCTGCGCGGCTTCGGCCAGAGTTTTTCCATCCTGCGTCGGCGCGCCGCCACCGCGGTGCTGGGCATGGGCGGCTATGTCTGCTTCCCGGCAGGCGTGGTGGCCAAGGCGCTGCTGCGCCGCCCGCTGGTGCTGGTGAATGCGGATGCAGCGCTGCTGCTGTCCAACCGCTCGCTGCTGCGGTGGGCCGACCGGGTGGCCTTCGGCTTCGGTGGCGACGCGGCCCGGGCCGTGCCGCAGGCGGTGGTGACCGGCAACCCGGTGCGCGCGGAGATCGAGTCCATCGCCCCGCCGGCCGAACGCTTCGCCGGCCGCAGCGGCCCGCTGCGGGTGCTGGTGGTGGGCGGCAGCCTGGGTGCCCAGGTGCTCAACCAGACCCTGCCGGCCGCGCTGGCGCTGCTGGCGCCCGCCGAGCGGCCGCTGCTGACGCACCAGACCGGCGTGGCGCACATCGATGCGGTGCGCGCCGCCTATGCGCAGGCGGGGCTGATCGGCGCGGCCGGAGCACCTGCCGTGGAGCTGCTGCCCTTCATCGACGACATGGCGCGCCGCCTGGCCGACTGCGACCTGGTGATCTGCCGCGCCGGTGCGGTGACGGTGAGCGAGCTCTGCGCCGCCGGTGTGGCTGCGGTGCTGGTGCCGCTGATCGTCAGCACCACCAGCCACCAACGCGACAACGCGCAGTGGCTGGCCGGGCAGGGCGCCGGCCTGCACCTGCCGCAGGCCGAACTGACGCCCGAGCGCCTGGCCGAGCTGCTGCGCGAACTGCAGCGGCCGCGCCTGCAGGAACTGGCCGAACGCGCCCGTGCGCTGGCCCAGCCCCGTTCGGCCGCCCGGGTGGCCGACGAGATCGAAGCTCTGGTTTTCAAGGAGGCTGCAGCATGAAACATGCAGTCAAGCACATCCATTTCGTCGGCATCGGTGGTGCCGGCATGTCCGGCATTGCCGAGATCCTGCACAACCTGGGCTACAGCGTCTCCGGTTCGGACCAGTCCGACAGCGCGGTGACGCGTCGGCTGGCGGAGCTGGGCATCCGCATCGCCATCGGTCACGATGCCGCCCACCTGCAGGGGGCCGAGGCGGTCGTCACCTCCACCGCGGTGAAGGGCGACAACCCGGAGGTGATCGCCGCGCGTGCCCGGCGCATCCCGGTGGTGCCGCGGGCCGTCATGCTGGCCGAGCTGATGCGCCTGAAGAAGGGCATCGCCATTGCCGGCACACACGGCAAGACCACCACCACCTCGCTGGTGACCAGTGTGCTGGCCGAAGCGGGTGTGGACCCGACCTTCGTGATCGGCGGCAAGCTGAACTCGGCCGGCGCGAACTCGGCGCTGGGCAAGGGCGACTACATCGTGGTGGAGGCCGACGAGAGCGACGCCTCCTTCCTGAACCTGCTGCCGGTGCTCAGCGTCGTGACCAACATCGACGCCGACCACATGGACACCTACGGGCACGACTTCGCGCGGCTCAAGCAGGCCTTCGTCGACTTTCTGCACAAGATGCCCTTCTACGGTGCGGCTGTGCTTTGTGCCGACGACCCGGGTGTGCGCTCGATCATGCCGATGATCTCGCGCCCGGTGATCACCTACGGCCTGGGCGAGGACGTGCAGGTGCGTGCCGTGAACGTGCAGGCGCTGCCGGGCGGGCAGATGCGCTTCACGGTGCAACGTCGCAACGGCGTGACGCTGCCCGATCTGGACATCACGCTGAACCTGCCCGGCGAGCACAACGTGCGCAATGCGCTGGCGACCATCGCGGTGGCCACCGAGCTGGAGTTGCCGGACGAGCCGATCGTCGCCGCACTGGCCGGCTTCAGCGGCGTGGGCCGGCGCTTCCAGCGCTGGGGTGAGCTGCCGGCGGCCAACGGGGCCGGCACGTTCACGCTGATCGACGACTACGGCCACCACCCGGTGGAAACGGCGGCCGTGATCGCCGCGGCGCGCGGCGCCTTCCCGGGCCGGCGGCTGGTGCTGGCCTTCCAGCCGCACCGCTTCACCCGCACGCGCGACTGCTTCGAGGACTTCGTCAAGGTGCTCGGCAGCGCCGACGCGGTCTGGCTGACGGAGGTCTACGCCGCCGGCGAGGCTCCGATCGTCGCGGCCGACGGGCGCGCCCTGGCACGGGCGCTGCGCGTGGCGGGCAAGGTCGATCCGCTGTTCGTCGACGACATCGCCGAGCTGCCGCAGGCCATCGTGGAGCACGCGCTGCCGGGCGACGTCGTGATTGCCATGGGCGCCGGCTCGATCGGCGGCGTCCCGGCCAAGGTGGTCGAGCTGTTGAAGGAGTGCGCATGACGCCCGCCGACATCCAGGCCCTCGGGAAGGTGGCCGTGCTGATGGGCGGTACGTCGGCCGAGCGCGACATCTCGCTGCTCTCGGGCGGCGGGGTGCTGCAGGCGCTGCGCAGCCAGGGCGTGGACGCGCAGGCCTTCGATCCGGCCGAGCGCAACCTGGCAGAGCTGAAGGCCGAGGGCTTCGCCCGCTGCTTCATCGCACTGCACGGCCGCCACGGCGAGGACGGCACGGTGCAGGGCGCGCTGGAGCTGATGGGCATCCCCTACACCGGCTCCGGCGTGATGGCCTCGGCGATTGCGATGGACAAGGTCATGACCAAGCGCGTCTGGCTGGCCGAAGGCCTGCCCACGCCGCGCTGGGTGCGGCTGGGTGTGGACGAGCAGCAGCGCGAGCGTGTGCGCACCGTGCCCGACGAGCTGGGCCTGCCGTTGATCGTCAAGCCGCCGCGCGAAGGCAGCTCGATCGGCGTGACCAAGGTGCATGGCTACTCGGACATGCAGGACGCCGTGCAGCTGGCCGCACGCTACGACCCGGATGTGCTCTGCGAAGAATTCATCGGCGGCGAGGAGGTCACCTGCCCGGTGCTGGGCGAGGGCGGCGATGCCCGCGCGCTGCCGGTGGTGCGCATCCAGCCGCCCGAGGCCGGCTACGACTACCAGAACAAGTACTTCACCGACGAGGTGCGCTACCTCTGCCCGAGCGGCCTGCCCGAGGCCGAGGAGCGCGAGATTCAGCGCATCGTGGTGGCCGCCTACCGGGCGCTGGGCTGCCGCGGTTGGGGGCGTGCGGATCTGATGGTCCGCGCCAGCGACCGCAAGCCCTTCCTGCTGGAGATGAACACCTCGCCGGGCATGACCGGCCATTCGCTGGTGCCGATGTCCGCGCGGGCGGCCGGCATCAGCTACGAGGCCCTGTGCCTGCACCTGCTGGCGCAGGCCCGCCTGGACGATGCCCGCCCGGCGGTTGCGCCCGGCGTCGGCACCCAGGGGCATCTGGGCTGAGCCCGGTTCATCCCCGACGGTCATGAGCACCCGAGCCCAACCCGCCCCCGCCACCGACGGCAGCGCACTGCGCGGCCTGCCGGTGGACCTGCGCCTGATGCGCCTGGGCATCCGGGCGCTGCTGGCGCTGGCGCTGCTGGCCTTGCTGCTGGGCGGCTGGCAGGGGCTGTCGCGGGCGTCCTGGTTGGGGCTGCGGCAGTTGAAGGTCGAAGGCGACACCCAGCACAACACGGCCGCGTCGATCCGGTCGCAGGTGCTGCCGCAGCTGCGCGGCAACTACCTGAGCCTGGACCTGCAGGAGGCTCGCAGCGCCTTCGAGGCCGTGCCCTGGGTGCGTCGGGCCCAGGTGCGCAGGGTGTGGCCGGACCAGCTGGTGGTGCAGTTGCAGGAGCACCAGCCGGTGGCCTACTGGGAGCGCGACGACAGCGACGATCTGCTGGTCAACACCCAAGGCGAGGTGTTCGAGGTCAACCTCGGCGATGTGGAGGAGCCGTCGCTGCCGCTGCTGCGTGGCCCGGAGGGCAGCTCCGCGCGGGTGCTGGCG
>JADJCH010000005.1 GCA_016703325.1 Burkholderiales bacterium | reverse complement strand
GCACACGGCGCGTCATCGACCCGTCGCCAGTGCTCCAGCACGCGGCCGCGGCACAGCCAGAGTGCCGAACTTCCGTTGTCGGGCATCTCGGCGGCGGGCTGGTAGGGCAACGCGAAAATCTTGGCCTTGCCGTCGGCATAGCCGTAGAAGCGCACGCCTTCGCCCTTCTGACGTACGGGTCAGGCCTTCACGGAAGCGCCATAGCACCTCCCGGCCCTCCACCACCGGCCAGCGCATGCCGCGGACCTTGTGGTAGACGTCAAAGTCCGCCAGGTCGTGGATGCGCCGCGGCCGAAGCTGGCGTACTCGAACAGGCCCTGACATAGAAGCCGAAGGCCTCCGACCTCGTCGTTGGTGTAGCCGGCCCAGGCATGCGTGCACCCCGGCCAGGCTCTGTCCTTCGGGAACTTGTTGACCTGCCCGTTGGCGTAGAGCACCTCGTACAGGGTCTTGTCTGTACTGCGGGTTCTTGTCCAGCAGCTCTCGGCCACGGTGACCTCGTCGGTCTTGAAGCGTGCTTGGAGAACTCGGACGTACTCGCCACAGGTCGGACTGCAGGCTCCCGGCAGTGCCTTGACTTCCGTTGGCGCCACATCTGGCCGCGGCGCTCGGCGCTGCCAAACATGCCTTCCCTTTTCCATCCACATCGCTGGGTGGCAGGATCAGGTCGGCCGACATGGCCGAGACGGGTCGGGTAGACGTCCGACACCACCGTGAACCACCCCCGGGTTGCGCCAGCCGGGATAGATTTCCTGCTGACGTTGGGCCCGGCCTGCATGTTGTTGGTGGTGCTGGTCCAGAGGAAACCGTGGACCTGCCGTCCTTGGCCATGCGCGACTGCAGCACGGCGTGGTAGCCCACCCAGTCTGGGATGGTGCCGGCTGGCAGCTTCCAGAGCTTCGCTCTCGGCACGGTGCTTCGGATTGGTCACCACCATGCCGGCGGGCGAGCAAAGGTGCCCGACCACGCAGGTGCCGCAGGCGCTGGGCTGGCCGGTCAGCGAGAAGGGCTGTTGCCGGGACCGGAGATCTTGCCCACCAGCAGGTGGACGTTGCAGATCATGTTGTTGACCCAGGTGCCGCGGGTGTGCTGGTTGAAGCCCAGGGTCCAGTAGGACGTCACCTTGGTCTTCGGGTCGGCATAGGCGCGGGCCAGCGCTTCGAGCGATCCTGGGCACGCCGGAGTCTGGTGCGCCTTGTCCAGCGTGTACTCGGAAACGAACTTGGCGAAGTCGTCGAAGGTGATCGGCGTGTGCTTGTTCGGGTCGCCCCCGGGCTTGCCGTCCGGGCCCGGGTAAGCGTTGTTGCCGGCCGCCACCTCCAGCGGGTGGTTGGGGCGCAGGCCGTAGCCGATGTCGGTCACGCCCTGGAAGAAGCCCACATTCTTGGCCACAAAGGCCTTGTTGACCGCTCCGGTCTGGATGATGTGGTTGCAGATGTAGTTGAGGATCGCCAGGTCGCTCTGCGGGTTGAAGATCAGCTCGTTGTCGGCCAGTTCGCAGGAACGGTGGCTGAAGGTGGACAGCACGTGGATCTTCACGTGGTTGGCCGTCAGGCGCCGGTTGGTGATGCGCGACCAGAGGATGGGGTGCATCTCGGCCATGTTCGAGCCCCACAGCACGAAGGCGTCGGCATGCTCGGCATCGTCATAGCAGCCATCGGCTCATCGATGCCGAAGGTGCGCATGAAGCCCGCCACCGCGCTGGCCATGCAGTGGCGCGCATTGGGGTCGATGCTGTTGGTGCGCAGGCCGGCCTTCCACAGCTTGGCGGCGGCATAACCTTCCCACACCGTCCATTGGCCGGAGCCGAACATCGCCACGCCGCGCGCGCCCTGGTTGGGATCCTTCAGGGTGGTCTTGACCTTCTCGGCCATGATGTCGAAGGCTTGGTCCCAGCCGATCGGCGCGACCGCCGTTCTTGTCGAACTTGCCGTCCTTCATGCGCAGCAGCGGCTGGGTCAGCCGGTCCTGACCGTACATGATCTTGCCAGGAAGTAGCCCCTTGACGCAGTTCAGGCCCTGTTGACCGGCGCGTCCGGGTCACCTGGGCCACCACGCGGCCGTCCTTGGTGCCCACCAGCACGCCGCAGCCGGTGCCGCAGTAGCGACACACACCTTGTCCCAGCGCACCCCGTCGCCGCCGCGCGCCTGCGCCTCGACCTGGATGGGATCACCATGCCTGCGGACGTGGCGGCGGCCGCCACGGCATGGCTCTTGATGAAGTCGCGACGCGTCGTCGTGTTTGCGGACATCTCAATTCTCCTGGGGTCAAGGCATCTGTGGGCTGGTCCCGAGTTCCGGGCTCAGGCGACAACAGCCAGTTCAAGATCGGGTTCGTCTTCCTTCTGGTGGTAGACCATCGCGACTGGACAGCACGCGGTCGGGCACCGACATGGCCTCGTAGATCTCCACGGTCTCACGGTCGCCATCGGCTTCGATGGTGGCGATGATCTTTCCCTCGGGCGACACGGCAGCCACCTCGACGCCTTCCAGCCGCCGCCCGAGGGCGGCCACCACCTCCTCGGCCCGGCCGGGCTGGGGAATGACGATGACGCTGGAAATGTTCATGGCTGGGCTCCGTGCGGTTGCTGCGCCCTCACACTTTCTGGGATCGGACTGCAGCGGGCATGGCGCCCATCCCTGGGCATCCCGGGCTGCGGGCACAGCCCCGCGCCGAGCGGCGCCGACGCAGTGCACTACCTCCAAAGGGTAGATCAACCGACGGCGCCATCCTCCCTTCAGCCCGTACAGTCCGGTTTTGCGCGTGCGCGACGGCGCGCGGCGCGACCGACCGATCTACCCCCAAAGTGAACGGGACTAAGTCCTAAGACATCTGGGCGATCCGCATGAAACGTCTCTTTCCCGCCCTGCGCCATGGCCTGCAGGACTCGGTGCTGCTGCGCACGGCCATCGCGATGGGCGTGCTGGCCCTGCTGTCATTGGGTTCGATCGTGATCTCGGCGGTGATCGCCGACGACATCAGCGGGCGGGCCAATGCGGTGAACGTCTCCGGTTCGCTGCGCTTGCGAGCTACCGCACCTCAGCGAGGTGCTGCAGCCCGAGCGGCGCGCCCAGGCCTCCGACACCATCAAGGTCTTCGAGCGGCGCCTGCTCGGCCTGGAGCGCTTTCTTCGCAGCAAGTCTCGCAGCGAAAATCCGTCGCATTCGCTGCGGGCGGTCCAGACCCTGCTGCAGCGCTGGAACACCCAGGTGCGCATCCCCAGGCTGGCCGCTGCCCGCGGTGACCCGGGGCGGTGAACCAGTTGGCGCTGAGATTCCCGCCTTCGTGGATCAGATTGATCAGGTGGTCCATTTGATCGAGGCCGAACTGGAGCACCAGGCGAGCTGGTTGCGGGTGGTCCAGCTTGTGCTGCTGGGCTGCATCGTCGTGGTCAGCCTTCCTGACGATCTGGTTGCTGCACAGCCAACTGGTGCAGCCGCTGGCGCAGCTGCTCGAAGCGGCCAGGACGGTGAGCCAGGGTTCGTTCTCCGCCCGGGTGGCCCATGTGGGTGAGGACGAGCTCGGCCGGGTCGGACAGGCCTTCAACGCCATGGTCGGCGAGATTGCCGCCATGTACACCCACCTGGCCGACAAGGTGGAGGAAAAGACCCGCGAGCTTCAGCGCACCAACGAGTCGCTGGAACTGCTCTACCGCGTCAGCCAGAAGCTCTCGGCCAGCGACCTGACGCTCGACCAGGTGCAGGAGGTGCTGCGCGAGGTGGAGGTGGCCCTGGAGCTGGGGCACAGCATGATCTGCGTGAGCGAGAACAACCAGCTGCCGGCCCACACCGTCAGCGGCGACCTGAGCCTGGAGGAACGCCACGCGCTGTGCAGCCGGCGCGACTGCGGCGAGTGTTTCCTGAACGCCCAGCAGCCGTTGTTGGAGCAGGGGCGCACCTCCTCCGCCCTGCTGATCGTGCCGATCGGGGATGGCGACCACCTGCGCGGCGTGTTGCCGGTGCTCAAAGGTGCAGGATCAGGGCCTGCCGCTGGAGAAGGCGCGCATCATCGAAACCGTCGGCCACCACGTCTCCAACGCCTTGATCAACATGCGCCGTGCCGAAGAGAAGCACCGCCTGGCGGTGATGGAAGAGCGCTCGGTCATCGCCCGCGAGCTGCACGACTCCATCGCCCAGTCGCTGTCCTACCTGAAGATCCAGGTCACCGACTGGAGAAGAGCCTGGACCAGGGCGCGACCCGCGCGCCATCACCGAGGAGCTCAAGCAGGGCCTCTCGGGCGCCTACCGGGAGCTGCGCGAGCTGATCGTCACCTTCCGCCTGCGGGTGGACGAGCGCGGCTGAACATGGCGCTGCACGACACGGTGGCCGAGTTCTCCCAGAAGCTGGGCTTCCCGGTGCGGCTGTCCAACGCGCTGTCGGGCATCGTGCTGTCGGCCAATGAGGAACTGCACCTGCTGCGCATCGTGCGCGAGGCGCTGTCCAACATCGAACGCCATGCGCAGGCCAGCGCAGCCGGTGTGGCCATCTCGATGGACGCCTTCCAGGTGGTGACGGTGCGGGTGGAGGACAACGGCCGCGGCTTCGACCTGGCGCATACCCCACGCAACCACTTCGGCGTGAACATCATGAACGACCGCGCGATGATCCTGGCCGGCCGGCTCGACATCGAGTCGACACCCGGTGAAGGCACCCGCATCCGGCTGCAGTTCCTGCCGCAGAAGGTGCGTCATGCCGTCCCCGAGATCGAATGAACCGAAGGCCCAAGCGATGAGTGAAAACACCCGCGTCCTGATCATCGACGACCACCCGTTGTTTCGCCGCGGCGTGCGCCAGCTGCTGGAGCTGGAAGACGGCTACGACGTGGTCGGCAAGGCCGCCGGCGGCCAGGAAGGCATCGAACTGGCCCGGCAGCTGGACCTGACCTGATCCTGCTGGATCTGAACATGAAGGGCATTGACGGTCTGGAAACTCTGCGCACCATGCGCGACCTGGGAGTGGACGCGCGTATCCTCTTGCTGACCGTGTCTAACTCCGCCGACGACCTGATGGCCGCCATCCGCTCCGGGCTGCGACGGCTACATCCTCAAGGACAACGACCCGGCCGACATCCTGCGCCTGCTGGCCAGCGCCATGGACGGCAAGAACGCCATCAGCCCGGAGCTGATGAGCCTGCTGGCCACGGCCTTGCGCGAAGAAGGCGCCAGCGACCGCCGCAGCAAGGCCAACCTGACCGAACGCGAGATCGCCATCCTCAAATGCCTGGCCGCCGGCAAGTCCAACAAGCTGATCGGCCGCGAGCTGGACATCATGGAAAGCACGGTCAAGGTGCACATCCGCAACCTGCTGCGCAAGCTGCAGTTCCGCTCCCGGGTGGAAGCCGCCGTCTGGGCGGTGGGGCATGACTTCGGGTGAGGCGAGGGCCTTTGCCCCAAGATTCGATGTTCCAGCGGTGCCGGGTCAGTCGGTCACCCGTTCGGCCCGCTTCCCGCGGGACGCTGCCAGCCCAGGACGATCTTTGCGCCGCCGGCTGGGCATCTGCAGCACCACGTGCATAGAAATCGCTGTTTTTTGCGCACGTCGGAACAGACATGCACAAGAATCGCTGATTTCTTGGCACGTGAGCAGGCCAACCGATGCCCGATCTTCTCCCCCTTGAACAGTTGCAGGCGGCGCGTTTCGACCAGCCCGCCATCCTGAAGAAACTGGCCAGCAGCAGCCGGCGCCTGGCAGAACTCAAGGGCGTGGCTGCGTCCATTCCGAACCAGGGCATCCTCATCAATGCACTGGTCTTGCAGGAGGCCAAGGACAGTTCGGCCATCGAGAACATCGTCACCACCCACGATGAGTTGTTCCGTGACGATGCGGACCCGGACGAGTTCACCAACCCGGCGGCCAAAGAGGTGCTGCGGTACCGCCAGGGCGCTGCGCGCGGGGTTCGATCTGGTGCGCAGCAGCGGCCTGCTGACGGCCAATCACATCATCACCATCCAGGCGGAACTGGAGCGCAACCAAGCCGGCTTTCGCAAACTGCCCGGCACGGCCTTGAAAGATGGCGCCGGACGCACGGTCTACACGCCGCCGCAGGACCCGGCCACCATCGTGGCGTTGATGCGAGACCTGGAGCGCTTCATCAACGAGCCTGATCTGCTGGATGTGGACCCGCTCATCAAAATGGCGCTCATCCACCACCAATTCGAGAGCATTCACCCCTCTTACGACGGCAATGGCCGCACTGGGCGCATCGTCAACGTGCTTTACCTCGTCAAGGAGGGCCTGCTGGACATTCCCGTGCTCTACCTGAGTCAGCACATCGTCCAGACCAAGGCTGACTACTACCGCCTGCTGCAGACAGTGCGCACCGATGACCATTGGGAGGCCTGGGTGCTGTACATGCTGGAAGCGGTTGAACGCACCGCTCTCGCAGCGATCGACACCGTGCAGGCCATCAAGTTTGCACTGCAGGACTACAAGCACCGCATACGCGCTGACCACAAGTTCTACAGCCAGGACCTGATCAACAACCTGTTCATGCACCCGTACACCAAGATCGATTTCATCGAGCGGGATCTGCAGGTGTCACGCATGACGGCCACCAAGTACCTCGAGGCACTGGTGGAAGCGGGCTTCTTGCGCAAACAGAGAGTCGGTCGCAGCAACTACTACATGAACCTCGCGCTCAACCAGATTCTTCTGCGTGCGCCAGGAGTTGCACCATGACCAATAACCCCTTCGAACAGCTCGTCGGATGGGTCCACACGGCTGCTGATCTACCGGGGGGTGACGTCCTGCTGCCGGCGGTACGCCGCATCCGGCTGCGCTGAAGACGCCGCACGGTGCCTCGCCCGCCACTCCCAGGGCGGCACCGGTGCCGGGTCGGCCCAGAGGCCTCGGCGTTGATCCTTCGCGGCAACCTGCCAGGCCAGCAGCTGCGCGTCGTCGCTGTAGCGCTCGTAGACCCAGGCCAGGCCGGCCCGCACCTGCGCCTGGCCGGCGTCCACACCGGCACAACGCACCCGGGCCACCTGGCGGCCCCAGCGGTCCTGGGTTTCAACCACGATCTCGGCCTCGCGCCGGTGGCACAGCTGCTGCAATTGACGGCGGCTGTGTGCACCCCAGGGCTGCCCCCGCTCCGGCGCGTCGATGCCGCTCAGCCGCAGCACCTGCACCACCCGATGGCCTTCGGCCGGGCAGGACACACGCAGGGTGTCGCCGTCTGACACGGACAGAACCCAGCAAAGCAGCAGCGACACCATAGCGGCATGCTACCCGGGCACCCGTGCCGCCTTCCGCAGCGCGGCGGGTTCTCATGAAGATGCAGCGCCATGCCAACCGGTCGTGCGCCCTACGGGCCGGGACGGGCACCGACCAGTCCTTGGCAGCACTCAAGGGTCGAGCTTGAACAAGCTGGTGGCCGCGGACTCGAACACATCCTGCCCGTGCTGATTGACCAGCCGCCAGCGCCAGTGCACCAGCCCGAGGTGGGGCTTGCTCCGGCTGCGGCGGGCGTCGAGCACGTCGATGTGCAGGGTCAGCGCGTCACCCACCTTCACCGGCGACGGCCACTTGACGTACTCCAGCCCCGGCGAGGCGAAGGACTCCGAGCCGGCCAGGAAGTGCGTGGCCACCAGCCGCATCGCGATCGAGCCGGTGTGCCAGCCGCTGGCGATCACGCCGCCCCAGTGGCTGTCGTTCGCGGCATCCACCTCGGCGTGGAACCACTGCGGGTCCCACTGGCTGGCAAAGCCGACGATCTCGGCCTCGGTGACGACATGCGGCCCGGCGCTGAGCTGCTGGCCGGTGTGGAATTCGGCAAACTTCATCGTCGGCCCGGCCGCTTCAGTAGGTTTCCAGGTGCAGCCGGCCTTCGCGCTGGAGCGCGGCACCGACCGTGTCCCAGCTCAGCCCGGCCTTCTCGGCGATGTCGCGCAGCGCCAGCACCACACCCTCCTCCATCGCCTTCAGCCCGCAGACGTAGAAGCAGGTGTTCGCATCCTTCAGCAGTTCGGCCAGGTCGGCGGCGCGTTCGCGCAAGGCGTCCTGCACATAACGCTTGGGCGCGCCGGGTGTGCGGGAGAAGGCAAACTCGATGTCGATGAAGTCCTTCGGCAGGCTCTGCAGCGGGCCGAAGTAGGGCAACTCCTCCTTCGTGCGTGCGCCGAAGAACAGCATCAATTTGCCGCCCTCGAACTTGCCGGACTTGCGCAGCCGGCGGCGCCACTCGGTCATTGCCCGCATCGGCGCGCTGCCGGTGCCGGTGCAGATCATGACGATGTTGGAGCGCGGGTGGTTGGGCATCAGGAAGCTCGAACCGAAGGGCCCGATCACCTGCACCGTGTCGCCCACCTGCAGGTCGCAGACGTAGTTGGACGCCACGCCGCGCACCGGCCGGCCCTGGTGGTCGGCCAACACCCGCTTCACGGTCAGCGAGAGGTTGTTGTAGCCGGCGCGCTCACCGTTGCGCGGGCTGGCGATGCTGTACTGCCGCGCATGGTGCGGCTTGCCGGCGGCGTCCACGCCCGGCGGGACGATGCCGATCGACTGCCCCTCCAGCACCGGAAACGGCATGGCACCGAAGTCCAGCATCACATGGTGGGTATCGCTCTCGTACCCTGCGTCGGTGACCCGCACGTTGCCCACCACCTTGGCGGTGGTCGGCGCCTTCGGGCCGTAGAGGTTGGTGTAGGGGTGGGCCGCGGACCAGGGCCCGATGGCCGAGCCCCAGTCGCCGGCGCGGAATTCGCTCTCGCCGCTGACCGCCGCCGGCAGCGCCGGAGAGGTCGAAGCCGACGCTCTCGTCGGGCTCGGCGGCACCGCCGCCGCACCGGCGGCCGCCAGCTGCTCACGCGACAGCTCGGCCGGCAGCTCGTCCCAGCCGAACTGGTCGTCCAGGCTGTACGCCGCCGCCTTCGTCATCGTGCGGTAGTTGTCGATCGCCCCCGTCGGGCAGGGCGGGATGCAGGCGTTGCACCAGTTGCAGATCGCCACGTCCACCACGTAGTTGCGCGTGTCGTGCGTGATCGCGTTGATCGGGCAACTCGCCTCGCAGGTGTTGCAGCGGATGCAGATCTCGGGATCGATGACGTGCTGCTTGATGACAGCGCCTTCAAGGGGGGCGTTCATGGCGATTCGTGCGGCTGGTGAAAGTGGAACTGTAGCCAGCAGACGCCGCGGATCCGGCTCCGCCGGTCCGCTGGCGTCGCCCCCCTTGAGGGGGAGCGGCGTGAGCCGCTCCGGGGTGGTCAGTTAAAGCGGACGTACTCGAAATCGATCGGCTGCCGGTTGATCCCGATGACCGGCGGCGCGGATCCAGTTGGCGAACTTGCCGGCCTCGGTCACGCGGCCCATCAGCGAGGCCACGTAGGCGCGGTCCTCGTCGCTGGGCAGCCACTGCTCGACCTTCTGGTTCCACTCGTGGTCGGACACCACGCGGCCGTCCGGCGACACCTTGACGCCCGAGAGCGTGCCGATGTTGCGATGGAAGGCCTTGTGCGGCACGGTCAGCTTGAAGGGGATGCCGGCCTTCTCGATCACGCGGTTCCAGCGCTCCACGCCGCCCTTGGAGTCGGTGATGTAGTCGTCGCGCAGCACCTCGTTCAGGGCGTTGAGCATCGGCACTTCCTTCTCCTGCAGCTGGCCGTTGGCGACCTCCAGGATCTTGTAGTTCTGGCCCTTGAGCACATGGTCGTCCGTGCGCTTGCCTTCCTCGAAGCGGCCCTTCAGGCCCGATGAGTAGAAGGTGGCGGCGTTGGACGACTGGTCGGCGCCGAACAGGTCGATGGTCACCGAGAAGTGGAAGTTGATGTAGCGCTGGATGGTCGGCAGGTCGATCACGCCGGCCGCGCGCAGCTTGCCGACGTCGTCCGTCTTGAGCTGGTTCATCGCGTCCACGGTGCGCTGGATCACGCGGCTGACGCCCGACTCGCCCACGAACATGTGGTGCGCCTCCTCGGTCAGCATGAACTTGGTGGTGCGCGCCAGCGGGTCGAAGCTGGACTCGGCCAGGGCACAGAGCTGGAACTTGCCGTCCCGGTCCGTGAAGTAGGTGAACATGAAGAAGGCCAGCCAGTCCGGCGTCTTCTCGTTGAAGGCCTGCAGGATGCGCGGGTTGTCCGCGTTGCCGCTGCGGCGCTCCAGCAGCGCCTCGGCCTCCTCGCGGCCGTCGCGGCCGAAGTAGCGGTGCAGCAGGTAGACCATCGCCCAGAGATGGCGGCCCTCTTCCACGTTCACCTGGAAGAGGTTGCGCAGGTCGTACTGGCTCGGGCAGGTCAGGCCCAGGTGACGCTGCTGCTCCACCGACGCCGGCTCGGTGTCGCCCTGCGTGACGATGATGCGGCGCAGGTTGGCTCGGTGTTCGCCGGGCACGTCCTGCCAGGCGCCCTCGCCCTTGTGGTCACCGAAGTGGATCTTGCGGTCCTGCTCGGCCGGGTTCAGGAAGATGCCCCAGCGGTAGTCGGGCATCTTGACGTGGCCGAACTGCGCCCAGCCCTGCGGATCGACGCTCACCGCCGTGCGCAGGTAGACGTCGAAGTCCTGGCTGCCGTCCGGGCCCATGTCCTGCCACCACTGCAGGTAGTTGGGCTGCCAGTGCTCCAGCGCGCGCTGCAGAGTGCGGTCCTCCGACAGGTTGACGTTGTTGGGGATCTTTTCGCTGTAGTTGATCGTGGACATGTCGTGCTCCTGAGCGGCCGTCATTCCCGCGGAGGCGGGAATCCACGCGGGGTGGAAGACGGCGGTGACGGGGATGGAAGACGTTGGTGGTGGTACTGGATTCCCGCCTGCGCGGGAATGACGGGGGAAGGTGTCCTGGGGGCTGCCGTCATTCCCGCGCAGGCGGGAATCCACGCGGGGTGGAGGACGGCGGTGACGGGGATGGAAGACGTTGGTGGTGGTACTGGATTCCCGCCTGCGCGGGAATGACAGGCCGGCTCGGTGACGGTCAGACTCGGTTCCAGTCGAAGGACGCTTTCTCGCCCTTGCCGTAGACCTTCAGCGCCCCCTTCTCGCCCACGGCGTTCGGGCGGATGAAGATCCAGTTCTGCCAGGCCGACAGGCGCCCGAAGACGCGGGTGGCCATGTTCTCCTTGCCGGCGAAGCGCAGGTTGGCCTCCAGGCCGGTGAGCGAGTCGGGCGACATGCTGGCGCGCTCTTCCAGCACCAGGCGCACCTCGTCGGCCCAGTCGATGTCGTCCAGCGCGGCGGTCACCAGGCCCAGCCTGGCGGCCTCGTCGCCGTCGAGCGCCTGGCCGATGGCAGCCTGGGCCGCGCCCATCGGGCCGGCCTCCTCGTAGAAGCGGCGCGCCAGGCGGGACTGGTCGTTCACCATCGGGAAGCTGCCGAAGTTCAGCGCGGACAGCGTCAGCGCCGGAGCCTGCGCCGGCTCGTTGGGCAAGATGGCCATGTAGGTGCGGTCGGCGCAGAAGGCCAGTTCGGCCAGCGTGCCGGCAAAGCAGGAGCCCGGCTCGATCAGCGCGATCAGCGTGCGCGAGGACACATCCAGCCGCGCCAGCGTGCGGCGCAGCGCGCCCGTCACCTCGCGCACGAACCAGTGGCCGGCGTGCTGCTGCAGCGCGGCGTCGCAGGCCAGCACCGCGGCCGCATCACCCTCGGTCTTCAGGATCCAGGTGCCGATGTCCGACTCGTTGGTGCGCAGGTGCAGGATCGCGTCGTCCAGCTCGCGCTGCATCGCCAACGGCCACCAGGCGGTACCCGCGGCCTCGATGCCGGCGATGTCGCTGGGCTGGGCGGTCTTGGGCGCACGCACCGTGATCGTCACGTTGCGCTTGCTGCGGTCGATCACCACACCCACGTTCGGGTATTGCACCCCGTCGGCGGTGAATTCACGGGCGATCGGCGTCAGCGCCACGCCCTGGCCATTGGCCGGGCGATCGCTCTGCGCTGCCAGCCTGGCGGCGCGCTCCTGCACCACCTGGGCGAACTGCTGCGGCTTCGCAATCGCGTCCACCAGGCGCCAGTCCACCGCACGCTGGCCGCGCACACCTTCGGTGGTGGTGCAGAAGATGTCGGCCAGGTCGTGGCGGACACGGCGCTTGTCGGTCACGCGGGTCAGGCCGCCGGTGCCCGGCAGCACGCCCAGCAGCGGCACCTCCGGCAGCGAGACGGCCGAGCTGCGGTCATCCACCAGCACCAGGTCGTCACAGGCCAGCGCCACCTCGTAGCCGCCGCCGGCGCAGGAGCCGTTGATGGCGGCCAGGAACTTCAGGCCGTTGTGCTTGCTGGAATCCTCGATGCCGTTGCGGGTCTCGTTGGTGAACTTGCAGAAGTTCACCTTCCAGGCGTGGGTCGACAGGCCCAGCATGAAGATGTTGGCGCCGGAGCAGAACACACGGTCGCGCTGGCTGGTCAGGATGACCGTGCGCACCTCCGGGTGCTCGAAGCGGATGCGGTTGATCGCGTCGTGCAGCTCGATGTCCACACCCAGGTCGTAGCTGTTGAGCTTGAGCTTGTAGCCCGGGCGGATGCCCGCATTCTCGTCCACGCCCATCGCCAGCGTGGCGACGTTGCCCTCGAAGCTCAGCTTCCAGTGGCGGTAGCGGGAGGGCTCGGTCTGGTAATCAACGCGATTCGCTTCGGCGGTGGCGGGGGTCATGGCGGCTTCCTCGGGGTGAGGGACAGGCACTTAAGAACAATAGTGCATGTCTTGTGGATCGATGACATGCATCATACTGCATGTTTTGAGGCACGGTCAATCATTGCACCGCCCACATCTCGCCATGCTGGGGTAAGCACTGAGTCGAAGACTGGACCCATGCACTTCAGTGCATGTTCTGCGCAGCGTGGCGTGACGCAAATGGGCGGGTCAGGCGTGCAATGCGATGGTCACCAGCGCGGACGACGGCTCCACCGCCGTCACCTCGTGCACCACCCCGCCGGGCAGATAGACCAGCTCACCGGGCAGCAGCTCGGTGCGCTGCCCCTGCACGCCGATCTCCAGCCGCCCTTCCAGGCAGTGCAGAGTGAGGTCGCCCGGCAGCTTGTGCGCCGGCAACGACTTGCCGGGCGCCAGCACCACCCGCATCACCTCCAGATCGCGCGACTTGAACAGCGCCACCGACTGGCCCCGCTCCAGCCGCGCGCCCAGCGGCGACACGTCCACAGGTTGACCGGGGATGGCATGCAGGATGGCCATGGTGTGTCCTCTCCGTCCAGGGGGAATCCAGGCCCGCCGGCGGGGGGTGCCCAACGGCTGTCGGGTTCGGGCCTGTCCAGACAGGGTACCCGCGCGGCTGCGGGTTGTCATCGGCGATGGTGCGGGCTGGACGTGGTTCGCCCGGTCCAGCCCGCAGATGATCCCAGCGGCGTCGCATGTCTGTCTGGCCGGAGAGGTGGTCACGTCGGCTTCTGCTGCCTGGTGGCCAGCGAAGTACGCCACGAGGACGCTTCCGCGCACGCTCCCGAACACCCCGCTCAGGACGGCAGGGCGTTCAAGCCCTCAACCATGCCTTGGGTCATCGCCTCCGACAGACGCGGCATCGGCAAACGCGCCTGCGCCATCAGCAGAAACAGTTCTTCCGCGTTGTCAATGCCCAGCGCGTTCAGTGCCGCGTGGTCGTCGATCCGGCCGAGTGAGAAATCGAGCAGCGTCCAGTAGTTCTGATGGCCCGCCACCTCGGCAACCTCGAAGGTCTCGACCAGGTAGCGGAGCTCGGCATTGAGCAGCGCATTGACCGAGGTGTCCAACTTGGCCGCGATCACCTTGGCGCGCTGGAGCAGGTCACGATCCACAGAAGCCGTGAAGTTCACATTGGCAGCCATCGGCAGCTCCGAATTCGGTCAACACACAAGTCAGCGTAGCACTTGATCGCGTGGGTCTGGGAGGTCAACGCCTCACTGGGCGGCTTGTGGGTGAGTTGAACGCAGTGGTGGCAAATATGCTACCTTGTCGGCGTGATTCCGCGCGCTGTCATCGATACCAACGTCCTGGTGTCCGCCTGCCTTGGCAGCGGTCCCTCGAACAGCGTTGTCCGCGCCTGCCTGCAGGGGCGGGTTCAGCCGGTGATCGGTGCGGCGCTCCTTGCCGAGTACGAAGGCCTGTTCGGGCGCATCGCCTGGGCGGAGGCATCACCGCTGTCGCCCGACGAGCGCAGCGAGTTGCTGGACATCCTCCTGGCCCGATGCACCTGGACGCGCGTCTACTACGGGTGGCGCCCGAACCTGCCGGATGAAGGCGACAACCACCTCATCGAGCTGGCCGTCGCGGCATCGGCGGACTTCGTGGTCACACGCAACCTGCGCGACCTGTCTCGCGGAGAACTGCGGTTCCCGAACCTGACCGTCTGCGACCCCGTCACTTTCCTGCAGGAGATCGAATCATGGCCGCACTGACCCTTCGTGTCCCCGACGACAAGCACCAACGCCTGCGCGACCTGGCGAAGCGCCGCGGCACGACGATCAATCGCATGCTCGACGAAATGACCACCCTGATGCTGGCCGAGTTCGACGCCGAAACCCGCTTCCAGTTGCGCTGCCCGCGGGGCGGGGCGGGAAGCGAGAGGTCTGGCTTTGCTGGACAAGGCGGCGGGGGTCGGTGATGGACAAGAGGCGAGACTTGACCTCTGAAACTGATGAGGATGCCATCGGCATCCGCGCCCTGGCCGTGCACGCCATGGACGAAGGCGCCCACGCCCAGCGTGAGGTGGTGGAGTTGGGCCTGAAGACGCTGCTTCAACTGAGCCGCCAGGCCGCCATCCGGCAGCTGCGCGGCTCGGTTCAATGGAGCGGCGATCTCGACGCCCTGCGCACGGACGCGCCGAAAGCACCCGGGGGCGATCTGCCGCAATCAATCAGTTGAGTGGCTGCCGGCCGAAGCGCCGCACTCAGCGTCGAACTCAGCGCCGCCGCAGCAGCATCGACACCCCGACGGCGATCAGGATCAGCGGCCACCAGCGGGCCAGCAGCGGGCCCAGGTTGGGCAGCCAGCCCAGGTTCTGCAGCAGGAACAGCGTTCCCAGCAGGATCAGGATCAACGGGCCGATGAGGCGATGTCCGCGTATGTCGTGGGCTCCGGTGAATGCCTCCGGTGGAGGCCAGGGTCAGGCCGCGCCGGCCGGGATGCCGTCCAGCATCCCGATCATGAACTCCGCCACCGCCTGGGGCTGCTGCAGGTGGAGGTTGTGGTTGGCGTCCAGCAACCGCAGGCGTCGGTTGGGGCGGCGCACCACCACCGCCTCCAGCGCCGCCCGGCGCGTGGCATACAACCCCCGGGTGGCCAGCAGGAAGCCGGCCGGCAGCGTCAGCCGATCGTAGAGATCCACCGCAGGGTGGATGGGCGCATCCGGATCGGGCCGGCTCACCACCGCGATCTCTTCCATCGTCGGGCGGCGCAGCAGCCGGCCGTCCGGCTGGGCCAGAAAGGCTCGGCGCGTGAACGCCTTCCACCTGAGCGGCCGGCACGCCCGCGTTCAGCCAGTCGCCCGGCGCCTGGGCGATGACCTGCGCCACAGGCTTCCACCTCCGCCGGTGTCGCCCGCCAGCCGTAGCGGAACAGGTCCCAGAGCTGCTCACGCGGCAGGTGCCAGGCCTGGCGCTCCTCGGGCGTCTGACGGGGGTCGAGCACGAAGCCGTCCAGCACCACGATGCCGGCACAGTCCCCGCCATCGGCCGCGAAGGCCGTCACCGCATAGCCGCCGGTCGAATGGCCCATCAGCCAGGGCCGCCGCAGGCCCAGCGCGGCGCACACCGCGCCGATGTCGCGCCAGTACTGCTCCGGGTCGCTGGAGTCCTGCGGCGTCTGCCCGTGGCCGCGCAGGTCGAAGGCGGCGACGCGGAAGTGCCCGCGCAGGCACTCGGCCAGCGGCGCCCACACCGCCAGGTTGTGGCCGGTGCCATGCACCAGCAGCAGGTCCGGCCCGCAGCCGCCGAAATCCTCGACCGCAAACGGGCCGCGCGCCGTTTCCAGCAGCATCACCAGCGCCACCGCCTCACTCTCACTTCTTCGCCGGCAGGCTGTACTCCGCCTTGAACTGGTTGATGGCATCCCATTCGCTCAGCGCCCGGCCCGTGGACACGGTCGTGCCGCTGACACCTTCGAAGCGGCCGGTGCCGCCCACCAGCCGTCCACTGCCCTGCTGCATGCTACGCGGCGGCGTGGTCACCTCATTGCGCCCGCTGCCTTCCTGCTGCAGCGTGGAGCCGTCCTCGAAGGTGTAGACGATCTTGGCGTTGTAGGTCAGCACCTTGGGGTCGAAGGAGGTGCCCTGCCCGGCCAGGGTGAACGTCGCCACCTCACCGCCGGCAAACATCGCCACCCCGCGGCGCTGGAACTGCCCGGTCGTGCGGTCCTGCGAAACGATGTAACTCGTGCTGGTCCAACTCATCGAATCCGCCACCGCAGGCCCCGCCGCCAGCAACGCTGCCGCCACCGTGAGCGTGACCGCGCCGATGCGCAGCAGACGGGTCTTGGGTTGGAAGGGGGCGGAGTCAAGTCTGAAGTGCAACGGTTTTGGCAGTGACCGCCTGTCTCTCGGCGAGCTTGGCCTGGACGATTTCGGTATAGACCTCGCGAGGCGTTCGGAAGTCGAGGATCTTGCGAGGCCGGTCATTGAGCATGGCTTGATGTAGGCAAGCTTCTGCGGGGTGATGGAGGACAGATCAGTGCCCTTGCAGGAACCGTCGGACCAAGCCGTTCATGTTCGTTGGAGCCGCGCTGCCAGGGGCTGAGGCCGGCAGAAGCACACGGGCATGTCGGTGGCCCCGGTCAGCTCCCGGTGGCGGGCCATTTCGCAGCCGCGGTCGGGTGAAGCTTTGGCGCATCTCGGGGATGACGGTCTTGAAGCGACGATCGAAGCCTTCGAGGGCGTGCTGAGGGGTGCAGCCGTTCATCTGGGTAAGCAGCAATCGGTAGTGGCTGTGACGCTCCACGGTTGTGCCGATGGCGCTGGCGTTGCGCGCGCCTTGATGAAGTCGCCCTCCCAGTGGCCGGGTACCAGCCGGAATCGGTTCGGCGGGGCGCTCGCTCAGGGGCACGAGGTTGACGATGTTGCCGCCCTTGCGGCTGGTGCCCCGAGCGCGCGGCATGCGCTTGGCGTGGGCTGCGGCGCAGCTCGGCGATGAGTTCGGTGCGCAGCTTGCCGCGCGGCACCAGGTAGACGGCCTGGTAGATGGTCTCGTGCGAGACGCCTGGGTCAGGTCTTCAGGGTGCATGCGCTTGAGTCTGCCTGCGATCTGTTCGGGTGATTGGGGCGCGCTGGAGTTCGTGGCGCACGAACTTGCCCAGCGGGGTGTCGAATCGGGCGCCCAACTGCGCACGCCGGCCTTGGCCTGCACCCGGCGCTGACTGGCTGCCTGCTGAAGCGCCAGCGGCCAGATAGCCCCGCTGTGGGTGTCCATTGCGCGCCAGCTCCCGGCTGATGGTCGAGGTAGACCGCCCATCTGCGCGGCGATCTCCGCTGGCTCAGCTTCGCGACACCAGCAGTCCAAGCTGCGTGCGCTCCTCAATGTTCAGGCTTGAATACTCTTGTCCCATCGGCTCAACCTGTTGATTTCATGGCGGTGTTGCACTTCAGTTTAGAGCGTGCCTCCTGCTGGTCGACTGGAATTTCGGGCCCCCTCGCGCTGTGGCAGAGCCGTTTGTGGATGTGCAGTTTCTTCGTCGTGACCATGCTCGGACAACACATCGTTTGGGAAGAAACCAAGCACTCAATTGCCGTCTTGAACGGGGTTGAATTGGAGGACAGTCTTTGGAAAGGGGTTAGCCCGTAGTCAGTGCCTCGTGGATGCGCTCCCAGTTGTTTCTGCGTGACTTGTCGTCCTCCGTGAACGAGATCTCGTCAAACCAGCGAAAACCAACGGCCTTACGCTGCGACCCGTCCTTCTTCGGCTTTGCCATGTACGACTCGTACACTGTTTGAACTCGCTTGACAAGTTCTTTTCGTTTGTAGACATAGAAGTCTGGCGGATCTGACTCTTTGAGATTGACCAAGACGACAAACAGTCCCTTGGATTTATCTTCCGATGCCATGTCGGCACCAAGCTTCCAACCTTGTTCGTTGCGAACGGACCTTGTCTTAACTTGTATCGCGACGGACTTCGTTCCATCTTGCGACGTTGCAACGACATCGAAGAGTGGGTTGTTCTTGGGCGTCATCAGAGCGAGGTAGCCATAGCGACACAGCTCTGCACAGACGTAGTACTCGCCCGCGGCACCGACGAGGTTCTTCGAGGTCAGTTCAGTGGTGGAAGTGGACATGTTTTGTGTGCCGGCTGACGTTTTATTTCACCGGCTTGCTTGGCTTTTCACGTAGCTCCGGTGGAATGAGAGGTTGGAACTCGTCATAGTGATTCGATGATTACACGAGTGCCCTTAATCATTCCACCAACATCTCTGATATCGAATTCGTCCCACTGAGCGTGGGTTGAGCTTATTTCGAACACCAGCGTAGCTCTTCCACCGCTTTGCCTTCACTTGCGTAACTGCGCCGCACTTAGCAAGATCATCAATGAGACTGTCCAAGGAGCGGCCGGCTTGCTCCATAGCCATCTTTGTAACAAGACGGCGAACAGCGTCCTCAAATACAGTACTTGTTAAGACCGAGGATTCAATCTTTTTGCCCGACCTGTGGAATTCGGCCGCGTGATCTAGGAAATCGTCGAATGTGGAAGCAACAAAAATGTACTCAGCCTTTCGCATGAAGCCGTGCTGCATTTCTTCAGCAATGGACTGCAGTAGCCCAACAAGTTTCTGTACAGTGTGATATGGAACGCCTCCGGCTAGCTGCTTGTCTTCGACAATCCGCGTAGCTTCTTGCAGGAAGTATGTATCTGGCGTTGCACACAGGCGGAAGAAGTTGGCGGCAGACGCAATCCAAGATTGCAGGCTCGGCACATCTTCGGCGCGAAACCAATGGTTTGCGTGGCCGTCCTAGACCCGAATTTGAGAAGCTAGGGCGCGTCCTCGGGTTATGAGTTCCTGGCAACGAGCCTCGAGATCGGTCGACATATGAGTTCAACGCTTGAATTCACTGGCCGCCAAAGGCGGTCCGGTCGAATGATGGGTTGGACGTCACTTTCATTTTGTGGACAGCCCACTTTTCAGCCAGAAGAGGAATGGTACTGCCGCGCAAAATAGACATATAGCTTGGATAATCGCACGGTCTTTCTCCCCGGCGCGTGCTGGATATCAGCTTCACCAAGAATTCTTCCGGAAATTTGATCAGTCGCCTCAAGGAAGTAGCCTCCAAAGAATTGGGGCCAGTAGTCCCAGATGAACGCGACGACTGCTTGAATGCCGAATGCTGCCAGTGTGGCACTAACGAAGAATAGCCAAGGCGACGACAAATTGCGCCACCACAGAATGCTTGCGAACAGTGCAAGAAGCGGAGGAAGAAATGACGTTAAAATACTTGAGATCATAGTTCGAATCATTTTAATTT
>JADJCH010000004.1 GCA_016703325.1 Burkholderiales bacterium | reverse complement strand
CAATCTCATCTGGTATCCCGGAAAGAGAAGTCCATGTCCATTTTCATGCTCGAATTTGACCTCGTAAAGAACGCGTCTTCCATGCACGGGTTGAACGAAGCCGGCGGGGCTGAGTTTAAGCGACAAGGCCGCTTGTAGCGGTGCAACTTGCTTCCCGTGTTCATGCTCGGACAATGCATGTTGGGGGGATAAGTCAGGAATTTGAATGCCTTCTTGATGGGGTTGAATTGAAGGGAAGTCTTTGTAGACAGAGGGGTTAACCATCATTCGCCACTCGGACAACTGTGAATCGGAACGGACTTGAATTGCCCACGGCTGGATTGGAATAGTCATGCCACACGATCTTGTGCATGCCCCTGAGTACAAGGGCCGTCTCCCGATTCCTCTTCGTACCGTCGGACGCACCGCTACCCCAAGTGACAGTTCCGTGCAAGGACCGACCTTCATGGAGACGAAACTGTGAATCCACTGCTTCGGACTTTTTCGAAGCTGACCAGTAAGTGCGGTCGTTCGTGAGAAGAATCGCGTAGCCAATCGCCGTAGGGTGAACCTCCACGTACTGTTCTAGACGATGAACGTCCTTGATGAAATCATGACGACCAATATCTTGCGCACTTTGATTTCGAAGGGCGAAGGTCTCCGCATGGGCGACGATTTGGGCGGCGCGCGTCTTGTACTTGAGTTCAATCGCAACCTCATAGTCAACTCCCCGAACGAGTAGATCAAGATGGACGCGTTGCCCAGAGTCAGCGACTTGCTTTTCGAGGCGAACATCTGCTGTTGCATCGCGCTGGTGTAGCTCCCATGCGAGGGCGTGCTGAAAATCAGCCTCAGAGTGGAAGACTGGACGGCGAACGGCAAGGTCTTTGACGATGCTCTCGATATTAGGTGCTGCCACGCGCTGGGTCTCCTATGACGGCTAACGAATGAAAGGGATTTTCCCATCCCAGGCTCTACGAGCGGCTTCTTTCAAGGCGTCCCAAAAGTGCCACGTTGGGGTTCTCGACAATCTCACCGGGTATTCCGAAAGGGGAAGTTAACGTCCATTGTCACGCTCGGAATGAAACTCATCAAGAACGTGTTTTCTCTGCACGGGTTGAACGAAGCCGGCAGTGCAGGACTAGCGACAAGGCCGATTGCAGAAATGCGGTCTGTGCATCGTTTCCGTGTTCGGACAACGCATGCTGTGGAGATAGCTCAGGAACCAAAGTTCCGTGATGAGGGGGTAAATTGGAGGAAAATCATTGTAGAGGGATCATCTAAATAGACGGACCGGCCCGCCGCAAAATTGATTCGAAAGTCAGTAGCTTGAGCGGAGTATCCCTACGCAAATCAACAACTCAGCGCTACTGACTTGAGGGCCGTCACTGAACTAGCCGTACCACCGGCATCGCAGGTGCGCGTTCTCTCGAACCGTAGTCGAGCCAAAACGTGAAACGGTCAAACTTTGGCGTAAAAACCACCCGAAATCGCGTGCGAAGCATTGTTGCGAAGCGATTTTCACTTGGTTCGGACGGCACTGGTTGCCTTTCAAGAAGACCGTACTTAAGAAGTTCGATCTCGAAATCCAGTAAGAACTCGAAATTTATTTCGAACTCTGTTGTGGAAAGCTCTAGAGCTTGGATAACCCCAAGCTCAATTGCGTCGTAAATGGCCTGCTTGCTTGGCTGATACTTCTGATTTGCAATTGCGGCAAGAAAGAGACTTCCTACGTGCACAATCACGTTATGGTACTGACTGTTGTCGGGTTTTGGCATTGTTCTTTCGCCAACAACGGGAAGTCCGCCGACAACTTCGTTGTCCTTCTTGACGATACTTACCTTGAGCTCTAATTCACGACTGAGCAACTGGAGAATCAGTGAGAAATCTGTCACCTCTTTCTCAGTGAATATTTCTTTCGAGCTTGCCGCCTCCAGTTCTTTGATTCTTATCTCGGCTTCAAGTCGTTTGACCTTCTCTGATTGCGCTGCGGCAGCTGCAAAGGACTCTGCGTAAGATTGCCAGATGGCTGCGACGACCTTTGGAAGCATTGTGCCGTAGTTGGTATCGTTTAGTACAGGAATTTGAAGCCGCTGCAGGTCGAGTCGAAGCTTTGATCGATTCTCGTCGGAGTCTGCGTACATCAGGAGTGATACTCGATTGTTTTGCAGGCGCTCAAGCAGTCTGACGTCAATCTCTTGCTTCACCATGCTCGATTCAATTGAGTTACTCGTTATGTAGCAGAGAAGTATCTCACAAGATGGAATACCGGATGCAAAGATTTCATCTAGCCAGGGTTTTCCATGGGGAATTTCGAGCTCGTCAATCCAAGGTTCGCATTGGCATGCTCTTAGATCAATTTCGAGACGGCGAACGAACTCGACGTCTCTCTTCGAGTACGACAAGAAGATGCGGGGTCGTCTAGAGCTTTTCATAGTACTTGTGCGTTGTGACATTTAACGAACTATGGGGATATTCCCATCCCAGACTCTACGACCGGCTACTTGCAAGCCGCCCACAAAGTGCCACGATAGGGTTCTCGGCCAACTCATCGGGTATCCCACCAGGAGAAGTCCATGTCCATTGTCATGCTCGGAATCGACCTCGCCAAGAACGTGTTTGCCTTGCACGGATTGAACGAGAACGGCATGACGGAATTCAAGCGACAAGGCCGGTTGTAGTTGTGCAGGCTGTTTCTCGTGTTCATGCTCGGGCAAAGCAATTTGTGGAGGGCAGTCTTTGTAGAGGGGCTGGCTTCGCCCGTCGTCAACTACCGTACGCCGCCAAACTTCTTCATGCGACCGAGTTGGATAGCGGCGATCACTGGTAATAGTGTGCTGCCAATGATCAGGCCGTCCTTTTCTCGAAAGCTGTGTATGAGGCCAATAAGTTTGGGTAGATTCCAGTCATCTGAGAGTTCTTCGCCTTTGGGCCAAGCAAAGATGCCGCCGCCGCTAACGCCTTTGAGGCTTGGCGTGGGGTACTTATCGAATGTGTCTGGATCTACTGCGCGCTTCTTGCTGAAGTGAATCACGATATTAACGTCTGATGACAGGCCCAGCGAGTCGTAGACATGCTGCTGGGCAGCGACTCCCCGAAATGAGAAGACTTCTGAACGATGGGATCCATCTGCAGTCTTGCCCGACTTTGAAGCTGGGTAGCCCGATGCGGAGCATACGGTTAACTCCATCGAACTCTTGATCAACTCGCATCGTGTCTGAGGGAGTGGCCTGAAGTGATGGCACAACGTGGCTGCGAATTCTGAACTCAGGCGATAGTAAGCAATATCGGTGTCGTCTTCCCTTCGGTCAACTTCTGGTGGAAGGTCAATGAAGGGGCGGAGTCAAGTCTGAAGTGCAACGGTTTTGGCAGTGACCGCCTGTCTCTCGGCGAGCTTGGCCTGGACGATTTCGGTATAGACCTCGCGAGGCGTTCGGAAGTCGAGGATCTTGCGAGGCCGGTCATTGAGCATGGCTTCGATGTAGGCAAGCTTCTGCGGGGTGATGGAGGACAGATCAGTGCCCTTGGGTAGGAACTGTCGGACCAAGCCGTTCATGTTCTCGTTGGAGCCGCGCTGCCAGGGGGCGGAGTCAAGTCTGAAGTGCAACGGTTTTGGCAGTGACCGCCTGTCTCTCGGCGAGCTTGGCCTGGACGATTTTCGGTATAGACCTCGCGAGGCGTTCGGAAGTCGAGGATCTTGCGAGGCCGGTCATTGAGCATGGTCGCTTCGATGTAGGCAAGCTTCTGCGGGGTGATGGAGGACAGATCAGTGCCCTTGGTAGGAACTGTCGGACCAAGCCGTTCATGTTCTCGTTGGAGCCGCGCTGCCAGGGGCTGTAGGGCTCGCAGAAGTACACGGGCATGTCGGTGGCCTCGGTCAGCTCCTGGTGGCGGGCCATTTCGCAGCCGCGGTCGTAGGTGAAGCTTTGGCGCATCTCGGGGATGACGGTCTTGAAGCGACGACTGAAGCCTTCGAGGGCGTGCTGAGCGGTGCAGCCGTTCATCTCGGTAAAGCAGCACGAAGCGGCTGTGACGCTCCACGGCTGTGCCGATGGCGCTGGCGTTGCCCGCGCCCTTGATGAAGTCGCCCTCCCAGTGGCCGGGTACCAGCCGGAATCGGCCTCGGCGGGGCGCTCGATCAGGAGCACGAGGTTGACGATATTGCCGCCCTTGCGGTTGGTGCCCCGAGCGCGCGGCATGCGCTTGGCGTGGCTGCGGCGCAGCTGGGCGATGAGTTCGGTGCGCAGCTCGCCGCGCGGCACCAGGTAGACGGCCTGGTAGATGGTCTCGTGCGAGACGCTCTGGGTCACCCATTACCGGCCGCCGTCAACAGGCACGAACAAAACCCTGCGACCGCGTCGCACATCCGTCAAGACCTGCCTGAACGGATCGGCCCATCGCCAGCACGCTTGGTTCTCACGGTCTGGTTGCGCCGAGACAGCGCACCAGTCACCCATCAGGATCAAGGCTTCACCGCCTCGCAACGGCTGGCCCCTGGCTGCGTCTGCAGCCCCAGAAAACCCTCTGTTCCCCACCGCCTCCAATCGCGGCAGCCGAGCGCTGGCTCGGCCGCACAGGTCTGTGGCTTCGCATTGCGGCGATCCAACCCCTTGTGGCTGGCGGTACGGGCGCTGTCGAACACGGTCGAATCTCGCTGATCAAGCAGGGGCGGGATCGGCTGCGGCGTGCAATCAGGGTCTGATGGTTGTGCCAACCCCATGGTGGCACTGCCGCAGCCGTCCCTTCATCTCGTCCTACCCGAACGCCCGGCTGGCCTCGAAGGGCCGGCCGTCCTTCATCACATGCCAGCAGGCCCTGGCCAGCTTGTGCGCCACCGCCTTGATGGCCACCACCGACAGGCTGCTCGCGCACTTCTTCTGGTACCAGCGCTTGATCGCCGCGTCGTAGCGCACCGCAAAGTGCGCCGCCTCGATGAAGGCCCAGGCCAGGTGCTTGTTGCCGCACTTGGCGTTGCCTTCGCCCTTCTTCTTGCCGTTGGACTCCCGGCGTGAATCCACCGTGCGCGCATAGGACGCGAACTGGCCCGGGCTGGCAAACCGGCCGATGTCGCCGGTCTCCAGCGCGATGGTCAGCGCCAGCACGTCGCCCACGCCGCTGACGCTCTTGAGCGCCTGGAACGACTCGCTCAGCTTGGTGCTGGCCAGGATGCGCCGCTCCAGGGTGTGCACCTGCCGGTCCAGGCAGTCCATCACCGCCAGGTTGGCCTTCAGGGCCAGCTTCTGATCGTCGAGCAGGTTCATCGCGTCGATGTCTTCGTCGTCCCAGCGCTTGATGTCGTTGCCGCTGCACTGCGCGCCCAGGTTGCGCGCCACCAGGTTCTGCATGCTCAGGATCTGGTCGCTGCGCTGGCGCACCAGTTGGCTGCGTTTGCGCATCAGGTCGCGCACGGCGCTGCTCGCGCGGGTAGATGGCCCCGGGCAGGATGCCCAGGCGCAGCAGGTGGGCCAGGCGCGCATCGCCGAAGTCGCCGCTGTGCTTGAGCCCGTCGTAGACCTTCACCGCCGCGGTGTTGACCAGGTGCACCCGGTAGCCCGCGATTGCAGCCCGTCAACCAGCCAGTACCAGTTGTAGGTCGACTCCACCGCCACGCCCAGGATCGAACCAGCGCACGATCGCAACGCCATCAGGATCGCTCTCCAGATCGTTGGCCAGTCGCTTGGCAAACACCACCCGATCGGCCCCGTCGAGCACCATCAAGACGGCGTTGTTCGAATGCAGGTCGATCCCCAGCATACAGTTCCATGTCGGTCTCCTTCTTCAGCTGCGTCGTGTGAATCGCAATCCAGACGATAGGCCGTTGAGCGGAGGCCGGCTCCTCGGGTTAGATGTTTATCAGGTCTTCAGGGTGCATACGCTTGAGCCTCCGCCTGCGATCTGTTCGCGGGATAGGGCGCGCTGGAGTTCGTGGCGCACGAACTTGCCCAGCGGGGTGTCGAATCGGGTGCTCCAGCTTGCGCACGCCGGCCTTGGCCTGTACCCGGCGTTGACTGGCTGCCTGCTGAGCCCCAGCAGCCAGATAGCCCCGTTGTGGGTCCATTGCGCGCCAGCTCCCGGTTGATGGTCGAGGCCGAGCGGCCCCATCTGCGCGGCGATCTGCCGCTTGCTCAGCTTCTGCGACACCAGCAGTCCAAGCTGCGTGCGCTCCTCAATGTTCAGGCTTGAATACTCTTGTCCCATCGGCTCAACCTGTTGATTTCAGGGCAGTGTTGCACTTCAGTTTAGAGCGTGCCAGGCCATGTAGCCGTCGATGGGTTCCAATCCAATAGATGTTGGAACGAGCAAGTAGCCCGACTTCCGCTCATCAGTCACGTGCGCCGCTGTGTAGAGGAACGGCTCGCCATGCAGTTCCACGAAGACGGCGGTGCCGATCTGAGAAATACGGTTCGGCGCTTGTGTCTCCAGGAACACAGGTACTAGCGAGTCGTAAGGATCGAATTCCGGCATGTGAGGCCTACCAGATAGGGTTTATCCGCCGCCCCGCGGTGCGGGCAAGCAGGGCAGAGCTGCCAGCAGCGAAGAAATCGTGTTGAACTGAACCATTCACCGATCTCCGCAGAAGTGAGCGGCTGGCCACGCCGTAGGGAGATTGCTTGACTGCAGGCCTGTCGCTGCGTCGATTATGGTCAGCCGGGCTCCGTTGGGAAGACCCCCGGAAGGTGGAGGTGGGCTGATTGAGGCGACGTAGGGCGCCGGCGCAACGGTCGTTGAGATGCCGTGGCGGTCTCAGTCGCCTTGCAGGGAGGCGGCCCCGCCATTCGTGGCGTTGGGCCCGGCGCGGTGGAGCGCGGGGAATGGTCTTCGCATCTGGCGCCAGGTGGGGCCGGCGCCAGGGCAGGTTCAGTGCGAGTCCAGCAACTGCAGCCCGGTCAGCCGTTCCAGCGCCTCCCGATCCACCCCCTCGACGCATTCGCGCAGCAGCACCCCTGCCCTGGTGAGCTCGAACACCGCCAGGTCGGTGTAGACGCGCTTGACGCAGGCCAGGCCGGTGAGGGGGTAATTGCACTGGGGCACGAGCTTGCTTTCGCCGGCCTTGGTGAGCAGGTCCATCATCACCCAGGTCTGTTTGGCGCCGATGGCCAGGTCCATGGCGCCGCCGACGGCGGGGATGGCGTCCGGGGTGCCGGTGTGCCAGTTGGCGAGGTCGCCGTTGGTGGCGACCTGGAAGGCGCCGAGAACGCAGATGTCCAGGTGGCCGCCGCGCATCATGGCGAAGCTGTCGGCGTGGTGGAAGAAGCAGCCGCCGGGCAGGAGCGTGACGGGTTGTTTGCCGGCGTTGATGAGGTCGTCGTCCTCCTGCTCCGGCGCGGGGGCCGGGCCCATGCCGAGCACGCCGTTTTCGCTGTGCAGGATGATCTCGCGGTCGGCCGGCAGGTGGTTGGCCACCAGGGTCGGCGCGCCGATGCCGAGGTTGACCACGGAGCCGGGGGCGATGTCGCGGGCCACGCGCCAGGCGATCTGGTCGCGGCTCCAGCGGGGCAGCGCATGGGGCGCCACACCGGCAGGCGGGAGCGGGGTGGATGGGGTGGATGGGGGGGATGTGGGGGATGGGGGTGCGGTCATGGTCGGTGCTGCTCCGGCAGGGCGAATTCAGACCGCTTCGGCCGCGGGCAGCACGGCGCCGTGCACGCCGCTGCGGGGCACCTGCACCAGCCGCTGAACGAAGAGGCCGGGGGTGACGATGGCCTCCGGGTCCAGCGAGCCCAGGGGCACCAGCTCATGCACGCTGGCGATGGTGAGCTGGGCGGCGCTGGCCATGATGGGGCCGAAGTTGCGGGCGGTCATGCGGTAGGTGAGGTTGCCCCAGCGGTCGCCGCGTTCGGCCTGGATGAGGGCGACATCGGCGTGGATCGGCCACTCCAGCACCTGCCCGCGGCCGTCGATGACGCGCGTCTCCTTGCCCTCGGCCAGCGGGGTGCCATAGCCGGTGGGGGTGTAGAAGGCGCCGATGCCGGCCCCGGCGGCGCGGATGCGTTCGGCCAGGTTGCCCTGGGGGACGAGTTCCAGCTCGATCTGGCCGGCGCGCCAGGCGCGGTCGAAATGGTGGGAGTCCGACTGGCGCGGGAAGGAGCAGATGATCTTGCGCACCCGCCCCAGCTGGATCAGCCGGGCCAGGCCGCCGTCGCCGTTGCCGGCGTTGTTGGCCACGACGACCAGGTCGCGGGCGCCCTGCTCGATCAGCCCGTCGATGAGGGCCTGGGGCTGGCCCGCCAGGCCGAAGCCACCGATCATGACCGTGGCGCCATCCGCAATGCCGGCCAGCGCGCTGGCCAAGTCGGGTTGGATCTTGTGAATCATCGAAGGGGATCTCGGGTGGGCCGGGGTGGCGGAGGGCCGGGGTGAACGCGCATGTCTGCCACCAAAGCAGGCGTTTCATCGAGCGTAAACAAGCATAAATCTCATTAAATGAGATGTCAATTCACGACAGCGACCCTGCAACCGTGGGCTGCCCTGCGAATTCCCCGGGGGTCGGCCGGCGCAGAGTCAGGGTGCAATACGATCCCAAGACAACTCCAGCCGGGACCCTGCAACTTGAGCCGACTGCCCTTTCGGAACTGCCCCTGGGGCAACCGCCCTTCCATCCAGCCGGAAGAGCCCTTCTCCCGCGTATCAGAACCTGACGAACCGGCCGGTTCGAGGGACGCGTCCACAGGGCCTCAGACATTGAGGCACGGCGCCGCGGCTGGATGGTGCGTTGGGGCGGCCTGGGCCTGGGGGTGCTGGCGGCGATGGGGGCCCTGCCTCTGCGGGCGGCCCCGCAGGCCCCGCTCACCTTCGGCATCGTGCCGCAGCAGTCGGCCAGCGAGCTGGCGCGGCTGTGGATCCCGTTGATTGCGGGGCTGGGTGAGCGCACCGGCCTGTCCCTGCGTTTTGCGACGGCACCGGACATCCCCAGCTTCGAGAAGCGGCTGGCGGCCGGGCAGTACGACCTGGCCTACATGAACCCCTACCACTACAGCGTATTCGCGCAGAAGCCTGGCTATGTGGCCTTTGCGAAGGAGAAGGGGAGGCGCCTGCGCGGCATCGTGGTGGTGCGCAAGGCATCGCCGATCCGCGAGCTGAGCGAGCTGGCGGGCAAGGCGGTGGCCTTTCCGGCGCCGGCGGCCTTTGCGGCCACGGTGCTGGTGCGCGCGGAGTTCGAGCGGCTGAAGCTGCCGATCCGGCCGGTGTTCGTCAACTCGCACGAGTCGGTCTACCTGAATGTGGTGCAGCGCCAGTTCGAGGCCGGCGGCGGCATCCCGCGCACCCTGCAGACGGTGGAGGCGGGGGTGCGCGATGAACTGCGGGTGCTGTGGCAGACGCGCGACTACACCCCCCATGCCTTTGCCCACCACCCGCGGGTGAGCCCGGCCACGGTGCAGCTGCTGCGCCAGGCGATGCTGGCGGCCGAGCGCGAAGACGGCCTGCGCCCGGCACTGGAGGGGCTGGGGCTGCGCGGCTTTGAGGCGGCGCAGGACAGCGACTGGAACGACGTGCGGGCGCTGGGCATCCAGACCCTGGCGGCGCTGCTGGCGGGGTGACGGGAGATGCCGGCCCTGCCCCAACGCAAGGATCGCCGCCCTCGGCGCCCTCACCACCCTCGGCACCTGCATACAGTCACGCTGCCATGAAGCTGAGTTTTCGCGCCAAGACGATTCTGGGGGTGGCTGCCATCGAGGCGGTGCTGCTGACGCTGTTGGTGGTCAGCGGCATGCGCTTCATGTCCAGCACCGCCGAGCAGCAGTTCGTGCAGCGCAGCCAGGCCACGGTGAAGGCCTTTTCGGTGGTGGCCAAGGATGCGCTGATCGCCAGCGACCTGGCCACGCTCGCGGCCTTGACCCGGGAGATGCTCACCTACCCGGGGGTGGTGTACGCCCGGGTGCGCGACGAGCGGCAGGAGGTGCTCAGCCAGGCCGGCGAATCGCAGCAGCTGCTGCGCGCGGCCAGCGACAGCGCGGGCCTGTCCGGGCTGGCCGACGGGGTGTTCCACAGCAGTGTCGAGATCCGCGTGGGGCCGCAGCGCTTCGGGCGGGTGGAGATCGGCGTGTCCGCAGCCGAGGTGCAGGCCCAGCAGGCACTGGCGCGGCGTTTCGGCCTGGGCTTTGCAGCGCTGGAGATGCTGCTGGTGGGGCTGTTCTCCTGGGTGCTGGGCTCCTACCTGACGCGCCAGTTGCAGCAGCTGGCCGACGCCGCCCGCGGCATCGCCGGCGGCCAGCTGGGCCTGCAGGTGCCGGTGCTGGGCCAGGGGGACGATGAGCTGGCGCAGACGGCGCAGGCCTTCAACCGCATGTCCACGGAACTGGCCGCCAACCTCAGCGAGCTGCAGCGCAGCGAGGGGCTGCTGCGCAAGGTGGTCAACACCACCCACGACGGCATCATCGTGATCGACGAACAGGGGCTGATCGAGAGCTTCAATGCCGGCGCGGAGCAGATGTTCGGCCACCGCGCCGAGGAGGTGATCGGCCGCAATGTGTCGATCATCGTGCCGCCGCCGCACCAGGCGGCCCATGACCTCTACCTGCAGCGCCACCTGCTCACTGGAGAGAGCCGGGTGATGGGTGCGGAACGGGAGTTCGAGGCACTGCGCCGCGATGGCGGGCGCATCTGGATCGCGCTGCGGGTGAGCCGCCTGGACCTGGGCGGCGGGGCGGCCGGTGGCCGGCAGCGCTTCATCGGCGTGGTGCACGACATCACGGCACGCAAGCAGGCGGAGCTGGAGCTGCGCCAGGCCAAGGAGGCTGCAGAAGCGGCAGCGCAGGCCAAGTCCGACTTCCTGGCCAACATGAGCCATGAGATCCGCACGCCGATGCACGGGGTGCTGGGTTCGCTGGAGATGCTGCAGGACACGCCGCTGTCGGGCCAGCAGCAGCGGCACCTGGAGACGGCACGCACCTCGGCCGGGCTGCTGCTGGGGGTGATCGACGAGATCCTGGACTTCTCCCGGCTGGAGGCGGGCAAGCTGCGCATCGAGTCCATCGACTTCGACCTGCGCCGCACGGTGGAGGATGTCACCGCGATGCTGGCCACCCGGGCCCACGCCAAGAAGCTGGAGCTGGCCTGCTCCATCTCGCCGGAGGTGCCGGAGTACCTGCGGGGCGATCCGATCCGGCTGCGCCAGGTGCTGGTCAACCTGCTGGGCAATGCCATCAAGTTCACCGAGCAGGGGGAGGTGCTGCTGAGCGTGTCGGTCGCCGCAGCTGCCCCATCGGCCGCGGACCCTGCTGCGCTGCGCTTCGAGGTGCGCGACACCGGCATCGGCATCGGCGAGGCCCAGCAGCAACGCCTGTTCGAACCCTTCATGCAGGCCGACAGCTCCACCAGCCGGCGCTTTGGCGGCAGCGGGCTGGGCCTGAGCATTGCCAAGCGCCTGGTGGAGTTGATGCACGGGGCCATCGGACTGACCAGCCGGGAGGGTGAAGGCTCCACCTTCTGGTTCACCCTGCCGCTGTCGCTGGCCGATGCGGGCCAGCTGCGCCGCCGGGCGGCGGACTTTGCCGGCACGCGGGTGCTGGTGGTGGACGACAACGCCACCAACCGGGTCATCCTGCACCGCTACCTCACCTCCTGGAACGGCCATTCCGGCAGCGCCGCCAACGGCGAGGAAGCCCTGGCCAAGCTGCAGGATGCCGCGGCCGGCGGGCCGTCCCTACGAGGTGGCCCTGCTGGACTTGAACATGCCCGGCATGGACGGCTACAGCCTGGTGCGCCACATCCGCCGCGACCCCCTGCTGGCGGGCCTGCCGCTGATCATGCTCAGCTCCTCCACGATGGACAGCGAGCGCATGGGCGACCTGGGCGTGGACATCTGGCTGGACAAGCCGGTGCGCCAGTCCGACCTCTACGATGCACTGGCCACGGTGCTGCACCGGACGGGAACGCCGACCTCGTCCGCCGCTGGCCGGCTTTGTCTGCCGGCCACCGGACGCCGGCTCCCGGCCGGCGGCCAGGGCTGCGTTTCGGCGGCGAGCGGGTGCTGCTGGTGGAGGACAACCCGATCACCCAGGACGTGGGGGCGCAGATGCTGCGCCAGCGCGGCCTGCAGGTGCAGGTGGCCGCCGATGGCCAGCAGGCGCTGGACCTTCTCGACCAGGAAGCCGTCGACCTGGTGCTGATGGACGTGCAGATGCCGGGCATGGACGGCCTGACCGCCACCCGGGCGCTGCGTGAACGCGAGCGCACCCGCTCGATCGGCGCCCTGCCCCTGCGTGTGCCGGTGGTGGCGCTGACCGCACACGCCCTGCCGGCCGACCGGGTGCGCTGCCTGGCCGCGGGCATGGACGACTACGTGGTCAAGCCCTACAGCTCCGAGACCCTGGCCAGCGTGGTGGCGCGCTGGCTGATGCCGCCGCGCAAGATTCCGGCGGCGGCGGTGCCGGTCCCGGTGCCGGTGTCGGTCCTGTTGCCGACGGAGCCGGCATCGTTACCGCCGGCGGACGCAACGCCGCCGCCCAGGGTGGAGATCCCGTCCGGCGAAGCGATCGACCTCAAGCGGTTTGCGGAGGTGCAGCAGCTGATGGGTGAGTCGACCGGCGAACTGATCGACCGGGTGGTGGAGGCCCTGGCGGCCGAGATGCAGGCCTGCCTGCAGGCCCGTGCCGCGGCCGACCGCCTGACGCTGGGCGATCGCATGCACCGGCTGAAGAACACCGCGGGCGACATCGGCGCCCAGGAGGTGTACGCCCGGGACTGGGGCTGCAGATGCCCGACCGCTTGACCGAGCGGGGCTTTCGCGTCGCGCTGGGCGACTACGGCTGCGATCTGGGCCAGGGCTACGGCATCTGCGGCCCGCTGGACCGCCAGGCACTGGACGACTGGATCGCCGCCCAGGTGCCGGTCGGCTGATCAGGTTGCGGCGTCGTCGGGAACGGCGGCGGTTGCGACTTCCTCTTCCGGCTCGGGGGCCACCACCGCACGCACTGGCAAGGTCCAGCCGTCGATGCGATCGAACACCGCGATCGACTCCACATGGGCCGTGTGCGGGAACATGTTCACCACCCCGGCGGCCGAGCAGCGGTAACCCGCCTGGTGCTCCAGCAGGCCGGCATCGCGGGCCAGTGTGGCCGGGTTGCAGCTGACGTAGACGATGCGCCGCGGCGGCTCGTAACCCTCGACCGGGGCCTGCCGCACCTCGGCCAGGGCCTTGGCCAGCGCGAAGGCACCTTCGCGCGGCGGATCGACCAGCCAGCGGTCGGCATGGCCGTAGGCGACCAGGTCGGCCGGCGTCAGCTCGAACAGGTTGCGCGCCGCAAAGCTTGTCTTGTGCGCCAGGCCGTTGCCGGCGGCGTTTTCGCGCGAGCGCTGCACCAGCACTTCGCTGCCCTCGATGCCCAGCACCTCACGCGCCTGGGTGGCCAGCGGCAAGGTGAAATTGCCCAGGCCGCAGAACCAGTCGATCACCCGCTCACCCGGCTGCACCTGCAGCAACTGCAGCGCCCGACCCACCAGCACGCGGTTGATGGCATGGTTGACCTGGGTGAAGTCGGTGGGTTTGAAGGGCATGGTCAGCCCGAACTCCGGCAGCGTGTAGGCCAGCTGGGGGCCCAGCACGTCCAGCCGGTGCACGCTGTCCGGCCCCTTGGGCTGCAGCCACCACTGCACCTCATGCGCCTGGCCGAAGTCGGCCAGCCGGGCCAGGTCGGCGGCGCTCAGCGGTTCCAGGTGGCGCAGCACCAGGGCCAGCACCAGCGCCTCGCTGCGCTCACCCAGCGCCGCCTCGATCTGCGGCAGCGTCTCGCGCGCGTCCATGCGGCCGACCAGCTCGCGCAGCGGCATGAGCAGGGCGCTGACCTTCTCGGGCAGGATGGGGCAGACCTGCATGTCCGCCACATAACGGGACTTGCGCTCGTGGAAACCCACCAGCACCGTGCCCTTCTTGGCCACCCAGCGCACCGACAGGCGGGCGCGGTAGCGGTAGCCCCAGGCGGGGCCCTCGATCGGGCGCATCACCCGCGCCGGGCGCACCTTGGCCAGGTGCTGCAGGTTGTCCTCCAGCGTGCGCTGCTTGACCGCCACCTGCGTGGCCGGGTGCAGGTGCTGCATCTTGCAGCCGCCGCAGGCGCCGGCGTGCAGGCCGAAGTGCGGGCAACCGGGTCGCACCCGCTGCGAGCTCTCGCGGCCGATCTGCCGCAGCGTCGCCTGCTCCCACTGATTCTTGCGGCGGTTGACGCTCACCTGAACCCGTTCGCCAGGCAGCGCCCCTTCGATGAAAACCACCTTGCCCTCGGCGTTGTGGGCCACGCCCTGTGCGTCCAGGTCGAGTGACTCGACCTGCAACCATTCGTCTGCTGCTGTCATTCCGGAATTGTCTCAGGTGTGTCGACCTGCTCCCGGGCGATGCAGCCGTGCAAGCTTCTGCCTGCGAGAGTCAGCAGGCGTCAGCAGACGCAAGAAGCTGGCAGCTGAGCGGTCCTCCGGTGAGCACATGCGACTGCCGGTCAGCTCCGGGTGACCGAGGTAATGCCTCCGTACAAATCCTGGGAAGACGAGCTGCGACACCTATCTTCACCCCCGAGCCACATCCGGCCAAAGCGGCCTGCCCGCCGTTTGCGGGCGAATGGCCTTCCGGATGCGGCGCATTCCATCCATCCACAGGAGTTCCAGATGCCCACCTCGCCCCTCGGTTCGTACCCGTTCTGCCGCCCAGCGCCCGCCGATGGCGGTCCCTCCGCCACGTCGACCCCGTCAGCCACGGCCACCACAGTGCGCGGCTCACGCATGCTGGCGCTGTCCCTGCTGATGGCCGCGGTCCTGACCGCCTGTGGAGGGGGGCAAGGCAGCGGCGGCACCGGTGCGGAGCCGGCCTCGGTGGTGACGCTGTCCGACTCGGGCACCGCATTGAGCGTGCGCATCGCCTCGGCGGGTCAGGGCGAGGGGGAGGCCACCTCGGTGGAGGCAGCAGCGTCGGATGCCCAAGGCATCCGCGCCTGCGATCATGAATGGACTGCTCTGCAGTACGACCTCAATGCCCAGGTCACCGCAGGGCCGCAGAATGGCCTGGCCCTGATGGGGGCCCTCTTGCTGCGAGGCGAGTTGCAGGACGATGGCAGCACCCGTTTGCGCGGCCGCTGGATTGAGGCGATGGCGATGCCCGCACCGCTGGTGGATGACACCCTGAGGGCGCGCTACCGCCAGGATGTGGAGCGGCTGACCGCACAGCTGCGCTCCGATCTCAAGGCAGCCGGCCGCGACCTCGAAAACGACGCGGCACGGGCCGCCTTGCAGCAGTTCCGCAAGGCCCACGAGGAGCGCACCGAGTCCTACCTGGACGCCCTGGAAGACCAGGCGCAGTCCCGCTCAGGGCGCAGGTCGCACGGCCGACAACAGGTCAGCGGCAGCCTGGCGGCCGATGGACAGATCAACCTGACCGTGCGCACCGCCAGTGGCACGGTGCAGTTCACCGGTGCCCGGGCCGCTGATGGCAGCTTCAGCGGCAGTTTCACCGGCCCTGGCGAAGGCAACAGCGGCAGCTGGCAGATGGCCGGGAATGGCGTCACACCAGCGCCCACCCCCGCGCCTTCCCCCACTCCCGCACCCGCACCGACACCGGCCCCTTCGCCGACCCCTGCACCGAACCCAGCACCAACTCCTGCCCCGTCACCCGCACCCACCCCTGCCCCTGCCCCGGCACCCACGCCTGCGCCCACTCCGGCACCGGCTCCGACACCGGCCCCCGCGGTGGGAGACGCTGCGGTCGGCAAGACCCTGTTCGCCTCCACCTGCGCCAACTGCCATGGCGGCACGGGTGGCGTGAGCAAGGCCGGTACGCTCACCGGATTGAACACGGCCATGCAGCGCAGCGTGCACAACAGCTTCTCGGGCGGCTTGACCGAGCAGAACAAGCTCGATCTGGCGGCCTACATCGCCGGCAGTTGAGCGACTGCAGGCACGGCAGCAGCAGCAATGAAAAGGGCGCCCCTGAGGCGCCCTTTTCCTTTGTCTTCCCTTTCATGCGGGAAGGCAGTGCTGACTTCAGCGCGACGGCAACAGCTTCAGTGGATCCACCGGCTTGCCCTTGCGGCGGATCTCGAAGTGCAGTTGCACCCGCTCCGCGTCGCTGGAGCCCATCTCGGCCACCTTCTGTCCCCGCTTGACCGGTTGATCCTCCTTGACCAGCAGAGCCTGGTTGTGGGCATAGGCGGTCAGGAAGGTCTCGTTGTGCTTGATGATCACCAGGTTGCCATAGCCGCGCAGGCTGGAGCCGGCGTAGACCACCCGTCCGTCTGCGGCGGCCAGTACGGCGTCGCCGGCCTTGCCACTGATGGCCACGCCCTTGTTGCGCACCTCGTCAAAGGCCGCCAGCACCGAGCCCTGCGCCGGCCAGGACCAGCTCAGGTCGTCGTCGCCATCGCGTGAGGCCGCCGGCGCAGGTGCCGAAGGCGCCGCTGCGGCCCCACCGGAGCTCACCGTGCTGGGGGTGCCGGCCGTGGCCGCGGTGGCAGATGGGGCCGTGCCGGTGCTGGACGGCGCCGGGGCCACCGGGGCCGTGGCTGCGGTCGGTGCAGGCGCGGGCGCGGAGGTCTGCGGCTTGCTTTCCAGCGGTCGGGACTCCGCGCGGGACGACGCCACCGGCCGCGCGGCCGTGCTGCTGCCGTCCTGGCCCGGTGGAATCACCCGCAGGACCTGGCCGATCTCGATGCGGTCGGGGTTCTCGATCTGGTTCCAGCGCGCGAGATCGCGCCAGCTCTGGCCGTTGTCCAGGCCAATGCGGATCAGAGTGTCACCCGGCTTGACGCTGTAATAGCCCGGTTTGCCGGCGTGATCCGTTGCCGCAGGCGCCGAAGCGGGTTTGGCCGGAGCGTCCAGGCCCGGCAACGGAGCCAGCGGTCCGGTGGCGACGGGTCGGGGACCGGCATTGCGGTCCTCGACCGGCGCGCGGGGCTTCACGCCGGTCGCGCAGCCGGCAAGCAGCAGCACGGCCAGACTCAGGGGAGCACAGGACGCTCGCAGCGTCCGCTCTCGGAGAGATCGCATCATGGGTGTTGTTGGGGGCATCGACCCCGGGATCCGTGCCGCTGGACCCCGCCGGATCGCCATCCCGTTAGCAGGAATTGCTGGTGCCGGATTCTAGTGGGACGAAGCGCACCGCCTCGAACTGTTGCCACACACATTGGCCGTCGGCACGCCGATCCACCACCTGCAGCACCTGCTGGCCCAGGCGGACGTCGTGCACCGGGGCCACCAGTCGACCGCCTGGCGCGAGCTGCTCGATCCAGGCGGCGGGCACCTGCTCACCGCCCGCAGCGGCGATGATGCCGTCGTAGGGAGCGTTCGGCCCATGGCCGAGGCGGCCGTCGCCAAAGATCAGCCGCAGGTGGTCCGGCCGCATCGGCGCCAGATTCTCCCGGGCGCGGTCGTACAGGCCGCGCAGCCGCTCCACGGAATAGACGTTGCGCGCCAGTTTGACCAGCACCGCGGCCTGGTAGCCGCAGCCGGTGCCGATCTCCAGCACCCGGCCCAGCTGGGGCCCGCCGGGGCGCTGGCGCAGCAGCTCCAGCATGCGCGCCACCACGGAGGGTTTGGAGATGGTCTGCCCCAGGCCGATCGGCAGGCTGGTGTCCTCGTAGGCCTGGGCCAGCAGGCCGCTGTCGACAAAGCTGTGCCGGGGCACCTCCGCCATGGCCAGCAGCACCGCCTCGTCACGGCAGCCGGCGCTGCGCAGCCGCTCCACCATGCGCAGGCGGGGGCCGTGGCCGTCGCCAAAGCGCTCCAACAGGGTGGCCGGTACGGGGGCTGAGGTCGGGGCCGGGCCGGTGGGCGGTCGCGGCTCCGGCGCCGCGGTGACAAAACGCCGCGGCGTGCCGCGGGTGTCTTCCAGCGTCAGCGGAAAGCGCCGGCGCGGCGTCTCGCCTGCCGTCACGCGCCGGCCCAGCGCCGCCACTGCGGCAGACCGGCATGGTCGGTCAGGTCCACCTGCAGCGGGGTGATCGACACCTCGCCCTGGGCGGCGGCATGGAAGTCCGTGCCCTCTCCGGCCTCACGCGCGTCGCCGGCGGGGCCGATCCAGTAGATCGGCTCGCCGCGCGGGCTTACCTGACGGATCACCGGCTCGCTGGCGTGGCGCCGGCCCAGCCGGGTGATGCGGCGCGGGCGCTGCAGGGCGTCCGGCCGGTTGGGGATGTTGACGTTGAGCAGCCATGGCCCGGCAGGAGCCTCGCGCAGTGCCTGGGCGATCACCTCGCGGGCCACCGCGGCAGCGACGTCCAGCTGCGACCAGCCTCGCTCCACCTGCGAGAAGGCGATCGCCGGGATGCCGAACAGGAAGCCCTCCATCGCCGCGGCCACGGTGCCGGAGTAGAGCGTGTCGTCGCCCATGTTGGCGCCGTTGTTGATGCCGGAAACCACCAGGTCGGGACGATGCTCCAGCAGACCGGTGAGCGCCACGTGCACACAGTCCGACGGGGTGCCGTTGACATAGCGGAAGCCGCTGGGCGCCGTGTGCACCGACAGCGGCCGCTGCAGTGTCAGCGCATTGGAGGTGCCGCTGGCGTTCTGCTCCGGCGCCACCACATCCACCTCACCGAACTCGCGGCAGACGGCGGCCAGGGCCGCCAGTCCGGGAGCGAGATAACCGTCGTCGTTGGCCACAAGGATGCGCATGAGCCAGATTGTAGGCAGCGGCGACGTTTACACTCGCCGCGCGCAATCCCGGGTTGCATCGCACCGCATCACCTGCCCCACGCCGCCATGGCCTTCGAGATCGAAAAGCTGCAACTCGCCCCGGCCTACCGTGCCGTGTCCGACGACCTGCGTCGGCGCATCGTCGACGGCAGCCTGCGCCAGGGCGATTCGCTGCCCGCTGAAACCGAACTGGCCGCCCGCCTGGGCGTGCACCGCTCCACCGTGCGCGAGGGGCTGCGGCAGCTGGAGCAGGAAGGCCTGCTGCGCCGCGACGGCAAGAAGTTGCTGGTGTCGATGCCCCGCCAGGCCGACCTGGCGATGGCGGCCGAACGAGCGCTGCGCCTGCGGCAGGTGAGTTACCGCGACGTCTGGCAGGTGGCTTCGGTGCTGGAGCCGCTGTGCGCCTCGCTGGCAGCGCAGTCGATCAGCGCGGAAGAGCTCGCCGCGCTGGAGCGATGCCTGGCGCGCACCGAGGCGGTGGTGGCGGGTGGGCAATCTCCCGTGGACACCGACATTGAGTTCCTGTCCCTGGTGGCTGCTGCCACCCACAACCCGGCGCTGCTGCTGGCGCGCGGGCCGATCAGCCTGCTGATGCGCGCCGGTTACGCGGCCATTGCGCCGGTGCTGCCGCAGTCCGGCCCGCGGCTGCTGGAGGTGCACCGCCAGCTGCTGGACGCCCTGCGCCGCGGCGACGCTGCTGCGGCCGAAGGCGTGGCCCGCCGCCACATGCAGGACTACCGGCGCGGCTGTGAAGTCGCCGGGCTGGACATCAGCCAGCCGATTCCGCCGCTGGGCTGATCCTGCAGCCAACTGGGCCGGCTGCGGGCGCGCACCCGACCGGCCCACCTGGGCGGATCTGCTGCGCGGACCTCCCTCGTCGATGACGTCCCCCCGGGAATCTCCGGGGGTGGCTGAGGCTTGTCTTGTCGCCATTTTCGGTCGGACAATTGGACTGAACGACGGTCCTGCATCGGGCTGTCGTTGTCGCGACAGCACCCTGCCCCTCATCGATCCACCGCAACGCGGAGACAACATGCACCCGACCCCCACCCCCACCCCCACCCCCATCTCCGTCCCCATTTCCATCTCTTCGACACCGCTGCGCCGTGGCCTGCTGCTGGCCAGCCTGGCCGCGCCTCTGCTGGCTGGCCTGCCCGCGCCCGCCTGGGCACAGGCACAGCCCGCGAAGATCCTGGTCGGCTTCCCGGCCGGCGGCTCCTTCGATGCCATCGCCCGCCTGCTGGCCGAGAAGTTGAAGGACGAACTCAAGCGACCGGTGATCGTCGAGAACAAGCCCGGCGCCGGTGGCCGCCTGGCGGTGGACATCCTGAAAAGTTCCCCGGCCGACGGCAGTGTGATCATGCTCGGGCCGGATGCACTGGTGGGCCTGTACCCCTTCACCTTCCGCAAGCTCAACTACGACCCGGCCCGGGACCTGGTCCCGGTGGGCACGGTGGCGGAGTTCCCCTTTGCCCTGGCAGCTGGAAGTGAGCCGGCGGTGAAGACTCTGGCCGAGTACGTCGCCTGGGCCAAGGCCAACCCGAACAAGGCCAACTACGGCATTCCCGCGCCAGGCGGCCCGCACCACTTCTTCGGCATGTTGCTGGGCCAGACCATCGGTGTGAAGGTCGAGCATGTGCCCTTCCAGGGCAGCGCGCCGATGATCGTCGGCCTGATCGGCGGCCAGGTCAGCTCGGCCATCGACGTGATGACCAGCCTGACCGAGCAGCACAAGGGCGGCAAGCTGCGCATCCTGGCCGTGTCTGCACCGCAGCGCACACCGCAGTTGCCGGACGTGCCCACCTTTGCCGAGCAGGGTTACCCCGCCATCACCGGCATGGGCTTCAACGCACTCTACGCTCCGGCCGGCACACCGGCCGCCGCCGTGACCAGCTGGAACGCCGCGCTGGCCAAGGTGGTCACGCTGCCGGAGGTGAAGGACCGCCTGGCCACCATGGGTTTCCTGCCGGTGGGGCAGTCGCCGCAGGAGCTGGCCGCCCGAGGCGAAGCGTCCGCCAAGCGCTGGGCACCGATCATCAAGGCCTCCGGCTTCGTGGCCGACTGACGCACAGGAACCGCGCTGATGACGGCCGCTGTGTCCACCTCCCCGACCGCACATGCTGCGGCCAGCCGGCCAGCGGCCGGCACTGCCCTGAACCTGGATTCACTGCACGCCTGGTTGCGTCCGCATGTGCCCGGCTTGCCGGCTCTCACGGGCGACCTGCGCGCCGAGCGGCTGGTGGGCGGCCAGTCCAACCCCACCTGGGTGCTGCGTGCTCAGGGCGGCCCGCCCGCCTGGGTGCTGCGCGCCAAACCAGGGCCCGCAGCCCAACTGCTTGCTTCGGCCCACGCCATCGAGCGTGAGTACAAGGTGATGCATGCGCTGGCTGGCAGCGATGTACCGGTGCCGGCAGTGCGAGCCTTGTGCGAAGACGAGTCCGTCATCGGTGCGGCCTTCTACGTCATGGACTTCGTGCCCGGCCGGGTCTTTCGCGAAGCGGCCATTCCAGACGTTTCCCGTGAAGAGCGCGCCGCGCTGCACGACGAGGCCAACCGGGTGATCGCCGCCCTGCACCGCGTCGACTGGGCCGCTGCCGGGCTGGAGGGCTACGGTCGCAGCGACCCGGCCTACTTCGAACGCATGGTGTCGCGCTGGACGCGCCAATACCGCGCCAGCCTGCAGCCGCCTGACCTCCCGCCGCTGCCGTCGATGGAGGCACTGATCGAGTGGCTGCCGGCGCACATCCCGGCCGAGGCCCGCAGCGGCGAGACCCGGCTGATCCACGGCGATTACCGCATCGAGAACCTGCTCTTCCACCCCAGTGAACCGCGCGTGCTGGCGGTGCTGGACTGGGAGCTGTCGACGCTGGGCCACCCGCTCAGCGACCTGGCCTACCACTGCCTGTCCTGGCACCACGCGCCGGGCGTGCTGCAGGGCTTTGCCGGGCTGGAGCTGGCGGCGCTGGGCATCCCGAGTGAGCGCGCCTACATCGAACGCTACTGCGAACGCACCGGCCGGCAGGACCTGGAGGCGGGGATGGCCCACTGGCCCTTCTACCTGGCCTGCAACCTGTTCCGCCTCTCGGCCATCCTGCTGGGCATTGGCCGGCGAGTGCTGGACGGCACCGCCGCCCACCCCAAGGCCCGCGAGATCGCTGCCCAGGCCGGTCCTGTCGCAGACCTGGGCTGGCGGCTGGTGCAAGACGGACACCGCCCGAGCTGAACCCGCCCGGCGCCTGCGCACGGCCACGCCGTGCCCACCTTGCCCACGGCCCCTGCTGCCCGTTTTCCCTACCGCATCCGGACCATGAACGTCTTCCACCACCCGGCGCCCCCCGAGGCGCCGCACCACCGCTTCTGGCCCGCTGGCGTGCCCCGTGCGCTGGACGTGCCGGACGAATCCCTCTGGCAGGCGCTCGAACGCCGCGCCGAGGCCGAACCGCAGGCCGTCGGCCTGGACTTCCTGGGCCGCCGCTGGACCTGGCAGGCCCTGCACGACGAGGCCGAACGCCTGGCCGGCGCGCTGCTGGCACTGGGCGTTGGCGCAGGCGATCGGGTGATCGTCTTCATGCAGAACTGTCCGCAGTTCCTGCTGGGTTACCACGCCGTCCTGCGCGCCAACGCAGTGGTGGTGCCGGTCAACCCGATGAACAAGGCCGACGAACTCGACCACTACATCCAGGACTCCGGCGCCCGGGTGGCCCTGGCGTCCTCCGACATCGCCGGCGAGCTGGCACGCGCGCAGGAGATGCTGCAGGGCGAAGGCGGTGCGCGGCTGGAGCATCTGGTGGTGTTCGACCTCGCCGAGGCGCTGCCGGACGACATCGAAGCGGCCCAGGCAGGCTGGCCGCTGCACTGGCGGCGCTGGTTGCCGACGCGCCACCCCAAGCCGACGCTGGCCGGTGGCAGCGTGCACGCCTGGACCGACCTGGTCGCCCGCGGCCTGCGCCCCGGGCCGCTCAGCACGCAGGGGCAGGACCTGGCCGTCCTTCCCTACACCAGCGGCACCACCGGCGCGGCCAAAGGCTGCATGCACAACCACGCCAGCCTGATGCACAACGCGATGACCAGCCAGGACTGGCTCGACCTGCGCCCTGGCGACGTGATGCTGATCGTGGTGCCGATGTTCCACATCACCGGCATGGTGATGGCGATGCTGGCGGCGATCCGCCTGGGCGCCTCCATCGTGCTGCTGCCGCGCTGGGACCGCGATGTGGCCGCCGCCGCGATCGAGCAGCAGCGCGTCACCCACTGGCCCAACATCCCGACCATGGTGATCGACCTGCTCGGCAAACCCGACCTGCAGCCGGCCATGCTGCGCAGCCTGCGCTACATCGGCGGCGGCGGCGCGGCCATGCCGGAGGCCATCGCCACCCGGCTGAAGAACGAGCTGGGGCTGGACTACATCGAGGGTTACGGCCTGACCGAGACCTCCGGCCCCACCCACTCCAACCCACCCGGCGCGGTGCGCCGCCAGTGCCTGGGCATCCCCTACCTCAGCACCCGGGCGCGGGTGGTGGACCCGGACACGCTGCACGATGTCGCAACCGGCGAGGTGGGCGAGATCCTGGTGCACGGCCCGCAGGTCTTCCAGGGCTACTGGCGCAACCCGGACGCCACCCGGGCGGCTTTTGTCGAGCTGGACGGGCTGCGCTGGTTCCGCACCGGCGACCTCGGCCGGGTCGATGCGGACGGCTACCACACGATGGCCGACCGCCTCAAGCGCATGATCAACGCCAGCGGCTTCAAGGTCTGGCCGGCCGAGGTGGAAGCCCTGCTCTACCGCCACCCAGGCGTGCAGGAGGTCTGCATCATCGCCACCCGGGACGACTACCGCGGCGAAAGCGTCAAGGCGGTGATCGTGCCCAAACCCGAGGCGCGTGAGACGCTGACCGAGGCGGATGTGATCGCCTGGTCGCGTGAACACATGGCGGTCTACAAGGTGCCGCGACAGGTGGAATTCGTCGAGCAACTGCCCAAAAGCGCCAGCGGCAAGCTGCTGTGGCGGCTGCTGCAGGTGGAGCAGGATCAGCGCGATGCGCGTACGGAGTCCACGCCACCGGCCTGACCTGAGGGTCCGCCTCCGGGTGAATTGCAAAGGACGGTCTTCGTATACTGCGCGCAACGCGTCGCCGGACCGATGCCCGGCATGGCAGCAACGCATCTTGAGGCGGCACCCGAGTCCAAACGGATTCTGCTGGTTTCGTTCACATACGCTCGCACGGGTTCACCCACCAGCGCTCAGAGCCCACAGGAGGCTTGAAACCATGACCACCCTTCACATCGAGGTGCCAGAGGCGACGGCGAACCCCGCCGCCCATCAAGACACAGTCAAGCACAAGACCCCGATGGAGCCGATGCCATGACCGCCGCCGAACAGGTGTTGATCGACAAGATCAAGCAACTGCCGCCTCAGCGCATGGCAGAGGTGGAGGACTTCGTCGATTTCCTGCGCTCCCGCGAAGACGAGCAGCGCCTCACGTACGCCGCCGCCAGAGCCAGTGAAGCCAGCTTCGTCCAGGTCTGGGACAACGATGAGGACGCGGCTTACGACCGCCTGTGATGCCCATGGCCAACGCCTCGAGGTTCTGTTCTGGCGACGTGGTGCTGGTGCCGTTTCCATTCACGGATCAGTCAGGCACCAAGAAGCGCCCGGCCGCTGTCGTCTCAAGCGCCGGATACAACGCCAGCCGGCGCGATATCGTCATCATGGCCATCACCAGCCAGGTACGCACTCCGCTGGGCTTCGGTGAGGCGATGGTCGGCGACTGGCAGTCAGCAGGTCTCATCAAGCAATCCGTGCTCAAGCCGGTGTTCACCACCATAGAGCAGCACCTCGTCATCCGCACCATGGGCCAGCTCTCCGCCGCCGATGCCAAGGCGCTGCGCCAGGTCATCGGCGATGTCATCGGGTGACTCTCACCGGGCTTGAGTCAAGACTCAAGACCCCGAAGCCGCGTTGCCGCAGTCCGGCCGATTGGTTGCTGATCTGCTTCACGTCACTCGGAACCTGGCACCGCAGCCTTCGGGGCCGACCGACGCCCCACCGCCAGTTCCCCGCGCCACCCGTCTCAGCCCAACGCCTCCAGCCGGTCGGCCGGGCAGCCGTCCTCCAACCACTGGGCGAATTCGTCGGCCAGGCGTTGGCTTTCGGCCACCGCAATCCGCCAGCGTTGCTGGCGTTCGAGAGTCGGCAGGGCCTTGAAGTCGTTGCGGTCGGGCAGCTTGCCGCCGGGCAGTGTGGCGATCCAGGCCGGGTTCGGGCAGAGCAGCAGCAGGTTGTCCAGGCCCGGCGTGGGGCGGTGGCGTTGTTTCCAGGGTTTGTCCAGCCAGCCGGGCACCAGGTGGGGCTGGAAATGCGGGTAGAGCACCAGGGGGGTGTGTGCACCGGGGGGCCGGGTGGCTTCGTCCGGGGCCAGCAGCGCCGCCCAGGGCCAGTGCAGGTGGTAGTCGGTGATGCCGCCGTCCCAGTGGGCGCCCGGGGCAGCGCCGGGGATGTCGTGCACCGCGCTGAGCCAGAACGGGATGGAGCCCGAGGCCTGCAGTGCCGGCAGCAGGTTGTCCGGACGCAGCGGCACCAGCTGGGTCGGCAGGTCGTCCCAGGGCAAGGGGAGCGCATCGCGCGGGTCGCTGAACAGCACCCGCTGCAGCCAGCCGCCCAAGCCACGCCGGTGGATGGCATTGGCACACCAGGCGGCCGCGTAGCCGGCCAGGGTCGCCCCACGGCGTTCGCGCTGCAACAGGGCCGATCGACCGGCCGTGGTGAGCAGGTGCAGACGGTAACCGGGTCGGGACAGGAGTCGATCAATCTGGCCGCCGGTCACCGTGTCGAAGTGCTGTGCCAGCAGTTGCCGGTAGCGCTCGGCGATGAAGGCGGGCGTCAGTGGCTGGCCGGCCGGTGGGGTGTAGTCTGCATCGATGTAGTCCTGCGCCATGCGCGCCAGGGCGCTGTCCGCATCGGGGGCCATGGCACTGGCCATGCGCCAGGCGCCGATGCTGGCACCCACCAGGTGCAGCGGCGGCCGGCCGGGGCGGTTCAGCCAATGGCCCAGCAGCAGGCGGTCCAGCGGGTTGAGGATCAGGCCCTTGGGCCCACCCGCGGCAGCCGGGAAGGCGCGCACCTGCTGAGGCTGGAGGCCGTCGGCCCGGATCGCTGCAGCGGCGACCGGTCCGGCGAACAGGCGCAGGGCGGGTGAAGCCATCGAAGGGAGGCCCCGAGTGCAGCGCAGGGGTCAGCGTTCGGTCTGGGGCACCGCGGCGCCGCTGGCCGCAGGGGCTGCGCCCAGGCTGCCGGAGGCGGCCGACACCGGTGCATCGCCTGCCATCACCGTGTCCTCCAATCCGATGCCGGGGACGAAGCCGCCTTCGGCGTATTCACCGTAGCGCCACTGGCCGCCCACGTCCACCACGCCGTCGGGCACCGGCGGCTGTACCGGTGCCACACCCCGCAGCGCGCGATCCATGTAGCCGATCCACACCGGCAGGGCCAGGCCGCCTCCGGTCTCGCGGCTTCCCAGGCTGCGGGGTTCGTCGTAGCCGATCCACACCACCGCCACCACGCCGGGCTGGTAGCCGGCGAACCAGGCGTCCACCGCGTCGTTGGTGGTGCCGGTCTTGCCGTACAGGTCGCTGCGCTTGAGGGCTCCCTGGGCCCGGGCCGCCGTGCCGCTGCGGGTGACTTCCTGCATCAGCGTGCCGGTGAGGAAGACGTTGCGGGCCGGCAGCACCCGGTTCTCTTCCACCAGCGGTGCAGCAGCTGGCGCCTCGAAGACGACCTTGCCGGCAGCATCGGTGACGCGTTCGATCACCGTGGTGGCCACGCGGTAGCCGCCGTTGGCAAACACCGAGTAGGCAGCGGCCATCTGCATCGGTGTGGTGCTGCCTGCACCCAGGGCCAGGGTGAGGTTGTCGGGGTGCCGTTCGCGGTCGAAGCCGAACTTCTGTACCCAGTCCAGCGCCTGGGTGGTGCCCAGGTGGCGCAGCACCCGCACACTGACCAGGTTCTTGGATTTGGCCAGCGCCTGGCGCAGGGTGATCGGGCCGGCGAACTCACCGTCGGAGTTCTGCGGGTTCCAGGCGCCGTTGGCCACTGCTTCGGAGTCCGGCAGGTGCAGTGGCGCGTCGTTGACCAGCGTCTCCGGCATGATGCCGTGCTCCAGTGCCGCCGAGTACAGGAAGGGCTTGAAGCTGGATCCCGGCTGGCGCCAGGCCTGGGTGACGTGGTTGAAGGGCTGTCGGGTGAAGTCAAAGCCGCCCACCAGCGCGCGCACCCGCCCGGTGGTGGGCTCCATCGACACCAGCGCGCCTTGCACCTGCGGCCACTGCACCACCGACCAGCTCAAGGCCCCCGGCTCCGTGGTGGCCCCCCGGGCCGGGCGGGCGGACTGGGCCACCAGCCGCAGGATGGAGCCGCGCGAGATCAGCAGCGGCTTCGTGGCCCTGGGTCCGAGGCCGGACTGGGCCCAGCGCAGGCCTTCCCCGGTGATGCTCACCACCTCGCCACTGGCCAGCTGGGCGCGGATCTCCTTGGGTGAGGCCTGCAGCACGATGGCCACGCGCAGGTCCTCGTCATCGCGGTGTTCCTTCAGGGCCTGGGCCACCGCCGCGCTGCCGGGCTCCGCATCGGCAGGCAGCTCCTCCTGGTCCTCCGGGCCGCGCCAGGGCTGGCGGCGCTCGTGGTCCATCAGGCCGCGGCGCAGGGCCGTCCAGGCCGCCTGCTGTTCGACGGCCACCAGCGAGGTGGTGACCTTGAAGCCCTCGGTGTAGGCGCGCTCGCCGTACTTCTCGTAGACCACCTTGCGCGCCATTTCGGCCACATGTTCGGCATGCACGGCGGCGTAGAGCCGGGAGCGGATCACCAGTTTCTGCGCCCGGGCAGCGTCGTGTTCGGCCTGGTTGATGACGCCTGTGACGAGCATGCGCTGCAGCACCACCCGCTGCCGCGTGGTGGCCCGCTCCAGGTTGCTGATCGGGTTGGCATAGGCGGGGTTCTGCGGCAGGCCGGCCAGCATGGCCACCTCTGCCGTGCCGAGCTGGTCCAGCGTCTTGCCGAAGTAGACCTGTGCCGCCGCCCCGAACCCGTAGGCTCGGTGGCCCAGGTAGATCTGGTTCAGGTAGAGCTCCAGGATCTCGTCCTTGCTCAGCTTCTGTTCGATCTTCAGGGCCAGCAGCACCTCCTTGAGCTTGCGCTCCAGCGTGCGCCGGGAGCTGAGGAAGAAGGTGCGTGCCACCTGCTGGGTGATGGTGGAGGCGCCCTGGCGGCTGCCACCGGTGAGCATCGACCAGGCCGCGCGCGCAATGCCGATCGGGTCGATGCCGCTGTGCTCGCGAAAGCGCGCGTCCTCCACGGCCACCACCGCGTCCTGCATGCGCCTGGGAATCTGCGCCAGTGGCAGGTAGACCCGCCGCTCCGAGCCGAACTGGGCGATCTCGACCCCGTCGCGGGTGAACACCTGCAGGGGCTGACGGGGCTGGTAGTCGGTGACCCGGTCCAGGTCCGGCAGCTGCGGCAGCAGGGCCGCCACGGCCACCCCCATCAGCAGGAACACGCCCGCCAGCACGCCGCCGAGCCCGACCAGGGCCTGACGCCACCGCGGCTGAACGGCCAGCCATTGGCGGAAGGCGGCCAGTGCGCCGGACAGTCCACGGCGGTCGGAGGGGGAATCAGGTGTCGAGCTCATCTGCAGCAGTCCAGCGGGCGGGCCTGGGGGCCTGCACCGGGAAGCGAATCATAGGCAACCCGGCTGAAGCCCGGCCTCGACCGGGCCGGACCGATCGGGCACCGTCCCGGTGGCTGGGCAAGTCCGCTTCAGCGCCGACCCTGTTGCAGCTTGGCAAAGGCCGCCGCCATCGCTCCGCCTGCAGCCGGCTCGCTGCGGCCGCCGCGTTGCGGCTGAGCGCAACGGTCGGAGGCCCGCTCGCCCCGGCCGGCCGGGCGGAAGCTGTTGTCCGCCGCCTTGCCGGCGCCCTTGGCCTGCATCGGTGCGTCCAGCTTCATGGTCAGTGCGATGCGCTTGCGCGCCAGGTCGACCTCGATCACCCGCACCTTGACGATGTCGCCGGTCTTGACCACCTCGCGCGCATCGTTGACGAACTTGTTGGACAGCTGGCTGACATGCACCAGGCCGTCCTGGTGCACACCGAGGTCGACGAAGGCACCGAACTGCGCCACGTTGGACACCGTGCCCTCCAGCACCATGCCCTCCTGCAGGTCCTTGATGTCCTCGACACCGTCATTGAAGCGCGCCACCTTGAAGTCCGGGCGCGGGTCGCGGCCGGGCTTTTCCAGCTCGGTGAGGATGTCCTTGACGGTGATGGCGCCGAACTTGTCGTCCGAGAAAGCCTCCGGCTTGAGCTTTCGGATCACGTCGGCATTGCCCACCAGCTCGTGAACCGGGCGGCCCACCGCGGCGATGATCTTCTCCACCACCGGGTAGGTTTCCGGGTGCACGCCCGACAGGTCCAGCGGGTTGTCGCCACCGCGGATGCGCAGGAAGCCTGCCGCCTGCTCGAAGGTCTTGGGGCCGAGCCCGGCCACGTCCAGCAGTTGGCGGCGGTTGCGGAAGGCGCCGTTGGCGTCGCGCCAGCGCACGATGCTCGACGCCACCGCAGCGCTCAGGCCGGAGACGCGCGACAGCAGCGGTGCCGAGGCGGTGTTCAGGTCCACACCCACCGAGTTCACGCAGTCCTCGACCACCGCGCCCAGGGTGCGGGCCAGTTCGCTCTGGTTGACGTCGTGCTGGTACTGGCCCACGCCGATGCTCTTGGGATCGATCTTGACCAGCTCGGCCAGCGGATCCTGCAGCCGGCGGGCGATGGACACCGCGCCGCGCAGCGAGACGTCCAGCTCGGGCAGCTCCTTGCTGGCGTATTCGCTGGCGGAGTAGACCGAGGCGCCGGCTTCGCTCACCACGACCTTCTCGATCGCCGTGTCCGGCGCGATCTGTTGCAGGCGCTTGATCAGGTCGGCGGCCAGCTTGTCGGTCTCCCGGCTGGCGGTGCCATTGCCGATGGCGATCAGGTTCACCCCGTGGGTGGCACACAGCCGCCCGAGGGTGTGGATGGAGCCTTCCCAGTCACGGCGCGGCTCGTGGGGGTAGACGGTGGAGGTGTCCAGCACCTTGCCGGTGTCGCTGACCACCGCGACCTTCACGCCGGTGCGGATGCCCGGGTCCAGCCCCATCACCACCCGCTTGCCGGCCGGTGCGGCCAGCAGCAGGTCACGCAGGTTGGCGCCGAAGACCTTGATCGCCACCTGCTCCGCATCCTCGCGCAGGCGGGTGAAGAGGTCACGCTCCAGGCTCAGGCTGAGCTTGACCTTCCAGGTCCAGGCGATGGTCTTGCGGATCAGGTCATCCGACGGCCGCTTCGCGTGGCTCCAGCCCAGGTGGACAGCGATGCGGCCCTCTGCCAACGTGGGCTGGCCCGGCACGACTTCCTCGTCGAGCACCAGCTTGGCGTCCAGGATCTCCAGCGTGCGGCCGCGGAACACCGCCAGCGCGCGGTGCGAGGGCACGCGGCGGATCGGCTCGTCGTAGTCGAAGTAGTCGCGGAACTTGGCGACGTCAGCGTCCTGCTCGTTCTTGCCGTCCATCAGCTTGGAAAGGAACAGGCCCTCGTCCCACAGCCACTCGCGCAGCGTCTTGACCAGCGCGGCGTCCTCGGCCCAGCGCTCGGAGAGGATGTCGCGCACCCCGTCCAGCACCGCCAGCGCGTCGGCAAAGCCGGCGGTGGCCAGCGCCTCGGCGCCGCCTTCGTAAGCGGCAATGAAAGCCGCGGCCTCGGCGCGCGGGTCCAGCGTCGGGTCGGCGAAGAGGCGGTCGGCCAGCGGGCCGATGCCTGCCTCCCGGGCGATCATGCCCTTGGTGCGGCGCTTGACCTTGTACGGCAGGTAGAGGTCTTCCAGCTCCTGCTTGGTGGGCGCGGCCTCGATGGCGGCGCGCAGCTCGGGCGTGAGCTTGCCCTGCTCGTCGATGCTCTTGAGGATGGCGCCGCGGCGCTGCGCCAGCTCGCGCAGGTAGACCAGCCGCACCTCCAGCTCACGCAGCTGGGTGTCGTCCAGGCCGTCGGTGGCTTCCTTGCGGTAACGGGCGATGAAGGGCACCGTGGCCCCACCGTCCAGCAGCTCGACGGCTGCGTTGACCTGCGCCGGGCGGACCTTCAGCTCCGCCGCAATCTGTAGAAGGATCTTGTCCAAGACTTTTGGGGGCCCTCCCAGGGGCCGGCTGCCGGGAAAGCGCGCGAGTGTGCCACAGGGGGTTGAACAGGCGGTGACGCGGCTGTAACCGGCGGGGGTGTCTCCGATCACAGCTGCAGCGCCATCTCCTGGTGGGGGATGCCGGCCTCTTCGAAGGGGCCCCCCCGGTCACTGAACCCGGCGCGGCGGTAGAAGCCGATGGCCGAGCGCTGCGCATGCAGCACGATCTCGCGGTCGCCACGGGCACGGGCGGCAGCGATCAGCGCCTCCAGCACCTGGCGGCCCACCGCACTGCCGCGCATCGGCGCGACCACCGCCATGCGGCCGAGTTTGGCACTGCCCTCCTCCGCCGGCAGCAGCCGGCCGGTGGCCAGCGGCATGCCCAGGCGGTTGACGGCCAGGGCGTGCAGGCAGGTGGCGTCGGCCTCATCCCATTCCAGATCGGCGGGGATCTGCTGCTCCTGCACGAAGACCTCGGTGCGGATGGCGCCTGCCGCCCCGCCCAGCGCCTGCCAGGAGCCCACCTGCACCTGCAGCATCGGCTCACCGGCTTCGTAGCCCCGCAAGATCTGGCGCAGCCCGTCCGGCACCGGCCGGCTGGACTGGCTGGCCGGATCGGCGAAGACGTAGACCAGCTCGCCGCTGATCAGCAGGGTTTCGGCGCGGAAGATCGCGGCCACGAAGCGGATGGACGAGTTGCCGATGCGGTCGCAGCGCACGCAGACCTCCAGCTGCTCGTCGTAACGGGCGCTGGCGTGGTACTCCACCGTGGCCTTGCGCACATACAGGTCGCCCTGCAGTAGCTGCATCGACGCCTGGTACGGCAACGCCAGCGCACGCCAGTAGTCGGCGATCGCGGTGTCGAAGTACATCAGGTAGTGGCCGTTGAAGACGATGTGCTGCATGTCCACCTCCACCCAGCGCACGCGCAGGCGGTGGGCGAAGCGGAAGGCGGCGCGGGACAGGTCGTCGCTCATGGCGGGTCTCCTCTTGTGGGGTGTCTTGTGGGGTGTGCAGGGCGCTCAGGCCGCGGGCGGGGTGGGCAGGCCGAAGGCCTCGCGCAGCGCGGCGGCGATGGAGGCCTGGGCATCGCCCGCCTCTGCAATCGCACGGCCCATCTTGATGAAGTCGTGCGTCAGGCCGCGCCACAGCTCCAGCTGCACCGGCACGCCGGCCAGGCGCAGGCGGTCGGCGTAGGCAATGCCCTCGTCGACCAGCGGGTCGCATTCGGCCAGGCCGATCCAGGCGGGCGCCACACCGTCCAGGTCGTCGGCCAGCAGCGGCGCGAAGCGCCAGTCGCTGCGCTGGCCGCGGTCGATGTAGTGGTCGAAGAACCAGACGATGGCCGCCTGGTCGAGCAGGAAGCCCTCGGCAAACTCGCGGTGCGAATCGGTGTCCGCATGCGCGGTGGTGCCGGGCGTGATGAGCACCTGCAGGGCCAGCGGCAGGCCCTCGTCGCGGGCGTGCAGCGCGCTCACCGCGGCCAGGGTGCCACCGGCGCTGTCGCCGCCCACCGCCAGGCGGCTGCCGTCCAGCCCCAGGCGCTGGGCGCCCTCCCCGGCCAGCCAGCGCAGCGCTGCCCAGCTGTCGTGTGCCGCGGCGGGAAAGCGGTGCTCCGGCGCCAGCCGGTAGTCCAGCGCCACCACCGCGGCACCGCTGCGCGCGGCCAGTTGCCGGCACAGGCTGTCGTGCGTCTCCAACCCGCCGATGGTGAAGCCGCCACCGTGCAGGTAGAGCAGCAGCGGCAGGCGCTCCCGGCTGGGCGCGTACAGCCGGGCCGGGCGCAGCAGACCGCTGCATTCCGGCACCTCCAGCGGCATCGCAAAGTTCTCCACCCGCTCCAGCGGGGTGCGCGGCGGCTCCAGCACCTCGGCCGCCAGCTCGTAGGCAGCGCGGGCGTCCTGGGCGGTCATGGCGTGGAAGGGCTGGCGGCGGGCGCGCTGGATGCGCTCCAGCAGGCCACGCATGGCGGGTGTCAATCGTTGTGGCACAACAGGATCGCTCGCTCGGAAAGTCAGTTCGGGACGACAGGGGCCGCCACTTCCACCTGGTTTCGGCCCTTGCGCTTGGCGCCGTACAGCGCGCTGTCGGCCGCACTGTAGAGGCGCTCGAAGGCGTCGGCCAACGGCAGCCGCGGCCAGCCCGGCAGGCAGGCCACACCGAAGCTGGCGGTGATCGCCACGTCCACCGGCGGGCACTGCAGGGCCTCCAGCTGCTGGCGCAGCCGCTCCGCCAGGGCCTGCGCGGCATCCAGGCTGGTCTGGGGCAGCAGCACCACAAACTCCTCGCCACCCAGCCGGCCCACTTCGTCGGAGCCGCGCACGCCCTCGCGCAGCACGTTGGCCGCGGCCACCAGCACCGCATCCCCCACCGGGTGGCCCCAGGCATCGTTGATGTGTTTGAAACGGTCCAGGTCGAGCAGGATCAGGCTGGTGTCGTGCAGGTGGCGCTGGCCCAACGCCAGCTCGCGTTCAGCCAGGCGACGGAACTCGCTGCGGTTCCAGGTGCGTGTCAGGGCATCGCGCACCGCCAGCTGCCGCAGGCGGCGCTGCTGCTGTTGCAGGTGGTCGCGGCTGCTGCGCAACTCGGCCAGCAGGCGGTCCACCTTCAGGCGCTGCTGCCACAGCGACACCGACACCAGCCAGCCTATGCTCACCACCGTCAGGCCATTGACCTGGTTGCTCAACCGCAGCTGCGGGTTGGCCTGGCTGAGTTCCATGCCCCACCAGAAGCCGGCTCCCGCCACCCCGTACAACAGCAACCCCATGCCGGGACGCAACCGCAGCAGGGTGGCCGCCAGCAGACAGGCCACCAGGAAGGGGGTGATGTTTGGCGTGACCCGCTGGTCGATCGCGACCACCAGCAACGCGAAGCCGAGACCGGTGGCGCAGGCCAGCAGCTCGAAGACGCGTTTCACGTTCAGATTTCCGCCTGGCAGGTACCGCAGCAGCAGCCACAGGCCGATGCCCAGCACAGCAGACAGCACCGCCATGGCAGCGTGCGCCGACACCAGTTGCTGTTTCCAGAGCCACTCCGGCGGCGGTGTTGCAGGCGCCGCCCCCGGCTGCAGCAGCAGCACATGCGCCAGGGTCAGAGGCACCAACAGGGCGTAGGTACCGGCCAGACGCTGGAGGTTGTCCTCCACGGCGCGGACCACTGCGGCGCGGGGGCCCGTCCACCAGGACCAGACGGCCACCCGCCAACTGGCCGTGCCTTCGGCCGGGTCGGTCGGTTCGCCCGGATCGGTCACGAGGTGCCCATGACGGGCCCAGTCGCTGTCCGCAGGCTCCCTCACCGTGGGGGATTCGGGCCAGGGCTGCCCTGCCGACGGCAGCCGCTGCAGGTCGGGATCCGGGCTCGGCTTCATGTCGCAGCAGCCAGGGCCTCACGGGCCGCGGTCGGGATGCGCTCCCGCCAGCGCTCCAGCAGCCGTTGCGGCGCCTCGGCCTTGATGCGGTGGTCCGACCAGAATTGCCGCCAGGCCCGGGCGCCGCGCACACCGTTCCACAGCCCCAGCGCGTGGCGCATCGCGGTGGGCCAGGGCGTGCCGGCGCGGTGCAGTCGTTCCAGGTGGGCGATCCAGGCCTCCTCCACCGCCAGGCGGCCCGCCAAGGCCGGCCCCGGCTCATTGAAGAAGCGCTGGTCCCAGCCGGCCAGCTGCCAGGGCTCGTGGTAGGCCTGCCGGCCCACCATCACGCCATCGACCTGCTGCAGGTGCGCCGCAATCTCGTCGTCGGTTTTCACCCCGCCGTTGAGCACGATGGTGAGCGCCGGGAAGTCGCGTTTGAGCCGGTAGACGAACTCATAGCGCAGCGGCGGGATGTCGCGGTTTTCCTTCGGACTCAGGCCCTGCAGCCAGGCGTTGCGGGCATGCACAATGAACACCTCGCAGCCGGCGTTGGCCACCGTGCCGACAAAGTCCGCCACGAAGTCATAGGACTCCCCGCGGTCGATGCCGATGCGGTGCTTGACGGTGATCGGGATCTCGCCGCCCACCGCGTCCACCATCGCCCGCACCCCGGCGGCCACCGTCTGCGGTTCGGCCATCAGACAGGCGCCGAAAGCACCGCGCTGCACCCGCTCGCTGGGGCAGCCGCAGTTGAGGTTGACCTCGTCGTAGCCCCACTCCAGCGCCAGGCGGGCAGAGGTGGCGAGATCCTGCGGCTCGCTGCCGCCGAGCTGCAGCGCCAGCGGGTGCTCCACCGCGTCGAAATCCAGGTGACGGCGGCGATCGCCATGGATCAGCGCGCCGGTCGTCACCATCTCGGTGTACAGGCGGGTGCGCCGGGTCAGCAGCCGATGGAAGACACGGCAGTGCCGGTCGGTCCAGTCGAGCATGGGGGCGACGGACAGGCGCCAGGGGCTCGGGGCCTGAGGGGAAGGAGTGTTCATCCGGGAACGATTCTGGCGCAAGCCTGTTGCCCAGGATTTTCACCCATGGCGTTACCCGGTCGAAGCCGCCATTCGGAACGGGTGACGACACCCGTCCCAGACGCCTGCAGCCGGGGGAGCTCAGCTGTGCCCGTGCGGCAAGGGCAGGTGCACCGGCTTGGTGTGCCAGATGTTGTGCGCGTACTCGGCGATGGTCCGGTCGGAGGAGAACACGCCCATGCCCGCCACGTTCAGCACCGCTCGCCGGGCCCATTCGTCGGCATTGCGGTACAGCGCATCCACCTGGGCCTGGGCGGCCACGTAGCTGGCGTAGTCGGCCAGCAGCAGGTAGTGGTCACCCCAGTTCACCAGCGCGTCGTAGATGGCCTGGAAGCGGCCGGGCTCGCCGGGGCTGAACACGCCATCGCGCAAGGCGTCCAGCGCGGCCTTCAAGGCGGGCTGGCTTTCGTAGATCGAACGCGGCTGGTAACCCTGGGCGCGGATCTGCGCCACCTCTTCGGTGGTCTTGCCGAAGATGAAGATGTTCTCCGGGCCCACATGTTCGCGGATCTCGACGTTGGCGCCGTCCAGCGTCCCGATGGTCAGCGCCCCGTTGAGCGCGAACTTCATGTTGCCGGTGCCGGAGGCCTCGGTGCCGGCGGTGGAGATCTGCTCGGACAGGTCGGCGGCCGGAATGATCACCTCGGCCAGGCTCACGCTGTAGTTGGGGATGAACACCACCTTGAGCTTGTCGCCGATGCGCGGGTCGTTGTTGACCGTGGTGGCCACGTCGTTGATGAGTTTGATCACCAGCTTGGCCATGTGGTAGGCCGACGCCGCCTTGCCGGCGAACACCACCACGCGCGGCACCCACTGCGCGTCGGGCTGCGCCAGGATGGCCTGGTAGCGGCTGATGACGTGCAGCACGTTGAGCAGCTGCCGCTTGTATTCATGGATGCGCTTGACCTGCACGTCGAACAGCGCATCGGGGTTGAGCTTGACGCCCAGGCGGTTGAGCACCAGCTCCGCCAGGCGCTCCTTGTTCTGGCGCTTGACGCGGCGGAAGGCACCCAGGAAACCGGGCAGGTCCAGCGAGTGCCGCAGGCCCTCCAGGTCGTCCAGGTGGCGGCGCCAGCCGCGGCCGATGCGCTGGTCGATCAGCGCGGCCAGCCCCGGGTTGGCCTGGGCCAGCCAGCGCCGCGGTGTGACGCCGTTGGTCTTGTTGTTGAAGCGTTCGGGCCACAGCGCCGCGAAGTCCTTGAAGATGGATTCCTTCATCAGCTCCGAGTGCAGCGCCGAGACGCCGTTGATCGAGTGGCTGGCCACCACCGCCAGGTAGGCCATGCGCACGCGGCGCTCACCGGATTCGTCGATCAGCGACAGGCGGCGCATCAGCTCCGGGTTTTGTCCGTGGGTGGTGGCCACCGCAGCGAGGAACTTGGCGTTGATGTCGAAGATGATGCGCAGGTGCCGGGGCAGCACCCGGCCGAAGATGTCCACCGGCCAGGTCTCCAGCGCTTCGTGCATCAGCGTGTGGTTGGTGTAGGAGAACACCTTCTGGCACAGCGCCCAGGCCTGGTCCCAGGGCACCAGATGCTCGTCCACCAGGATGCGCATCAGCTCGGGAATCGCCAGCACCGGGTGGGTGTCGTTGAGGTGGATGCTGACCTTGTCCGGCAGGGCGTCGAAGCCGGTGTGGGTGCGCATGTAGCGCCGCACGATGTCCTGCAGGCTGGCCGAGCAGAAGAAGTACTCCTGGCGCAGCCGCAGCTCCCGGCCGGACAGTGTGGAGTCGTCCGGGTAGAGCACCCGGGAGACGTTCTCCGAGTGGTTCTTGCTCTCCACCGCGCCCATGTAGTTGCCCTGGTTGAAGGCGCGCAGGTTCATCTCCTCGGTGGCCTTGGCCGACCACAGCCGCAAGGTGTTGGTGGCTTCAGTGCCGTAGCCGGGGATGATGGTGTCGTAGGCCATCGCCAGCACGTCATCGGTGCCCACCCAGCGCACTGCGGCCGGGTCGCCACCGACTCCACTACCGGCTCCAGCGGACTCCAGGTGGCCGCCGAAGCGCACCCGGTACTGCACCTCGGCACGCGGAAACTCCCAGGGGTTGCCGTGGGTGAGCCAGTAGTCCGGTGCCTCCACCTGCCGGCCGTCGATGATCTGCTGGCGGAACATGCCGTAGTCGTAGCGGATGCCGTAGCCGAAGCCGGGCACCCCCAGCGTGGCCATCGAGTCCAGGAAGCAGGCCGCCAGCCGGCCGAGGCCGCCGTTGCCCAGCGCAGCATCGTGCTCCAGGTCCAGGATCAGGTCCGGGTTCACATCCAGCTCGACCAGTGCCTGCCGCACCGTGGAGGAGATGTCCAGCGCCAGCATCGCATTGCTGAAGGTGCGCCCGATCAGGAACTCCGCCGAGAGGTAGTACACCCGCTTGACGTCCTGGGCGTACTGCGCGCGGGTGGTCTTCATCCAGCGTTCGACCAGATGGTCGCGCACGGCAAAGGACACCGCCTGCAGCCAGTCCTCCGGGCGGGCGGACACCGGGTCCTTGCCCACGCTGTACATCAGCTTGGTGGAGATGGCCCGCTTGAAGGCGGAGACGTCGCGGGCCAGGTGCTCGTACTGGTGCTCGAACTGGGTCAGATCCATGGTGTCGGGTCGTCGATGGCGTGGAGGTCTTGTGGACGGGGTCGGCTTGCACCGACCCGGGGCCAAATTTCAACCGAGGCGGCAGTGCCTCGAGGTGCGCAATTCTCGCGCCAGCACCACCGAGGTGCTGGCACCGGGGGATCGTCAACCGCTGACCCGCTCGTAAAGCTGCAGGTACTGCCGTGCCGGGCCGCTCCAGTCGCAGGGCTGCTGCATGGCACGCTGTTGGACGCGCTGCCATTCCTGAGGGCGACGGTACACCGCCAGGGCGCGCTGGGCCGCGCGGTACAGCGCATCGGCTTCGAAGGCGTCGAAGACGAACCCGGTGGCCGTGCTGTCCAGGGTATCGAGCTGGGTGTCGGCCACCGTGTCGGCCAGCCCGCCCACCCGGCGCACCAGCGGCAAGGTTCCGTATTTCAAGCCGTAGAGCTGCGTCAGGCCGCAGGGTTCGTAGCGGGAGGGCACGACGATCAGGTCACTGCCGGCGATGAGCCGGTGCGCAAAGGATTCGTCGTAGCCGATGCGCACCGCCACCGCATCCGGCTGTGCGGCGGCCATGGCGCGGAAGGCGCCTTCCATCCAGGCGTCACCCGATCCCAGCAGGGCGATCTGGGCACCGGCGTCGATCAGCCCCTGCGCCGCCTGCACCAGCAGGTGCAGGCCCTTCTGTTCCGTCAGGCGACTGACGACGCAGAACAGCGGGGCCTGCGCGGCCCCCTTCAGCTTCAGCTCCTGCTGCAGCGCGGCCTTGTTGCGGGCCTTGTCGGCGAGCGTGTCAACGCCGAAGGCATGAGGAATGAGGCGATCGTGCCGGGGATCCCAGACCTCTGCATCCACCCCGTTCAGGATGCCGCTGAGGTGGGCGGTGCGCTGGCGCAGCAGCCCATCCAGGCCACAGCCCTGGTCGGGTGACTGGATCTCGCGGGCATAGCTGGGGCTGACGGTGGTGATGCGGTCGGCAAAGATCAACCCACCCTTCATGAAATTGAGCTGGCCGTGGAACTCCAGGCCGTTGACGCCCCAGTGGTCGGCCGGCAGGCCCAGTTCGCGGAAATGACGGGGGTTGAACAACCCTTGGTAGGCCAGGTTGTGGATGGTGTAGACGCTGCCGGCCAGGTGCTGCTGCCGGTTCAGCTGAGCCTGGCGCAGATAGGCCGGGGCCAGCGCTGCATGCCAATCGTGCGCATGCACCACGTCAGGGCGCCACAAGGGGTCGAGCGCCTGGGCCAGCTGGGCCGCCGTCCACCCCAGCAACGCGAAGCGCAGGTGGTTGTCGCCATAGGGCTGCTGGTGGAGGTCGGCGTAGGGGCCGCCTTCGCGGTGGTAATACGCCGGAGCGTCGATCACGTAGGCCGGCAGGTCGCCGCAGGCGCTCAGGCGACCCAACAGCAGACGCGTGCCACCGGCGGCATGCAGGCCACCGGGTGGATGCAGTCGGGCCACCTCTGCGGCATCACTGAGGCCTTGCAGGACGGCATCGAAGCCGGGCAGCAGCACCCGGACGTCGGCCCCCTGCGCCCTCAGCGCCGGCGGCAGGGCGGCAGCCACATCGGCCAGACCACCGGTCTTGAGAAGAGGAAAGATTTCGGCTTGAACCTGCAGGACTCGCATCCCGCGAGCCTACCTCACCACAGGGCGGCTTCGCCTGTGGATCCTGCGCAGCCGGGGCCCCTGCGCTGCAATCAGAGGTTCGCCAGCATGCGGCGTGTGACGAGCACCACACCGTTGGGGCTGCGATAGAAGCGCTGGGCATCCAACTCCGGGTCCTCGCCGATCACCAGCCCCTCGGGGATCTTGCAGCGCCGGTCCATCACCACCTTGGAGAGCCGGCAGCCGCGGCCGATCTGCACGTCCGGCAGCACCACTGCCTCGTTGATCTCGCTGTACGAGCGCACCAGCACGTTGGAAAACAGCACCGAGTTGCGCACCGCCGAACCGGACACGATGCAGCCGCCCGACACCAGCGAGTTGATGGCCTCGCCGCGGCGGCCATCTTCATCGTGCACGAACTTCGCCGGCGGCAGCTGCTCCTGGTAGGTCCAGATCGGCCAGTCCGAATCGTACATGTTCAACTCGGGCGTCGTGGAAGCCAGGTCCAGGTTGGCCGCCCAGTAGGCGTCCACGGTGCCCACGTCGCGCCAGTAGGCGCGCGAGTACGGCGGGTTGGCAATGGCCGACATCGAGAAGGGGTGCGCCAGCGCCTGCCCTTCGGACACCGCCTTGGGAATCAGGTTCTTGCCGAAGTCGTGGTCGGATTCAGGATCGGCCGCATCCTCCTCCAGCAGGCGATAGAGGTAGTCGGCCGAGAACACATAGATGCCCATGCTGGCCAGCGCCAGGTCCGGGTTGTCCGGCATGGCGGGCGGGTCCGCCGGCTTCTCGACGAACTGGACGATGTGGCGCTGCTCGTTGATCGCCATCACGCCGAAGCCCTTCGCCTCCTCGCGCGAAACCTCAATGCAGCCCACCGTCACGCCCCGACCGCTCTCCACATGGTCGGCCAGCATGATGGAGTAGTCCATCTTGTAGATGTGGTCGCCGGCCAGCACGACGATGAACTCCGGCGGCTTGGAATTGCGAATGATGTCCAGGTTCTGGTAGATCGCATCGGCCGTGCCGCGGTACCAGGACTCATCGTCCACCCGCTGCTGCGCGGGCAGCAGGTCGACGAACTCACCCATCTCGTTGCGCATGAAGCTCCAGCCGCGCTGCAGATGGCGCAGCAGCGAGTGCGACTTGTACTGCGTGATCACGCCGATGCGGCGCATGCCGGAGTTGATGCAGTTCGACAGCGCGAAGTCGATGATGCGGAACTTGCCGCCGAAATGCACCGCCGGCTTGGCGCGGCGGTCGGTGAGTGACATCAGGCGGGAACCACGCCCCCCGGCCAGCACGAGCGCCAGCGTGCGGCGCGCCAGGGTGCGGCTGTGGGCGGAATCGGTGAGGTTCATGAGATCTCCTGGGAATCCGTATGTTGTTGAAGGGGAGCTCGGGCACATCGCCCCTGGGTGCATGCCCGATGTCAATGTCGATGTCGATGTCAGGAAGAGCTGGGGATCGGGGTCGGCTCAGGTGATCACCGCGGGCGCATCCAGACCGCCGTGGCGGCGGATGCCGGCCACCTGGTCGGCCAATGCGATCAGCGGGGCCAGCACCTGCTGCACCGGCAGGTTGTGGCGGGCCGGTTCGGCCTCGTAGCGCTCCAGGTAGACGCGCAGCGTGGCACCCTCGGTGCCGGTGCCTGACAGGCGGAACACCACCCGCGCACCGCCGTCGATCAGCAGCCGCACGCCCTGGCGGCTGGACAGCGAGCCGTCCACCGGGTCGGTGTAGGCAAAGTCATCCGCCTGGGCCAGGTGCAGCCCGTCCAGGGTCTGCCCGACCAGCGACGGCAGCCGGCCGCGCAGTTCGGCCATCAACGCATCGGCCCGATCGGTGGGGATACCCTCCCAGTCGTGGCGGGAGTAGTAGTGCCGGCCGAAGCGCGTCCAGTGCGCCCGCACCAGCTGTTCCACGCTCTGCCCGGTAGCGGCCTGCAGGTTGAGCCAGAACAGCACTGCCCAGAGGCCGTCCTTCTCGCGCACGTGGCTGGACCCGGTGCCGTAGCTTTCCTCACCGCAGAGGGTGGCGCGACCGGCATCCAGCAGGTTGCCGAAGAACTTCCAGCCGGTGGGGGTCTCGTGGCATTCGATGCCCAGGGCGCGGGCCACCGCATCGGCGGCACAGGAGGTGGGCATGGACCGCGCGATGCCGGCCAGGCCCGCCCGGTAGCCGGGCACGAGGGTGGCGTGGGCGGCCATCACCGCCAGGCTGTCCGAGGGGGTGACCACGAAATCCCGGCCCAGCACCATGTTGCGGTCCGCATCGCCATCGGACGCAGCGCCGAAATCTGGGGCGTCGGCTGCGGCCATCGCGGCCATCAGCTCCTGCGCATGGGCCGGATTGGGGTCGGGGTGATGGCCGCCGAAGTCCTCCAGCGGCTCGCCGTTGACCACCGTGCCCGCGGGCGCGCCCAGCTGGCCCTCCAGGATGGCGCGGGCATAGGGGCCGCAGATGGCCGACATCGCATCGAAGCGCATGCGGTGGCCGGCGGCAAACCAGGCGCGCATGGCATCGAAGTCGAACAGCGACTCCATCAGCTCGGCGTAGTCGGCCACCGGGTCGATCACCTCGACGGCCATGCCCTCCAGCTCGAAGCGGCCGGGCTGCGACAGGTCCAGGTCCGCCACGCCGTCGAGGCTGCGGTAGACATCGATCGTCTGGCTGCGCGCGTAGATGGCCTCGGTGATCTTCTCCGGCGCCGGCCCCCCGTTGCCGATGTTGTACTTGATGCCGAAGTCGCCGTCCGGCCCACCCGGGTTGTGGCTGGCCGACAGGATGATGCCGCCGAAGGCCCGGTGGCGGCGGATCACCGCGCTGGCGGCCGGTGTGGACAGCCAGCCGCCCTGCCCCACCAGCACCCGGCCCCAGCCGTTGGCTGCGGCCATGCGCAGGATGGTCTGTACGGCCACCCGATTGTGGAAGCGGCCATCCCCGCCCAGCACCAGCGTGGCGCCGGAGAATTCACCCACCTGGCTGGGCAGGATGTCGAACAGGGCCTGGACGAAGTTCTCCAGGTAGTGCGGCTGCTGGAAGACGGTGACCTTCTTGCGCAGCCCGGAGGTGCCGGGCCTTTGGCCGGCGAAGGGCTGCGTGCGGACGGATGCGACGCTCATGGGTGCAGGGTGGCGCAGTGGAGTTGAAGAGGACGGGACAGCTATCCGGGGAAACCATAGGGCGTATGGTCGCTCCAGAAGGGGTGATCACATCGTCGTCGGCTCACGTCAGCTTGTCCAGCATCAAGATCAGGCTTCGGGCTGGGAGATTCACCGAGGCGGCCTGGTCCGGTGCCCAGCCGGGCTCCGGCGCACCGTCGGTGGTGTGGCTGGCGGCCACCGCCACCCATTGCCCTGGCGGCAGGCGGAATGCCCTGGGCAGATCGCCCGGCTGGATCAGCAGCAAGGCGGTGGCGGCCTCCGGACGGCGTGGGTCGGTGAGCTGGATGGCCATGGCCCGGTCGCCGCGGTCGGACCAGTCCAGCCCCTCCAGGGGCCGGCCGTCCGGGTGCCACCAGAGCACGTCCGGGCGGCGCGGCGTGCGGCGCCGCTCGATGCGGCCCGCGGGCAGGCCTGTGGCGCCGCCGTGGTGGTCGCCCAGGCCGCCGCGCAGCCAGTTGGCGATGCGCAGTGCCGGGTGCCGGCGGCGCAGTTCCAGCCAGAGGGCGACGAAGGCGGTCAGGTCGGCATCGGCGCTGGCCCAGTCCAGCCGGGTCAGGGCGTTGTCCTGGCAGTAGGCGTTGTTGTTGCCCTGCTGGCTGTGGCCCAGCTCGTCGCCGGCCAGCAGCATGGGCGTGCCCTGGGAGACGATCAGGCTGGCCAGCAGGGCCCGCTGCAGCCGCAAGCGCAGTGCCAGCACCTGGGCGTCACTGCTGGGTCCCTCGGCGCCGCAGTTCCAGCTCAGGTTCTGGTGGTGGCCGTCGCGGTTGTGCTCACCATTGGCCTCGTTGTGGCGCTGGTCGAAGCTGACCAGGTCGCGCAGCGTGAAGCCGTCGTGGGCGGTGATGAAGTTCACGCTGGCCCCCGGGGCGCGGCCGCTGTGGTGAAACTGGCCACTGGAGGCGGCGAAACGGTGCGCGAAGACGCCGCGGTCACCACTGCCGCGCAGCCACCAGCCACGCAGGGTGTCGCGGTACTGATCGTTCCACTCCAGCCAGCCCGGCGGAAAGCCCCCCAGGCGGTAGCCGCCCGGGCCGAGGTCCCAGGGCTCTGCGATCAGCTTGACGCGCGCGAGCACCGGGTCGGCCCGCAGTGCGGCGAAGAAGGGCCCCTGCCGGTCAAATTCGCCCCGGCCGTCGCGGCCCAGCACCGGCCCCAGGTCGAAGCGAAAGCCGTCCACCCCGTAACTCAGCACCCAGTGGCGCAGCGAGTCCAGCACCAGCTGAACCATGCGCGGCTCGCCCAGGTTCAGCACGTTGCCGCAGCCGGCCCAGTTGAGGTAGCGGTTGCGGTCGGAGGGGTCCAGCCGGTATGCACGGGCATTGCACAGGCCGCGCAGAGACAGCGTCGGCCCCTGCTCGTCGGACTCGGCGCTGTGGTTGTAGACCACATCCAGCAGCACCTCCAGGCCCTCGGCATGCAGGCGCTCGATGGCTTCGCGCAGTTCGTCGCCCGCCGAGCGGGCCCCCAGGTCACTGGCATAGCGGGGCTCGGCCGCGAACCAGGCGATGCTGTTGTAGCCCCAATGGTTGCTCAGGCCCTGACGCTGCAGCCGCGCCTCGTCCGCCCGGGCGTGCACCGGCAGCAGGCTCAGCGCGGTGAAACCCAGGCGGCGGTAGTGCGCCAGCATCGCCGGGTGGGCCAGCGCGGCGTAGCTGCCGCGCAACGCAGGCTCGATGTCCGGGTGGCTCGCGGTGAGCGCACGCACATGGACTTCGCAGATCACCGTCTCGGCCAACGGCCGCTGCGGCTGGCGGGTCAGGTCGGCCAGTCGCGGCAGGCCTACGCGACCTTTGAGAGCCGCCGCAGCGCTGTCGCGCGGATCGGGCCGTACGGGGTGGTGCAGGTCATGGCCGACACAGAGCTCCAGGGCCCGGGCCAGCTCCTTCGGGTCGGCTCCGGCTGCCCCGCCGTAGCGGCCCAGCACGTCGGTGGCGTAAGGGTCGAGCAGCAGCTTGGCCGGATTGAATCGATGGCCCTGCTCCGGCGCCCAGGGGCCGTGGGCCCGGTAGCCGTACACGCAGCCGACATCGGCGCCCGCCAGGAAACCGTGCCAGACCCCGTCGGTGCACACCGGCAGGTCGACGCGCCGCAGTTCCTCGCGGCCCTGCGCATCGAAAAGGCACAGCTCCAACCGGGTGGCGTCCGGCGCCCAGACCGCGAAGTTGAGCCCCCCAGACAGCAGCGTGGCGCCCAGCGACCAAGGACGGCCGGGCTGAAGCATCATGGCCGGATCGGCGGTGCCCGTGCCCGGGCGCTCTCCTGCGACCGGGCGCTGCGGTTCAGTCGCCACAGACCAGCATCACCGTGGCCAGGGGGGGCAGGTTCAGGCAGATCGACTGCGCGTGGCCATGCCAAGCCACCGGCTCGCTGGCCATCGCAGCACTGCCTACGCCGGAGCCGCCGTAGACCTCGTCATCGGTGTTGATCAGCTCGCGCCAGACACCGGCCTGCGGCACGCCGATGCGCCAACCCTGGCGCGGCACCGGGGTGAAGTTGCAGGCCACCAGCACCGGGCGCTCGCCAGGCGCACGGCGCTGGAACACCAGCAGCGAATGCTCTGCATCGTCGTGACTGATCCAGTCGAATCCCTCGGCCGACACGTCCCGCCGGTGCAGTGCCGGCTCGTGGCGCAGCACCCGGTTCAGGTCGCGCACCAAGCGCTGCAGGCCGCGGTGCCGAGCCTGATCGGGGCCGGGCGAATCGAGCAGGTGCCAGTCCAGGCTGGCCTCGGCGTTCCACTCGGACCACTGCCCGAACTCGCAGCCCATGAACAGCAGCTTCTTGCCCGGATGGCCCCACATGAAACCGAAGTACGCCCGCAGGTTGGCGAACTTCTGCCAGCTGTCGCCCGGCATCTTGCCCAGCAGCGAGCCCTTGCCGTGCACCACCTCGTCATGCGACAGCGGCAGCAGGAAGTTTTCGCTGAAGGCGTACATCAGCGAGAAGCGGATCTGGTCGTGGTGGTGCCGGCGGTGCACCGGGTCGCGGGCGAAGTAGGCCAGCGTGTCGTTCATCCAGCCCATGTTCCACTTGAAGTGAAAGCCCAGGCCGCCGCCCTGCAGGTCTTCGCTGGGCGGGCGGGTCACCAGCGGGAAGGCGGTGGACTCCTCTGCCACCGTCATCGCCTCCGGGCGCAGGCTGCCCACCGTGTGGTTCATGCGGCGCAGGAACTCGATGGCCTCCAGGTTCTCCCGACCGCCGAGGCGGTTGGGCACCCACTCCCCCTGCTTGCGGCTGTAGTCGCGGTAGAGCATCGAGGCCACCGCATCCACCCGCAGCCCGTCGATGCCGAAGCGCTCGATCCAGTACAGCGCATTGCCCACCAGGTAGTTGCGCACTTCCGTGCGGCCGTAGTTGTAGATCAGCGTGCTCCAGTCCTGGTGGAAACCTTCGCGCGGATCGGCATGTTCGTACAGGCAGCTGCCGTCGAAACGCGCCAGCCCATGGCTGTCGGTGGGGAAATGCGCCGGCACCCAGTCCAGGATCACCCCCAGCCCGGCAGCGTGTGCGGCCTCGACGAAGGCGCGCAAGTCCTCCGGCGTGCCAAAGCGCGAGGTCGGCGCATACAACCCGGTGGGCTGGTAACCCCAGGAGCCGTCGAAGGGGTGCTCATGCACCGGCAGCAGCTCCAGGTGGGTGAAACCCATCTCCTGCGCATAGGGCACCAGCTGCTCGGCCAGCTCGCGGTAGGTCAGCCAGCGGCCCTGCTCACCGCGCCGCCAGGAGCCCAGGTGCACCTCGTAGACGCTGATCGGGGCGTCCAGCGCGTTGGCGCGCCGCCGCTCCTCGCTGCCGGCCAGCCCGGGCAGCAGGCGCTGCACCACCGAGGCGGTCTGCGGCCGCAGTTCGGCGCGGAAGGCGAAGGGGTCGGACTTGACCTCCACCTGCCCGTCGGCGCCCAGCAGCTCGAACTTGTAGAGATCGCCCTCGCCCACATGCGGCACGAAGATCTCCCAGACGCCGCACTCGTGGCGCAGCCGCATCATGTGGCGCCGGCCGTCCCACTGGTTGAAATCCCCCACCACCGACACCCGGCGGGCGCTGGGTGCCCACACCGCAAAGCGGGTGCCGGCCACACCGTCCACCGCGTTCAAGTGGGCGCCCAGCCACTCGTAGGGGCGTTGGTGGGTGCCTTCGGCCAGCAGCCAGACGTCCATCTGGGTGATCTGCGGCTCGAAACGGTAGGCATCCTCCAGCACCAGGGTGTGTGCCGGCTCCCCAGCCGCCCCTTCCCAGGTGATGCGCAGGCGGTAGGCGAAGGGATTGCGCCGCCGCGGCATCACCGCGGTGAACAGGGGCGTGCCGGGCTGCCGCTGCAGGTCGGCCACCTTGCGGTCGCGCACGTCCACCACGGCCACGCCGAAGGCGCCCGGAAGCAGCACACGCACCACCAACGCATCCCCAACCTGGTGCATGCCCAGCACAGAGAACGGATCCCCGTGGCGGGCCTGAAGCAGCGCCTGCAGTGCCGCCTCGTCCAGCTGGGAAGGGTTCTGGGCAGTTTCAGGTGCGGGCGGCTTGGCAGCAGGGGATTTGGGCATGGGAGGTGGGCCGGTGAATACCGCGGTGAAAGTGGAAATGTTGCCACGCCCAGGGTGTCAGCCCCGTTCCGGACCGGTGATGACCCTGCGCTGGCTCAACCCGAACCTGAGCGAAGGGCGTGCCCGTCGCCCACTCCGTCACGATCCCGGTGCAAGGGGATCCCTCCGGTCAGGCCACGCAGTCCACGTAGTAGCGTTTGCGGCCTTCACCCACGTCCTCCTCCACCAGCCCGTGCACGTCGGTGTGGAAACCGGGGAAACGTTCGTTGAAGCGACGGGTAAAGCGCAGGTAATCCACGATCTTGCGGCTGAAGCGCTCACCCGGGATCAGCAGCGGGATGCCCGGCGGGTAGGGCGTCAGCAGCGAGGTGGTGATGCGCCCCTCCAGCTCGTCGATGCCCACCCGCTCGGTCTTGCGGTGGGCGATGTGGGCGTAGGCGTCGCTGGGCTTCATGGCCGGCTCGACGTCCGAGAGGTAGACCTCGGTGGTCAGGCGGGCGATGTCGCCCTCGGCATAGGCCTCGTGGATCTTCTGGCAGAGGTCACGCAGGCCCATGCGCTCGTACATCGGGAACTTGGCGGCAAACTCCGGCAGGATGCGCCAGATCGGCTGGTTGCGGTCGTAGTCGTCCTTGAACTGCTGCAGCGCGGTCAGCAGGGTGTTCCAACGGCCCTTGGTGATGCCGATGGTGAACATGATGAAGAAGGAGTACAGCCCCGTCTTCTCCACCACCACGCCATGTTCAGCCAGGTACTTGGAGACGATGGCCGCGGGGATGCCGGTGGCATCGAAGGAACCAGAAACATCCAGCCCCGGGGTGATGAGGGTGGACTTGATCGGGTCGAGCATGTTGAAGCCCGGCGCCAGGTCGCCGAAGCCGTGCCAGCTCTCGTTGGCCTGCAGGATCCAGCCGTCGGCGCGGCCGATGCCCTCCACCGCGAGGCCCTGCGGGCCCCAGACCTTGAACCACCAGTCGTGGCCGAACTCCTCGTCCACCTTGCGCATCGCACGGCGAAAGTCCAGTGCCTCCTTCAGGCTCTCCTCCACCAGCGCGGTGCCGCCGGGCGGCTCCATCATGGCTGCAGCCACGTCGCAGGACGCGATGATCGCGTACTGCGGCGAGGTGCTGGTGTGCATCAGGTAGGCCTCGTTGAAGAGGTGGCGGTCGAGCTTCTGCTCCTGCGCGTCCTGCACCAGCACCTGGGAGGCCTGGCTGATGCCGGCCAGCAGCTTGTGGGTGGACTGGGTGGCATAGACCATCGCCTGCTTCGGCCGCGGGCGGTTCTTCCCCATGGCGTGGAAGCTGCCGTAGAACTTGTGGAAGGCGGCGTGCGGCAGCCAGGCCTCGTCGAAATGCAGGGTGTCGATCCAGCCGTCGAGCATCTGCTTGATGGTCTCGGTGTTGTAGAGCACGCCGTCGTAGGTGCTCTGAGTGACCGTCATGATGCGCGGCTTGACGCCCTTTGGATCCACACCGGCCAGCAGCGGGTTCTTCGCGATCTTGGCCTCGATGGCCTCGCGGGTGAACTCAGCTTGAGGGATCGGGCCGATGATGCCGTAGTGGTTGCGCGTGGGCGTCATGAACACGGGGATGGCCCCGGTCATGATGATCGAGTGCAGGATGGACTTGTGGCAGTTGCGGTCCACCACCACCACGTCGCCCGGGGCCACCGTGTGGTGCCAGACCATCTTGTTGGAGGTGCTGGTGCCGTTGGTGACGAAGAAGCAGTGGTCGGCGTTGAAGATGCGCGCGGCATTGCGCTCGCTGGCCGCCACCGGGCCGGTGTGGTCCAGCAGCTGGCCGAGTTCCTCCACCGCGTTGCAGACGTCCGCGCGCAGCATGTTCTCACCGAAGAACTGGTGGAACATCTGGCCCACCGGGCTCTTCAGGAAGGCGACCCCGCCGGAATGGCCTGGGCAGTGCCAGCTGTAGGAGCCGTCCTGGGCATAGTCCATCAGCTCCTTGAAGAAAGGTGGCGCCAGACCGTCCAGGTAGCTCTTGGCCTCGCGGATGATGTGACGCGCCACGAACTCCGGCGTGTCCTCGAACATGTGGATGAAGCCGTGCAGCTCGCGCAGGATGTCGTTGGGAATGTGTTGGCTGGTGCGCGTCTCGCCGTAGATGTAGATCGGGATGTCCGCGTTGCGAAAGCGGATCTCCTCGATGAACTTGCGCAGGTTGAGCACCGCCGGGTCCAGCTCGGGGCCGGGGGTGAACTCCTCGTCGTCAATCGACAGGATGAAGGCGCTGGCGCGGCTTTGCTGCTGGGCGAACTGGCTCAGATCACCGTAACTGGTGGCCCCCAGCACCTCGAAGCCTTCCTTCTCGATCGCCTGAGCCAGGGCGCGGATGCCCAGGCCAGAGGTGTTTTCGCTGCGGAAGTCCTCGTCGATGATGACGATGGGAAAGTGGAAGCGCTGCATGTCGGACAACAGTCGGAAGGCCGGACGGCCGGAAGGCCAGGCGGCAAAGAGGCCAAACGGAACCCCTCGGCGGGATTCATCAATCGGAGCCCGTCAGTGCGGGCCGCCACAACAAGGCGCGCAGTGTAGGGCCAGAGCGTGGCACTCACTTGACAACCGTTGCCGCCAAGATGCGCTGTGGAACGTCAAAGCGCCTGGAAGGGCTCGCCCTTACACTGTGCCGGTGAGCGTGCAACGGCATCGGGCTGTTGCAACCCCACGAAAGGAGCCATCGTGACCCCTGCCATCCTGTGGTGGATCGCCGTTGGTGCCGCGGTGCTGGCCGAACTGGTCACAGGCACCTTCTATCTGCTGATGGTGGCACTGGGCCTGGCCGGCGGAGCGATCGCCAGTCATCTGGGGGTCGGGCCGAGCGGACAGTTCGTGGCCGCGGCGCTGGTGGGCGGCGGCGCGGTGGCGGCCTGGCACTGGCACCGCCGACGCTTGCAGGCGGCCGAACCGGCCACCGGCAGCAACCATGACCTGTTGCTGGACATCGGCCAGCAGGTGGACGTGACCGCCTGGGATGCCCGGGGCCGCGCCCTGGTGCACTACCGCGGCGCCCAGTGGCAGGCCCGCTGGGCTGCCCCGGCTCCGGCGCAGACCGGCCGCCTCACCATCCGGGCGCTGGACGGCAACGAGCTGCTGCTGGGCCCCTCGTCTTCTTGATTCTTGGCTCCCCTGGAGTGCCTTCATGGAAATCGTCGCCTTCATCTTCCTGGTCATTGCCGCGCTGTTCGTGGCCCGATCGGTCAAGGTGGTGCCGCAGCAGCATGCCTGGGTGGTGGAGCGCCTGGGCAAGTTCAACGCCACGCTGGCGCCGGGACTGAACCTGCTCATCCCCTTCGTCGACCAGGTGGCCTACCGCCACTCGCTCAAGGAGATTCCGCTGGACGTGCCCAGTCAGGTCTGCATCACCAAGGACAACACGCAGCTGCAGGTGGACGGCATCCTGTACTTCCAGGTCACCGACCCGATGCGCGCCAGCTATGGCAGCAGCAACTACGTGATGGCCATCACCCAGCTGGCGCAGACCACGCTGCGCAGCGTGATCGGCAGGATGGAGCTGGACCGCACCTTCGAGGAACGCGAAATGATCAACGCGCAGGTGGTCAGTGCGCTCGATGAAGCCGCGCTGAACTGGGGCGTGAAGGTGCTGCGCTACGAGATCAAGGACCTGACGCCGCCGGCCGAGATCCTGCATGCGATGCAGGCGCAGATCACCGCAGAGCGCGGCAAACGGGCGCTGATCGCGGCCTCCGAAGGGCGCCGGCAGGAGCAGATCAACATCGCCACCGGCGAGCGTGAAGCCTTCATTGCACGCTCGGAGGGCGCCAAGCAGGCGGAGATCAACAAGGCGCAGGGCGAAGCCGCGGCGATCAGCGCCGTGGCCGAGGCCACGGCCGAGGCAATCCGCAAGATCGCTGCCGCCATCGAGCAGCCCGGCGGCGTGCAGGCGGTGCAATTGAAGGTGGCGGAGAAGGCCGTGGAGGCCTATGGCCAGCTGGCACAGAAGAACAACACCATGATCGTTCCGGGGCACATGGGCGAAGTGTCCGCGCTGATCGGCACCGCGATGGCGTTGCTCAAGCAGGGCGGCGGCAAGCCGGGCGCCTGATCCTGCGGTGTCGGCGCAGCCTGCAGGGCAGGTACGTGCCCGATCCTCATCGCCACAACCACGCCGCTCCCCGCACACCGGAGGAGTCGCCATGCAGCGCTGGCCGCAGCGCGGTCTGGACTGCATCGGAAAACACCGGGGCGGACCAGCGCGCCGGCACCACCTCGTAGAGTTCGCTGATGTTGCTCAGCCCGCCGCCCAGCACGATCACGTCCGGGTCCAGCAGGTTGATCACATGCGCCAGCGAGCGCGCCAGGCGGTCCGCCCAGCGGTTGAAGCTGGCCCGCGCCACGGCGTCGCCCTGGCGCATGGCGTTGACGATGGCTTCGCTGGTCAGGGCCTGCCCGGTTTCGACGCGATGGGCCTCGGCCCAGCCAGGGCCGCTGACCCAGGTTTCGATGCACCCCTGCTGACCGCACCAGCAGGGCCGGCCCGGCCATTCCTGCCAGTCCTCCCGCGCCCAGGGCAGCGGGTTGTGCCCCCATTCACCGGCCACCCGGTTGCGCCCGCCCCAGACCCGGCCCTGCCAGGCCAGGCCAGCGCCCGTGCCGGTGCCCAGGATGACGCCCAGCACCAGCTCCGCCCCCGCCCCGGCGCCGTCCACCGCCTCGCTCACCGCCAGGCAGTTGGCATCGTTTTGCAGCCGCACCGGCCGCCGCAGCAGGCCTTCCAGGTCCTGTTGCAGGGAACGGCCGTTGAGCACCACCGAGTTGGCATTCTTGATACGGCCGGTCAGGGTCGACACCGCTCCGGGGATCGCCATGCCCAGCGGCAGCCGTTCACCGGAATCCGCTGCCGCATCGGCCAGCCCCACCAGCTCGGCAATCACCTGCAGTGTGCCGGCATAGTCGCCCTGGGGTGTGGGGCGGCGCTCGCGCATCAGCACCTGCCCGACAGGGTCAAGCAGCGCCACCTCGATCTTGGTGCCGCCCAGGTCGACACCCAGCAACCGGCGCCCAACCCCAACCCCAACCCCAACCCCAACCCCAACCCCTGCTCCGGCCGCTGCAGCCTCAGTCATCCGGCTGCCCTTCCAGGTCCGGGAACAGCACGGAGGTGAAGCCAAAGCGCTGGAAATCGCGCATGCGCATCGGGTAGAGCTTGCCGATCAGGTGGTCGCATTCGTGCTGCACCACCCGGGCATGGAAGCCCTCGGCCTCACGTTCGATGGTTCGGCCCGACGGATCGAAACCGCTGTAGCGGATGCGGTGGAACCGCGGCACCACGCCGCGCAGGCCGGGAACGGAGAGGCAACCTTCCCAGCCCTCCTCTTCCTCGTCGCCAAGGGGTGTGATGCGGGGGTTGAGCAGCACGGTCCGGGGCACCGCTGGGGCGTCCGGGTAGCGCTCGCTGCGCTCGAAGCCGAACAGCACCACGGCCAGGTCCACACCGATTTGCGGTGCGGCCAAGCCAACGCCGCCTGCCGCAAGCATGGTGTCGTGCAGATCGGCGATCAACGCGTGCAGTTCAGGGCTGTCGAAGTGTTCGACAGGACGGGCCACCCGCAGCAGGCGCGGGTCTCCCATCTTCAGGATGTCTCGCAGGGCCATCGGCCGTTTGTCTCCGTCTGCGCCACCCTGGTGCAGGGCGGTCGCTGGAGCCGGATTATCGGTCGGGCCCGAGATGGGCGAAGGTCACTCGCCGCAGGCGTCGTCCAGCGGCTCGTCGTCGATCGCCTGATCCCAGGCCAGGGCATCGGCCACCACACGCGGGATCAGCGGCTTGTCCAGCGGACGGCAGACCCGGCGCTGCAGGCGCTGCAGGCGCTCGGAACGCTCCACCGCGCGCAGCACGGCGGCGGGGTCCATCATGATCGCGAAGGGATCGGCTGCGGTGTGGGTCTTCATGGCGGGCTCCTGAGGCTGGGGTGTCGTGATGGAGCCCACTTTAGAAAATTCACCCACCTCTGACGAGTGGCGCGACCGCGGTAAACCGTGTCGGAATCTGTCTGACAAGGCTGTCAGCGACCAGGACCCGAGGCCCGCCCTGCATGCCCGGGATGACTGCAATCCCGGTCCAGCAATGAATAAACTTTCCTTTGAAATCAACGTTCTGGAGTGCAAATCTCCAGTGAACTCTCAGGTTTTACTCCGCTGTGGACAAGCCGAGACTGAACAGGCGTCTGGTGTTGCTTCGCGTCACCTTTGCGATTTCTTCCACATCCAGCCCTTTGATGCGGGCCAGCTCCTGCGCCACATGGGGCACCAGTGCCGGGGTATTGAGTTTGCCGCGATGCGGCATCGGGGCCAGGTAGGGGCTGTCGGTCTCGATCAGGCAGCGCTCCAGCGGCACCCGCCGAGCGACATCGCGCAGATCCTGGGCGTTGCGGAAGGTCAGGATGCCTGAAAACGAGATGTGGAAGCCCATCTCCAACGCGGCGTCGGCCACCTGCTGGGTTTCGGTGAAGCAATGGAACACGCCACCCACCTGATCAGCCCCTTCCTCGCGCAGGATGCGCAGGGTGTCCTCCGATGCACTGCGGGTGTGGATCACCAGGGGCTTGCCCAGCTGCCGGGCGGCACGCACATGCACCCGCAGGCGCTCGCGCTGCCATTCCATGTCTGCCACGCTGCGGCCGTTGAGGCGGTAGTAGTCCAGCCCGGTTTCTCCCACCGCCACCACCCGCGCGAGCCGGCCGAGGGTCACCAGCTCCTCCACCGTCGGTTCATGCACCCCTTCGCTGTCCGGATGAACCCCCACCGAGGCCCAGAAATTGTCGTGCTGCTGCGCCAGTGCATGCACGCGGGGAAACTCTTCGATGGTGGTGCAGATGCACAGTGCCGCCTCCACCCGCGCTGTAGCCATGGCGGCGCGGATGGCTTCGACCTGGGAGGTCAGTTCCGGAAAGCTGAGGTGACAGTGGGAGTCGATGTACATCTTGGAGCAAAGTGGCGCAGGTGCCGCAGTCCAGCGCGATCGACAAACGAGCGCTGCCATGGATCCGGCCTGACCGGTCCGGTGGCAGCGCCCCTTCGATGAGGGCGACACGAACCGCTGCTGGGGAGGGAGGTCAGATGGTCTGGGTGGGCTTGGCCGACTGGATGGCGGTGCCCAGCATCTCTTCAATGCGCACCCGCAGCGCGCGGGTCTTCTCGTCACCTGGAAAGCGCACGCCGACGCCCTGGGTGCGGCCACCGGAGGCGTTGGGCGGCGTCACCCAGGCCACCTTGCCGGCCACCGGGTAACGCTGCGGGTCTTCCGGCAGGGTCAGCAGCAGGTAGACGTCCTCGCCCAGGCGGTACTCCCGCGTGGTCGGCACGAACAGGCCCCCTTCGGCGAACAGCGGGATGTAGGCTGCATACAGAGCCCCCTTTTCGCGAAACACCAGCTGGATCACGCTGGGACGGCCAGAGGAGCTGCCGCCGGAGGCCAGGTGGGTACGGGGGACGGGTTCGTTCATCTCGGGCAAGGGTCGCGGGTCGGACGGGCCGCCATCTACAAGGAAGCGCAACAGCGCTGCAAAACCAACGGCGCTGCGAAACCGTCAGTGTATCGGCAGCGTGCCTCTGGTCACGTGCAAAGCGCACCCTTCGGACCCCTCACTTCCCTGCTTTGGCAGCAGCCGACGGCCCGTCAGAACCGCCCTCCCAGCATCAGCGCCTCCACCGCCAGTCCTGCACTGAAGGGATGCTCCGCCACTCGGGCATGCCGGCGCAGCTGTGCGGCCCAGGCCGTGAGTTGGTCCAGGTCTCCTGCTGCCAGTTCCGACCGGGTGAAATATCGCGGCGCCAGTCCCAGACTGACCAGGCTGCGGTCATGGCAGAGTTTGGACAGGGCCTCCACCAGCACCGGCAAGGGCCAGCCCGACACTGCGGCCGACTGCCCGCTGGCGACCCATTGCGGGAACTGCCGCCACGCCTGGGCGTCCATCCCCTCGCGCTGGCGCTGCAGAGCCTCCAGCGGGCGGCCACCACAGGCGTCCAGCAGCACCTGCGCCTCCTGTGCGTCCCCCACCCCCCGCGACTGCAGCCAGACCAGCGCCTGTTCCCGCGCCGGCGGCAGCAAACGCACCGCCTGACACCGACTGCGGATCGTGGGCAGCAGGCTGTCGGTGGAGCCGCAGCTGAGCACGAATCGCAGGGCACCGGGCTCCTCCAGCGTCTTCAGCAGGGCGTTGGCGGCCACGGCATTCATTGCCTCGGCCGGGTGCAACAGCAGCACCTTCAGGCGTGCCCGGCCAGCGGTGAGTTCGGCAAAGTCCAGCGCTGCACGCACTTGATCGACCTTGATCTCCCGGCTGGGCTTGCGTTTGCGGCCCTCACCCTCGGCGTCGCCCCCGCCCTCCTCGACCGGGAGACCGGCTTCGGCACGCAAGGCCTCGGGGACCAGCAGCCGCAGGTCCGGATGGCTGCGTTCGTCCACCAGGTGGCAGCTGCTGCAGTGCCCGCAGGCCAGGCCCTCCCGACCCGGCACCCGGCGCTGGTCCTGAGGGGTCTCGCACAACCAGGCACGCGCCAGTTCCACCGCAAAGTCGAACTGCCCCACCCCCGGCGGCGCCTGCAGCAGCAGCGCATGGGCCTGCTGGGTGGCCAGGGTGTGGCGCAGCGGCTCGGCCAGCCAGGGCAGCAGCTCACGGGGTGCATCCGTCTGTGCACGCGGCTCCGCGGCGCGCGGGGTGGGGCTGCGGCGGGTGCTGCTCACCATCCGCGCTGCTCCAGCACCGCCCGGATCTGCAGAGCCACCTGCGCCGGTGTACCGCCGGCCTCCAGCCTCGCAAACCGGCCAGGTGCAGCCTCGCAGCGTGCCAGGTAGGCGGCTCGCACGCGGGCAAAGAAGTGAATCGACTCCGCCTCCAGCCGGTCAGCCGCCCGGGCTGCGGCACGGCGCCGGGCCGCCACCTGCGGATCGAGGTCGAACCACAGCGTCAGGTCCGGCTGGCGCCCCTGCTGCACCCAGGCCTCCAGTTGCCCGAGCACGGCCAGATCGAACCCCCGGCCCCCGCCCTGGTAAGCGAAAGTGGCATCGGTGAAACGGTCGCACAGCACCACGGCCCCCCGCGCCAGCGCCGGTTCAATCACCTTGACCAGGTGATCGCGCCGGGCAGCGAACACCATCAGCGCCTCGGTGAGGGCGTCCATCTCCCGGTGCAGGAACAATTCGCGCAGCGCTTCGGCCAGCGCGGTGCCGCCCGGCTCCCGGGTGCGCAGCACCTCCAGGCCGCGCCCAGCCCAGCGTTGTGCGATGGCCTCCACATGGGTGGTCTTGCCGGCACCGTCGATGCCTTCGACCGTCACGAAGCAGCCCGCCGGGCCCGACCGGGCTGCGGTTGCGGTTGCGGTTGCCTGCCCCATCTGATCGGGGCCGTTCACGGCGAGGTCCTGCGTTGGTACTTGTCCACGGCGCGATTATGTTCGGCCAGGGTCTCGCTGAATTCGCTGCTGCCGTCGCCCCGGGCGACGAAGTACAGGGCCTTGCTCTCGGCCGGGCGCACCACCGCCCAGAGTGAATCCCGCCCCGGCATGGAGATCGGTGTGGGCGGCAACCCCTGGCGGGTGTAGGTGTTGAAGGGCCCATCGGTGAGCAGGTCGCGTTTGCGCAGGTTGCCGTCGAAGCCGCTGCCCAGGCCGTAGATCACCGTCGGGTCGGTCTGCAGCGGCATGCCGATGCGCAAACGGTTCAGGAACACCGCGGCCACCAGGCCCCGCTCGGCCGCGCGGCCGGTTTCCTTCTCGACGATCGAGGCGAGCTTCAGCAGGTCGTCCGGCGACTTCAGCGGGCTGCCGGCGGGCCGCTGCGCCCAGGCCGCATCGACGCGCCGCTGCATGGCCGCGTAGGCCCGCTGGAGCACCGCCAGATCGCTGCTGCCCTTGGAGTAGGCATAGGTGTCCGGGAAGAAGCGTCCTTCCGGTAAAACGCCGGCAGCGCCGATGGAGGCCATCACCTCGGCATCGCTGAGGCCCTGGGTCTGGGGCTTCAAGGTGGGGTTGCGCTGCAGTTCGGCACGCACCTGCCGGAAGGTCCAGCCGTCGATCAGGCGGAACAGGGCCAGACTCTCGTCGCCCACCACCAGCTTGCGCAGCAGGCTGCGCGGGGTGACCCCTGCGGTGATCTCGTAGCTGCCGGCGCGGATGGCGCGGGCATCCCCCGACCAGCGGAACCACTGGTAGAGCCAGAACGGTGAGGTTTGCACCCCGGCTTCGTTCAGGTTGCGCACGATGTCGCGCGGTGTCTGGCCGGGTTCCACCTCGAATTCGATGACCGGCTGCGACAGCGACAGCGGTGCCTGCAGCCACCACCCCAGGGTTGCGCCCAGCGCCGCGATCGTCAGCACCAGGGCGAGCAGCCAGGCGGCGACACGCCCACCTTGCGCGCGCGCGGCGCAATGCGTCTTCACCCTTGGCTGCAATTCCCGACCCACATGCCGATCCATGGGGCCAAATCATAATGACTGCATGGACTCATCAGCCTCCCAACCCCTGGCCGGCGGCGCCTGCCGGCTGACCGACCTCGGCCTGATCCGCGCCACCGGCCCCGATGCCGTGGCCTTTCTGCATGGCCAGCTCAGCAACGACGTCAAGCTGCAGCCTTTGCATCGGGCCCGCCTGGCCGCCTTCTGCACCGCTCAGGGGCGCATGCTCGCCAGCCTGATCTACGCCAAGCAGGGCCCTGAAGAGGTCTGGCTGGCCTGCAGTCGGGACCTGCTCGACCCCACCCTGAAGCGCCTGCGCATGTTCGTGCTGCGCGCCAAGGCCCAGCTCGTCGACGCGGGCGAAACCCTGTGTGCCCTGGGCCTGGCCGGTCCACGTGCCGCCGAGTCACTGGGCGCCGCCGCCCCGGGCGAGACCTGGGACAAGGTGGATCTGGCGGGCGGTCAGCTGATCCGCCTGCCCGATGCGGTGGCCGCGCCGCGGTGGCTCTGGATCGGACCGCAGGAGCGGGCCGCTGAGGTGGTGGGCACAATGCCCGCCCTGGACCCGGAAACCTGGAACTGGCTGGAAGTGGCCTCCGGTGTGGCGATGGTGCATGCCGCCACCAGCGGACAGTTCGTGCCACAGATGCTGAACTACGAGCTGGTGGGCGGAGTGGATTTCAAGAAGGGCTGCTACCCCGGCCAGGAGGTGGTGGCGCGCAGCCATTACCTGGGCAAACTCAAGCGCCGCGGCTACCTGCTGCGCAGCGCCGAGGCAGCTCAACCCGGCCAGGAAGTGTGGTGGAGCGGTGATGAGCGCCAACCCAGCGGCCAGGTGGCCGACGCTGCCGCGCTGCCTGCCGAAGCGGGGGGCGGATGGCTGCTGCTGGCCGAACTGAAGATTGCGGCCACCGCCGAAGGCAGCCTGCACCTGGGCAACCTGCAGGCGGCGGCAATGCGGCTGCAGCCGCTGCCCTATGCCCTGCCCCACGAGTCCGAGGCGGCCTGATCTGAATGGGCCCGATGGCTGGGCCGGGAGGACCCTCCCGCCCGGCCGGTCGGATCAGCTGAACAAACGACGCGCCGCAGGAGAACCGGCCGGCAGGTTCTGTTCCGCCAGCTCCTCGTAGAGACTGCCCAGATCGGTCCCCACCTTGCCCAGGGCGTCGGTCGGCAGGGGTTGGCCCTTGTCGTCGCTCACCCGCGCGTCCAGTCCCAGCGCCAGGGCCCGCCCGGCGGCACACCAGGCGTTGAACGGCTGATCGCCCGCGGGAGTCTGCGGCACGTCGAACACCAGCGACACCTCGTCGATGCGAGCCTGACGAGGGTCATCGGCGAGCGCGGCCTGCGGATCGAAGTGCAGGGCCAGCATGGCCGGCGCCCCCTCTTCGGCCGAAGGCAGCACCATCCGCCCGGGTGTGGCGCCGGCCACAAAACCGTGCCGCGCAGCATGGGCCTGCACAAAGGGCAACGGCCAGGGCCCGCGCTGCGGCTGCAGGCGCATCGCCAGCTGCGCATCGTGTGCGCCGGCAAAGGCGTCCAGCTCACGGGCCCGGGCCACCACATCGAGCATGTCCGGAAAATCCGGCAGGGCGGAGATCGCATCGGCAAAGGCCTGGATCTTCTGCACAAACTCGGAGTACTCGATCTCGTTGAGCGGTCCCATCCGGTTGGCCAGCTGCACACCGGCCTGCACCTCGCGGTACCAGCGGCCCGCGGTCGGCGCCTCCCATTCGCCGCTGCCCTGTTCACGGCCTTCAATGAAGAAGGGCTTGCCGCCCGCACGCCGGCTGGGTGGCAGATGGGCCAGCAGCGTTTCGCCGGACACCGGCGCTTCCACCGACAGACCGGCCAATGCATCGACCCGGGCGTCCAGCCGGGGCTGGCTGGGGGCACGCCGAACCGGGGGCACCACCAGCGGCGGCGCGGCAGGTTCCTGGCTACCTCCCGCGGACTCCGGCGACCCCGTGCCGGCATCGTCGAACACCGGTTCCATGTGGCGACTTGCCGGCGGCAGGGACTGGCGACGACCGCCCCCGGCACGCCGCGCCTGCCAGGTGCCATGCGCAATCACCGCCGCGAGCACCAAGCCCCCCAGCACAGCCAGCCACAGTTGCAGCGATTTCATCGACGCTTGCGATCCTCGGTTCCACTCAAGATGGAGATGATGCCTGAGTCAAGGACAAGGCCGGCTGACGAAGGCGGTCGGCAACACGGATTCAGGGCCTGCAACACCCACCCTGCAGTTCAAGGCGCTCCAGAACGGTCCAGGACCTTCAAGGGCGCCAGAGCAGGCAGACGGCGTGGGCCTCGATCGACTCGCCCCGGCCCACCGGCCCCAGCCGCTCGGCGGTCTTGGCCTTGACGTTCACTTGGCTCAGCGCCAGGCCGAGTGCCGCAGCGATGCGCTCGCGCATGGCCGGAATGTGCGTTGCCATGCGCGGCGCCTGAGCCACGATGCTGCTGTCCACATTGCCGATGCACCAGCCCTCGGCCGCCACCCGGCGCCCCGCCTCGGCCAGCAGCTGCAGCGAATCGGCGCCCCGGAAGGCTTCGGCTGTGTCCGGGAAATGCCGGCCGATGTCCCCCAGCCCGGCCGCACCGAACAGGGCGTCGGTGATGGCATGCAGCAGGGCATCGGCATCCGAATGGCCCAGCAGGCCCCGATCGAAGGGAATCTCCACCCCACCCAGCTTCAACGCCCGTCCCGGCACCAGCGCGTGCACATCCCAGCCTTCGCCGATGCGCCAGGGCGGCAGCGGGGAGGATGGGACTGCCACGGCCTCCACCACAGCCCCTACCACAGGCTCAACCACGGCCTGACTCTGCGGAAGCGGCCGAGCTGGATCCGGAGCCTGAACCTGAGACCGGACTGGACCCCGAACCGCCCCCGGACCAACCGCCGCTGGACGCCGGCTTGTCCTTGTCGATCGCCGGGTGCATGTCGTCGATCCACAGCACCTCGTCGGCATAACACTGCAGGTCGGTGGACAGGTTGGCCATCGCGCCGTGCAGCCAGAACTCCTTGTGCAGGTCCGACTTGATGTAGGTGATGGCGTCCTCGAAGTCGCCGTCACCGGCCGAGAGGATCAGCCGGTCGTACACGCCCTGGGCGGCCAGCTTGATGATCAGGGTGGCAATACCCACGTCCACCCCCTTCTGCACCGAGCGGCTGAAGGCGTTGCCGCAGCTCGGGCAGGTGCAGTTCAGGTCCTTGAGCGAATACAGCTGCACCCGCATCTTCGGCCCCCGGGGGGCGGCGGACTTCAACCAGCTGTGGAAGGCGTTCTGGCTGTCGGTGGCAACGTCCGGCGCCGTGTTCAGGTAATACGCCTCGTGCAGCCTGCCACCGTTGGCGCGCTCGATCTCGGCCTTCAGCTTGAGGTAGTCAAAGGGCTTGCTGCGGCCGTGGTTGAACAGATAGGCGCCGTCGACGATCCAGACGGTCTTCTTGTCGGACATGGGTGGTTTCTCTCGGGAGTTGAAAAGGAAAACTAAGGGCCGGCGGGTGCCGGCTCGGCCGCGAGCATACGCTGCCCGGAAGCAGCGGGCGTCGCCCGGTGCGTAACATCAGCTCGCAATGACCGACTGGATCAGCCGTTCGGCCAGCACAAAGTCTTCCGGCCAGGTGAGCTTGAAGTTGCCGGCCTCCCCCCGCACCAGCAGCGGGGCATGACCCAGTGACTCCACCGCGCTGGCCTCGTCGGTGACCGCATCACCCGCATGGCGCAACGCCGGCATCAGCAGGCCGAGGCGAAACATCTGCGGCGTCTGCGCCGCCCACTTGGCCGCCCGGTCCAGCGTGGCCACGGCACGACCGGCCTGCTCCTGCTTGAGGGTGTCGGCCACCGGCAGCGCCAGCAGGCCGCCCACCTCGTCGTCGCGGCAGGCATTGATCAGCCGGTCCACCGCCTCCGGGGTGATCAGGCAGCGCGCCGCGTCGTGCACCAGCACCCAGTCGTGCGGCTGGGCGCCACGCGCCAGCAGCTCCGCCAGACCGTTGAGCACCGACTCCGCCCGGGTGGCCCCGCCGCAGCGGGCCACCCAGGCGCGTTCACCGGCAAATGCGGGCACCGCTGCCTCGAACTGCTCGTCCTGCGGCGACAGCACCACCAGAATCGCCTCCAGCCGCTGCACCTGCGCCAGCGCCGCCAGGGTGTGCGCCACCACCGGACGGCCTGCCAAGGGGTGGTACTGCTTGGGCCCCCCCACCCCGGCACGGGCGCCCACACCGGCACAGGGAACCAGGGCAAAACAACGGGGTGCGGATCCGATCAACATCACCGCATTGTGCCGCCGGGTCAAAGCGGGCCGCGCACAATGCCGCCTCCAACCTCACCCCGCAATGACCGCCCTGCCCCCCCATTCGCCCGCAATCTTGCCCGCCCAACCCTTCGATGCCCTGCTGGACCTGCCGGACGACACCCGGGTGCACACCCTGTCCAACGGCGTGCGGCTGCTGGTCATCCACCAACCGGGGGCGCCCGGGGTCAGCGTGAGTGTGTTCCTGCGCAGCGGCGGCCAGCATGAACCGGCACGCTGGGGCGGCATCAGCCACGTCATCGAGCACATGGCCTTCAAGGGCAGTGCCACCCGCAACTGCCAGCAGATCAACCTGGATGCCGAACGCCTGGGTGCCGAGGTCAACGCCCACACCGACCGCGACCACACCGCCTACCAGATGCGCGGGCTGGCCGCACACACCCTGCCGTTGCTGCGCATGCTGGCCGACCTGGTGCTGCACCCCACCTTCCCGCAGGAGGAGCTCGATCGCGAGCGGCAGGTGATCCTGCACGAGCTCACCGACGTGGAGGACGATGCCTACGCGGTGGCCTGGCGCCTGTTCGACCAGGCCGCCTACGGCCGCCACCCCTTTGCCCGACCGGTGATCGGCAGCCGCAGCAGCATCGAGAAACTCACCCGCCAGGACCTGCTGGACCACCTGCAGCAGCGCTGCAGCGGCAGCAACCTGATCGTCGCGGTGGCCGGGCCGCTGCCGGCCGAAGCCCTGCTGGCCGAGGTGGAGGCCGGCTTCGGCCACCTGGCTGCCGGCGCCCCCAACCAGGTCGAGCCGGCCCGCTGGATCGGCGGTGTGCGCATCAAGCGCCACGGCGGCAGCAGCCAGAGCCAGGTGGTGCTCGGCTGGCCCATCGCCCGCCTCGACCAGCTGCAGCCGGCCGATGCCGTCGCCGCCGCGGTGCTGGGCGAAGGCATGAGCTCACCGATGCTCGACGAACTGCGCGAGCGTCGCGGCCTGGCCTACCACATCAACGTCGTGGCCGAACAGCAGGAACTGGGTGGCCAGTTCGTGGTGGAAGGCGCCACCAGCCCGGAGCAGCTGCCGGAGTTCCTGGAGGGCTCCCTGGCCCTGCTGCGCCGCCATGCCGATCGTGTGGAAGCCATCGACCTGGAACGGGCCCGCCACCAGTTGCTGGTGCGCAGCCTGCACGACCGCGAGCGCCCGATGCGCCGGCTGGAAGAAGCCGCGGTGGACCTGTTCGTGCTCGGCCGGCTGCGCGGGAACCGCGAGCGGCTGGAAGCCCTGCAGTCGGTCGACCGGGAAGCGGTGCGCAGCCGCATCGAGACCCTGCTGCTACAGCCCCCCGCCCTGGCCATCACCGGCCGAGCGCCGGCGGGGACGCGGGAGCACTTTGCCGGGCTGTTGAAGCGCTTTGAGCTGCCACTGGATCCCGTATCACCTCCCAGCTCGTAAGAATCGCCTCGAGTCGCAACCCTTGGGCAGCGGTAAAGATCACAGCTCGCACCGCCCCACCTTGCGCTGAGGGCTGGAAGGCTGTACCGGCCCCCTCCCCTGCACAGTGCCAACACAGTTCCCCCACTGTGTACATGGTGGACACGGGCTTGTCACACCTACAGTCCGCACCGCTGAGCAGTGACGGACTGCACGGTGCGCCGGGTCGCATCCGGGCGCGAGGATGTTTCGCAACCGGATGACCTGACCCGACCACGATGAACAGCTCGCAACCGCTGGTGCGCTTCAAGGGCGTGCAGAAGACCTACGACGGCCTGAGTCTGGTCGTGCGTTCGCTGGACCTGGACATCCGGCGCGGGGAGTTCCTCTCGCTGCTGGGGCCGTCGGGTTCGGGCAAGACCACCTGCCTGATGATGCTGGCGGGGTTCGAGTCGCCCACCGCCGGGGAGATCCTGCTGGACGGCTCGCCCATCACGCGCACGCCGCCGCACCGCCGCAACTTCGGCATGGTGTTCCAGAACTACGCGCTGTTCCCGCACATGACGGTGGCCGACAACGTGGCCTACCCACTGACGGTGCGCAAGGTGCCCAAGGCGGACATCGCCAGCCGCGTCGAGAAGGCGCTGGGCATGGTGCAGCTGGTCGGCAAGGGGGATCGTTACCCCTCGCAGCTTTCTGGCGGGCAGCAGCAGCGCGTGGCGCTGGCGCGCGCGCTGGTGTTCGAGCCGCAGCTGGTGCTGATGGACGAGCCGCTGGGCGCGCTGGACAAGCAGCTGCGCGAACACATGCAGATTGAGCTCAAGGAGCTGCACCGCCAGCTGGGCGTGACCTTCGTCTACGTGACGCACGACCAGGGCGAGGCGCTGACGATGAGCGACCGGGTGGCGGTGTTCAACGACGGCGAGATCCAGCAGATCGACGCGGTGGAGGAGCTCTACGAGCGCCCCGCAAACCGTTTTGTGGCCGGCTTCGTGGGCGACAGCACGCTGCTGACCGGCACGGCCGGCGCCGCCGAAGGGCGATTCTGCGAGCTGGTGCTGCCCACGGGCGAGCGGCTGGCCGGCATCAACGTCAATGCCGCGGATCCCGGCCAGGCGGTGGTGGCCTCGGTGCGGCCTGAGCGCATCGAGGCGCTGCTGCAGCCGCCGCCGGAGGGCTCGGAGCTGAGCTCCAACGTCGTGCAGGCCGCCATCAGCGACGTGATCTATTTTGGCGACCACCTGCGGCTGCGCTGCGCGGTGGCCGGGCAGGCCCAGGCCACCGTGAAGGTGCCGCTGGGCTCGGCCATGGCGCCGCATGCCGGTCAATCGGTGTGGCTGCGCTTCCCGAGCGAGTTCCTTCGCATCTATCTTTGAGAGCGGCGTTCAGCCGCCAACCCGGCCGACAGGTCCCACCTGGTTTATCCCCTCTTTCCAGCCCCTGTCCTTCACCCTGAGCCACCTTGAGGAGTCCGTTGATGAGCAAGCAAGTCCCCGTGTCCCTGGCCGCCGTCGCGCTGGCCGGCCTGATGTCGCTGCCGGCGTTGGCGCAGAGCCAGTTGACGGTGGTCAACTTCGGCGGCGCCAATGCCAACGCGCAGAAGAAGGCCTACTACGAGCCCTTCGAGAAGCAGTCCGGCAGCAAGCTGGTCACCGTGGAGTACAACGGTGAGCAGGCCAAGGTGAAGGCCATGGTCGAGACCAAGAACGTCACCTGGGACGTGGTCGAGGTGGAGAGCCCGGACATCGGCCGCGGCTGCGACGAGGGCCTGTACGAGAAGCTGGACTACAGCAAGATCGTCGACAAGGCGGCGCTGGCCCCGAAGGCCGCCGTCACCGAGTGTGGCGTGGGCATCTTCGTGTGGTCCACCGTGATGGCCTACAACGCGGACAAGCTCAAGGATGCCCCCAAGACCTGGGCCGACTTCTGGGACACCAAGAAGTACCCCGGCAAACGCGGCCTGCGCAAGGGCGCACGCTACAACCTGGAGTTCGCGCTCATGGCCGACGGCGTGAAGCCGGAAGACGTCTACAAGACCCTGGCCACCAAGGACGGCGCCGACCGCGCCTTCAAGAAGCTGACCGAACTCAAGTCCAGCATCCAGTGGTGGGAAGCCGGCGCCCAGCCGCCGCAGTTCCTGGTCGCCGGTGACGTGGTGATGTCCACCGCCTACAACGGCCGCATCGACGCCGCCCAGCGCGAAGGCAAGAACCTGCGTGTGCAGTGGGTCAACCAGATCTATGACCTGGAGTACCTGGGCATCGTCAAGGGTTCGCCCAACAAGGACACCGCCTACAAGTACCTCAAGCTGGTGCTGACGGCCGACAACCAGGGCGAGTACGCCAAGAACATCGCCTACGGCCCGACCAACACCCACGCGCTGGCCAAGCTGGACGCCAAGACCCTGTCCAACCTGCCCACCGCGGCGGCCAACATGAAGGGTGCGGTCGAGTTCAACATCAAGTTCTGGGCCGACCAGGGTGAATCGCTGGAGAAGCGTTTCGCCGCCTGGGCCACCCAGTAATCCGCTGAACGACCACAGGGGCCTGCGCTCATGAGTACCTCCGCGGTGACCGCCCTGCCGGCGGTGGGCACACCCGAGCTGCGGCAATCGCTGCTGCGCGCCGATCGCCGTCGGCGCCTGACTGCGGTGGGGCTCACGCTGCCCCTGCTGGTTTTTCTGCTGCTGACCCTGCTGGTGCCGATCGGCGCCCTGCTGGGCCGGGCGATCGAAAACCCTGAAGTGGCCCGTGCCCTGCCGCGCACAGGTGCGGCACTGGCCGGCTGGGACCACAAGTCCGAGCCCGCCGCTGCGGCCTTTGCCGCCGTCGCCCAGGACCTGGGTGCACTGGCGGAAGGGTCGGATGCCGGCGCCCTGGCCCGCCGCCTGAACAGCGAGGTGCCCGGTGGCCGCTCGCTGATCATGGGCACCTACCGCGCGGTGCACGGCGACTGGAAGGACCAGCCGCTGACCGACGCCGCCGCGGTGCGCGAGCGCATGGTGACGCTCGACGAGCGGTGGAAGCAGCTCGAGTACTGGCACGCCATCGCCAAGAACGCCGAGCGCTGGACGCCGGACTACCTGCTCACTGCGGTGGACCTGAAGCGTGGCATCGAGGGCGGCATCGAGCGCGTCGAGCCCGACCAGCGTGTCTTCACCGGCATCCTGCTGCGCACCTTCGAGATCAGCCTCGAAGTCACCCTGCTGGCCCTGCTGCTGGCCTACCCTCTGGCCTACTGGCTGTCCACCCTGTCCGAGCGCCAGGCCAACGTGCTGATGATCCTGGTGCTGGTGCCGTTCTGGACCTCCATCCTGGTGCGCGTGGCCGCCTGGATCGTGCTGCTGCAGCGCGAGGGGCTGGTCAACAAGGCGCTGTTGTCGCTGTCGGTCATCGGCCAGCCGCTGGAGCTGTTGTTCAACCGCACGGGGGTGATCATCTCGATGACGCACATCCTGCTGCCCTTCATGATCCTGCCGCTGTACAGCGTGATGAAGTCGGTGCCACCCACCTACCAGCGCGCCGCCGTCTCCCTGGGCAGCACGCCCTGGGCCGCCTTCTGGCGCGTCTATGTGCCGCAGACCTACGCCGGCATCGGCGCCGGGGCGCTGCTGGTGTTCATCCTGGCGATCGGCTACTACGTCACCCCGGCGCTGCTGGGCGGGCCGAACGACCAGATGATCAGTTACTACATCGCCCAGTACACCAACGTGGACGTCAACTGGGGCATGGCCTGCGCACTGGGCGCCGTGCTGCTGGTGGCCACGCTGATCCTGTATGCGGTCTACCGCAAGATGGCCAAGGCCGAACTGAGCCTGGGTTGAGCCTGGGGAGAACGCGATGCAACTGCCCACCCTTCCCATATTCCCTGCGTATTACACCCTGCTCGACAAGGCCGGTTGGTGGGCGCTGCGCGCCTTCGGCGTCGCGCTGCTGGCCTTCCTGCTGCTGCCGATCCTGGTGATCGTGCCGCTGAGCTTCTCGGCCAGTTCTTTCCTCGCGTACCCCATGCCGGGCTGGAGCCTGCAGTGGTACGAGAACCTCTTCACCTCCGCTGAGTGGGCCCGCGCAGCCAAGAACAGCTTCATCGTCGCCCCGGCCGCCACCGTGGTGGCCACCACGCTGGGCACGCTGACGGCGGTGGGCCTGGCCCGCGTGCAGTTCCCCGGCAAGGGCCTGCTGATGAGCCTGCTGATCGCGCCGATGGTGGTGCCGATCGTGGTGGTCGGCGTGGCCACCTACCTCTTCTTCGCCCGCATCGGGCTGGCCGACACCTACCTCGGCCTGATCATCGTGCACGCCGCGCTCGGCGCACCCTTCGTGGTGACCACCGTGCTGGCCACGCTGCAGGGCTTCAACCACAACCTGGTGCGCGCCTCGCTGAGCTGCGGCGCCACGCCGGTGGAAACCTTCTTCCGCGTCACGCTGCCGGTGATCGCCCCGGGCGTCATCTCCGGCGCGCTGTTCGCCTTCGCCACCTCCTTTGACGAGGTGGTGGTCACGCTCTTCCTGGCCGGCCCCCATCAGGTGACGCTGCCGCGCCAGATGTTCACCGGCATCCGCGAGAACATCAACCCGACGATTGCCGCCGTGGCGACGCTGCTGACGATCTTCACCACCGCGCTGATGCTGGTGCTGGAGTGGATCCGCGGCAAGCGTCGGTGACCCCAGCCAGAACGATGAAGCCGGTGGAGAAGTCTGCCAAGGCACGCGAGTTCCGCGCGCTGCACCAGCGGCCGGGCATCTTCGTCATGCCCAACGCCTGGGACGCCGGCAGCGCCCGTCTGCTGGCCGCGGCGGGTTTTGCTGCGCTGGGCAGCACCAGCGCCGGCATCGCCTTCTCGATGGGCTGGCCCGATGGGGATGCACGCATGACGCGCGAGTTGATGCTCCGGCGGGTGCAGACCATCGCCGCGGCCGTGCCCCTGCCCGTCAGCGCCGACCTGGAGTCGGGCTACGGTGCCACGCCGGAAGAGGTGGGCCAGACGATCCGCCTGGCCTGGCAGGCCGGCGTGGTCGGCGCCAACCTGGAGGACGCCACCGGCCAGCCGTCGCAGCCGCTGTTCGCCATCGCCGAGGCGGCCGAACGCCTGCGCGCCGCACGCGAAGCGGCCGACCCGCTGTGCCCGGACTTCACCCTCACCGCCCGCATCGACAGCTTCCTGGTCGACGCTCCGCAGCCGCTGGACGAAGCGCTGCGCCGCGCCGAGGCCTACCGGGCCGCCGGCGCGGACTGCATCTTCGTGCCCGGCCTGCGCGACGAAGCCACCATCCGCACCCTGGTCGATGCCGTCGGCCTGCCGCTGACCGTGGTCATGGGCCTGACCGGCAGCCCGCTGACAGTGCCCCGGCTGCAGGAACTGGGCGTGCGCCGCGTCAGCATCGGCGGCAGCCTGGCGCGCGCAGCCTGCGGCCTGATCCGCCGTGCCGCCGAGGAGATGGCGGTGCATGGCAGCTTCGGCTTCGCCGAGCAGCAGATCCCAGACGGCGAACTGTGCCGGTTCTTTGCCGAGGAGCAGCCCCGATGAACCCGCCACCGTCGCCGAACCAACCCCTGTCCGGCAACGCCATGCCCCGCTTCGGCGGCGTGGCGACCATGATGCGTCTGCCCACGGCCACCTCGGCCGCCGGGTTGGATGCGACTTTCGTCGGCGTGCCGCTGGACATCGGCACCTCGCACCGCCCGGGCACACGCTTCGGGCCGCGCGCGATCCGTGCCGAGTCGGCGCTGATCCGCCCCTACCACATGGCCACCGGCGCGGCGCCTTTCGACGCGCTGCAGGTAGCCGACCTGGGCGACGTGCCGATCAACACCTACTCGCTGGAGAAGTCGGTCGAGATCATCACCGGCTACTACCGCGACCTGCTGGCCCAGCCCGGCCGCAGCGGCCGGCCAGTGCGCCCGCTGACACTCGGCGGCGACCACACCATCGCGCTGCCCATCCTGCGCGCGATGGCCGAACGCCACGGGCCGGTGGCGCTGATTCACGTCGATGCGCACGCCGACGTCAACGAGGACATGTTCGGCGAGCGCATCGCCCATGGCACGCCCTTCCGCCGCGCGGTGGAGGAAGGCCTGCTGCGCAACGACAAGGTCTGGCAGATCGGCCTGCGCGGCAGCGGCTACGCGGCGGACGACTTCGACTGGCCGCGCCGCCAGGGCTTCACGATCGTGCCGGCGCACGAGGTCTGGTGGTCATCGCTGGTCCCGTTGATGGCACAGATCCGCCAGGCCATCGGGCCTGAGGTACCCTGCTACCTCAGCTTCGACATCGACGGCATCGACCCGGCCTACGCCGGCGGCACCGGCACGCCGGAAATCGGCGGCCTGACCGTGCCGCAGGCGCTGGAGGTCATCCGCGGCTGCCGCGGGCTGAATCTGGTGGGCGGCGACCTGGTTGAAGTCTCTCCGCCGTACGATCCCACCGGCAACACCGCGCTGCTGGGCGCCAATCTGCTGTACGAAATGCTCTGCGTGCTGCCGGGAGTGCCGCTGCGCTGAGCCTGCGCGTTGCCGACGTGGGGGCGCCCGCGCTCGACGCGCCTGGCGCACAGTGGCGGAGATCGGCGAACCTCTGACCTCTGCTCCCGGAACACCGCACATGCGCCCCTCGCTGGCATTGCAGACCCACCGCGACGCGATTCGCGCGATCGCTCTGCGACATCGTGTGACCAACGTACGCGTCTTCGGATCCGTGCTGATCGGCGAGGACAGGGACGGCAGTGACCTCGACCTGCTCGTCGACCCCACCGACGCCACCACCTTGTTGGACATCGCCCGGATTGAGCAGGAGGTCGGCAGGTTGTTGAACGTGCCGGTCGATGTGCTGACTCCCAATGCGTTGCCGGCCGGCTTCCGCGCCGACGTGCTGGCACAGGCCCAGTCAATCTGACATTCTTGCGTGAAGAAGACCGATCCGCTGCGTCTGTCGGACTACCTCGCCCACATGCGCGAGGCGGTGGATCGCATCCAGCGCTACGTGGACGATCTCACCGAGCCGGCATTCTTGTCGGATGCAAAAACGCAAGATGCCGTGGTCCCTGATCTACACCATGCGAAACCGACTGGCGCACGGATACTTCCAGGTCGACTACGAGTTGCTGTGGAAAACCATCCACGCTGAGCTGCCGGAACTGCGACGCTGCCTCGATCCGTTGAACCTCAGCCAGCCCAAACCAGACTAGCGCCCCCAGCCGGTCACCTGTACCGGCCCCTGGCCCGATACAGTGCGCCGCGACGACACACGGCTGTCACTGGCCTCAACGAATCAGGCGGCCTAGAGTGCCGGCCTGAACACTTCACCATCGCACCGGAGACCTCCGCCCATGACGACTGCTGCCTCCCCGCTGGCCCTGCTCAACGACCCCAGCCTGCTCAAGACCGATGCGCTGATCAACGGCGAATGGGTCGCCGGGGCGAGCCGCTTTGACGTCACCGACCCCGCCACCGGCGCCAAGCTGGCCGACGTGGCCCGCCTGGGCGCGGCCGAGACCGAGGCCGCCATTGCCGCCGCCAACGCCGCCTGGCCGGCCTGGCGCGCCAAGACGGCCAAGGAGCGCGCCGCCATCCTGCAGCGCTGGAACACGCTGCTGCTGCAGAACGCGGAGGACCTGGGCCGCATCATGACGGCCGAGCAGGGCAAACCCCTGCCGGAGGCCAAGGGCGAGGTGGTGTACGGCGCCAGCTTCATCGAGTGGTTTGCCGAAGAGGCCAAGCGCGTCTACGGCGAGACCATCCCCAGCACCGACGGCAACAAGCGATTCCTGGTGCTCAAGCAGCCGATCGGCGTGTGCGCGGCGATCACGCCCTGGAATTTCCCGATCGCGATGATCACCCGCAAGGTGGCCCCGGCGCTGGCCGCCGGCTGCCCGGTGGTGATCAAGCCGGCCGAGGCCACGCCGCTGTCAGCCCTGGCCTGTGCCGAGCTGGCCCAGCGCGCCGGCATGCCCCCGGGTGTGCTGAACATCGTCACCGGTGACGCGGACAGCTCCATCGCCATCGGCAAGGTGCTCTGCGAGTCCGACGTGGTGCGCCACCTCAGCTTCACCGGGTCCACCGAAGTGGGCCGCATCCTGATGAAGCAGTGCGCACCGACCATCAAGAAGCTCGGCCTGGAGCTGGGCGGCAATGCGCCCTTCATCGTCTTCGACGACGCCGACATCGACAGCGCGGTCGAGGGCGCGATGGTCAGCAAGTACCGCAACGCCGGCCAGACCTGCGTCTGCGCCAACCGCCTGTACGTGCAGGACGCGGTGTACGAGCAGTTCGTCGAGAAGCTGGCCGCCAAGGCCGGTGCGATCAAGGTGGGCAACGGCTTCGAGGCCGGCGTGACCCAGGGCCCGCTGATCGACGAGCAGGCGCTGGCCAAGGTCGAGTCGCACGTGGCCGACGCGGTGAGCAAGGGCGCCAAGGTGGTGGTGGGCGGCTCCCGCCTGGCCGGCCCGCTGGGCGAGCGCTTCTACACCCCCACCGTGCTGGCGAACGTCACCTCCGACATGCTCTGCGCCCGCGAGGAAACCTTCGGCCCGGTGGCGCCGGTGTTCCGCTTCAAGACCGAGGCCGAGGTGATCGAGCTGGCCAACGCCACCGAGTTCGGTCTGGCGAGCTACTTCTTCAGCCGCGACATCGGCCGCATCTTCCGCGTCGGCGAGGCGCTGGAGTACGGCATGGTGGGCATCAACACCGGCCTGATCTCGGTGGCGGAAGTGCCCTTTGGCGGCGTCAAGCAGTCCGGCCTGGGCCGCGAGGGCTCGCACCACGGCATCGACGATTACATCGAGCTGAAGTACCTCTGCCTGGGCGACATCCTGAAGTAAGCCCCCGTGGAGCCAGCCCGCGCTCCCCTGCCCTGCCCGGCGTGGATCGGTTGTCAGGGCAGCAGAGGGCGGCACTCCACCGTCAGGCGCACGCGGAAGTGGGCGCCATGCCCGGGCCGGTTGGGCAGGGCCTCCAGCTGGCCGCCCATGCTGCGCACCAGCTGGCGGCTGATGGCCAGGCCCAGGCCTGCACCCTGGCGGATCCTCCGCCCCTCCTCGCCCTGGGCGTAGGGGCGAAACAGCACCGCGCGATCTGCGACGCTGAGGCCCGGCCCATCGTCCAGGACCTCCAGCACCAGCTCGCGCCGCTGGCCGTTGGCGCCGGGCAGCTCCCGCAGCTCACCCACCACCTGCACCCGCCCAGATTCGGTGAACTTCACCGCGTTCTGCAGCAGGTTGTGCAGCACCTGCTGCAGGCGCAGGCCGTCCATGCGGACCATGGCGCCCTGGCCCAGCCATTCGGCCAGGAACTCCAGCCCCTTGCCTTCGGCCGCCAGGCGGTTCGGTGCCAGGCACTGCTCCCACCAGCGAGCCAGAGGCAGCCAGTCCGGCTCGATCTGCACCGGCTTGACCAGGGACTGCTCATGCCGCAGGGTGTTGTCCAGCATCTCCCGCAGGCCGTCCGCGGAGTGGGACAGGGCATCGATCAGCCGGTTGCGCAGGCTGGGGTCGTCGTTGCGCTTGAGCAGATCGGCACCGGCACTGACCGCCACCAGGGTGCCGCGCAGCTCGTGCGACAGGTAGCTCAGGAAACGGCTGCGGTCGGCGGTGCTCTCCTCTGCCATCTCCCGCGCCACCTGCTCGGCCCCCCGGGCACGCGACAGGTGCCGGTTGGCCATCAGCAGCACCAGCAGGACCAGACCGACGACCAGCAAGGCCGGCACCGCCACCCTCAAAACCTGGTCCAGGGTGAAACCGGTGCGCACCTCGCGCGCCAGCCAGCGCGCACGCAGGGCGGCGGTTTCGCTGTCGTTGACGGCCTCCAACGCCCGGGTCAGCACGCGGGTGAGTTCCGGCCGGCTGCGCGGCACGCCGAAGTAGAGCTCGCTGTCGCCGTTGCGCACGATGCCGGAGACGGACACCTTGCCGGCATAGCGGCGCTCGATCAGTTCGTTGACCACACTCAGGTTGCCCAACCCCACCTCTGCCGCCCCTTCGGCCACGGCGGAGAGCACCTGGTCCTGCCGCTCGACCTCGATCAGGGCGATGCCCGGGTGCCGCGCCTTGAGCTCGGGGATCAGGAAGTGGTTGCGCAACAGCACCAGCCGGCGCGGGCCGATGTCCGGCGTGTCGGTGATGGCGGCGGTTTCGTCGCTGCGGGTGAACAGCACCGTGGGCACGCTCAGGAAGGGGCCGACGAAGTCGTAGTCGGCCCGGCGACTGGGGGTACGCGCCATGCCGACCACCACGTCGATTTCCCCTGCCTTGCCCTGCTGGTAGATCTCCGCGAAGGTGGCACCGCGCTCGAGTTCGATGCTCAGGCCGGCCTTGGCGGCCAGCAGGCGCATCATGTCCGCGCCGTAGCCGAGGAACTCCCCCAGCGGCCCCCGCATCGTCACCGGCGAGAAGCTGGCGTCGTAGCCGACGCGGATGCGGCCGTGTTCATTGACCCAGGCCAGCTCCGGGTCGCTCAGCTGGGCGCTGGCCGCGGGCAGCGGCACCCGGGTGGAGGCCGCGGGCAACCAGCGCCGCGCGAGCCGGGACCGGTCGGCCTGGGTGGTGGTGGCGATGCAGCGGTCCAGGATGTCGCGCAGCAGCGGGGCATCGGGCCGCACGGCCGGGCCCATGGGGATGGCGCCGGGGCCCAGGTTGCGGCGCAGCTCGATGTGGGCCAGCAGATGCTTCTCGATCTGGTAGACCGCCACATGCTGGTAGCCGATGAACAGGTCCGACTGGCCGGCCGCCACCGCCCGCAGTGCCGCCTCGGTGCTGGGCCAGCGCTGCACCTCGGCATCCGGAAAGCGGGTGTTCAGCAGGTCTTCGACCGAAGAGCCCTCCTCCACCGCCACCTTGCGCCCGGCAAAATCGGCGGTGGGAGAGATGTCCGGCACATCCCGGCGAGCCGCCACCACCAGGTTGCTGAAGTAAGCGGGCCGGGTGTAGAGCGTGCGGCCGCGCTGGCTGTCCAGCGGGGCCACGAAGGGGGTCATGTCCACCTCGCCGCGCTGCACGGCGCGCAGCAGGTCGTCGGCGTGGTCGTAGTGGTGGAACTCGAACTGCAGCCCGCTGCGCAGCGCCCACAGTGCCATCAGCTCGACGACGAAGCCATGGGACTGGTCGGCCTGGGCGTTGTAGATGTAGTACGGAGGAAAATCCCGCGTCAGGCCCACACGGACCGTGGGATGGGTTGCCACCCACTGCTGTTCTGCCGCACTGAGCTCCATCGGCGCAGCGGCGGCGGGACCGACCGCGGCAAACACCGGCCCAGCCAGCCCGCACAGAACCGCAACCCACAGCCCCGCCAACACCGTCAAACCACGGCGCACAGCGGCACTGAGCAGGGCCCGCACGGCGCTCGACCGGCGCAGGCGAAGCAGACAGCAGGCGGCAGGAAACATCTTCACGGGCTTCACAAAACAGGGCATTCACTCCGCCCGTTGCAGCTGGGCCTTGACCGGAACTGCGAATACTAGTCTGCGCTGCTGAACTGAACCCGACGCCCGCGAAAGTCTCCTGCCCGAACCCGCCCCCCCTGTTCCCGGTGCGGAACATCCAGTTCATGCCCGTGACTTGTGGACAACGCGGACACGGTCACCGTCTGCGGGTCCGCAACGGCCACGACAGCCCTCTTCAGCGGGGCGCCAGGGTCAGGGAACGCCCCGGGCCGGGTGCAGCCCACAACGGCACATAACGCACCTGCGCCCAATTGCGCGCCATGTCCCGGTAGTGGGGGCTGAAGGGCAGGCCGGACTGCCCGGTGGACTGGATGACCCGGGACTTGGCAGGATCCTTCAGGTCGTACAGCGCGCGCAGGCTGGGACCGTGATCGGACAGGTAGTTGTCGGCATCACCCGGGAGCGCACGCAACGACACCCGGGTGGCGTTGACGGTGTAGCTGTCGCCGGCGGTGGGCACCCGCACCTCGAACCAGCGTGCCAGGGCCGACACCTTGCTGAAGGGGCGATGCTCTGACCGGGCCAGGTGGAGTTCGTCCCAGCGCCAGCTGCGCGGATCCGGGCCCAGGCGCTGCTGCAGCTGCGTCACCGCCGTCTGGAATGCCTGCCGCGCGATCAGGTCACAGTCTTCCCTTTGCGAGGTGGTCTGCAGATCGCACCAGCGGCTGTCCTGCCGGGCCAGCACCCCCTCCAGGGCATCGCGAAACTGTCGCCGTTCGCTGAACTGGCTGTTCCACAGGGGCCCCAGGTCATCGGCCAACACCGCTTCGGTCAGCGCCCGCACCCAGGCCTGGAACAGAGCGGCCACCGGGTCCTCCCCGGACATGCGCCCCTCGAAGCGCTTGATCGCCTCGGCCAACGCCACCACGGCGGGATCACCCGCCGCCGCCGCCCGGAACCAGGGCAGCAGCGGCAGCGCCGCCAGGGACAGGTCATCGCGCTGGATCGAGGCCAGGCTGTCCAGGTCATGCTTCGGCCGCGCCTGCAGCAACTGCTCGATGCGCTGCTGGCGATAGGGCAGCGTCCACTCGCTGGTGAGGAAGTGCGGGTAATCGTCCGGCACCACCTTCTGGTTGGCGGTGGCGATCCAGCCACGCTGGGGATCGCGCTCGCGCGGGGTGGCCTGGGGATCCAGCCAGCCTGCCCAGTCGTAGCGGGCCTCCCAGCCCGGGGCAGGCAGCAGCCCGCGCAGGTCGTTGTCCTCCCGGCGCAGGGGGATCCGGCCGGGGGCCACGAACCCGATGTGACCCTGTTCCCCCAGGGCGTCGGCCACCACGATGTTCTGCATCGGCGCGGTGTGGGATTCGGCTGCGGCCATGAACTCTTCCACCGACCTGGCTCGGTTGAACCGCAGCCCGGCGACCAGGGAACCAGGGTCCGGCTCCAGGGCAGTCCAACGCATTGCGATGGCGTAACGCGGCCCACCCTTGCGGCCGTCCAGACCGGCGGTGACCGGCAGGCCGGCATCGCTGATCACCGGGCCGTGCCGGCTGCGCCGGACCTGGAGCGTCACCGGAGCGGCCCCCCGCACCTGGATCACCTCTTCGCGGGTCTCGAAGCGGGCCCAGCCCCCGCCAGGGGTTTCGTAGCGCTCGGGATCGTCCGGATGCAGCCGCTCCAGATACAGGTCCTGCACGTCCGGGCCGGTGTTGGTGAATCCCCAGGCCACCTGCTCGTTCTGGCCCAGCACCACCAGGGGCAGGCCCGGCAGTGTGGCGCCGGCCACCTTCAGGCCGGGCGCCTCCAGCCGCGCGAAGTACCACAGCGCCGGTGCACTGAGTTTGAGATGCGGGTCGTTGGCCAGCAGCGGTTTGCCGGTCTGGCTGCGGGCGCCCGACACCACCCAGTTGTTGGAACCCACCCCTTCCACACCGGACTCCGGGGCGGCCGCCATCACCTTGTCGACCAGGTTGGAGCTGACCTGCCACTCCCTCACCCGTTGGGGCAGGTCAACCGCCGTCAACGGTTTGTCTCCCGGGTAGGGCGGCAGCAGCTGCCACAGCCTGTCGTTGTCCAGCCGATCGGCCAGGCGCAGGCGCAGCAGTTCGCTGGTCCAGTTGCCGCCGAGGTCCCAGGCCATCATGATCATCCAGGCCAGGCTGTCGACCGGATCCCAGCGCTGGGGTCGCAGCCCCAGCAGCAGGAACTCTGGAGGGCGTGCGCGCAGGTGGTCGCTCAGGTAGGCATTCACCCCAGCGGTGTAGGCCAGCAGGGCCTGGCGACCCTCACCCTGGGTCTTCTCCCACTGCCTGGCCGCCGCCTGCCGCACCCCCAGCGCCCGCAGGAAGCGGTCGTTGTCCACCGCCGCAGGGCCGAAGGCCTCCGCCAGCCGCCCCGCACCGATGCGACGGTGCGTCTCCATCTGCCAGAGCCGGTCCTGCGCATGGGCAAACCCCAACCCGAACCAGGCGCCTTCGGCAGACCCGGCCCGGATGGTCGGGATGCCATTCCGGTCCCGCTCGATCTCCACCTCCGGCACGCCCTGCGGCAGCCCCTGCACCCGCAGCCGACCGCTGTCCACCGGCAGCGCCAGTTCGCGGTACCCGGCAGCGAACGCCAGCAGCACCAACACCACTGCAGCCAGACTCCAGGCTGCCCAGATCCACACCCGCCGACGTCCCGCCATCACACCTCCAGAACCCGCGGCCCTTCGGCGCGGGCGAATCGGTCCAAGCGTAACGTCAGGCGCAGCGGCCGCCCACCCAGGCAAACCGGTAGACCGGTAGACCGGGGAAATGCACGACAACGATCACAGGGCCGATTCGCTCGTCAGCTCCGGCCGGGCTGCAGGCACAATGTCACGCAAGACAGAACCGTGACATGAACATCCACATCCTCGACGACTACCAGGACGCCGTGCGCAAGCTCAGCTGCGCAGACCGACTTGCCGGCCACAACGTCAAGGTCTTCACCAACACCGTCAAGGGCATCGGGCAGTTGTCGGTGCGGCTCAAGGACGCGGACATCATCGTCGCCACCCGGGAGCGCACCCACTTCCCACGCCTGCTGCTGGAGAAGCTGCCGCGGCTGAAGCTGATCTCGCAGACCGGTCGGGCGGGTTCGCACATCGACCTGGAAGCCTGCAGCCGGCAGGGCATCGCCGTGGCGGAAGGTGTGGGTTCACCGGTGGCCCCGGCCGAGCTGACCTGGGCGCTGATCATGGCGGCCATGCGGCGGCTGCCTCAGTACATCGGCAACCTCAAACATGGGGCCTGGCAGCAGCCCGGCCTGAAGGCCGGATCGATGCCGCCCAACTTCGGGCTGGGCGTGCAATTGAAGGGCCGCACCCTGGGCGTGTGGGGCTACGGCCGCATCGGCCGCCTGGTGGCCGGTTATGGCCGTGCCTTCGGCATGCAGGTGCGCATCTGGGCCCGGGAGACCTCACGCGAACAGGCGCGCCAGGACGGCTTCGAGGTGTTCGACAGCCGTGCGCAGCTGTTCGAGGAAAGTGACGTCCTGACGGTGCACCTGCGCCTGGTCGACGAGACCCGTGGCCTGATCGGCATGGAGGACTTCGCGCGCATGAAGCCCACCAGCCTGTTCGTCAACACCTCACGCGCCGAGCTGATCGGCGACCAGCTGCTGGTGACGGCCCTGAACCGCGGCCGGCCCGGCATGGCCGCGGTGGACGTGTTCGAGAGTGAGCCCATCCTGCAGGGCCACCCACTGCTGCGGCTGGAAAACGCGGTCTGCACGCCCCACATCGGTTATGTGGAGCTGGACAGTTATGAGCTCTACTTCAGCACCGCCTTCGACAACGTGGTGAACTGGCTGGAGGGCCGCCCCAGCTCCATCGTCAACCCCCAGGTCCTGCGCGTCAGCGGCGCCTGAGGGTCGGGCCACGATCCCGGCATGCCTGAAGGCAACGTCGCCCCAGGAGATCCCGCGGCGCTGGACCGCGCAGCCTGGCTCGCGCGGGCCGGGCTGCTGCTGGGCAACTTTGCCATCGGCTGCGGCGTCATGGTGGCGCCCGGTTCATTGAACGACCTGGCGCGCTCGCTGGAGGTGCCGGTGGCCGTAGGCGGCCAGCTCACCAGCGTCGGCGCGGTCGCCATGTGCCTGGGTGCGCCACTGCTGGCCGCCGCACTGGCGGGCTTCGATCGGCGCCGGTTGCTGACCCTGTCCCTGCTGTGGTTTGCCGTTGGGCACCTGCTGTGCGCCCTGGCGCCGAACTTTGCGGTGCTGCTGCCCCTGCGCGCTGCTGCGGTACTGGCAGCGGCCGTCTTCACCCCGCAGGCGGCCGCGGCCATCGGCCACATGTCTACGCCGCAGCAGCGCGGGCGGGCCATCACCACCGTCTTCCTGGGCTGGTCGGTGGCCTCTGTGCTGGGGGCCCCGCTGCACGCGTGGATCAGCGAGGTGTTCGGCTGGCGCTGGGCCTACGGTCTGGTGGCCGGGCTGTCGCTGGCAGGCATGGCGGTGGTCTGGCGGGTGATTCCGGACGGCGTGCGCCCTCCGGCCCTGTCCCTGGCGAGCTGGCGAAGGGTCTTCACCCATCCGGTGCTGATGGCCATGGTGGCGGTGACGGCGCTGTTCTCGGCCGGGCAGTTCACTCCCTTCGCCTACATGGCGCCCCTGGCTGCGGCAGGTGCGCGGCGCCAGCCCGGAGGCGGTGAGCCTGTTCTTCTTCTGGTTCGGTGCCTTCGGTGTGATGGGCAACCTGCTGCTCAGCCGCCATGTGGACCGCATCGGGCCGGCCCGCGCCACCGGCTGGATGATCGCGGCCATGGCGCTGGGCATGGCCCTGTGGCCCCTGTCCACCGGACTGACCAGTCTGCTGCTGCTGATCACGCCCTGGGCCTTCGGCTGCTTCGCCTCCAACTCCGCCCAACAGGCTCGTTTTGGACTGGCGGCACCCGAACTGGCTGGGGCGCTGATGGCGCTGAACACCTCCGCGATCTACCTGGGCCAGGCCCTGGGCGCCGGAGGCGGTGGCCTGCTGCTCGCCGCCAGCGGTTACGACGTGCTGCCGTGGGTGGGCCTGGCCTGGTTGCTGGCGGCCTGGGCCCTGAGCCACTGGGCCGCACGGCAGCCCCTTCACCTTCACCCAGATGACCGAACCTGAACCCGTCCCCCCTGCCGAACACCGCTGCGGCCGGACCGCGCAGCCTGGCCGAACTGTTCCTGGCCTTCAATCGCCTGGCACTGCAAGGTTTCGGGGGAGTCTTGCCGATCGCCCAACGTGAGCTGGTGGAGCGGCGTGGCTGGCTGACCAAGGCGGAGTTTGTCGAGCTGCTGTCGGTGGGCCAGGTCCTGCCTGGGCCGAACGTGGTCAACCTGGCCCTGATGTATGGAGACCGCTGCTTTGGCAGGCGCGGCGCGCTGGCGGCCTGCGCCGGCATGCTGCTGCTGCCGCTGGGGATCGTCATCGCAGCGGCAATGCTTTACCAGCAGCTGGCCAGCCACCCGATGGTGGCGGGTGCACTGCGGGGCATGGGGGCGGTGGCGGCCGCGCTGGTGCTGGCCACCGGCGTGAAGCTCGCGGGGGCACTGGGCCGCAACCCGCTGGGGTTGAAGGTGGGCCTCGCCTATGCACTGGCCACGGCCGGGATGGTGGGCGGCCTGCGCTGGCCGATGGTGGCGGTGATTGCCGGGCTGGGGGGCTGTGCATGGCGCATGTGGCCTGGGTGCTGCACCGGCTCGATCGCCGCGGAACAACCTGAAGAAAGCCGGAAGCCATGACCGAGTTCTGGACCGCTTCATTCGGCACCCATGGCCTGGGAGCGCTGCAGCTGATGCAGCTGTTCGGCCATTTCCTGTTGCTGTCGCTGCTGGCGGTGGGAGGCGCCATCACCACCGCACCGGAGATGCAGCGTTACCTGGTGGATCAGCAGGGCTGGCTGACGGCGGAGCAGTTCAGCGCTTCGGTGGGCCTGGCGCAGGCCGCTCCGGGTCCGAACGTGCTGTTCATCGCGGTGCTGGGGTGGAACACCGCGGGTGCACTGGGCATGCTGGCCGCCATGGTGGGCATCCTGATCCCCAGCTGCACCCTGGCCTGGTCGGCCTCACGCTGGCTGGCCAGCCACCGACAGGCGCCCGCCGTGACGGTGTTCACCGCCGGCTTGGCGCCGCTCACCATCGGCCTGCTGGGCTCCACCAGCTGGGTGCTGGCCGAGCCGGTGCGCAGCCAGCCTGTCGCCTGGCTGCTGGTGGCCGTGAGTGTGTGGGTGATGCTGCGCACCCGCTGGAGCCCGATGTGGCTGATCGGGCTGGGTGCGCTGGTGGGAGCGGCCGGAGGTGTCTGACCCGCAGCTGCGGCGGCCGGCCTCAGGTCTTGCTCAGCGCGGGCTCTCGAAGAAGACGTAGGGCGTCGAGTAGTCGCTGACCTCGAAGTACACGCGCTTCTCGCCCTCGTCCTGCTGGCCGTTGAGGTTCTCGTCCAGCACGCCATACCCGTAGCGGTAGGGACGCGGTTTGGCATCGTCGGTGCCGTGGGCGGTGCTCATCTTGTCGATCTTGATGAAGCGCTTGATCACCTTGTCGCCGGCATAGACCTCCAGCACGCCGTTGGTGCCGGTCCAGTTCTGGATGCCGCGGCGGATCTCGTTCTGGGTTTCCTGGGTGCAGCCGACCAATCCGGCAATGAACAGGGCCACCCCGAGTCCGCGCAGCGCTGCGTGGGGAACCGGGTGAATGAAAAGGCGGGATGACATGTCGGCTCCAGGGGCAGAAGCAGCAAGCGGGACGATGACGCTCATCAGGTATCGCGGGTGCCGAAGATGCGGTCACCCGCATCGCCCAGGCCGGGAATGATGTAGCCGTCGGCATTCAGGTGGCTGTCGATGGCAGCCGTCCAGCAGCGCACATCCGGGTGGGCCTTTTCGAGTGCAGCGATGCCCTCCGGCGCGGCCACCAGCACCAGCGCACGGATGTCCCGGCAACCACGCGCCTTGAGCATGTCCACCGTGGCGATCATCGAGCCGCCGGTGGCCAGCATCGGGTCCAGGATCAGCGCGGTGCGCTCGGCCAGATGCCCCACGAACCGGTCCACATAGGGCTCGGGCTGCAGGGTCTCGTGGTTGCGGGCCACCCCCACCACGCTGACCTTGGCGTTGGGGATCATGTCCAGCGCGCCATCGAGCATGCCCAGCCCGGCGCGCAGGATCGGCACCAGAGTGACCTTGCGCCCGGCGATGCGCTCCACCGCGATCTCGCCGCACCAGCCGTTCACGCTGGCGGGCTCCAGCGGGAAATCGGCGGTGGCCTCATACACCAGCAGGCGGGCGATCTCGGCCGTGAGCTCGCGGAACTTCTTGGTCGAGCCCTCCTCGCGCAGGAGGCCGACCTTGTGGCGAATCAGCGGGTGGGGAACGGCAAGGACGGGCATCTGGCTTGGCAGCGTTGCATCGGAATGCCCGCAGTGTACTCAGCCAACTGTGGCGTTTTCACGCTGTGTCGGCATCGGCATCGGCATCGGCATTGGCATCGACATCTGCATCCCCCGGCAGAGGCTCCGCCTCCGCGGAGGCGGCCCGGCGCTGCCGCAGCGCCTCGTAGAGGCAGACCGCGGTGGCCACAGACACGTTCAGGCTCTCCACCGCACCACTCATCGGGATGTGCACCAGCGCATCACAGGTCTGGCGGGTGAGCTGACGCATGCCGTCGCCTTCGGCACCCAGCACCAGGGCGACCGGGCCGGAGAGGTCGACGTCGTAGATCGACACTTCGGCATCGTCGCAGGTGCCGATCAGCCGGATGTCGCGCTCCTTGAGCTCCCCCATCGCGCGGGCGAGGTTCGGCACCATGAAGTACGGCACGGTCTCGGCCGCCCCGCTGGCCACCTTGGCCACGGTGGCGTTGATGCCGGCAGCGTTTTTCTGCGGTGCAATCACCGCCTGGGCACCGGCGCCATCGGCCACGCGCAGGCAGGCACCGAGGTTGTGGGGGTCGGTCACCCCGTCCAGCACCAGCAGCAGCGGGGTGCCGCCAGCGGCCTCCAGATCCTCCAGCAGCTCGTCGATCGAATGCCGCTGGGGCAGCGGGTCCACCCGGGCCACCACCCCCTGGTGCCGCGGGTTGCGCGCCAGGCGGGTGAGCTGCGCGTCGTCGCTTTCCACCAGGTTGGCCCCGGCAGCGCGGGCACGCTCCAGGAAGTGGCGCATGCGGGCATCGCGCCGGGACGGGTCGAAATGCAGCTCGCGCAGGGTCTGAGGTGCGATCTTCAGGCGGACGGTGACGGCATGAAAGCCGAACAGGAGATGGGCGGGCATGCGGGTGCCTTGTTCTGAGGAGACGAGAAAGCGGACAGCAGGACGGCAGCAGAGCAGGAGTCGAGGCGGTCAGGCCGGGGCCAGCGCTGGCGTCGTCACCGCTTCCACCAGTCGACCGGCCTCGATGCGGATCTGGCGGTCGCAGCGCGCGGCGATGGCCGGATCGTGCGTCACCAGCACCAGCGTGGTGCCGGCCTCGCGGTTGAGTTCGAACATCAACTGCATCACCGACTCGCCGGTGGCGTGATCCAGGCTGCCGGTGGGTTCGTCGGCAAACAGCACCGCCGGACGCAGCACGAAGGCGCGGGCCAGGGCCACACGCTGCTGCTCGCCACCCGAAAGCAGGCGCGGATAGTGGCCCAGGCGCTCACCCAGGCCCACACGCTCCAGCATCTCTCGCGCCAATCGGCGCGCCTGCGGGTCGCCCCGCAGCTCCAGCGGCAGCATCACGTTCTCCAGCGCGTTGAGATGCCCCATCAGCTGGAAGCTCTGGAACACGAAGCCCACCTTCTCCCCGCGCACCGCGGCGCGGGCATCCTCGTCCAGCGAGAACAAGTCCACCCCCGCGAGCCGCACCTGGCCGCTGCTGGGCGTGTCCAGACCGGCCAGGATCCCCAGCAGCGTGCTCTTGCCCGAACCGGAAGCGCCGACGATGGCCACCGACTCCCGCTCGGACAGGCTGAAATCGATCTCATGCAGAATCGTCAGCACCCCGGTGGCGTCGCGGACCTGTTTGGTCACGCCCTGGACTTCAATGATCTTGTCGATGATGGGTTTCTCCATGCGCCCTGCCAGGCCCGGTTGCTTGAACAACACCTTCGGCCAGCGACCGAGGCGCGCGCCGAACCGGCGGGACTGTATCCTGAGCGGCGCTGCACTCCTGCTGGCGGGGCTGTCCGGCCCGGCGGTGCAGGCCCAGCCTCAGGGCGGCGCTGGGCGCCCACTGCTGGTGCTGGGCGACAGCCTGTCGGCCGAATACGGCCTGAAGCGCGGCAGCGGCTGGGTGGCCCTGCTGGAGGCTCGCCTGGCCACGGAGCTGCCGGGCACCCAGGTGATCAATGCCAGCGTGAGCGGCGATACCACCTCCGGGGGCCGCTCCCGTCTGCCGGCCCTGCTGGCCAAACACCGGCCCAGCCATGTGGTGATCGAACTCGGCGGCAACGACGCCCTGCGCGGCCTGCCGCTGCAACTGACCGAGGCCAATCTGCGCGCCATGGCACAGGCCAGCAAGGCAGCCGGTGCCAAGGTGTTGATCGCCGGCATGCAGATGCCGCCCAACTATGGCCCCGCCTACGCCCGCCAGTTCAGCGATCTGTTTGCCAACGTGGCCAAGTCCGAGGGCGCTGCGTTGGTGCCCTTCCTGCTGGCCGGGGTGGCCGATGATGCCGACCCCTTGCACTGGTTCCAGCCCGACCGCATCCACCCCAACGAAGCAGCCCACCCACGCATCCTGGCGACCGTCTGGCCGGTGCTGCTGCCCTGGCTCAAGAAGGGCGGCGCGAAGGGATAGAGCCTGACCATGACCACCGACAGTCCCGACAACGAAACCATCCATGAGCCACGCCGCTGGCGTGACAGCGGCTGGACCGCCCAGGTCATCAAGAACAACGACGACGACGGCTGGGCCGTTGCCATGTACAAGGCCGGCGAAACCGAGCCGGCGCTGGTCGGCCCCTGGACCATGGGGCGCGACAAGAAGAACCCCAAGCCGCTCGATCAGGCCGCCTTCAACACCCTGGTCAAGACGGCCGGCGAGGTGCTGCGCCGCCACGAGCAGCAGCGGCACGCGCAGCTGCACAAGGAATTCACGCTGGCGGGCGAGAACGGGGCGGTGGTCGTGATGCTCGACATCGTGCCCGATGAGGAGCACCCCTACGCCCTGCTCAGCGCACGCGACGCCTGGGACAACAAGCTCGCTGAAGTCCGCGTGCCACCCGGCTACAGGCTCACGCGTGCCGGTGCCGCCGCCTGGCTGGAGGGGGGCTTCGAGTCAACGGACGCATCGGCCCGGTGAGGGTCAGCGCGGCCCGGCCGGCGGCAGGAAGTCCGGCGCCGACGGGAAGGAGCTGCTGGCCATCCTGGCGCAGTCGGCGCGCGTGGAAACGGCGCCCGCCAAGAATAGGGGTCAATCGCTGGCGGCCCGGGCATCGCCCCCGACCGATCGCACAGCGTCGGCAGAAGGTCAATCGGCCCTCAGTCCCAGGCGCTCCACGACCCGCGCCCATTTGTCGGCTTCCCGGCGCAGCCGCTCGGCCGCCTGCCCGGGCGTGTTGGGGACGAACTCCAGATCCATCGCCAGCATCCTGGTGCGCACGTCGTCCCGCGCCAGCGCCGCGGCGAAGGTTTCGTTCAGGGCCGCCACCACCGGCGCCGGCGTGCCCTTGGGCGCCAGCAGCAGCTGCCCGAAGCTGGCCTCAAAGCCGGACAGGCCCGCCTCGCTCATCGTCGGCAGTTCCATCGCAAGGGGCGAACGCCTGGCCGAGGTGACCGCCAGGCCGGTGAGCTTGCCGCTCTTCACATGCGGCAGGACCGTCGGCGTGGCCAGGAAGCCGCAGTGCACGTTGCCGCCCATCAGGTCCTGGAGCGCCGCGGTGGGCCCCTTGTACGGGATGTGCGTCATGCGCAGACCCGTGGCATCCAGGAACATCGCGGCCGCCAGATGGCCGGGCACGCCCTGCCCGCCGGAAGCGTAAGACAGGTCGTGTGATCTGGCGTGAGCCACCAGCTCGGCCACCGACTTGACGGGCACCGACGGATGGCACACCAGCGTCTGTGCCGAGTTCGCCAGATAGAGGATGGGCACCAGGTCGACATCGGCCTTGAACTTCAGGTTCCGATACAGGCGCGGGTTGACGGTGGCCACCGTGTCCACCGTCACCAGCAGCGTGTGGCCATCCGGCACAGCGCGCGCGACGGCCTCGGCGCCGATGTTGCCGCCGGCGCCGGGGCGGTTCTCGATCACCAGCGGCTGCTTGAACACCGCCTGGAATGGCCCGTCGACCATGCGAATGATCTGGTCGTTGTTGGCCGGCGGAAAGGCCGAGATCACGGTGACCGGCTTGCCTGGCCAGCTCTGTGCGACGGCGTTGCCACCGGTGGCCATGCCCAACAGAAGCGCCGCGGCGAAGAGGAGTGAAGTCGAACGCATCGGAGGTCTCCAGGGGTGCGGGTCGGAAGATTCCTGACCGAGGACCCCAGTGGATCCCTTCTTCGCGCTCCTTGTAAGATGCATCCGGCATCTGGGACATAACCACCGGCTATACCGGGGAAGCGCCAGAAGGAAGGCAAGGTTTCGATGAGACTGACGCAAATCCGCGACTTCCTTGCCGTGGTCGATGCCGGCAGCATCAACGCCGCAGCCCGCAGGCTTGGCGTGTCCCAGCCCGGCCTGACCAAAAGCCTGGGCTCGCTGGAGGAGGAGCTCGGTGCCTCACTGCTGAAGCGCTCGCCCACCGGCGTGACGCTCACCGCGCTGGGGCGGCTCTTCCACGTGCGGGCGCGCGCCGGCTGGGCCGAGCTGGCCAAGGCCCAGGAAGAGGTGGCGCGGGAGGCCAAAGCGCAGGTGGCCCTCGGCTTCGGCCCCTTCTTCGCCGCCCAGGTCGTGCCACAGGCGGTGCTGCGCTGGCGCGAGAAGTTCCCCGACGTGCAGCTGCGCCTGGTGGAGGGCCTGCGGCACGCCACCGGCCCGATGGTGCGCGACGCCTCCCTCGACATGAGCCTGGCGCCGCGCGCACCGCAGGGGCAGGACGACCCGGCCATCCGCTTCAAACCCATTGCCCACCTTGAGCAGATCGTCGTCGCGCGCCGGGGGCACCCTCTCGCCCGGGCCCACTCGGCGGCTGCACTGGCCCGCCAGGAATGGGTGAGCAACCTGCGGCGCTCAGCTGCCGTCGAGGCCCTGCATGCGATCGGCGCACCCGAGCCCCGGCAGGTCACGGAGTGCGAGTCCTTCAGCGCCATGCGCACACTGCTCGCCGGCTCAGACCTGCTGGCCGTGGTGCAGCACCCCTTCCTCGACATGCCGCAGGTGGGCGAGGCCCTGCAGCAGATCCCCATCGTGGAGCGCCTGCCCGGCATGACCGTGGGCCTGCACACGCGCGCCGACGCGCCTTTGACCCGGCCCGCCGCCGCCCTGGCCCGGCTGCTGTCGGAGATGGGCCGCAGCTTGTTGCAGAGGCCGCCGCCGCAGTCGTGATCGGCGCACGCGCCCTGACGGCAGCCTGCTCCCGGCCACGCGGCGCGCGTTGCGTGATATGGTTCCCATCGCACCCTTGGAGCGCGTCGGGCCATGGCATTCAGCGATGACGTTTTCATCAGCTACGCGCACCTGGACAACCAGGCGCTGACGGCGGGCAGCGAGGGCTGGATCTCCGGCTTCGCCGACGCGCTGGGCAAGCGTCTGGCTGAGGTGATGGGCAAGCCGGCGCGCATCTGGCGCGACCCCAAGCTGCAGGGCAATGACGTGTTCGCCGATGAGCTGGCCGCGCGTTTCCGACAGGCTGCGACTCTGGTGTCGGTGTTCACGCCGCGCTACCTCGCGTCGGACTGGTGCCAGCGCGAGCTCACCGGCTTCTGGCAGGCCGCGGCACTGTCCGGCGGCGCGGTGCTGGGCCACAAGGCCCGGGTGTTCAAGGTTGTGAAGACGCCGGTCGAACCCCAGCGCGTCCCCGCGCCGGTGCAGCCGCTGCTGGGCTACGAGTTCTACCGGCTGCAGGCGGGCAATGGGCGGCCGCTGGAGTTCAACAAGGTCTACGGGCCAGAGGCCGAACGCGACTTCTGGGTGCGGCTGAACGACCTGGCCTACGACATTGCCGACCTGTTGCAGCAGCTTGAACAGGCCGGGTCCGGCGCCGGCAGCGCAGCGCCCGCGGCCTACCTGGCCACGGTCACATCCGAGCTGCGCGAACCACACGATGCACTGCGGCGCGAACTGCTGCGCCAGGGCTGGCGGGTGCTGCCCGCGGTGGAACTGCCTCTGGTGGCCGCCGAGGCCGAGGCCCTGGTGCGCGCGCAGATGGCCGAGGCGCTGCTGTCGGTGCACCTGCTGGGCGCCACCGGCGGCCTGGTGCCTGAGGGCAGCGACGAATCGATGCAGGCGCTGCAGGCCCGCATCGCCGCCGAGCGGGCTCGCAGCTGCGCCACGGCCCAGGACCAGGGCCAGGGCCTGGCACGGCTGGTGTGGCTGGCGCCGGACGCCGACGCTGCCGCGGAGCGCCAGCGCCGGCTGCTCGATGCACTGCGCGACGATCCGATCCCGGCCCCGGGCTCCGACCTGCTGAAGACCTCGTTCGAAGCGCTGAAAACCGAGGTCGTGCGCCGCATGCAGGTAGCCCAGGCAACCAAGGAGGCGCAGGAGGCCAGGGCCGCTCAGGCAGCCCTGGCGGCTCAGGCCGCCTCGGTCGAGGCCGCCGCCTCAGGTGGCCCGCCCAGGCGCATCTACCTGGTTTGCAGTGCCGACGACCAGGCTGCGGTGCAGCCGCTGCAGGAGCACCTGTTCGGCCTGGGCTTCGAGGTGGTGCTGCCGCTGTTCGAGGGCGAAGAGACACAGCTGCGGGAGCTCAACGACACCGAGCTGCGCGACTGCGACGGCCTGCTGGTGTACTACGGCGCCGGCGGCGAGCTGTGGCTGCGGCAGAAACTGGCCGAGTTGCGGCGGCTGCCCACGCTCGGGCGGCGCTCACCGCTGCGGGCCACGGGCATCTGCCTGGCGCCGCCGGCCACGCCAGCCAAGCAGCGGCTGCTGACCCGTGAGGCGCCGCTGATCGCGATGGCCGACGGCTTCGCGCCCGCCGCGCTGCAGGCCTTCGTCGCGGCGCTGCGGGGGCCGCAATGACCGCCGATCCCGCTCCGGCCGAAACCGTCCCGGCCAACCCCTACCCGGGGCTGCGCGCCTTCGAGCCCGACGACAGCAGCTGCTTCTTCGGCCGCGAGCGCGAGACCGACGAGCTGCGCCGGCGCCTGCGCCAGACCCGGCTGCTGGCGGTGGTGGGCGCCTCGGGCAGCGGCAAGAGCTCGCTGGTGCGTTGCGGGCTGGTGCCGTCGCTGCACGCCGGCTTCATGTCGGGTGCGGGCAGCCGCTGGCGGGTGGCGATCTTCCGTCCCGGCCAGGACCCAATCGGCAGCCTGGCCGCCGCGCTGGCCCGGTCCGGCGTGCTGGGTGATGCCGGAGCCGCCAGTCCTGACACGCCTGCCGCCCCTGAGGCAACCGCGCCCCGCCTGCCGCTGGAGGTGGCGCTGCGCGACAGCAGCCTGGGTCTCGTCGCCACTGTGCGCCAGGCCGCTCTGCCACCGGGCGACAACCTGCTGTTGGTGGTCGACCAGTTCGAGGAGCTGTTCCGATTCCGCCGCCGGCAGGGACCGCAGACCGACGACGAGGCCGCCGCCTTCGTCAAGCTGCTGCTGGAGGCCGCGCGAGCGCCGGAGGGGCCCCGCGCAGCGGGCGCCGCCGCCACGCCGATCTACGTGGTGCTGACGATGCGCTCGGAGTTCATCGGCGAGTGCATGGCCTTCCAGGGCCTGCCCGAGGCGATCAACGCCGGCCAGTACCTGGTGCCGGGGCTGTCGCGCGACGCGCTGCGCGCAGCCATCACCGGCCCGGCGGCGGTGCGTGGCGTGGCCGTGGCGCCGCGGCTGCTGGTGCGCCTGCTCAACGAGGTGGGCGAGCTCGCCGAAGCCAACGCCGGCAGCGACCAGCTGCCGGTGCTGCAGCATGCACTGATGCGCACCTGGGACGCCTGGGCGGCCGACCATGCCACCGGCGAGCCGATCGACATCCGCCATTACCAGCAGATCGGTACGCTGCGTGACGCGCTCTCCGACCATGCCGACCTGGCCTGGAAAGAACTGGCCGCGCCGCGCGAGCAGAGCATGGCCGAGAAGCTGTTCAAGGCGCTCACCGTGACCAACGACGACGGCCTGGGCCTGCGCCGGCCCACCGCGTTCGGCCTGCTGCGGCAGGCCTGCGCGGCGCAGCCGGAGGAGCTGGCCCGCGTGATCGACGTCTTCCGCGCCCCGGGCCGTGCCTTCCTGCTGCCGGCCGCCGGCGTGGCACTGCGCGACGACGACGTGGTGGACATCACCCACGAAAGCCTGATGCGGCTGTGGCAGCGCCTGGTGAGTTGGGTGCAGCAGGAGGCCCGCGCCACGGAGGTCTACCGCCGGCTGCAGCGCAGCGCCCGCCAGCATGCCGCCGGCGAGGCCGGGCTGTGGCGCCCGCCCGAGCTGACGCTGGGCTGGCGTTGGCGCCAGGAGACCGCGCCCACCGCCGCCTGGTCGGGTGACCCGCCGGAAGAGTTCGACCGCGCCATGACCTTCCTGCTGCGCAGCCGCCGCGCCCACCTGCTGCGGCGCACGGCGGCGGTGTTGGGCGGCCTGGCGCTGGTGGGCGCCGCCATCGCCTGGCTGGTGATCGACGCGCGCCAGCAGACCGAATTGGCCGAGGCCCGCGGCGAGCAGAACCGCATCCTGCAGGCCGAGGTGGCGCGGCTGGGCGAGGCCCGCGCCAGCGCCGAGGCCGCCCAGGCGGTGCAACTGGCCGCGGTGCAGGACCTGCGGGCCACGCACGAACGCCTGAAGGCCGAGGTGGCGACACTCGACGCCCGCCGTGCCCCGCTGGAGGCCGACGTGGCCCGGCTGCGCGAGACCAACCGCGGGCTCGATGTGGAGCTGTCGCGCTTCAAGCTGGAGTACGGCCTGCTGGAGACCCGGCGCGACATGCTGGTGGCCACTGGCCGGCATCTGGACGCCGAGGTGTCACACCTGTGGAGGGGCGAGATGAACCTGAACAGCGTGCCAGCGACGCTGGCGGTGCAGGCCAAGGCGCTGGCCCTGCAGATCGACGCGCTGACGTTCGTGCAACGGCGGCTGCGGGCACTGGTCGCCGAGACACTGACCTGCGCGCCGGTCGCGATGATGCCGATGGAGCCGCCTCAGGTGTATCCGCCGGTTCCGAGAACAGCCAAGCCCGTCGCAGCCTTTGACACCGACGTGGTGATCCCCCCCGACACCGAAGGTACCGACGCGCTGCGCCGCCGCATCGACGCGCTGGCCCGGGAGCTGGCGGCGCTGGTCGAAGCCCGGGCGCGCCTGCTGGACGAGGCGGCATGGCTGCAGCAGGCCAACCGCTTGCTGGACGCCCAGCGCGAGCTTCTGCGACAGGAACTGGCGCGGCTGGCGTCGCTGCAACGCTCGCTGCAGCAGCGCCAGGCGGCCCTGCGCGCCGCGGTGGCTCAGGCCGAGCGGCGTCGCGCCGAGCTGCTGGCCGGCATCGCTCGGCAAGAGGAGTACAACCAGCGCCAGCTGGCCCAGATCGAGAGCCAGCGCAAGAAGGTGACCGAGCTCCAGCAGGAGGTGTCGTCCGCGTCCTGGAAACTCGCCGGACTGGACAGCGAAATCCGCGAGCTGCGCACCGACAACCTGCGTTCCACCGGCCAGATGGATGCCGCTGTGGCCCCGCTGCTGGCCGGTGCTGCCCGGCCCGGCCAGCCTCCTGACCTGGCTGCGATGCTGGCCGTCAAGGCCTGGCGCTGGACGCCCCACGATGCCGACGACGCGGTGCAGCCGGCCATCTACAACGCCCTGTGGCGAGCGCTGCGCCAGCTCGACGCGCCGGCGGCCCTGGCGCTGCTGTCACCCGACAACGCAGCCAGCGGCAGCAAACTGGGCACCACCCGCAGCGCGCTGCTGGTGCAGGCCCTGTGCCAGCGTGCCGAACGGCCGTTCAGCGCAGCGGAGTGGGAGACCTACCTGCCCAAGCTGGCCTGCTACACGCCCGAGGTGGCCCGGCCCTGCGTCCGGTAGGGCCTCTGCTCGGAACGGATGGCCGCGCGGCGGCGGACGGCATCGGGCCGCCAGGCTGTCAGCGGGAGCCGCTTGGAGGCTGGGGAAAACCCGGCACGGTGGGGAAGAAGCTGCTGGCCTGCTTCTGCATCTGCTCCTGCATCTGCACGAACAGGTTCTTGGACTGGTCCATGTAATTGCCCATCATGCCCTGCAGCAGGGGCGTCTGCATGGCCATGAACTGGCTCCAGGCCTCGGGGTTGAAGGCCTTGCCTTCGTACAGGCCACCGGTCTGCTCGGCAAACCGGCTCTGCAGGTCAAAGAAGGCCTGCACATTCTTTTCCAGGTAGGTGCCCATCAGGCCCTGCATGGTGTGGCCGTAAAAGCGGATGATCTGGGCCAGCGTCTGGGTGGAGAACATCGGCACCCCCGCAGACTCCTCCTCCAGGATGATCTGCAGCAGGATGCTGCGGGTCAGGTCCTCACCCGTCTTGGCGTCACGCACCTCGAAGAGTTCACCGCCCAGCACCATCTGCTTGACGTCGGCAAGCGTGATGTAGGCGCTGGTCTGGGTGTCGTACAGACGACGGTTCGGGTACTTCTTCAGCACGCGAACGCCGTCGGACGGACCGGATTCGTTGTCCGCGGCTCGGCGGGTCGTGGCCATGTGGAAATCTCCTGTATACGGACGGGATTCTAGGCAATACGTGTTGCCGTACCCGGCTGGGGTTGACCCTCGACAAACTCAGCTGAGGGTGCGTGAATTGCGAAATCTCAACCCCGGCTGCTGCAACCCGGCCCTGGAACGAAAAACGCCGCGAACCCTGCGGTTCGCGGCGTATCCGACTTCAGATTTGGTAGGCGCGATTGGACTCGAACCAACGACCCCCACCATGTCAAGGTGGTGCTCTAACCAGCTGAGCTACGCGCCTGAAGAGCTTTGAACTATAGCATGGCTTCTGAATTCGTCAATAGCCATCGATGAAAAAACTTGTCGAATCGATCCCCGGGCATGCCCTGTCAGCGGCGACGCACCGATTGAACACCCGCAACATGCCCCACTGCATTCAGCACGGCTGACAGGCGGCCGGTGTCGGCCATCTCCACCGTGAAGGTCATGAAGGCGGTGCCGTGCATGCTTTCAGTGTGCACCCCGGTGACGTTCATCTTCTCCTTGGCCAGCACTTCGGACACATCGCGCAGCAAACCCTGGCGGTCGTGGGCGATCAAGGAGATGTCCACCGGATACAGACGGGAGCGCCCCTGTGCGTCCCGCGCCGCCTCACCCCAGGTCACCGGAATGACACGCTCCGGCGCACGCGCGGCCATCTGGCGGAAGTTGCTGCAGTCGCGCCGGTGCACCGCCACACCGTTGCCGCGGGTGACGTAGCCGCCGATGTCGTCCGGCGGGACCGGTCGGCAGCAGCGCGCCAGCTGGGTCAGCAGGGATTCCACCCCCACCACCAGCACGCCCCCCTGCCCTCCGGCCGCCCGGGAGCGCTTGAGGTTGGGCAGCGCCTCCGGCGCTGGCGGCTCGGCCGGACGCAGCAGCTGCTCGATGTGGCGCAGGGAATACTCATCCTTGCCGACCACCTCGAACAGGGCCTCCGCCCCCCGGAAGCCCAGCTGCGAGGCCAGGTCGTCGAGCTTGAAGGCCGTGCGCCCTTCCCGCTGCAGCAGCTTCTCCACCGCCTCCCGGCCACGGGCGATGGTCTCCTGCAGCGCTCGCGCATTGAACCAGGCCCGCACCTTGGCCCGGGCACGCTGGCTGCGCACAAAACCCAGCTGCGGGTTCAGCCAGTCCAGCGATGGCCCGCCCTCCTTGGCGGCGGTGATCTCCACCGTCTGCCCAGAGCGCAGCGGCGTGTTCAAGGGCAGCATCACACCGTCCACCCTGGCGCCGCGGCAGCGGTGACCCAGGTCGGTGTGCAGGGTGTAGGCGAAATCGATCGGCGTGGCGCCCGCCGTCAGCTCCACCACACTGGCCTGGGGTGTGAAGACGTAGATGCGGTCCTCGAACAGCCCCTCGGCCGCACCGAGAGCCTCGCCCTGGGCCGCACTTTCGCCGGCAAAGTCACGCTCCCAGGCCAACAGCTGCTGCAGCACGGCGCGCCGCGCCAGGGCCACGCGTTCCTCGAAGTCGCCGCTCGCGCTGACACCGGCATACCCCTTGGCGCCCGCCTCCTTGTAGGCCCAGTGCGCGGCCACACCACTTTCCGCATGCTCGTGCATCTCCCGCGTGCGGATCTGGATCTCCAGGGCCTGACCCGACTCGTCGCGAACGACGGTGTGCAGGGACTGGTAGCCGTTGGGTTTCGGGCGGGCGATGTAGTCGTCGAACTCCTCGGCCACGGCCGTCCACAGCTCGTGGGCGCGGCTGAGGGCGGCATAACAGCCCGGCACGTCCTCGACGATGACCCGCAGCGCCCGCACATCGAACACCCGGGAAAAATCCAGCCCCTTGCCCTGCATCTTCTTCCAGATGCTGTAGATGTGCTTCGGGCGCCCCTGCACCTGAGCGTTCACACCGTGCTCGCTCAGGTGAGCGGTCAGTCGGCGTCGCGCCGCTTCCACGCTCTCCTCACGCTCCACCCGCTTCTCATCGAGCAGACGGGCGATGCGGCGGTAGTCGTCGGGCTGCAGGAAGCGGAACGACAGGTCTTCGAGCTCCCACTTGATCTGCCAGATGCCCAGGCGGCTGGCCAGCGGGGCAAAGACCTGCTGCGTCTCCCGCGCCAGCGCCCTGGGGCAGGGCTCCTTGGTCAGCGCGTAGTGGCGCAGCGTCTGCAGGCGCGACGCCAGGCGCAGCAGCACCACCCGCAGATCGCGGGAGAAGGCCAGCAGCATCTTGCGCACCCGCTCCAGCTGCAGCCGCAGCACCTGCGGATCGGTCACGTCCGCCAGCGCGTCGCGGGCGCTGCGCTGCACCTGCACCAGCTGGCGGGTGTGCACCACCAGGCTGGCGTAGGACGGGCCGAAGGCCTGGCTCACCACGGTCTGCGGGTCGGTGAGGAAGTCACCGGCATAGACCAGGTAGACGGCGGCCTGCATCGCCGGTGCCGCACCCACCGCCGCAAGGATGGCCGCCACACCGTCGGCATGGGCCAGAGCGTCCTCACCGGTGTCGAAGCGCCGGCCGCTGAGCAGCGGCAGCGCAAAGTCCCGGGCCCGCTGCAGGCGCTGCAACTCGATCTCCGGGCTTGACGCCCCATCCGGCGGCCCGCCCTGCGATCCCGGGAGGCCCGGTGAACTTTCACTGGCCTGGCTGGCCCAGGCGACGATGGCTGCGGGGGACGCCTGCGCCGCGGCCGGCGTGTGGGAGCCGGTCCTCATCGGGCCTGGCACTCAGGCATCGTCACGCCCTTCAAGGAAGTCGACGACGCACTGCACCTGATCAGGCTGCACCAGCATCGGTGCGTGGCCAACGCCCGCAAACTCCACCAGGCGGGCCTGCGGCCCGCGCCGGGTCATGGCCTCGGCCGTGGCGGGTGAGAGCAGGTCGGACTCGGCTCCGCGCAGCAGCAGGGTCGGGCAACGCAGGCTGTCGTAGGCCAGCCACAGCATGGCTTCACCGGCGCGGGCCACCTCCGGCGTGACAAGACGGAAAGGCTGGGCGATGGCCGGGTCGTAGTGCGGCATCCAGCCCCCTTCGGGCGCGGGCTTGAGCTGCGGGCGGGTCAATGCCAACCACTGCTCCCGGGTGTGCGGGCCGAAGCCCTGCGAGATCTGCCACAGCGCATCTGCGGCCTGCTCCACCTCGGGCCAGCGCAGCGGGGCGCCCAGGTACTCGCCGATGCGCTCCAGCGCCACATACTCGATGGTCGGGCCCACGTCGTTGAGCACCAGCCGGGTCACCGGCGAACCCTTCAGCGCGGCCAGCCCCAGGCCGATCAGCCCCCCCATCGAGGTGCCCACCCAGGCCACCTCCGCCACATTCAGGCGGGCCACCAGCGTGACCATGTCGGCCACGTAGGACGGCACCTGGTAGCCATGGGGATCGGCCAGCCAGTCGGATTGGCCCCGCCCGACCACGTCCGGGCAGATCACCCGCCAGCGTGGCGCGAGTGCACGGGCCAGGGTGTCGAAGTCACGCCCCTGTCTCGACAAGCCGTGCCCGCAGACCACCACCTGGTCGTTGGTTGGGTCGCCCCACTCCCAGTAGGCCATGCGGTGCAGGCCCCGGCCGTCCAGGCAGGAGACGTGGTGAAGGCGAGGGGCGAGTTCCGTCGGGTTCATCGGAGGTCAGGAGTTCGGTGGAGGCCATGGGAGGCCGGCGCTGCGTGGCCGTCCCTGTCAGGCAGAGCCCAGGCCGGAGCCGGGATAATGCATCGTAACCAACCGACGAAGGGTGAATCCATGCTCAAAGGCAAGACCGCACTGGTGACCGGCTCCACGAGTGGCATTGGACTGGGCGTTGCGCTCAGCCTGGCCAAAGAAGGCGCCAACATCGTGCTCAACGGCTTCGGCGAGGTCGACGGGCCCAAGGCCCAGGTCGAGGCGCTGGGCGTCAAGGTGGGCTACCACGGCGCCGACATGAGCAAGCCGGCCGAGATCGAGGCCATGATGGCCTACGCTGCAGCCGAGTTCGGCGGCGTGGACATCCTGGTCAACAACGCCGGCATCCAGTACGTCTCCAACGTGGAAGATTTTCCGGTGGAGCGCTGGGACGCCATCATCGCGATCAACCTGAGCTCGACCTTCCACACCACCCGCCTCGCACTGCCGGGCATGAAGGCGCGCAACTGGGGCCGCATCATCAACATTGCATCCGCCCACGGCCTGGTGGCTTCGGTGCAGAAGGCCGCCTACGTGGCCGCCAAACACGGTGTGGTGGGCCTGACCAAGGTCACCGCGCTGGAGACGGCCACCAGCGGCGTGACCTGCAACGCCATCTGCCCGGGCTGGGTGCTGACGCCGCTGGTGCAGAAGCAGGTGGACGCCCGCGCCGCCAAGGATGGTGTGGACAACGCCGAAGCCACCCGGCGTCTGCTGGGCGAAAAACAGCCCTCGCTGCAGTTCACCACCCCCGAGCAGCTGGGTGGCCTGGCGGTGTTCCTTTGTTCCGCCGCCGCAGACAACGTGCGCGGCCAGTCCTGGGCCGTGGACGGCGGCTGGACCGACCCAGTGACCCTGCGGTGGCCGGCGCCCTGAGCGCGCCCGCCACCGGGCGACATCAGCGCGTCAATCGCACGCTGCCCTGGACTGTGGCGCTGACGCTGCCCTTGCCCGCCTCGGTGGGCAGGGGTGCCGAGTCCATGGCGGCGGCCACCCGCATCATTGGCATCGGGCGAACCGTTTCGCCCTCGCTGGTGTGTACCTGCACCTCGCCCAGCACGTAGCCGGCGTAGCCGAACTGCCGCGCGATCTCGGCAGCCCGCCGGCGCCAGGCCTGCACCGCCTGACCGATCAGCTCCTGCTCGTGCTTCTCACGCAGCTCGCGCGACAGGCTGTAGCCGGTGGAGGTGATCACCATGCCCTGGATGCGCCCGGCAGTGGCAGCCACCCGGCCAATGTCCCGCCCGCTGAGCTGCAGGTCGGTGCTGCCCACCCAGCCGTTGGCGCGGCCGTTGTTTCCATACCGGGGGGACAGGTTGAAGTTGCCGCTGCGCAGCTCCAACGCATCGGCCTGGACCGCCTTGCGGGCCTCGGCCAGGGCAGCCTCCAGCACCTGCTTCAGGCTGGACTGCACCTGGGCGGCATCGTTGCCCTCCCGGGTGGCCTGCAGGGTGATGGTCAAGGTGTCCTGTGGCAGCTCCAGGCTGGCCGAGGCACTGAAGCTCACGTTGTGTTCCCGGATGCCTTCAGCGGCAAGCGCTGCCCCTGCTGGGGGCACTTGGGCATGGGCAAACGACAGCCCTGCCCCCAGGAGGCAGGCCCCGCCGGCCATCGTTGCATGGCGGGCCAGACGGTGGCCCAGACGCCGGTTGACACAGCGGGGTGTGATGGCAGGAGGGGTTCGACGCAGCATCGGGTGTCCTTCGATCAGGGATGACCCTGAGAATCAGGGCCGGCCCCGCTACAACGTGGGGGAATGCCCCCCGGATGACCGCAGATGCAACCTGGATCGGGTCGATCTTCAATCGGTCGCAAGAAATGTAACAGCGAGTCAGAACCCTCGAAAATCGGGTTCCGGCATGCGCACAATCGCCCCTGTTACAAATTCGGAGCCGCCGACATGACCACCGCCAACGCCCAGCGCACCGACCGCATCGCCGTCGTCGATGACGATGCCCGCATCCGCGACCTGCTGCGCCGCTACCTCACGCAGGAAGGCTTCGAGGTCCTGCTTGCCGAGGATTCCAAGGCCCTCAACCGCATCCTCACCCGCGAGACGGTGGACCTGATCGTGCTTGATCTGATGCTGCCCGGCGAAGACGGCCTGTCCATCTGCCGCCGCCTGCGTGCGGCCAACGACATCACCCCCATCATCATGCTGACGGCCAAGGTGGAGGATGTGGACCGCATCGTCGGCCTGGAGGTGGGGGCAGACGACTACCTGCCCAAGCCCTTCAACCCGCGCGAGCTGCTGGCACGCATCCATGCGGTGCTGCGCCGCCGCCCCTTGATGGAAGCGCCGGGTGCGCCTTCGCGGGATGCCCAGTCGGTCAGCTTCGGCCCCTTCGAGTTCGACCTGGCTCTGCGCCGACTCACCCGCGACGGGGACGTGATCTCTCTGACCACCGGTGAGTTCTCCATGCTCAAGGCCCTGGTGCGGCACCCGCGTCAGCCGCTGTCGCGCGACAAGCTGGCCCAGCTGGCCCGCGGCCGGGAGTTCGAACCCTTTGACCGCAGCCTGGATGTGCAGGTGTCGCGGCTGCGCAAGATGATCGAGCCGGATCCCTCCCAGCCGCGCTACATCCAGACCGTGTGGGGAGTGGGGTACGTCTTTGTGCCGGACGGTGCGGCTTGAACCCTTTGCGCTGAGGTCCATCGGACCGGGCTGCCTGCCTTGTTGGCCTGAGCGGCATACTTCTCCCAGGACAGTGCCTGTCCGAACCGCGTCCAGGCAGCCCCCATGGCACAGACCACCACCAGCACCCTGATCCAGCCCCCACCCTCGGTGGCTTCACCGATGGCGCGCATGCTTGCGACCCTGTTCCGCAAGAGCCTGCCGATGAGCCTGTTCTGGCGCACCTTCCTGCTGCTGTCGCTGATGCTGGGCGCGGGCATCCTGGGCTGGGTCTACATGCTGCGCTACCTGGAGCTGGAGCCCAGGGGGGTGCAGGCGGCCCAGCAGATTGCCAGCCTGGTCAACCTCTCGCGTGCGGCGCTGCGCTACACCGATCAGGTCAACCGCGTCGCACTGGTCAAGAACATTGCCGACCAGGAGGCGGTCAAGCTCCAGCCGCGCGAGCCGGGTGACCGCTGGGACCCCTTCGAGGTGGACCGCTTCACCCGCACCATCGGCGCGGAACTTCGCAGCCGGCTCGGGCCGCAGACCATCGTGGCCAGCAGCGTCAACGGCACGCCGGGGCTGTGGGTGGGCTTCCTGATCGAGACGGACAACTACTGGCTGCAGGCCGACCCCGGCCGGGTGCAGTCCGCCGTCACCGGCAAGACCTACTTCCTCGTGCTCGGGCTGACGCTGCTGCTCACCCTGCTGGGCTCGGCGTTGATCGCCGGGCTGATCAACCGGCCGCTGCGGCAGCTGTCCTTTGCGGCCAGCCGCATCCGCGAGGGCGAGTTCCACTCCCGCCTGGACGAAGAAACCGCCACCCGTGAGATCCGCGAGGTCAACCGCGGCTTCAACCGCATGGCCCGCGAGCTGGCCAAGATCGAGGACGACCGGGCGGTGATGCTGGCGGGCATCTCCCACGACCTGCGCACGCCGCTGGCACGCATCCGGCTCGAGACCGAGATGAGCGTGGTGGACGAGGAGGCCAAGCGCAACATGGCACAGGACATCGACCAGCTCGACGCCATCATCGACAAGTTCATGGACTACGCCCGGCCGACGCAGGTCAAGCTGCAGTCGGTGGTGCTGGCGGTGCTCCTGGACACGGTGATCCGCCGCATGTCCAGCGAACACGTGAAGATCCAGGCCCGCGTCACCACCGACGTGCGTGTGCTGGCCGACGAAACCGACCTCGACCGGGTGTTCGCCAACCTGTTCGAAAACGCCCGCCGTTATGCCCTGAGCGAAGACGGTATCGCCCGCGTGACCGTCACCTATGCCCGAGCAGGGCAGTGGGTGGTGGTGAGCGTGCGCGATGAGGGCCCCGGCGTCAGCCCGGAGCAATTGGTGCGCCTGACCACCCCCTTCTACCGTGGCGACAAGGCCCGCACCCACACCAGCACCACCGGCGCCGGGCTGGGACTGGCCATCGTGGACAAGACTGTCACCCGCATGGGGGGCCAGCTGGAGCTGGGCAATGCGCCGGGCGGTGGTTTCGTGGCCCATGTCAAGCTGCGCCGCGCGCCCTGACGCAGTGCAGCATGGTCGGGCGACGGCCTGCTAAGCTGGCGGCATCGCAGCTTTCAGAGCGCCATCCACCATGTTCACCGGCATCGTCCAGGCCGTCGCCACCGTCGCAGCCGTCACCGACCAACCGGGTCTGCGCACCTTCACCCTGAGTTTCCCGCCGGGCTTCCTGGAGGGCCAGACCGTCGGTGCCAGTGTGGCCTGCGACGGCGTGTGCCTGACGGCGACCCGCCACCAGGGCGCCGATCGCGCCGAGTTCGACGTGATGCAACAGAGCCTGGCGCTGACCACGCTGGGCAGCTTTTGCGTGGGTGACCACATCAACGTGGAACGTGCCGCCCGCGACGGGGTGGAGATCGGCGGCCATCCGATTTCCGGGCATGTGGACTTCCAGGCCCGGGTGGGTGAAGTGCGCAACCCTGCCAACAACCACGTGCTGCGCATCGACGTGCCGGCCCCGTGGATGCGCTATGTGTTTCCGAAGGGCTACATCGCCGTCAACGGCGCCAGCCTCACCGTGGCCGAGGCCGGACGGCAGCCGGATGGCAGCGGCTGGTTCGAGGTCTGGCTGATCCCGGAAACCCTGCGGCAGACCACCTTCGGCGACAAGGGGGCGGGCGCTGCGCTGAATGTTGAAATCGAACGCGGCACCCAGGTGATGGTGGACACCGTGCGCGCCACCCTGGAGGAGCGCCTGGGCCCGCTGCTGCCCGCACTGGAGGCGCTGCTGCGTGAACGCGGCATCGGTGTGGAGGCACTGACCGGAGGACAGGTGGGCACACGGACGGACAGTCACGCCGCTCTGCTCCCCACCTCCGCCGCGGCGGAGGCCCGATGAACAGTGAGCAGGGCCGCGTGCCCGGTCTGGCAGGCGACTGGCCGGCGGACACGGCCACCGTGGTCGATGAGACCCGCCGCTGGCTGGAGCGGGCGGTGATCGGCCTGAACCTCTGCCCCTTTGCCAAGGCGGTGCATGTGAAGGATCAGCTGCGCTACGTGGTCAGCACAGCCACCGAGCCCGGCCAGCTGCAGGCCGACCTGGAGCGCGAACTGCGCCTGCTCGCCGAGTCCGATCCCGCGCAGGTGGAGATGACGCTGCTGATGCACCCCCAGGTGCTGCAGGACTTCATCGACTACAACGACTTCCTGGATGTGGCCGACGCCACAGTCGAGCAACTGGACCTGGGCGGCATCCTGCAGATCGCCAGCTTCCACCCGCAGTACCAGTTTGCCGGCACGGAGCCGGACGACATCGACAACTTCACCAACCGCTCACCCTACCCCACCCTGCACCTGCTGCGCGAAAGCAGCATCGACCAGGCGGTGGCGGCCTTCCCGGAGGCCAGCGAGATCTACGAGCGCAACATCGAGACCCTGCGCCGACTGGGCCGCCCCGGCTGGGCAAAGTTGTTCAAGGGCTGAGGCGCTGTGGCGCCAGGGGATCCTGCGTCGCGAAGGCTTCGTCGTCTTCCAGGTCGCCTGCGTCCTCCAGGGCTGGGCTGTTGAGCCCCACCGGCTTGGGCAGGCGAAAACTCCACCACGGCAACGCCCGGATCAGCGAGAGCACCTGACCACTGTGGGAGGCAGCGTAACCCGGCAAATCCGCCAGCAGCGCGGGCCACTCCGGGCTGGCCAGCTGCTCGCGCAGGCGCAGCACCGCCGGGTGGGTCAAGGCATCCTTCAGGCAGACCAAGTGGTAGTCCTCGTCCAGCAACGGCAGGAAGTCCAGGCCGAACTGCCGGGCCGCGGCCTCCACCCCCAACGCAGCATCACCCGCGCCGCTGGCCACCGCGGCCGCCACGGCCAGGTGGCTGTTCTCCACCTGATCCTGATAACCGCAGATCTGCGTGGCGTCCAGACCCGCCTGTTCGAGCAGATGGTCCAGCAGCAGCCGCGTGCCCGAGCCGGCCTGGCGATTGACGAAGCGTGCCACAGCGCCCCTTGGCCCCCCCCGCCCCACACCGCCTGAAGCGGCGTCGCTGGCCTGTACCAGATCCGCCAGCCCGCGCAGGCCCAGCGGATTGCCCGGCGCCACCATCAGCCCTTGAGTGCGCCGCACACAGCCGATCAGCTTGTGGCGCCCGGGCTTGAGCAGCGGCCGCAGCGAATGGGCGAATACATCCCCCCGGTCGTGCTGCGGCGGCACGTGGAATCCCGCCACCAGGCAGCGCCCCTCGGCCAGGGCCCGCAGGGCATCCACACTGCCGGCAAACCGCAGGTCGATGTGCAGGCGATGCTGCCGGCTGGCGGCGTCGCGCAGGATCGGCAGCGCCAGGTCGTGGCTGGCGTAGATCGTCAGCACCTGCTGGCTGCCGTCCAATGCCTCGCTGAGCACCCGCTCCAGTTCAGCCCGCAGGGCCTCGATGTGCGGTGTCAGCCGGGTGCGTGCCTGGGTCTCGGCCCAGAGCAGGCGGTCGGCAAAGGGGGTCAATCTCGACGGCTGGCCCTGGGTCCAGGTCAGCAGCGGCTCACCCAGCACCTCCTCCCAGTGCTTGAGCTGGCCCCAGACATGGCGGTACGACGCCCCCAGCGACTTGGCCGCGTGCTGGATGGACCCGCCCTCCTTCACCGCGGTGAGCAGGTCGAACAGAGGGTTCTGCACCTGCGCGCCGCGCTGGCCGTCGGTCTCAAAACTGTACTGAAGGTGAACGCCGCGGGCGAGCATCGAATCTGAACTCCGGTCAACGCGCGCCGGCGCTGTACTTTTCCACCGCCTGGGCTTCGAGCCGGTAGCCGCTCACGCCCATCGAGGAATCCTGTCTCTGCGTGCGCATCGTGCCGGTGACCCAGACGGCGTCCATGCTGCGAAAACCCTTCACCGCCCTGGCAGGCAGCACATGCACGATCTGGTTGGCCGGCGGCGGCGGGCTGTGGATGCAGGCGCCAAAGTACGGCACCAGCAGGAACTCCGACAGCTCACCCCGGCTCTCCTCCAGCGGCACCAGGTAACCGGGGATGCGCACCGCGGCGCCGTCCAGTTCCGGTCGCGTCGGGGCGTTGTCCCACTCCTCACGCAACTCCCGCATCAGCTGCAGCACCTTGGGGTCGGCGTCGCTCAGGCCCTGCACATTGCGGTCGCGGAAGCGTTTGCCCGGGTCCCAGTCCTTGGGCACCAGGTCTTCCCAGCGCAATTCGGGGGGCCGACTCTTGGCGCCAGGCCGGGTTGCGGCGGCCTGAGCCCAGGCCTGGATCGGCACGCCCAGCAGCACGGCAGGCAGCAACACACCGAAGGCAGCACACAGCCGCCGTCGCGAATGCTCCAGTGGTGGGCCCTGCGGCCGGGGTGGTGGACAGGGGCTCTCTGACGCTTCAACCATGCCGCATTCTCACCTCAGACGCCACAGAGGCGGCATCCCGGTCTTGCGCCCATGTGAGCCGGCGGACGATCGCCTGAATTCTTGAACCACTTGGCTTGCGACCCCAGGGGCCAGCCCTGGACAATCCGCCCATGCCGACCGACAGCCCCGCCGCCACCTCCACTCCCCTGCCGTTGCGCCTGCGGGATCTGTTGACCCACCTGGAAGCCGGCCTGCTCGAACGGCAGCACGCTGTCCGCCTGGCCCTGCTCGCCGCGCTGGCCGGCGAGCATGTGCTGCTGATCGGCCCCCCCGGCACGGCCAAGAGCGAGCTGGCACGCCGCCTGCACCGGGCGTTTGCGGGTGCGCGCTACTTCGAGCGCCTGCTCACCCGCTTCTCGACACCGGAGGAACTCTTCGGCCCGCTGTCGCTGCGCGCCCTGGAGGAGGACCGCTACGAACGCATCGTCGAAGGTTTCCTGCCCACTGCCGGGGTGGCCTTCCTGGACGAAGTGTTCAAGGCCAACTCGGCCATCCTGAACGCCCTGCTGACCCTGCTGAACGAACGGGAGTTCGACAACGGCAGCGGGCGCCAGCGCACACCCTTGATCAGTGTGGTGGGCGCCAGCAACGAAGGCCCCAGCGACGAATCTCTGCTGGCCTTCTTCGACCGCTTCCTGCTGCGCGTACCGGTGCAGCCGGTCAGTGACGACGGCTTCGAGGCCCTGCTGAAGCTGGAGTCGGCCGGCACCGCTCAACCGGCCGAACCGCTGACCAACGCCGACCTGGACAACATGGCCACGGCTGCGGCGCAGGTGCGCCTGTCCGACGAGGCCCTGGCCGCCTGCCAGGCGCTGCGCCGGTGGCTGGCAGGGCAACAGCGCTCACTCAGCGACCGACGCTGGCGGCAGTGGATCGGCCTGATGCGCACGGCCGCCGCCAGCGAGGGCCGCAGCGAAATCGACGCGCTGGACCTCTGGCTGGCGCCCTATGTGGCCGCCGACAAGCCGCAGGAGGTGCAGCCGCTGGTCGACTGGTTCCGCGATGAATGCCTGCAGGCCGCACCTCTGGAAGCCCCCTGGCTCACCCACGCGGTCGAGGCGTTCGAGAAGCAGCTGGAGCTGGAGCAGAGCGACCGCAACGACAGCGATGCCGACAACGCCGCCGGCAAGCTGGCCCTGGCGCGCAGCATTGGGTTGGGCGAACGGGAGGGGAATGGCGGCGATGGGGCGATGATGCGCATCGTCTCCGCCCAGTTGGAGAAGCAACTGCGCCGCCACTACAGCCCGGCCCACGTCGCCGCACGCACGGCACAGCTGGACGAGTTGATCGAGCAGGTTCAGGAGGACCACGAGCAACTGCAATCGGCCGCCCGGCAGCTGCAGGACCGCCTGGCCCCGCGGCTGTGGTGGCCGCCCGCGCTGGCTGCCCAGGTGCTGGCCGGCCCGGCCCACACCCTGGACGTGCTCGGTGGCCTGCTGCGGCGGCTGATGGCCAGCCGTGCCGGCTTTGCCGACCTGCCGATCGACGACACGCTCACCACCCCAGCGCCCACGCCCGTCACGCTGCCGGCCCCGGCAGAGGACCAGCGGGTCGCCGCGTGAGCACCGATCGGACGGCGCCCCCTGACCAGGTGCACCCGCTGGATCGGCTGAACCGGCTGGACCACCCCTACCACCTGCTGGAAGCGCTGCCCCGGGGCGTCTGGTTGCCCGGATTGATCTGCAGCGCCGGTGCTCGCGAGGCCCGTCTGGCCGACACGCAGCGTTGGCTGGAGCTGCTGCAGGCCGGCCAGCTGCCACCTCCTGAGGCCAACTTTGGCGACGCCGAGGCGCTGAACCCACCGGGCGGACTGCGCGAAGTGGTGGGTGAACTCGGCCTTCCGAGCCTGTGCCGCGGTGTGCCTGCCTTGGCCGAGCAGGTGCTGCGCACGCTGTTCTGGCACCTGGACCGCATCGTGGACCTGCAGCCCCGGCTCAGCCGGAGTGCCGCCATTGCGCAGGTCACCGGTGAGTTTCGCGACACCTGGCAGGTCGAGACCCAGGGGCTGGACGAGGAACTGGCCCTGCTGCAGGGGATGGGCGACCTCAGCCACCTGCGCTGGGACGAGCTGCGCGGCCAACTGCAGACCCGCCCCTGGCAGGCTGCGCGCCGCGCCGCCGAGTGGCTGCAGCAGCTGCCGGAACTGGCCGCGTTGATCCAAAAACTCGGCCGCAGCGAGCGCAGCGAACTGCCGCCCGATACGCCCCCCCCGCCGCGTCCGGAGACCTCCCACCGGCCACCCCAGCCGCTGCGTGCGGTGACCACCCGGCTGCCGGACCTGCCCGGCGAGATCACCGGCATCCACTTCTCCGGTCGGCCCGAGCGCATGCTGGCCGCCGAGGCGGTGATGCTGCGCCACCCGGTGCTCAAGAAGCTCTGGCGCGCCCGCCACGCCGAGGCCCGCCTGCTCAGCTGGGACAGCGAGGCGGTGCTGACCGACTGGCGGGTGGACCCGCAGGCCCGCAGCGCCCAGGCCGTGTCGCCCGATGCCCCGCAGGCACTGGAGCGCGGGCCCATCCTGCTGTGCCTGGACACCTCCGGCTCCATGCGAGGCGCGCCGGAGAACATCGCCAAGGCGGTGGTGATCGCGGCCCTGCGTGTGGCCTACGAGGAAAAGCGCGGCTGCAAGCTGCTGGCCTTCGGCGGGCCGGGTGAGCTGATCGAACGCGACCTGGGCACCGACCGCAACGGCCTGCAGGCCCTGCTGGAACTGATGGGACAGGCCTTCGACGGCGGCACCGACATCCAGACCCCGATCGAATCCGCCATCGAGCGGGTGCACGAGGCCCGCTGGCGCAGTGCCGACCTGCTGATCGTGAGCGATGGCGAGTTCGGCTGCGTGCCGCACACCCTGCAGCGCCTGGACGACGCCCGCGAGCGCCTGGGCCTGCGGGTGCAGGGCGTGCTGGTGGGCGACCGCGAAACGCTGGGCCTGCTGGAGGTCTGCGACGCCATCCACTGGGTGCGCGACTGGCGCCGCTACGCCGATGCCGCCCAGCGCGGCGACGGCCGCGGCTACTCTCCGGTGCACAGCAAGAGCCTGACGGCGATGTACTTTCCGAATGCGCTTTCAGGACGGGCTGCCAGACATCGCGCCAACCCGTGACCTCCGCCTGAAGCGGTGGTTCAGGCGGCTCAGCCATCTGATCGCCCCACAGTTCGCTGCGCCGCACCGGCCGCAACGCAAGGCGCTTGCCTGTTTCACCCCACCGAGCCGTCCTGCTCATACGCCGCGGGGGTCACCCCCGCGCGGCCCAGGAAGGCGCGGATGTGCAGCACCGAGTGCCGGTCCACCTCGTTGCCGTGCGGACGGTGCAGCACGTCTTCCATGCGGTGGAGGGTGACACGCACGCGGTTGCCGGAGAGGGGCTCCATTTCGGCACCGACATGGCGCAGCAGCGCCTCGATGTCGCGCCAATGCAGGTTGTGCGCAGGTGGGTCGTGAAAGAGCGCGCGGATCAGGGTGGCGTGGTGCTTGCTCATGGTGGGTGGCTCCCGGAGGACTTTCAACGGCTTCAGCGTACTCCCGCCGCAGCGTGTGAGGGCTTCCGAACCGGAGCAAGCCTGAACCGGGATCAATGTCCCAGCATCCTTCGGTCGGCTCAGACGGCAGCCCACACCGCAGAAGGCGCACTTCGTCGCAGACGGCTTCCCTGCAGGCGATTCCCGCGGTCTACTGGCGCCATTCCAGTTACTCGCACCCAACGCAGCATGGACTCCGCCTCTCACCCGACTCCCTCCGGTCAGAAACATCACCTCGGCATCACCACCGGCCTGGGGCTCGCAGCCATCGGCATCGGTCTGCTGGCCCTGGCCGACAACCTGCACCTGACCGACATGCGGCTGCTGCACACCCTCTGGCCGCTGGCACTGGTGCTGCTCGGGCTGGGCAAGCTGCTGGGTGGCAGCCGGCGCGGCCATCACCTGGGTGGACTGGCCCTGGTGGTGGTGGGCAGCGTGCTGACGGCGACGAAACTCGGCATCGTGGATCCGCTGCAGCTGCGGCAGTGGTGGCCCCTGCTGCCCATCGTGGCCGGTGGCCTGATCCTGTGGAAGGCCTGGCTGCGCCGCGGTTGACTCACCGCGGTTGACTTGCTGCAGCCATGCATTCGGCACAGCCGAGGAGCTGCGCAGGGCGACGTGAGGCCTGCAGGCGCGCGACAATCCGGGCCGAGGCCGTCGTTCGGCCACACCTGCCTTCACCTCACCCCGGGAGTTGTCTCCACCATGCCCATCTTCGAGTACGCCTGCCAGGACTGCAGTCACAGCTTCGAGACCCTGGTCCGCTCCGACACCGTTCCGGCCTGCCCGCAGTGCCACTCCACCCACCTGGAGAAGCTGCTCTCGGTGCCCGCCAAACCGGCCGGCAGCGACAACGCACTGCCCGCCATGCCGCCGGGCTGTGGCGGCTGCGGCCAGGCCAGCGGGGGTGGCTGCCCGATGATGCAGTGATCTGCGTTGCACGCATCACCTCATGGCACTGCACCGGCTGAGTTGCGAGGTGGTGGACACCACCGACGGCCTCACCGTGCTGGAGTGGCTGGCCTCCACACCTGCGGCAAACCAGGCCGCGGCGTTGGCGGAGGCTCAGGAGGTGCTGGACTGGGCCTGGCAGCACTTTGGCGACCGCCATGGCCCGGCCGAGGACGGTGGCCATTGGAACCACGACCTGCAGGTGCAGCAGGAGGCCGATGGCTGGCACTCGGTGGCCTTGACGCTCACCGGCAGTCCGGAGTTCGCGCAGGCCTGCCTGGCCGCCTTCGGACAGACGGACGAGGATTGACCCCCCGTCGCGCGCACCCGACGACCCTCAACGGCGCGGATGCATCGACGCATCCTCAACCGTCGCCTGCACCGCGGCCGGGCGGAGCTGCAACCGCTCCATCCAGGGTCGCACGACGAAGGACATCGTCAGGCCCACCCAGATGCCCACCGGCAGGGACTGCACGAAGGCCTGCGACCACTGCTGCGCAAAGGCCTCGGTGAAACCCCGGTTGGCCAGGGTGACCACGGTGGCCATCAGCGACTCCATCACCCCCGCGGTGGCCAGGGCCAGCAGCAGGCGCAGCACCACCACCGGCGCCTGCGGCCACCACCGGGACAGTTGTCGCCCCAACCGGGCCATCAGCAGGATGCCGATGGGCATCACCGGCAATGCGACGGCAAAGGCCCGCATCCAGCGGGCAAAGAAGTCGTCCCGCCAACCCAGATTGATCCAGGTGATGACGCCGCTGAGCAGCAGGCCGACCAGCAGCAGGGGCAACAAGGGGAGCAGGCGGGCCCACCGGGCTGGGCTGCTGGCAGAAGGAAGAGTCATGTGATTCCGGTCTTTGGTTGATGTTGTCAACATTATGCCTGTATTGGTTGATGTCATCAACCAATTCCATCGACCCGCTGAGTCAACCGAGCGGGACGACAGGCTTATCCCCCTACACTCGCCCACCTTCTTGCCCCTCGAAACCTCCGCCCCGCCGTGCCCGCTGCTCCCGTTGATCCCGCCTCCTTCGCGGAACTCGTTCCCATCGCCTCGGCGCCTGCACCGACTCTGGCCGAGCTCGGCCTGGGTCCCTCGCTCGCAGCGGCAGCGGCCGCCATCGGCTGGCAGCAAGCGACTCCCATCCAGGCACAAGCCCTGCCCGCGGCCCTGCAGGGCCGGGATGTCCTGGGATTGGCTCCGACCGGCTCCGGCAAGACGGCCGCCTTCCTGCTGCCGCTGCTGCAACGCCTGCTGGACGAGCCCGACCTGCCGGCACGGCGCCCGCGCCCGCGCCCGTTGCGGGGCTTGATCCTCGCCCCCACACGCGAGCTGGCCGCACAGATTGCCGAGGACCTGCACGTTTTGGCCCCCCAACTGCGCTGCGTGGTGGCGGTGGGGGGTGTGTCGATCAACCCGCAGATGATGGCGCTGCGCGGTGGCGCCCATGTGGTGGTGGCCACACCTGGCCGGCTGCTGGACCTGCTCGACCACCGGGCCCTGCAACTGCGCGACCTGCACTGCCTGGTGCTGGACGAGGCCGACCGCCTGCTCGACCTGGGTTTTGCCGAGGAGATGGCGCACCTGCGCCAGGCTCTGCCGGCGCAGCACCAGACCCTGCTGTTTTCCGCCACGCTGCCGGACACCGTCGCAGCCCTGGCCCGGCAGATGCTGCGCCCGAACGCGCTGCACCTCGACGTGCGCGGCGAGGCCGAAGCCGCCCTCGCAGGGACGGCGGCGCCATCGATCACCCAGCGCGCCATCGTCGTGACCACCGCCCAACGCACGCCGCTGCTGCGCCACCTGATGGACAGCGAGGGTTGGCAGCGGGTGCTGGTGTTCGTGGCCACGCAGTACGCCAGCGAACATGTGGCCGACAAGCTGCGGCGAAATGGCATGGCCGCCGAGGCCCTGCACGGCCAGCTCAGCCAGGGCAAGCGCGCCCAGGTGCTGGCCGACTTCCACCAACGCCGGCTGACCGTCCTGGTGGCCACCGACCTGGCCGCGCGTGGCATCGACATCGATCGGCTGCAGGTGGTGGTCAATTACGACCTGCCGCGCTCCGCCACCGATCATGTGCACCGCATCGGCCGCACCGGGCGTCTGGGGGCAACGGCCGATCTGCCCGGACTGGCGGTGAGCTTCATCTGCGCGGACGCCCCGGGCAGCGAAGCCCACTTCCGCCTGATCGAGAAGCGCCAGGGCCTGCGCGTCGGACGCGAGCAGATCCCCGGCTTCGAGCCTGAGACGGTGGCCTCCCCCACCGCCGCCGACCCGCATGGCGGCATCAAGGGCCGCCGCAAGAGCAAGAAGGACAAGCTGCGTGAAGCCGCGGCAGCAGCAGCGACCGAAGCTGCCGCCCCCCCGGCCCGGGCCCGCCGATCCGGTCGCTGAACGCGGTCATGGAGGGTTCGTTCACAGGGTCAGCTCCGCGAGCCCTTGCGCATCAGCGTGCTCTTGCCGAACAGGCTTTCCACCAGGTCCACCGCCAGTTCAGCGGTCTGGTTGCGCAGGTCCAGCGCCGGGTTCAGCTCGACGATGTCCAGGCTGCCCAGCCGGCCACTGTCGGCGATCATCTCCATGCACAGCTGGGCCTCGCGGTAGGTCGGGCCCCCCGGCACGGTGGTGCCCACGCCCGGGGCGATCTGCGGGTCGAGGAAGTCGACGTCGAAACTCACATGCAGGTGGGTGTGGGCGTCCAGCGTGGCCAGCGCCAGCTCCATCGCGTGGCGCATGCCCATCTCGTCGATGTAGCGCATGTCGAAAACCTCCAGATCCTGCGCATGCACAAAGCGCTTTTCGCCCGCATCGACGCTGCGGATGCCGATCTGGCGGATCTGCCGGGGTGTCAGCGCCGCGCGGCCGTCTTGCAGCTGTGCGAGTGCAAGCAGTTCGGCAGGGCCGTGGCCACAGAGGCAGGCCACCGGCATGCCGTGGAGGTTGCCGCTGGGGGTGATGGCGCTGGTGTTGAAGTCGGCATGGGCATCCAGCCACAGCACCCGCAGGCGCCTGCCCTGCGCATGGCAGTGCCGTGCCACCGCAGCAATGGAGCCGATGGCCAGGCAATGGTCACCACCGAGCAGGATGGGCAGCCGCTGCTGCGCCAGCTCGGCTGCCACCGCATCGCGCACGGCGGTGTTCCAGGCGGTGACCTCGGCCAGGTGGCGATAGCCCTCCTGCGGCGCCTGCCAGGGATTGGCCGGCCCCACCAGGTTGCCCCGGTCGGCCACCTGCAGGCCATGGGCCTCCAGCCGCTGCTGGAGTTGTGCCACCCGCAGCGCCTCGGGCCCCATCGATGCACCCCGGACGCTGGCACCGATGTCGGTGGGCGCCCCGATCAGGCTGACGGCTGCGTTCATCACACCCTCCCGGGGGTCAGACGTAGTCCGCAAACTCGCCGGTGCGTGTCTCCGGCAGGTCGAAACCGTAGTGGTCGGCCAGGCAGCGCCAGGCATCCTCGGCCGACTCGACGAAGTGGAACAGGTGCACGTCCCCCGGGCTGATCATGCCGGTCTCGATCAGCCAGTCGAAGTTGATCAGGCGGGTCCAGAACTCGCGCCCGAACAGCAGGATCGGCCGGCGGCGCGACTTGCCGGTCTGCACCAGCGTCATCGTCTCGAACAGCTCATCCAGCGTGCCGAAGCCGCCCGGGAAACACACCAGCGCGATGCTGCGCATCAGGAAGTGCATCTTGCGCAGCGCGAAGTAGTGAAACTGGAAGCACAGCTCCGGCGTGATGTACGGGTTGGGCTCCTGCTCGTGCGGCAGCACGATGTTCAGGCCGATGCTCTGCCCGCCCACCTCGTGGGCACCGCGGTTGCCCGCTTCCATGATGCCCGGTCCACCGCCGGTGACCACATAGATCGGCGTCTCCAGGGTGCGGGAGCGTTCGGTCACCAGCGCGGCAAACCGCCGGGCCTCATCGTAGAAGCGGCTCATCTCCACCTGCATGAGCGCACGCCGCAGGGCCGCCTCATCCCCGCCGGCCTGAGCCGACTCCAGCGTGGCGTGGGCCGCCTCCGGAGACTGGATGCGCGCACTGCCGAAGATGACGATGGTGGACTCGATGCCCCGCTCCGTCTGCACCAGCTCGGGCTTGAGCAGCTCCAGCTGCATGCGCACCGGGCGCAGTTCCTCGCGCAGCAGGAAGGCTTCGTCGGTGAAGGCCAGGCGGTAGGCGCTCTCCGGCCCCGCGTAACGCGAAGCCGGGCGCAGCGCCTGGGCTTCCTGTTGTGCAGAGGGAAAGTTGCGGGCCGTCAGCTCAATGGCCGCTTCGCTGCGGTGGTCCGTCAGGGGCTTGTGCGGTGTGGTCATGAATGCAGCATACCGCCCCGCAGCCACCCCGGCGCTCAACGCTTCACATCGGCCCGCGCGTCACGGGCGTAAACCGTGGCAGCGCCCTCAGCCGGCGTGGCGGTGCGCAGCGCAGACGCTGCAGCCCGGGTCCCGCGGCAGGGCAATTTCGGTCCAGCGCAGGTCCCGGCCGTCCAGCATCTGCAGCCGGCCAGCGAGGGACTGACCGATGCCCGCCAGCAGCTTGAGCGCCTCGGCGGCCTGCATGGTGCCGATGATGCCCACCAGCGGCGCAAACACCCCCATCACCGCACAGCGCACCTCCGGCATCTCGGCACCGGGCGGGAAGACGCAGGCGTAGCAGGGCGTCTCCGGCCCCCGGCTGTCCCAGACGGAGATCTGCCCGTCCAGCCCGATGGCTGCCCCCGACACCAGCGGTCGGCGGTGGCGCACGCAGGCGGCATTGACCGCCTGGCGGGTGGCAAAGTTGTCGCTGCAGTCCAGCACCACGTCGGCCTCGGGCACCAGCCGGTCCAGCAGCGCCTCGTCGGCGCGCTGCTGCAGGCCCACCACGCGGACTTCCGGATTCAACGCCGCCACAGCAGCCGCAGCGGAAAGCACCTTGGGTTCACCGACCCGAGCGTCGCTGTGGGCGATCTGCCGCTGCAGGTTGGTGCGGTCCACCGTGTCGTGATCGACCACGGTGATCGTGCCCACCCCGGCGCTGCCCAGGTACAGCAGCACCGGCGAACCCAGCCCTCCCGCACCGATCACCAGCGCCCGACCGGCCACGATGCGCTGCTGCCCCTCTACGCCGATGTCGTCGAGCAGGATGTGTCGGCTGTACCGCAGCAGCTGGTCGTCGTTCATCGGTGCGTCAGTTCGACTTGGCGTCTTCCGGCTTGCGCTCGGTCTGGCTCTTGCTGGCCACCACCGGTTTGCCCTTCAGGCGGTTGAGCGCCTGCTGCAGCTGGAAGTCCTCTGCGCTGCCGAACTCCGGCAGCCGCACCGGCTTGTTGTTGTTCTTCGCTGCGGCGTCTTCCAGCTTGCGCAGGGCTTCCTCACGGGCCTTCTCGCGAGCCGGATCCTTCTTGTCGGCGTCGCCGTTGCCATTGACCAGGTGGCGCTCCAGGTCCGCCTCGCGGGTGCGCAGCGCGGCATAGGGGCTGCCTTCGGCGGTTTCGTCCAGCATCACATCCGGCACGATGCCCTTGGCCTGGATCGACTGGCCCGACGGCGTGTAGTACCGCGCCGTGGTGATCTTCAAGGAGGTGTTGGGCAGCGGCAGGCGGTTCAGCTCGGTCTGCACCGACCCCTTGCCAAAGGTCTGCGACCCCATGATCACCGCCCGTTTGTGGTCGCGCAGGGCGCCCGCCACGATTTCACTGGCCGAGGCCGAGCCTTCGTTGACCAGCACCACCAGCGGCACGTTCTTGACGGCCGCCGGCAGGCTGGCCAGCACATCGCTGCCGTCGCGGGAGTAGTAGCTGGGCGAGGCCTTGTAGCTGGCCCGTTGATCCACCATCTGGCCGTTGGTGGTCACCACCACCACATCCTTGGGCAGGAAGGCCGCCGAGATGCCGATGGCGCCGTCCAGCAGGCCGCCCGGATCGTTGCGCAGGTCCAGCACCAGCCCCTTCAGGTTGGGTTCGGCCTTGAAGATGTCCTTGAGCTGCTCGGCGAAATCCCGCACCGTGGGCTCCTGGAACTGGTTGATCCGGATCCACGCATAACCGGGCTCCATCACCTTGGAGCGCACGCTCTTGGTCTTGATCTCCTCGCGCACGATGGTCACCGGGAAGCTGCGGTTCTCCGCCTTGCGGAAGATCGTCAGCAGCACCTTGGTGCCGCTGGGGCCGCGCATGCGCTTGATGGCCTGGTCCATCGTCAGGCCCTTGACCGCCGTCTCGTCAATGCGGGTGATCAGGTCGCCGGTGACGATGCCGGCACGGAACGCCGGTGAGCCCTCGATCGGCGAGACCACCTTCACCAGGCCTTCGTCCATCTCGATCTGGATGCCCACGCCGGTGAACTTGCCGTTGATGCTCTCGTGGAATTCCTTGTAGGCCTGGCCTTCGAAATACTGGGAATGCGGATCCAGCCCGGAAACCATGCCGCCAATCGCATCGCGGATGAGTTTTTTCTCATCCACCGGCTCCACGTAGGCCCGTTTGACCAGGTCAAACACGGTGGCCAGCTGCTGCATCTCTTCCATCGGCAGCGCAGACATCGCACTGCGGGCGGTCGCCTGCAGCTGCAGCGTCGTCAGCGCACCTGCCACGACACCCAGCGAGATCCAGCCTGCAACCTTCAATTTCTGACCCATGTCCACACTTCCTTCGGTACCCGTCGGCCCCGGCAAGATCAGCATATCGGCGCAGCCCTTCCACACCTGATACCTGTCGTTGATCAGTATAGGGCCAGGAAGTTTTCTTTCTTTTCCAATGGCGTCCTGATCGGCGGTTTTCCAACCTGCCGAACACCCCGCATCGGGGCGGTTCCCCCGCAATTGGGCGTGACAGCACACCCTGCGAGACAATCCGGCCTGCGATGAGTGATTCCAGCCTGCCCCAACCAACCGCACATGAACCCCATGGCCCGGCCGATTCCCAATTGGGGCGTGCGGTCTCGTACCCGGACCACTACGATCCGACACAGCTGTTTCCCCTTCCCCGCGCCACGCAGCGGGCGGCCCTGGGATTGCGCGCGGATGCGCCCCTGCCCTTCACCGGTGCGGACCTCTGGACGGCCTTCGAGCTGTCCTGGCTGACCCCGAGGGGCCGGCCGCAGGTGGCGCTGGTGCAGCTGACCGTGCCCTGCGAATCGCCCCGGATCGTGGAGAGCAAGTCGGTCAAGCTCTACCTCAACAGCTTCCACATGTCGCGCTTCGAAAGTGCCGACGAGGTGCGCAGCCACCTGGTGGACGACCTCAGCGCCGCCTGCGGTCAACGCGTCGGGGTCAAGCTGATCCTTCCCGATGGCTTCGATGCCCAGCCCATCCACGAACTCGACGGCGTCAACCTGGACCGCCTGGACCTGGACTGCGAGCACTACCTGCCGGCCCCGGAGCTGCTGTCCGCACAGTTCGACGAACAACCGGTGCAGGAGACGCTGGTGTCCAACCTGCTCAAGAGCAATTGCCCGGTGACCGGGCAGCCGGACTGGGCCTCCGTCCAGATCGGCTACTCCGGCCCGCAGATCGATCAGCCCGGCCTGCTGCGTTACCTGGTGAGCTTCCGCGGCCACAGCGACTTCCATGAGCACTGCGTGGAGCGCATCTTCATGGACCTGTGGACCCGCTGCCGCCCGACCCGCCTGCAGGTCTACGCCCGCTACACCCGCCGCGGTGGGCTGGACATCAACCCCTGGCGCACCAGCCACCCGGCCGCCATGCCCAAACTGGTGCGCACCGCCCGCCAATGACCTGCCACTGACTCGCCGATGACCCGGCGATGGCCGCTCGCCTCCCCGCTCTTCGTTCTCATCCGTCCTGCCTGGAGCCCTCATGAGCCTGATGCTGTTCGGCATTCCCAACTGCGACACCGTCAAGAAGGCCCGCACCTGGCTGGAAGCGCAGGGCCTGGCCTACACCTTCCACGACTTCAAGAAGCAGGGCGCGCCCCTCGAAGCCCTGGACAGCTGGATCGGCGAAGTCGGTTGGGAGGTGCTGGTCAACCGCAGCGGCACCACCTGGCGCAAGCTGGACGAGGCGATCCGGGCCTCGGTGGTGGATGCGCTCAGCGCCAAGGCCCTGATGCTGGCGCACCCCAGCGTGATCAAGCGCCCGGTGGTGGACTGGGGCAATGCCGCCCCTCGGCGCCTCACGGTGGGCTTCAAGCCGGAGCTGTTCGCCCCCCAGGTCCGGCCCTGATCCCCGCCCCTCCGGCCGCGGCCCTCCTCAGCCCAGCGCGGCCAGGTGCGGGTTGTAGACCACCTCCCAGAGGTGACCGTCCGGATCCTGGAACCAGCCGGCATACCCACCCCAGAAGGTCGGGCCCGCGCTCTTGCAGATCTGCGCACCCGCTGCGGCTGCCTGGCGCAGCACCTCGTCCACCGCCGCGGTGCTGGCCACGTTGTGCCCCAGGGCCAAAGCCGTCGGATCGGGCGGTCCCCATTGCAGCCCCGTCTCGGCAGCCATGCTGCGCCGCGGCCACAGTGCCAGCTTCAGCCCGCCCGCCAGGTTGAAGAAGGCCGCCGCCCCCCATTCAAACTCCTGGCCGACGATGCCCTTTGTCGCCCAGCCCAGGCCATCCCGGTAGAAGGCGACGGCGCGCTCCAGGTCGTCCACACCCAGGGTGAGCACAGTGAGATGGGGGTTCAAGCGGACTCCTTGCGTGGTGGCCGGACATTGTCGCCGGCCTTCCCCGGGGATCACCCCGGAATACCCGGGAACACCCTGACGGCCGAATCGCCCCCTGCGGCACCCAGGCGACAGGCAGTGCGCGGCCCGGCGCGGCATCATCCGCGCCGCATGCCTGCGCCGCCCCACGGCGCCCCACACAAGAGACAAGAGACCTGGAGAACGCCATGAAGGCCCTGATGTGCCACCGCTTCGGCCCGATCGACCAGCTGACGGTCGAAGACGTGCCCTCCCCCACGCCGGGCCCCGGCGAAGTGTTGATCGATGTGCAGGCCGCGTCGATCAACTTTCCGGACGTGCTGATCGTCCAGGGGCTTTACCAGATCAAGCCGTCGCTGCCGTTCTCTCCCGGCGCTGAACTTGCCGGTGTGGTGTCCGCCGTCGGTCCGGAGGTGCGCCACCTGGCGGTGGGTGACCGGGTGTTCGCCTCGGTGGGCACCGGCGGATTCGCCGAACAGTGTGTCGCCCCGGCGCTGCGGGTGCAGAAGCTGCCGGCCGACATGGATTTCGAGACCGGTGCGTCCTTCGTGCTGGTATACGGCACCTCCCTGCACGCGCTGCAGACCATCGCCAGGCTGCAGCCCGGCGAGACCCTGCTGGTGCTGGGTGCGGCCGGCGGTGTGGGCATCGCGGCGGTGGAGATCGCCAAGGCGATGGGCGCCAGGGTGATCGCCGCCGCCTCCAGCCCGGCCAAGCTGGACCTCGCGCGCAGCGCCGGGGCCGACGCCACCGTCGACTACACCCAGCCGGACTGGCGCCGGGAGGTGGAAGCCCCTGACCGACGGCCGCGGCGCCGACGTGGTCTACGACGCGGTGGGCGGCAGCTACACCGAGCCGGCCCTGCGCGCCACCGCCTGGCGGGGCCGTTACCTGGTGGTGGGTTTTGCCGCCGGAGACATCCCGAAGATCCCGCTCAACCTGGCGCTGTTGAAGGAGCGCGCCATCCTGGGCGTGTTCTGGGGCGCCGCGATGCAGCGTGAACCCCGCCAGCTGCTGGCGGACCTGAAGCAGCTCACCGACTGGTTTGCCGCCGGCCAGCTCAAGCCGGTGATCACCGAACGGGTGCCGCTGTCCGGCGCCGCCGCCGCCATCGGCCGTCTGGGTGCCCGCCAGGCCATGGGCAAGCTGGTGGTGCTGCCCCGCGCTGCGGACTGATCCGGGACAAAGGCCTGGAGCCGCTGGCCGGCTTCAGGCGGACTTCAGTGGGGCTTCAGGCGGGCTCCAGCCACTGCGGCTCGATGCCCCGGCCACGCAGCCACTGCGCCAGCGCCTGGCCGGTGCCCTGCGGCCAGCAGCGCAGGGCGCCGGGCTCGATCAGCTTGTACTCGACCAGCTCCGGCGACAGCTGCACCGGGCCGGTCGCCTCGACGTGGTAGGCGATGATGACCTGGTTCATGCGCTGGAAATCCCACACGCCGATCAGCGACACCCGGCCCGGCTGCAGCGAAGTCTCCTCCACCACCTCGCGCCGGATGCCCTCCTCCGGCGACTCCCCGGCCTCCATGAAGCCGGTGATCAGGCCGAAGAACCGCGCCGTCCAGGCCGCGTTGCGGGCCAGCAGCACCCGCCCACCCTGATCCACACACTCCACCACCGCGGCCAGCACCGGCACCGGGTTGTTCCAGTGGGTGAAGCCGCAGGCCGGGCAGCGCACCCGGTGCCGCAGCCCGCCATCCTCCTCCGCTGCCAGCCAGGCCAGCGCCGTGGCGCAGCGCGGGCACCAGTGCCAGCCCTCCGGCCAGCCGGCCGGCCGATCGTCACCAGAGTTCAGCGGGGCGGACACCGCATCAGGCCGGGAACACCCCGGTGGACAGGTAGCGGTCGCCCCGGTCGCAGACCACAAACACGATCGTGGCGTTCTCCAGCGTGCGCGCCAGGTCCAGCGCCACCCAGCAGGCTCCCGCGGCGGAGATGCCGGCAAACAGCCCCTCCTCCCGGGCCAGGCGGCGCGCCATGTCCTCCGCGTCGGCCTGGCTGACCAGGCGCAGCTCGTCCACGCTGGACGGGTCGTAGATCTTGGGCAGGTAAGCCTCGGGCCACTTGCGGATGCCCGGGATGCGCGAGCCCTCCGACGGCTGCGCTCCAACGATGCGCACCGCCGGGTTGCGCTCCTTCAGGTACCGCGACACGCCGGTGATGGTGCCGGTGGTGCCCATGGCACTGACGAAGTGGCTGACGCGGCCCTCGGTGTCGGCCCAGATCTCCGGCCCGGTGGTCTCGTAGTGCACCCGCGGGTTGTCGCCGTTGGCAAACTGGTCCAGCACCCGGCCCTTGCCGTCACGCTGCATCTGCTCGGCCAGGTCACGGGCGTACTCCATGCCACCCACCTTGGGCGTGAGGATCAGCTCGGCCCCGTAGGCCTTCATGGTCTGCGCCCGCTCGATGGACAGGTCCTCCGGCATGATCAACACCATGCGGTACCCCCGCACCGCCGCGGCCATGGCCAGCGCGATGCCGGTGTTGCCGGAGGTCGCCTCGATCAACGTATCCCCGGGCCGGATGTCCCCGCGCTCCTCCGCCCGGCGGATCATGCTGATGGCCGGCCGGTCCTTCACCGAACCCGCCGGGTTGTTGCCCTCCAGCTTTGCCAGGACCACATTGCCCCGGCGGGCCAGCTCTTCGCCGCCCAGACGCTGCAACCGCACCAGCGGGGTTGCACCGATCACATCTTCGACCGTCTTGTAGGCCACCATGGCACCTCCTGCGAACCATTGTCGCAGGATGGCTGCAGCCTTGTCTGCGCGCATTCAGGTGCCCACCCTCCCCATCCCCCTCCCCCACGTCATTCCCGCGAAGGCGGGAATCCAGGGAGCCGGCCAATCGCCCCCCACCCGACCGACCGCACCCCCTCCGTCATCCCAACCCAGGCGGCAATCCAGCCCTCCCACCATGCCCCGCAACCGCCAGCCCGCCGTCTACATCCTGGCCAGCCAACGCAACGGCACCCTGTACATCGGCGTCACCTCCAAACTGGTGCAACGCGTCTGGCAACACCGGCAGGGGCTGGCCGATGGATTCACGAATACCCACGGCGTCAAGACACTGGTCTGGTACGAACTGCACGAAACCATGGACAGCGCGATCACACGCGAAAAGGCCCTGAAAAAATGGAATCGGCAATGGAAGCTGCGCCTGATCGAGGCCGGCAACCCAGACTGGGCCGATCAGTGGCCAGCCATCATCGGCGGAGACGATGAGGCCGTCCCGATCGACCGCTCGCTCCAGTAATTCCGTCACAGACGGAACCTCCTCCCCCGTCGTCCCCGCGAAGGCGGGGACCCAGCTCCGTCAGTCTGCCGCCCTACGTGACGACTTCGAGTGCCCGCCGGCCCCCCCGTCATTCCCGCGAAGGCGGGAATCCAGGAACGGCCTCCCACCCGCTCCAACCGCCCCCTCAAAGACGCCGCCCCCTTCCACCCACTGGATTCCCGCCTGCGCGGGAATGACGGTGCAGTCGCGCCATGACCTTCCCAAAGCACGGGAGGTCCCCGGCAGAACCCCACCCCAGCCACGTCGTCCCCGCGAAGGCGGGGACCCAGCGCGAGCCTCACCAAGGCACGCGGAACATGCCCCAGCGAACCAAACGCCGCTGCACGTTGTTGATCCCACGCGGACTGGGTGCGCCTGTTGGCGCCGGTGTAATTCCGCCACTATTCGCTGGCGAGGTGGCGGTTTTTGTTGCGGCTGTGGCCGAGACGAAGTGCAGATGGCCCCGCTAGTGTAGTGTTTGATTGTTGAAGCAACTTAATTGAACAACACGACTCCAATGGTCTACTACGGACAGAGTTGGAGCCAGGAAGTGCGAGTTGCCCCTGCGATCGAGTTGAGTCAAGAGGAGGAGGCTGAGTTGATCCGGCTGGCGCATTCGAAGGCGACCAGCGTTCGACTGGCCGAGCGTGCGCGCATTGTTTTGCTGGCCGCGCAAGGCCTGCAGAACCTGCAGATCGCCCAGGAGCTGGGCATCGACCGGATCACGGCGGGTCGCTGGCGCCAGCGCTACATCAAGTCCGGACTGGCGGGCATCGAGCGGGACCTGCCGCGCGGGGCACCGCCGGTCAAGGTGGACGTGGCCAAGCTGGTGGAGCTGACCACGCAAAGCCAGCCCGAGGCCGCCACGCACTGGAGCACGCGCAAGATGGCTGCGGTGCTGCAGGTCAGCCCCAGCACGGTGATGCGTCATTGGCAGGCCAATGGGCTCAAGCCGCACTTGGTGCGTGGCTTCAAGGTCTCGCGCGACCCGAAGTTCGTCGAGAAGCTCGAAGACATCGTGGGGCTGTACATGTCCCCGCCCGAGCACGCCCTGGTGCTGTGCTGCGACGAGAAGAGCCAGGTGCAGGCACTGGACCGCACGCAGCCGGGCCTGCCGATGAAGAAGGGTCGTGCGCAGACGATGACGCACGACTACAAGCGCCACGGCACGACCACGCTGTTCGCTGCGCTCAACGTGCTTGACGGCACGGTCATCGGCCAGTGCCAGCAGCGGCACACGCACGCCGAGTGGTTGAAGTTCCTGCGCCAGATCGACCGCGAGACGCCCAAGGGCAAGACCCTGCACCTGATTGCCGACAACTATGCCACCCACAAGCACGCGGCGGTGCAGGCGTGGCTGGGCCAGGCACCCCAGGTTCCACATTCACTTCACCCCGACCAGCGCGTCTTGGCTGAACATGGTCGAGCGCTTCTTCCGCGATATCACCACCGAACGCCTGCGGCGCGGCGTGTTCACCAGCGTGGGCGAGCTGGAGGCGGCGATCAGGCGTACGTCGCGCATCACAACACCAGTCCCAAGCCGTTCATCTGGACCAAGAGCGCTCGCGACATCTTGCAGAAGGTCATTCGCGCCAACTCCCGGTTAAGTGGGAAACAGAATGGAACACTGCACTAGGGGCCATCTGCTTGTGGAGTGCTGTTGGGGCTCGATGTCAGAACGGCTCGTCGGGATCGAACTCGGGCGGCGGCCCGTCAGGCACGAGTTGCTCGCGCCAGGCTTGCTGCACCTGCGGTCCGTAGGCACCCACCTCATCCAGGAACAGGGTTCCGCCGTGGGCCTCCACAAAGTGACCCTTCCGATCCGCACCCGCTCCGGTGAAAGCTCCCTTGCGGTGGCCAAAGAGCTCAGAAATGGCCAGATCCGAGGCGATCGCGCCGCAGTTCACAGCGATGAAAGGGCCTCCAGCCCTTGGACTGGTGTTGTGAATGGCTTCTGCAAACAACTCCTTGCCGGTGCCTGTCTCTCCCAGAATCAGAACCGGCACCTCAAACGCCGCAACTCGCCGGGCAGCGTCGATCTGCTCGCGCATGACCGGGCTGCAGTGAAGGATCTTCTCGAAGCCGGGTGCGACGGGCCTGGCGGCATCCACCAGACGCTCGATGCGTTCTCCCCCACGCTTCAGATACTCCGGCAGGAAGTCGTTGGCGAGGTCGAAGAAGAAGTCGACCGCCTGCAGCCCATGTTCGCGAGACGTCTGGATCAGCTTCGCCGGGAACCTCGTCTTGGCCAGGATGATCCAGATCGCCGTCATGGCCGACGTGCCGGGACTCAGATGGAAGGTCAGATCGGCATCGTCACGGGGCAGTCCGGCCTGCTTGAGGTTCTTGCTCACCTCCACGTAGATCGACGCATAGTCGATCGGGCTGGTGAGATCGATCTGGTACAGATCGATTGCGTCCGGCGGGTAGCCGGTCTTCTGCGCAACCCAGTCGCAGTAGCGCCGACTGACTTCGAAGTCGTAGTTGGTCAGTAGATAGACACGGTCGTGCCGCGGTCCGCCGAGCAAGGCTGAGGCGACAGGCCCCACTTCATCGCCAGCCGGCCGAGCGCTTGCTGCGTCGTGATCGGTCTTGCCGATCCAAGAGATGAGCCAGGAACGCCGAGTCATGGCTGATGATAAACACCCTTCCGCACCACGTAACCACCCTTACATGCCTGGTCCAGAGCGATCGCGGTGGCTCAACACCTCAACCCAAACTGCCTATCCCGCGCCTTGCTCTTCTGATCTCGGATCCAGTCTTGCATCTGCCCGGTCTGGGGCTGGCGGGCCATGTTGTCCAGCTGGGTGATGCGGGCCTCCAGCGCCTTGCATTCGGCGGCCTTGCCCTGGCCGGTGGCGTGGACCACCTGGCCGTCCACCACCACGGTGTGGGTGGAATGGTGGGTCACGCTGCCCTGCTGCACCGGCGCGGGGGCCTGGTAGAGGCCGGCGGCGCGGGCGCGGGCTTGTTCGGCCAGGGACACCTGCTGGGCAAAGGGCAGGCGGTCGGGCACGGACTCGATGCGGTCGATGAGTGCGCCGTGCTCACGGCAATGGGCGCTGGACCAGAAGATGCCGCCGTTGTAGGCCTTGCAGAGGTAGATGGAGGCGGCCTGGGCGGCTGGGGGCAGCAACATCAAAGTCAGGGCCAGCGCCAGCGGGGCGGCGCACCATGCTGCGGCCGCTGCGGGCCGTCGAGAGTTCTGATGGGTGGTGTCGTCGTGCATGGGGTGCATCCCTTCCCTGCCCCGCAGTATGCATGGCGTCAGCGGGTGGCAGGCGGGCTGAAGGGCCGGGCCTGAAGGAGATCAAGGGGTGGGGCTGCAGGGAATTGTTTGTGGCCTGCGGCGGAAAGGTCGTAGCCTGCAGCGAGTTGGTGGCGGGCTGCGGCGGGTCGGTTGCAGCCAGCGGCGAGTTTGTCGTGTCCTGCGGCGGGTTGCCTGTCCCCTGGTCGGTGCTGGGACTCAGCCTCCATGTGCGGGTTGAGGGGGAGCCGGGGGCCGACACCCCCTTTGGGGCCATGGATGAGAAGTTTCATTTCGGGAATACTGCACGGCGCCAGCGCGACCACGGGTCGGTCGCGGGTCAACAGAGGGGGGAGCAGCCGCATGTCGAACCACACGGACGAGAGTGAGCAGGTGGGCCAGCCGGGCGGCCCGCGCCGACGGAGCCGCATGGGACTCACGGGCCGCATGGATGATTGCGCCCGGGCTGGGCCGCACCGTGCACGGGGCGATAGTGCGGGGCCCTGCGCCCTTGGCGGCAGCGCGGTGGCAACGGGGTGGACTGCCCTGCTGCTGTCGGCCACCCTCTTGCTGAGCGCCTGCGGAGGCGGGGGCAGCGGCGAAGACCAGGAGGCCGAGCCTGGCCTGCTGGGCGGGTCGGTGACCGGGTTGGACGGCAGTGTGCTGCTGCAGGCCGGTACGCAGAGCGTGACCCTGCGAGCCAATGGCGACTTCCAGTTTCCCGACCCGTTCAAGGACGGCGACAGTTACTCCGTCACCGTGGCGGCGCAACCGGCCGGGCAGACCTGCACGGTGGAGAACGCCACCGGCCGGGTGGACGAGGATGGGGTGACCGACGTGCACGTCAGCTGCGACTCGCGCAGCTGGGCCCCCGCGCAGTTGCTGCAGACCGCCACGCCCAGTGTGGCCCTGGTGGAAGCCAAGCTGGACGCGGTGGGCAATGCGGTGGTGGTGTATGTGGTGTCCGACGGCACGCAGGCGTCCCTGTACGCCCGGCACGGCAGCCCGGGCCTGCCGGGCCTGTTGCCCACCTGGACCGATGCGGTGCAGCTGGATGCGTCTGCAGCCCCGTTCAACCTGCCGACCATCTCCCGCACCCGCCACCTGGACCTGGCGGTGTCGCCCGGCGGCAACGCCCATGCGGTGTGGCTCAGCTCCCGGCCCTGCACGCCGGGCGACTTCAACCCCTTCTCCAACAACGACTGCAGGGATGTCTACAGCGCCCGATACCTGGTGCGGGATGGCCGCTGGGAGGCGCCGGTGCGGGTGGCGGCGACGGCGACCTCGGTGTCCAAGGCGGCCAACGCCGTCGATCAGCCTCTGCAGGCCGTTGTCAACGACGCGGGTGACGTGGCCGTGAGCTTCGGCGGCTGGGTGGTCGTCGACTCCACCAAGAAGGAAAGTCATGCGGTGGCCTGGCGCGCTGCGTCCAGTGCTGGCTTTCAGGTGAAGACCTTTGCCGACCTGCCGGTCAACAACAGCAGCGGGCGGGTCGGGTTGGTGCTGTCGCCGGACGGCACGCTGCATACGCTGTCCAGGCGGCATGTGGGGGCCACGTTGCCGGGGGACCTCCTTGCTTACCGAGGGGACGTGGGCAGCGGCTTTGACGAGACGCCGCAGGTGTTGGACACCCTCAGCGAAGACACGCGCTTCCTGGGTTTGGGCCACACGCCGCAGGGGCATGTGATTGCCGCCTGGAGTCAGCAGGTGGGCAACGGCAGTCACCTGTTTGCCGCCACCACCACCGGGCGCCCGGGCAGCTGGTCCACACCGGTGGACCTGGCGAGTGGTTTCAACTCGGCCTCCAACGCGGTGCAGGTGGTGGGCACCGACGATGGCGGGGCCTATGTCTATGTGGACTGCAGCCGATCGCGCTGGACGGCGGCGACGGGCCGCTGGGTGACCACGCCGATGAAGTCGCCCTGCCACTGGAACTCCATCCACAGTGCCGGCTTTGCGCCCAACGGGGACTTTGTGGACATTGCCATGGGCAGTGGCGAGTGGGGCAGCTACCGGGCCGATACCGGGCTGTTCCGGCATGCCCACCCGGAGGTGGCCGCGCTGCCATCGGACTATGTGCTGGGGGTCGATGGCGGACAGACGGCGCTGGGCTTTTTCAGCAGCGCCAACGACCTGGCCAAGCTGCGCGCAGCGTCCAACGGGGTGGCGCTGTATGTGCTGCGCAGCGAATACCTGACGCCACCGTCGGCCGCGCTGCCAGACGGGTTCCGGGTGCCGGATTTGTTCAACCTCTGGGCCTTCTACCTGAGGTAGGGCGCGCTGCTGCTGGGGTGGCCCGGGGCGGATCTCCTGAGAAGTGAGGGACGAGCTGGATTCCCGCCTGCGCGGGAATGACGGGAGTGCGGGGAATGGCGGAAGCGCGGGGAACGACGGGGGGCGTGGCGGGGATGACTGGGGAAAGGCAGGAATGACGTAGGGGAAGGCGGGAATGGCTTGGGACCGTGAGTGCCCTTGGAATGACAGACCAGGAGGCAGTTCGGGATGAAGTCCCGCCCGCAGCGCCACGACCCTCAGGCACCTACGGCACTCACCACCCCCTCGTCATTCCCGCGAAGGCGGGAATCCAGAGACCCCGCCCCTGCCGGCGTTGTCCCTCAGCGCTGACGGTTGGCATGAAGTGAGGGACGGGCTGGACCCCCAGACCCCTACAACGCACGCCACCCCCTCGTCATTCCCGCGGAGGCGGGAATCCAGAGACCTTGCGATTGCCGGTGTTGTCGCTCAGCACAGACCGTTGGCATGAAGTGAGGGACGGGCTGGATTCCCAGACCCCTACAACGCACACCACCCCCTCGTCATTCCCGCGGAGGCGGGAATCCAGAGACCCTGCGCTTGCCGGTGTTGTCGCTCAGCACAGACCGTTGGCATGAAGTGAGGGACGGGCTGGATTCCCGCCTTCGCGGGAATGACGGGAGTGGCGCAGGAATGTCGGGAGTGGCGCGGGGAGGACGGCAGTGGGGCGGGATTGACGTGGCGGGCGGGCGGGCGTGGCAGGCGGGCGTGGCAGGAGGTGGGAAGGGCCGTGCGATGATGGGTTGGTGCGCCACGCACTGGACCTGTTCTCCCCTGCCCTCCCCTATGGACCGCCTTGAGCTGCGCATCCCGCCGCTTGCCCTCGCTGCTCTGTGTCTGCTGCTGATTGCCGCTCTGGGCTGGGGGGTGCCGGTGGGCCATGTGGTGCTGCCGGGTCAGGGGTGGGGGGCGCTGCTGTTGGGGGTGACCGGGGCGGCGTTTCTGTTCGGGTCGGCGTTGCAGTTCCGGCTGCAGCGCACCACGTTGAACCCGATGGCGCCGGAGAAGGCCAGCACGCTGGTGGCGCGGGGGTGGTTCCGCGTTTCGCGCAACCCGATGTACCTGGGCATGGCGCTGTGCCTGGCGGCAGCGGTGTGGTGGTTCGGGTCGCTGCCGGGCGGGGTGGTGCTGCTGGCGTTCTGCGGGTGGATCCAGCGCTTCCAGATCCTGCCGGAGGAGCGGGTGATGCGGCAGCGCTTTGGCGCGTCGTACGAGGCCTACACGCAGCAGGTGCGGCGCTGGGTATGAAGACCCCCAAGGGCCGGGCGATGCCCGTCCCGGCCTCCCGAAGGGGTGCAAGAAAACTGCGGGCGGCCCGGCGTTTTCTTCAGACTGCCCCCAAGGGCAGGAAGATGCCCGTCCCGGCCCCCCAAGGGGGCACAAGAAATCGGGGGGTGGCCATGGCAGCCGCCGCCCGGCAGCCAGGTCAGAAGCCGGCGCCGGGCTGGGACAGGTAGTCCAGCTCCTCGGGGGTGGAATTGCGGCCCAGCACGGCGTTGCGGTGGGGGAAGCGGCCGTAGCGCTGGATGACCACCGCGTGGCGGCGGGCGTAGTCGTCGAAGTGGGCCAGGGAGGGGTCCTGGGCGGCCAGGGCGGCGAACAGGCGCAGGGACTCGGCCTGGGCGGCGGCGTCCTCCGCATGTTCGAAGGGCAGGTAGACGAACACGCGGCGCAGGGCGGGCAGCTGCTGGTCGGCCCCGGCGGCCACCATGCGGCGGGCCAGGTCCAGGGCCTGGGCGTCGCCAGCGAAGGTGCGGGGGCTGCCGCGGAAGAGGTTGCGGGTGAACTGGTCCAGCAGCAGCAGCCGCGCCAGGGCGCCCGGTGGGGTGTCGGCCCAGTCGGCCAGGCCGCCGGCCAGGGCGGATTCGACCTGGGCGCCAAAGCGCAGGCGGATGCTGTCGTCAAAGTCCGGGTCCTTGATGAACCAGGCGCTGCGGGGGCTGTCGCCCTGCCCGTCGATCGAACCGAACCAGAAGAGCAACACCTCCCGCGCCAGGGGCGGCAGCTCGCCAGCGGCGGCGGCAGCGCCCGGGCCAGTGTGGGGGCCGGCGGATGGAACCGGGGTCATGGGCATCTCCTGGGGTGGGTGGCGTCGGGCCTGGGTGGCGTCGGGCCAGGGGGTGGCGTCGGGCCAGGGGGGGAGTCGGGCCTGCGTGGAGTCGGGACTGCTTGCAGCGGAGCCTGGGCGATGAGCCGTCTTTTCAGACGTTCAGCGCTCGGCCAGGTAGTGGCGGATCTTGACCACTTCGCCCTCGGCCAGGAAACGGCGCAGGCCTTCCTTGAGGGCCTGGTCGGCCACGGTGGCGCGGGCGCGCTGGTGCAGGTAGTCGGCCCAGCTCTGGACGATGAAGCGCTCCACGTAGCGGCTGCGGTCGTCCAGGTCGCGGTAGAGGCGCCAGAAGGTGGCGCCGTCGCGCTGGCGGGGGGCGCGCAGTTGTTCGGCTTCGGCCAGGAAGGCTTCGGCGGCGTCTTCGCGGATCTGGTAGATCACTTCCACCGCCACCGGGCCGGCGTCGGGGTTGGGCTCGTCGGCCACCAGCAGGGCCTTGAAGGGCACCTGGGTGACTTCGTGTGCCTCGCCCATGCGCAGCGGGAAGGAGCGCGCCAGCAGCATGCCGCTGAGCAGCAGGGCTGCGGCCAGCAGCAGGGCCGCCTGCAGGCCCAGCAGGCCGGCGATGGCGCCCCACAGGGCCGAACCCAGCGCGAAGGAGCCCAGCGCCGACAGCACGTGCAGGGCGGTGGCGCGCGAGCGCACCCAGGGCGGCGCGCTGGTCTGGGTGGCGGTGTTGAAGGTGGACATCACGCTCATCCAGGCGGCGCCGGCGGCCACCAGGGCGGCGTACACCGGCAGCACCCAGCGAGACAGGGCCGCCAGCACCATGGCGGCGGCAAACACCACGCAGGCCCAGGCGACCAGGCGCTCCAGGCCCAGGGCGCCGCGCATGCGCCCGATCACCAGCCCGGCGGCCACCGCGCCGCCGCCCATGCAGCCCATCATCAGGCCGAAGCCCTCCGCCCCGGTGCCCAGGCGCTGCGCGCCGATGGCCGGCAGCAGCGCCCACAGGGCGGAGCCGGCCGCGGCGTAGGCGGCGGTGCGCAGCAGCTGCGCCAGGATGGTCTGGGAGTGGCGGGCGTAGCGCAGCCCGGCCAGCGTGCCGCCCCACAACCGCTCGGCCGGCAGCCGGCTGGTGGGGTGGGGTTTGGGCGGCGCCTTCTGGATGGCCCAGCCCAGCGCCAGCGAGCCGCCCAGCGCCAGCAGCAGCACGCTGCCGCCGGCCACGCCGGCGGCGCGCTCCGCCCCGGCCACCGAGCGCTCGGCCATCAGGTGCACGGCACCGTAGACCAGGCCGCCCAGCGTGGGGCCCACCGCCCGGGCGGCGTTGTAGGCGATGCTCATCGACACGATGGCCTGGGGCAGCTGCTCGCGCGGGAGGATCTCGCCGACGGCGGAGTTCCAGGCCGGCGACAGCAGCGCGGTGCAGCAGCCGGTGACAAAGGTGAGCAGCAGGATGGTGGCCGGCCCCGCCCAACCCACCAGAAGCAGCAGGGCCAGCAGCAGCAGCGCCACGGTCTGCACCGCCAGCGCCGCCAGGATGAGCCGCCGGCGGTCGGTGGTGTCGGCCAGCACCCCGGCGGGCAGGGAGAGCACGAACATGGGCAGGAACACCGCCGTCTGCACCAGCGCGGCCAGCAGGGAGGAGCCATGCTCCACCATGATCCAGGCCGCGGCCATGGCGTGCATGGCGTTGGCGATGAAATACAGCGCACTGGTCACCCACAGCCGGCGGAAGGTGGGGTGGCGCAGGGTGTCCCAGATGGAGGGCGGCGGGGCTTCGGTGGGGCTTGCTGGCGGCTGGGGGCGGGACATGGGCAGTGGTTGTAGCGGACTGTTCCGGGAGCGCAGCAACGCCCCGAGCAGGACGGCAGAGAGGGGGCAACGCTGCAATCCTGCTCTGCATTGGACACCCGATGGCAGGAACCAATGAATCGCGAGTTGGCTGTATCGACCTTGACCGCTTGCAAGCCCGAACTGGTGGCCAGGTTCGGGGTGGTCCGGCTGGCCCTGTTCGGTTCAACCGCACGCGGCACGGCTGGCGCCGACAGCGACGTGGATGTGCTGGTGCGCTTTGACGGCCCAGCCAGCGCCAGGCGCTTTTTTGGCGTGCAGTTCCTGCTCGAGGATGCACTGGGGCATCCGGTGGACCTCGTGTCCGAAACGGCGCTGAGACCGGAGCTGCGGCCGTTCATTGAGCCGGAGTGCGTGGAGGTTTGAGGTTGGCCTACCGGGTTGGACGCCAAGCCGGGCATCAGACTGATCGCCCCCCAGGCTCCACCTCGGTCGCACTGTCCACCCCCAGCACCTGCGGTATCGCCTCGGCCAGGAAGTCGAACACGCGGCGCACCACCGCGCTGCCGCGGATTTCGCGGTGCACCACCAGCCAGCAGGGCATGGGCGGGATGGGCAGGTCGGGCAGGATGGGGACGACGCCCGGCCAGTCCTGCAGGCAGTAGCGGGCGGCAAAGCCGATGCCGGCGCCGGCGGCGATGAGGGCGCCGTGGGCCAGCTGGTCGTCGCTGCGCAGCGCAAACTGCTCGCGGCCGACCGGGTGGCCCATCTGGGCGAAGCCGCGCAGGATGGTGTCGTCGCTGTCGTAGCCGATCAGGGTGTGGCCCAGCGCCGCATCCAGCAGGTCCAGCGGGTGGCGGGGGGTGCCGCAGCGCTGCAGGTAGCTGCTGTGGGCGCAGGCCACCAGGGGCAGGTCGGCCAGTTTGCGCGCCACCAGGGAGGACTGCTCCGGGCGCACCATGCGCACCGCGATGTCGGCCTCCCGGCGCAGCAGGTTGCTCAACGCATTGGAGACCACCAGCTCCACCTGGATGCCCGGCTCGGCCTGGCGCAGCCGCGCCAGCACCCGCGGCAGCAGGTGGCTGGCGGCGATCTGGCTGGCTGCAATGCGCACCGTGCCGGTGGCCAGGCTGCGCTGGCGGTGCAGCCCGGCGAGCAGGCGCTCAGCACCGTGCTCCATGTCGCGCGCGGCATCGGCAATCGCCTGGGCGGCGGCGGTGGGGGCCACGCCCCGGCCGGTGCGCTCGAACAGCGGCACGCCGAGCTGGGCCTCCAGCTCCGCGATGTGGCGCGACAGCGTGGGCTGCTGCGCCCCCAGCCGCCGGGCGGCGCCCATCAGGCTGCCGGCGTCCAGCACCGCCAGGAAGCTGCGCACCAGGGTCCAGTCGAAGGTGGGAGAGCTCATACGGAAATGTATAGCTGACTTGCCAAACCAACCCGTTTTCAACGGGGTGGCTGCGGGGCAGACTGAGGTCATCGCTTCATCGCAACGCCCCAGGAGCCCCCACATGACCCTCCACATGACCCGCAACGACACCCGAGCGACCGTCCTGATCCTGGGCGCCACCGGCCGCCTGGGCGCGGCAGCGGCGCTCGCCTTCCAGAGCGCCGGCTGGCGCGTGCTGGCTCAGACCCGCCAGGCCGGCGCCGCGCTGCCCGCCGGTGTGCAGGTGCTGGCCACCTCCCCGGAGGACACCGCCCTGCTGGCCCACCGGGCCACCGGCGCGCAGCTGCTGGTGCACGCCATCAACCCGCTGTACACCGCCTGGGAGCGCGACGCGCTGCGGCTGGCCCGCGCCGGCATGGACCTGGCGCAGCGGCTGGGTGCGCGGCTGCTGCTGCCGGGCAACGTCTACAACCACGGCCCGCAGATGCCGGCGCTGCTGAGCGAGGACAGCCCGCAGGCCGGCCTGGGCGATTCAACCCGCGCGGTCCCCCAAGGCCCCAACACCCGCAAGGGCCTGATCCGGGTGCAGATGGAGGCCGAGCTGGCCGAGCGCGCCCGCCGCGGGGACCTGCGCAGCACCGTGGTCCGCGCGGGGGACTTCTTCGGCTGTGGCCAGGGCACCTGGTTCGACCAGGCCATCGTCAAATCCCTGCGGCAGGGCTGGCTGGTGTACCCCGGCCCGCTGGACCGGCCGCACGCCTGGGCCTACCTGCCGGACCTGGCGCAGGCCCTGGTGCGGGTGGCCAGCGAACCGGAGGCGCAGGATCACCGCCGTTGGCACTTTGCCGGCCACACGCTGACCGGCGCGGAGTTGCTGGCGCAGATCGAGGCCGCGGCCGGCCGGCTGGGCTGGACCCCGGCGCGGGGCTGGCGCCATGGCGGCATGCCCTGGGGGCTGATCCGCCTGGCCGGCCGGGTGTGGCCGATGGGCCGGGAGCTGGCCGAGATGGCCTACCTGTGGGAACGCCCGCACGCACTGGACGGGCGGGCCATGGCGCAGGCCTTCGGCCCGCTGCCGGCCACACCCATCGACCAGGCGCTGCGGCAGACGCTGCTGGCACTGGGTTTTGCCCAGCGGCAACCGCTGCAACCTGCGGCCCAGCACTGAAAAGCCGACCACGAGCCGGGCGGGGCAGCCGCCCGGCGCCAGCACATTCTTCCTTCCATTGCTCTGACCATGAACCACCCCACTCCCCTCCCCCGCCGCAGCTTTCTGCGTGTGATCGGTGGCGGCAGCATCGCCGCCGCGCTGCCCCTGGGCCTGGCGGCCTGCAGCAGCGGCATGCCGCCCGAGGCGATTGCCGCCTGGCAGGGCCCTGCGGCCGACGAAACCGACCCGCGCCGCTGGGCGCTGAGCTGGGCGCTGCTGGCGCCGCACTCGCACAACCTGCAGTCCTGGCAGGTGGATCTGCGCCGCCCCGGCGAGATCACCCTGACCTGCGACCGCAGCCGGCTGCTGCCGGAGACGGACCCCTTCTCGCGCCAGATCATGATGAGCCACGGCACCTTCCTGGAGCTGCTGGACATGGCGGCGCGGGAGCGTGGGCAGCGCTGCGAGATCACCCTGTTCCCGCAGGGCGCCTTCGGCCCGCAGGGGCCGGATGGGCGGCCGGTGGCACACATCCGCCTGCAGCCGGACCCGACGGTGGCGCGGGATCCTCTGTTTGCGCAGATCCCGCTGCGCCACACCCACCGCAATGCCTACGACCCGGCGCGGCCGGTGTCGGCGCAGGCCTGGCAGGCGCTGGCGCAGGCGGTGCAGCCGCACCCGCTGCGTTTTGGCAGCGTGGGGCTGGAGCAGCCACAGCTGATGGCACAGCACCGGGCCATCGCCGACGAGGCCTGGGCCATCGAGCTGCGCACACCCCGCACCATGCTGGAGTCGCTGAAGGTGATGCGCATCGGCGCGGCCGAGGTGGCGCGCCACCGCGACGGCATCACGCTGCTGGACCCCAAGGTGGAATGGTTGGCCCGCCTGGGCCTGTTCGACCGCAGCCAGGCCCCGGCGCCGGACAGCTATGCCGTGACCAGCCAGATCGAGGACTTCCGCGCCAAGCTGGCGTCCACCCCCGGCTTTTTCTGGATGGTGAGTGCGGACAACGAACGCGCCACCCAGGTGAATGCCGGCCGGGCCTACGCCCGGGTGCAGCTTGCGGCCACCGCGCTGGGCCTGGTGATGCAGCCGCTGCAGCAGGCGCTGCAGGAGTACCCGGAGGTGGCGGGGCCGCATGCGGCCATCCGCGCGCTGCTGGGCGCCAGCGCGCCGGGCCAGACGGTGCAGACGGTGCAGATGTGGGCGCGCATCGGCCACGCCGCGCCGGTGGGCCCCGCGCCACGGCGCGGGCTGGATGCGCACATTTTTCAACCCGGGACCGCGGGCTGAGGGGCGGTGATATGTCACGGCACTCGGTCACTGCCGCCATGGCGGTGATCGCCGGAAGTGGGGCTGAAATCGGGCGCTGCTCTTAAGCTGCCCATACGCCGTTGCGAACCAGAAACGCAGCGGCAGGATCCACCCGATCCACGAGGGCAAACCCGTCGAAAGGCGGGGACGCAAAGCCACCGGCCTACCGCGCACGAGCGCCACGGCAGCGGGGTTGCCGACACACCACCGGGCTGAGCAGCATGGGCCCGGGTGCCGCAGCGCATCGTCCTCGCCGGTCTGTTTCACCCCTGCGAAGGACGCATGCCACCACCCGCCCCCCCGAGTTCCGTCCCGCTCTCCCTTGCCAGAAGAGTCCAGGCCCTGGTCATCACCTTCGGGGCCGCTGCCGGGCTTGCCGCCTGTGGCGGCGGTGGCACCGAGGACACGCTGCAGGCCGCCGCGGCGGCCGCGACCGCATCGACCTCCGCCGCCGGCACCGCGGTGTCGGCACTGCAGGCCTCCTGGCCGGTGCAGCCCACCTACCACCTGGCGCCGGTGCTGCTGGACGAACCGGCGCAGGTGGAGGCCGGCGCGCAGGCCGCAGCCGGGCACCGGCCGCCGCACCGGCAATCGATTCCGTCCGACCAGGCCGGCCTGAACACCCGGGGGCTGACGGCACAGGACATCGCCGCCGCGCAGCGCCGACGCGCCCTGGCCAGCCGATCGGCAGCGGACGGCAGCCCTGTCGGCCCCGCAGCCGGCCACGGCAGCACTGCCACCTACAGCCCGGCGCAGATCCGCGCGGCCTATGGGCTGCCGGAGCTGCCGGCCAGCTTCGGCAACCTCACTGCCGAGCAGGCCGCCCGCTTCGGTGCGGGCCAGACGATCTACGTGATCGCGGCACACCACGACCCGCAGATCGTGGCCGAGCTGAACGCCTTCAACAGCCGGTTCGGCCTGCCCGCCTGCGAGACGCGCACGATCGCGGCCACCGCCACGCTGCCGTTGGCCACGCCGACGGCCACCGCGGGTTGCCAGTTCTCGGTGGTCTACAGCACGGTCAACGGGACCCTGGCCACCCGCGCACCGGCCTACAACGCCAGCTGGGCGACGGAGATCGCGCTGGACGTGCAGTGGGCCCATGCGATCGCACCGATGGCGCGCATCGTCCTGATCGAGGCGGCGCAGCCAATGTCCAACCACCTCACCGGTGCGGTCAAGCTGGCCAACGCGATGGGGCCGGGTGTGGTGTCGATGAGCTTTGGCGCCAGCGAGCTCGACGGCGGGGCGTACTCGGCCACGCTGTGGAACCCGGTGTTCTCCGGCCGGGGCATGACCTACCTGGCCGCCACCGGCGACTGGGGCAGCGACGTGTTCTGGCCGGCCGCGTCGCCCCACGTGCTGGCCATCGGTGGCACCCGCCTGAGCTGGGATGGCAGCAGCGCCCGCAGCGAGACCGGCTGGTCCACCACCGGCGGCGGCATCAGCGCCTACACGGCGGTGCCCAGCTACCAGGCCAGCGGCCTGCCGGGCGTCGGCGCCCTGGAGCGGCGTGGCGTGGCGGACGTGGCCTTCAATGCCGACCCGGAGACCGGCCAGTACACCGCGGTGATGTCGCCGGGCAGCTCGGCGGTCAGTTGGGTGAGCGCCGGCGGCACCAGCCTGTCCACCCCGCAATGGGCCGGCCTGCTGGCGGTGGCCAACGCGCGGCGCAGCCTGGCGGGCAAGGCGGTGCTGGGGCTGCCGCACGACGTGCTGTACCGGCAGATCGGCGCCGTGCCAGGCCTGTACGCCAGCACGTTGAGCGACATCACCAGCGGCAGCAACGGCAGCTGCATGCTGTGCACCGCCCGCGAGGGCTACGACGTGCTCACCGGCCTGGGCACGCCCAACGCGGCGCCACTGCTGGACACGCTGACCCGGGCCACCAGCAGCTCCAATGTGGTGGTCAAGCCGACCACGGCACCGCTGCTGCCATCGCCCAACGTGGTCGGCAAGGTCGGCAGCGCGCTCACCTTCGAAATGGGTGCGGTGGCGGCCAACCCGGTGACCTACACGATGACCGGGGCGCCGGCGGGCATGACCCTCTCCGCGGCCGGCCGGGTGACCTGGCCCAAGCCGGTGTTCGGCAACCACACCGTCAAGGTGACGGCCAAGGACAGCCGCACCGGCCTGACCGGCAGCGGCACAGCCACCGTCGGCATCGCCGGCAACCCACCCGTGGTGACGGCCGCCACCGTCAGCGGCAGGGAGGGCACGGCGCTGAGCTACAAGGCGGTGGTGAAGTCGGACAACCCGGTCACCTGGACGGCCAGCGGTGCGCCGGCGGGGCTGGCCGTGTCGGCCGCCGGGGTGCTGACCTGGGCCAGGCCGACACCCGGCAGCCATGCACTGACCCTGACGGCCACCGACTCCCGCCACCGGCTGGCCGGGTCGGCCACGGTGACGCTGAACATCGCCAAGCTGCCCAAGCCGCCGGTGGTCAACGCCACCCCCGTCACCGGCCAGGTGGGCAGGCCGCTCAGCGCGCTGGTGAGCGTCTCCAACCCGGACGCCAACGGCCTGCGTGTGACGGTGGCAGGTGCCCCGGCCGGTGTGCGCGTCGCCGTGGACAGCAGCGGCATCACCCTCACCTGGGCCAGCCCGGTGCGGGGGCGGTGGACGCTGGGCGTCATCGCCACCAACGGCGCCAACCTCACCGCGCGGGCCAGCATCCCGCTGACCATCAACCCCTGAGGCCCACCGGGGGGCTGCGGCGATTCAAGTTCCAGGCAGGGGCAGCCGGCTGCTGTTCTTCACCTCCTCCATCACCGCGTAGGTGCGCGTCTCGCGCACGCCGGGCAGCGGCCACAGCACCTGCCCGGCGAACTCGCGGTAGGCGTTCATGTCCGCGCAGCGCAGCTTGAGCAGGTAGTCAAAACCGCCGGCCACCATGTGGCACTCCAGGATCTGCGGGTGCACCTGCACCGCGGCCTTGAAGTGCTCGAACACGTTGGGCGTGGTGCGGTCCAGCAGCACCTCCACGAACACCAGCATGCCCAGGCCCAGGCGCTGCGGGTCCAGCCGGGCCTCATAGCCGGTGATGAAACCGTCGCGGGTGAGGCGCTGCACGCGGGCCAGCACGGCGGTGGGCGACAGCGACACCGCTTCGGCCAGCTTCAGGTTGGAGATGCGGCCATCGGCCTGCAGCTGCGCGAGCAGGCGCAGGTCGGTGCGGTCGAGGTCGGCCAGGGAGGCGGGGTCGGCGGAAGTGCTCGCAGTCATCCGAACATTATTCGGCCGACAGGTCCAACTTTGGCGAGAAATTCGGCCAGGCAGCGCAGATGATGCGTTCTTTCCAGGAGCCCCCGACCATGAACGCCCGCCTCCCCACGCCCCTGGCCAGCTCGGCCTTTGCCCATCTCTGCCCACCCTGGCCGGCCCGCGGCGCGAGCCGGCGCGCCATCACCGCCCACACGCGGCGGCCGGAGCCCGAGCTGCTGCCGGCGCTGCTGGAGCAGGCGCGGCCCAGCCCGGCGCAGGCCGAAGCCACCCGGGAGCTGGCGCTGCGGCTGGCCGAGGGCCTGCGCCAGCGGGCCGCGCAGCCGCGCGGCGGCGACTTCAAGCAGGGGCTGGTGCAGGCGCTGCTGCAGGAGTTCTCGCTGACCTCGCAGGAGGGCATCGCGCTGATGTGCCTGGCCGAGGCGCTGCTGCGCATTCCGGACGACGCCACGCGCGACGCGCTGATTCGCGACAAGGTGGGCGCCGGCCGCTGGGCGGAGCACCTGGGCGGGGGCCGCTCGATGTTCGTCAATGCCGCCGCCTGGGGCCTGCTGATCACCGGCAAGCTCATCGCCACCCACAGCGAGCAGGGGCTGGGCGGTGCGCTGCAGCGCCTGACCGCCCGGGGCGGTGAGCCGCTGGTGCGCCGCGCGATGGACATGGCAATGCGGCTGATGGGCGAGCAGTTCGTCAGCGGGCAGGACATCCTGGAGGCGCTGCAGCGCGCCCGGTCGGTGGAGGCACGGGGGTTTCGCCACTCCTTCGACATGCTGGGCGAGGCGGCGCTGACCGCGGTGGATGCGCAGCGCTACCTGCGCGCCTACACCCAGGCGATCGACGCCATCGGCGCGGCGGCGGGCGGCCGGGGGGTGATCGAGGGGCCGGGCATCTCGATCAAACTCTCCGCCCTGCACCCGCGCTACAGCGTGGCGCAGACGCAGCGGGTGATGGACGAACTCTACCCGCGCCTGCGCGACCTGGCGCTGCAGGCGGCGCGCCACGACATCGGCCTGGCCATCGACGCCGAGGAGGCCGACCGGCTGGAGCTGTCGCTGGACCTGCTGGAACGGCTATGCACCGAGCCGCAGCTGGCCGGCTGGCAGGGGTTGGGCTTTGTGGTGCAGGCCTACCAGAAGCGCGCGCCAGCGCTGCTGCGCCACCTGATCGGCCTGGCGCAGCAACACCACCGCCGGCTGATGGTGAGGCTGGTCAAGGGCGCCTACTGGGACAGCGAGGTCAAACGCGTCCAGGTGGACGGCCTGGCCGACTACCCGGTCTACACCCGCAAGGCCCACACCGATGTGGCCTACCTGGCCTGCGCCCGGCTGCTGCTGGAGGCGTCCCAGGCCATCTACCCGCAATTTGCCACCCACAACGCGCACACCCTGGCGGCCATCGTGCAGATGGCAGACCCGCAGCGCTGGGCGCCGGGGCAGTACGAGTTCCAGTGCCTGCACGGCATGGGCGAGCCGCTGTACGACGCGGTGGTCAGCGGCCAGGCGCCCGGCGGCCTGCGGCGCCCCTGCCGCATCTACGCGCCGGTGGGCAGCCACGAGACGCTGCTGGCCTACCTGGTGCGGCGGCTGCTGGAGAACGGGGCCAACAGCTCCTTTGTCCACCGCATCGCGGACGCACACCTGTCGCTGGAGGCGCTGGTGGAGGACCCGGTGGCGCTGGTGGAGCGCCTGGCCACGCCGCCGGCGCCGGCCGGCACACCGCACCCGGCGATCCCGCTGCCGGCGGCGCTGTACGGCAGCCGGCGCCGCAACTCCGCCGGGCAGGACCTGGCCTGCGAAACCACGCTGGCGCGCCTGCAGGCCGAACTGGCCGCCGCAGCCGCACAAACCTGGCAGGCCGCGCCGCTGCTGGCCCGCCCACCGCAGCGGGCGGCGGATGGCGCCCTGCCCGACGCCGTTGCGCCCCACGCCACACAGCCGGTGGTCAACCCGGCCGACCCGCTCGACGTCATCGGCAGCGTGCGCCCGGCCGCTGCGGCGGAGGTGGACGCCGCCCTGCAGGCCGCCACTGAATTCGCACCGATCTGGGCCGCCACCCCGGCCGTGCAGCGCGCCAGTGCCCTGGAGGCCGCGGCCGATGCGCTGGAAGCCGACCCGGCGCCGCTGCTGCAGTTGCTCGTGCGGGAAGCGGGCAAGACCCTGGCCAACGCGCAGGCGGAGCTGCGCGAGGCGGTGGACTTTCTGCGCTTCTACGCCGCACAGCTGCGGCAGGGCTGGGCTGAGCAAACCACCGAACCGCTGGGCGTGGTGGTGGCCATCAGCCCCTGGAACTTCCCGCTGGCAATCTTCCTGGGGCAGATTGCCGCGGCGCTGGCGGCCGGCAACGTGGTGCTGGCCAAACCCGCCGAGCAGACGCCGCTGGTGGCTGCCGAGGCCCTTCGCCGCCTGCACGCCGCCGGGTTGCCCCTGGCCGCCCTGCAGCTGCTGCCCGGCGGGGGCGAGACGGTGGGCGCGGCGCTGGTGGCCGATGCCCGCGTGCAGGGCGTGCTGTTCACCGGCTCCACCGAGGTGGCCCGGCGGCTGCAGCGCCAGCTCGCCGGCCGACTGAACGCCGACGGCCAGCCGGTGACGCTGGTGGCCGAGACGGGCGGGCAGAACGCGATGATCGTGGACTCCAGCGCGCTGGCCGAGCAGGTGGCGGCCGACGTGCTGGCCAGCGCCTTCGACAGCGCCGGCCAGCGCTGCTCGGCGCTGCGGGTGCTGTGTGTGCAGGAGGACATCGCCGACGGCCTGCTGGCGATGCTGCGCGGTGCGATGGCCGAGCTGCGCCTGGGCCCCACCGACCGGCTGAGCACCGACATCGGCCCGGTGATCGACGCGGCGGCACGCGAGGGCATCGAGGCGCATGTGCAGCGCATGGCCGCGCTCGGCCGCCGGGTGTTCCGCCCGCCGCAGGGGCTGGCGCTGGTGCAGGGCCTGCCCGGGCACTTCGTGGCGCCGACGCTGATCGAGATCGAGCGACTCTCCGATCTGCAGCGCGAGGTGTTCGGCCCGGTGCTGCACCTGCTGCGCTGGAAGCGCGGCGAGCTGAGCGCCCTGCTGGCGCAGATCCATGCCAGCGGCTATGGGCTGACACTGGGGCTGCACACCCGCATCGACGAGACCATCGCCACGGTGGAGCGGCAGGCCCGGGTGGGCAACGTCTACGTCAACCGCAACATGGTGGGCGCGGTGGTGGGGGTGCAGCCCTTTGGCGGGGAGGGCCTGTCCGGCACGGGGCCCAAGGCCGGCGGGCCGCTGCTGCTTTGGCGGCTGCTGCGCCGCGCACCGGCGGACGCGCTGCAGCGGGCGCTGCACTTTGCCGGCACGCCAATGGACGCGACGGGCGCCGGGCGCAACACACGCGACGGCGCCAGCGTCACTGCGCCACGCCGACTCGCCGGCCCCACCGGCGAGCGCAACACCTGGCGGCTGCGCCTGCGCGAGCGGCTGCTCTGCCTGGCCGAGGCGGAAGATGACCGCACGGCCCTGCTGGAGTGGCTGCTGGCGCGCGGCGCCCGCCCCCTGCTGCCCACCGCGCAGGCGGCCTGGCTGCAGGCGCAGCCGCAGCCGCTGCGCAGCGGCTGTGCGCTGTGGGACGGCCACACGCCGGTGGACCTGGTGCTGCACCAGGGCCCGCCGGAAGAGCGGCTGGCCACCCTGCAGGACTGGGCACGGTGCGACGGCCCAACGTTGCCGATCGTGCCGGTGGTCACCCGCGCGCCCGGCGAGCGAGACTGGCCGGCCGAGCGGCTGTACGCCGAACACAGCCTGAGCTGGAACACCGCAGCCGCCGGCGGCAATGCCAGCCTGATGAGCCTGGGGGTGGTCTGACTCAGAACCTGTGGATGAACCGGCCGTGTCCGCGGGACGCGTCCAGAAGTGTCCGATCGAGGCGCAACTTCACACCGCCGTCTTGCCGATGTTGCGCCGAAGCACCACAGGCCGGCCCCCATGGCTGCGCTTGACCTTCCAGTGCGCCAGGGCCGAGTCGAGGTGGTCGGCATGACCCGGGAACCAGCGCACCAGTTCGGCCGCCAACGCCCGGCCGATGGCGAAGTCGCCCGCGGCCACCTGGGCGCGCACCTCCTCGGCCGAAGCCAGCACCGCGGCATGCTCATCGATGTGGCAGTCGCGCGGTGGGAATTCGCTCTCGCGCATCCACTGGTCCTCCTCGCCGAAATGCGAGCGCGCATGCACGATGAAGGCGTCGAGCCGTTCCAGCATCTCGGCGTCGGCGCAGTTCAGCAGGCCCGCGACCACGTCGACGAACTCGCGATGCACCGCGTCCATCCTGGGGTCGCCGAGCAGGAAGGCGTCGGTCCAGCCGAATGCCGCCGGGTCGGAGGGGGTGTTGCTGTTCATGCGGGCCACCGGCTCATTCAGGCCGCGAAGCCAGGACGGCAATCGCCTTGATCTCGACGATGCAGCCCGGCGCGCCGCCAAGAGACGCCACGCCCACGGCGGTCCAGGCCGGAAAGTCGCGTGTGAGGTAGCGGTCCTTGACCCGCATGAACAAGGGCAGCTCGCGCATGTCGGTGTGGAAGGTCGTCAGATCGACGACATCCGCGAAACCGGCGCCCGCGGCTTCGAGAACCCGACGCAGGTTCTCGAAGGCCTGCACGATCTGGGCCTCGCTGCCCTCGACCATGTGCCGCTGATCGTTGCGCCCGATCTGGCCCGAGACATAGACCGTGTGTCCCACCCGCACCGCCGGCGCGTAGTGGATCTGGTCGTAGACGTACTCCATCCCGGTCGGGATGATGGCTTGGCGATCGTTCATGTGGATTTCAGTGTCGGCTCGGCTCAAACGGAAGGGGTGGGCGGTCAGGAGGACTGCCCGGCGCGCACCTGGACATAGCGCCCCGGTGCGGGCTCGATCACACGGTACTTGCGGTTGCCGAGCTTGCTGCGTGCAGCAACTGGCTTGCCTTCAAAGGGGCGCAGCCATTGGATCCAGTGTGTCCACCAACTGCCGGGTGTTTCGGTGGCACCGGCGAGCCAGGCCTGCGCATCCGGGCCCTGCTGTCCGCCGGTCCAGTAGCTGCGCTTGTTCTTCGACGCCGGGTTGATCACCCCAGCAATGTGTCCGCTGGCTCCGAGCACGAAGCAGCTGCGCCCGCCGACCTGCTGGGTGGTCTGGTAGGCCGAGCGCCAGGGCACGATGTGGTCCTCCTGAGTGGCCAGCACATAGCTGGGCAGGTCGATGCGCCCCAGATTCACCGCTTCACCGCACACCGTCAGCCGGTCCGCGACGATGAGGTTGTTCTCCAGGTACATGTTGCGCAGGTACCAGGCGTACATCGGTCCGGGCAGGTTGGTGCTGTCGGCATTCCAGAACAGCAGATCGAAGGCCTCCGGCGCCTTGCCCTTGAGGTAGTTGTTGATCACATTGGGCCAGATCAGGTCATTGGCGCGCAGGGTCTGGAAGACGAAGCCCAGTTCCGACCCCGGATAGATGCCGCCGCGCCCGATTGCGGCCTCGCGCGCGCGCACGCCCGCTTCGTCGATGAACACCCCCAGGTCGCCTGGGTCGCGGAAATCCAGCATCGTCGTCAGCAGGGTCAGACTGGCCACCGACGGGTCGCCGCGCGCGGCCAGCACCGCCAGCGCAGTGGACAGGAGGGTGCCGCCCACACACCAACCCAATGCGTTGACCTGATCCACCCCGGCGATCTCACGCGCCACCGCCAGGGCCTTGATTGCACCCTGCTCGACGTAGTCGTCCCAGGTCAGGTGGGCCGCACTGGCGTCCGGATTGCGCCACGACACCAGGAACACGGTTTGACCCTGCTGCACGGCGTGGCGGACAAAGGAGTTGTCCGGCTGCAGGTCGAGGATGTAGAACTTGTTGATGCACGGCGGCACGATCACCAGTGGGCGGCTCGCCACCGTCTCCGTGAGCGGTGCGTACTGGATGAGCTGCATCAGCTCGTTCTCGAACACCACCGCGCCTTCCGAGGTGGCCACGTTCCGGCCGATCTCGAAGGCGGCTTCGTCGGTGATCGTCAGCCCGCCCTTGCGCAGGTCCGCCTGCAGATTCTCGAAGCCCGCCCGCAGGCTCGCACCCTTGGACTCGATGGCCAGCCTGATCACATCGGGGTTGGTCACCGCACTGTTGGCGGGGCTCATCGCATCGATGAACTGGCGCATGTAGAAGCGCAGCCGGTGCCGGGTGGCATCGTCCAGATCGGGCGCCTCCACCAGATCGGTGAGGAAGCGCGAGTTCAGCAGGTAGCTCTGCTTGAGCAGGCTGTACAGCGGGTTGTCGCGCCACTCGCCCGCATGAAAGCGACGGTCGCCGCGCTCCGCCGCCACCACCGGTTCACCCGCCAGTCCGCCCACCATCATGCGGGACCACAGCGCCATCTGCTGCTGCAGGTAGCCAAGCTGCAACTGGGCCAACTGCACCGCCGGTGCCGAACCTGTCGGATTCAGCGGGGCCGTGGGCTGCGTGGCCGGTGGGGCCACGCTGACGCCGACGACCTGCCCGCCCATCAGTGCCTGCATCAAGGTTTGTCCGGCCTTGATGAAGCCTTGTGTGTACTCGTCGGGAACGTTGAAGGGTGAGTTCATGGGTCGGTTTTCCATCGGTGTGCCTGCGACGGGGACAGCAGGCCGGGCGGCCGGCGACCCCACCGGGGATCCAGGCCATCGGCAGCGTCGAGCTTCGTGGCGTTGTCAGCCCTGGGCCGGCCCCAGGCCCATCGGTGCGGGCATCAGGTTGACCACGCGCCGGAACAGCTCGCGGAACTCCTGCTGCCGCTCCACGCCGACCAGCGGGTCGTTGTTCGACTTGAAGGCGGCATCGATGAGCTCCCAATCGGCGGGCAACAAGGCCCGCTCGGCCGCGGGCAGGATCTCCTGCTCCTCCTTGCGCATGTGACTCCACTGGAAATCGGCGTAGTCATCCACGGCCTGCTTCAGCGAAGCAAGCTGGGAGGCGTTCGCCTCGCAGTCGCGCATGGCCTGTGCCACGCGAGCGATGACATCCGGGCCGCTGTGGTGCTGTCGCTCCAGCTCGTCGAGGACGACGCACACCGATGGATCACGCTCGCGCAACACCGGAAAGAGGTACTGGTCCTCCTTCGGGTGGTGGAGGCGGTCTGGAAAGTGCTCGATGTAGGCCAGGATGGCCTTCATCAGCGCAAAGTCGGGCTTCTGGCGGCCACTGTGCACCGGGTCGAGCAGGTACTGCAGGCCCTTGAGCACGGAAGCCAGGGCGCGGTGCTCATCGCGGATGATGGTCAAGGCAACAGCCATGGTGGGTTTCTCCTGTTCGGGTCGCTGCAGGGACGAATCAAACGCCCAGAAGCTTGCTGAGGATGGGGTCCCGTGCCACTGCGGCCGACGCGCCGGCCAGTTCCACCAGCCCCTTCTGCAGCACGAGGGCCTGGTCGCTGTGGGACAGCACGCGGCGGTAGTCGCGGTCCACGATCAGGGTGGCAATGCCGCTGGCGCGGATGTCGCCGATCACATTCCAGATCTCATTGACGATCAACGGTGCCAGGCCTTCCGTGGCCTCGTCCAGGATGACGAGTTCCGGGTTGGTCATCAGGGCCCGGCCGATCGACAGCATCTGCTGCTCGCCGCCGGACAGGTTGGCGCCCAGGTTGGTGATGCGCTCACCGAGCCGCGGAAAGGTCTTCATCACCCGGTCGTAGGACCAGTCGTTGCGACCATCGCGCCCGGGCCGGGCGGCCATCACCAGGTTCTCACGCACCGTCAGGTTGGGGAACACCCCCCGCCCCTCCGGTACATAGGCCACTCCGAGGCGCGCAACATGATGCGGCGTGGACTTGGAGACGTCCTCGCCAAACATCTGGATGCGGCCGTCCCGCTGGGTCACGTGTCCCAGCAGGGTGCGGATCAGGGTGCTCTTGCCCATGCCGTTGCGGCCGAGCAGGCCCATCGTCTGACCCCGCCCGATCTGCACGTCGATGCCGTGCAGCACATGGCTCGACCCATACCAGGCATGCAGGCCCCTGGCGTCGACCAGCAGTTCCGTTTGCGTCACCATGTCAATGCCCCTCGCCCAGATAGGCCGTTCGCACCTCCGGGCTGTTGCGGATGAACTCGGGATCCCCCGAGGCGATCTTGCAGCCGTTGACCATCACCGTGATCGTGTCGGCGATCCGGAACACCGCGTCCATGTCGTGTTCGACGAGCAGGATCGCGTGCCCGGAGCGCAGCTCGTCCAGCAGCAGCAGCATGCGTTCGGTCTCCTCCGCGCCCATGCCTGCCAGCGGCTCGTCGAGCAGCAGCACCTGCGGGCCGGTGGCCAGGCACATCGCAATTTCAAGCTGGCGCTTCTGCCCGTGTGACAGCAGGCCCGCCTGGCGGTCGAGCACGCGGTCCAGGCCCGCTCGGCTGGCGGCCTTGCGCGCTGCGGTCACGCTGGCTTCACAGCGGTCGGCGCGTTGCCAGAAGTGCCAGGGCTTTTGCGCATCGGCCTGTGCCGCCAGGCGGCAGTTCTCGAACACGGTGAAGCTTGGATAGATCGTGTTGCGTTGGTAGCTGCGGCCCAGCCCGGCGCGGGCGCGACGTGCCTGCGGCCAGGCGGTGACGTCGATGCCCATCAGCTCCACTTTTCCAGACGACGGCGGGAACTCGCCCGAGAGCATGTTGATCAGCGTCGACTTGCCCGCTCCATTGGTGCCGATCACGGCATGCACGGTGCCGCGCCGGAGCTCGACCGACACCTTGTCCACGGCCACGAGGCCACCCCAGCGTCGGGTGATCTCCACCCCGCGCAGCAGGACCTCACCACCGGTTCGTGCAGGATGCTTCTCTAGGGTCATGGCTCAGGCCTCCCCTTCTGCGCTGCTGCCCGACAGTCGGCCGGTCAGCCGCGATTTGATCTCGGAGGGCAGGCCGACCAGACCGCGCGGCAGCAAGGCCACCGCAGCAATGATCGTCAGACCCAGGCCCAGGTGCCAATGCTTGGCAAACGCGCCCCAGATGGCTTCGGACTTGAAGAACTCCTGCAGCAACGCATAGGCAAACGCACCGATCAACGCGCCCCGCAAATGCCCCAGGCCACCCAGGATGATCATCACCAGCACGGCGCCGGAGAGATGCCAACTCATCATCTCGGGGTTGACGAACCCGTCCATCACGCCGAACAGGAATCCCGCCAGGCCGGCAATGGCGCCCGAGATCGTGAACGCCGCCAACTTGTAGGGATAGGTCGAGAAGCCGGTCGCCTTCATGCGTTGCTCGTTGACGCGGATGCCGGCCAAGGCGCGGCCGAAGCGCGACCGCAGCAGGACCGACAGGAAGAGGAACACGGCCACCAGGCAACCCAGTGTGAAGCCATACATCACCAGCGGCTGCTCCAGTTCCAGCAGGCCGGCGATGCCGGGCTTCATCGTCAGGTAGATGCCGTCGGTGCCACCACCCAGGGGGGTGTCGTGCACAACGAAATAGGCCATCTGCGCGAACGCCAGCGTCACCATGATGAAGTACACGCCCTTGGTGCGCAGCGACAGCGCACCGACGGCCAATGCGTAGACCGCCGCAGCCGCAACCGATGCCGGCAGAAGCCACAGCAGTGAGGCGGACTCGTTCTGCGGCGACAGCAGCACTGCCGCGTAGGCGCCAATACCGAAGAAGGCCGCCTGGCCGAAGCACACCAGGCCACTGCCGCCCACCAGCAGCTCGAGGCTGAGCGCCAAGATGGCGTACAGCATCATCTTGGTGACCAGATCGATGCCGAAGCTGCCGCCGAACAGGGGAAATGCGGCCAGCAGACCGAACACCGCGGTCATGAAGGCCAGCTTGGAGTTGTCATTGGGGTTCATCGCGATCATCCCGCCTTGAAGAGTCCATCGGGCTTCCACAGCAGGATCACCGCCATGAGCATGTAGACCAGCACGCCTGAGGCCGACGGCAGGAGCACCTTGCCGAAGGTATCGACCACGCCGATCAGCAGGGCCGCGACCAGCGCGCCCTTGATGGAACCGATCCCGCCGATCACCACCACCACGAAGCAGATGATCAGCACGGAGTTGCCCATGCCGGGATAGACCGACGAGACGGGCGAGGCCACCATGCCGGCGAGCGCCGCGATGGCCACGCCTGCGGCAAACACCACCCGATAGAGGAACTGGATGTCGATGCCCAGCGACTGAACCATCTCCCGATTCGTGGCCCCGGCGCGGATCATCATGCCCAGGCGTGTCTTGGTGAACACCAGCCACATGCCGATGGCCAGTGCAATGCACACCGCCGAGATGAACAGCCGGTAGGTGGGATAGGTCATCATGTCGCCCAAGGGCAGCGATCCGGCCAGGAACCCGGGGATGTCGACGCCGTGCACGTCGTCACCCACCAGCAGACTGCGCACCTCCTCGAAGACGAGGATCAGCCCGTACGTCATCAGCACCTGCTGCAGGTGCTCGCGCTCGTAGAGGTAGCTGTAGAAGGCCCACTCCAGCACATAGCCGAGCAGCACCGCCAGCACAGTGCCCACCACCAGCACCGAGAAAAAGCCGCCGCCGAAAGTCGATGCCACGATGGGCGACAGCGCAAAGGCCATGTACGCACCAATCATGTAGAAGCTGCCGTGCGCCAGGTTGATGACGCCCATGATCCCGAAGATCAGCGTCAAGCCCGAGGCGACCAGAAACAACAGCAATCCGTACTGCACCGAGTTCAGGCATTGGATCAGGAAGGTCGTCAGATCCATGGTCAGGACTCCGGATAGCCAGCCGCCGTTGCGACGGCCGGTCGAGAAAAAAAGGCCCCGAAAGGCCTCCGGAAGGACATCACATGCGGCAGCCGCGGGCCGGGTCGCTCAACGCCTTGCTGGCGATGCCGACGACCTTGTTCTCCTTGCCCGACACCTCGCGCAGGTACATGTCCTGCACCGGGTTGTGCGCCTTGGAGATCGTGAACTTGCCGCGCGGGCTGTCGATGGTCGCGGCGCGCAGGGCGGCGGCGAACTCGGCCTTCTTCGCCACATCGCCCCGGGTCGCAGCCAGGCCCACACCCAGCATCTGCGCCGCGTCATAGCCCTGCACGGCATACACGTCGGGCTGCATCTTGTAGGCCTTGACGTAGGCCAGGCGGAAGGCGTTGTCCTTGGGCGTGTTCAGGCCATCTGCGTAGTGCAGCGTCGTCAGAACACCGACGGCGTCGGCCCCCTGCGCCTCCAGCGTGCCATCGGTCAGGAAGCCGGTGCCATAGAGCGGAATCTTCTTCAGGCCGGCCGCAGCGTAGTCCTTGACGAACTTGACCGCGCCGCCGCCGGCGAAGAACCCGAACACGGCCTCAGGCTTGGCTGCGGCCACTTCAGTGAGCAGGGCCTGAAACTCCACGTTCGGGAAAGGCAGGTTCAGCTCCTTCACGATCTTGCCGCCGTTCTTCTCGAAGGCCTCCTTGAAGCCGCGCACCATCTCGTCGCCCGCCGCGTACTTCCAGGTGATGGTGACCGCCGTCTTGTGCCCCTTCTTGGCCATGGCCTCGCCTGCGGCGTAGCCCGGCTGCCAGCTGCTGAAGCTGGAACGGAAGATGTTGGGGCCACACATGGGGCCGGTGATCGCGTCCGCACCGGCATTCGGCACGATCAGCAGCTTGCCGCTCTCCTTGGCCGCTTTGGCCATGGCCATCGCCACACCGGAATGGACCGTACCGATCAGCACGTCCACGTTGTCGCGCTTGATCAGTTTGTTGACGTTGTCCATGGCCTTGGCGGCATCGGATTCGTCGTCGACCTTGACGAACTCGATCTCCCGACCGCCGAGCTTGCCGCCCTGTTCGATGACATGCAGCTTGAAGCCGTTTTCGATGGCCGTGCCCAGTGCCGCAAAGGTGCCGGTGGCGGGCAGCATCAGGCCGACCTTGATCTTGCCGGTCGGTTGGGCCTGGGCGACCGGCGTCAAGACGGCGGCGGCGGCAGAGCGGTGAGGATGGACAGTTTTTTCATGGTGGACTCGATCAGGAGGGGTGGGGTGGGTGTCATCAGCGGTCGCCCGGGGCGACAGCGACGCTGCGGGAGGTGGGCATGACCACAGCGTCCCCGTCGATCACCACCTTGCCCCGCACGGTGCAGACGGTGTTCAATTCGACGCGCCGCTTCTGGGCGTTGAGTTCTTTGACCGACACCGTGGCATGCACCGTGTCGCCCGGGCGCACCGGCGCCTTGAACCGCAGGTTCTGACCCAGGTACACGGTGCCGGGGCCGGGCAGGCGCCCCGCGATCGCCGCCGAGATCACGCTGGCCGACAACATGCCGTGGGCAATGCGGCCCTTGAACATCGTCGTCTGCGCAAACTCCTCATTGATGTGGACCGCGTTGTTGTCGCCGGAGGCGGCTGCAAACAGCACGATGTCCGCTTCGGTGATCGTCTTGGCAAAGGTGGCGCTCATGCCGACTTCGAGGTCCTCGAAGTCGTAGCCGTTGAGTTCGTTCATGGTTGCTCCATGTATCGACGTTGAGGTCGCATGCGACCCTGCCTGGCTCGGACCAGACGGGGATCAGGCCGCGACCCGGGCGGGCTGCTTGCGGGACTCGGGCTGCGGATTGCGGAAGGCCGCCAGGCGCTGCTGCCGCAGGGCGGCGGCTTCGGCAACGCTCCTTTCCTTCACGTGGCCGTAGCCGCGCACCTCGTCGGGCACGCTGGCCAGTTCCACTGCGGCCCGGTGGTTGATCGGCTTGAGCTGGGCGGCGATGTCGTCGAGCTCCCGGATGTAGGCCTCGACCATGGCCCGCTCGTTGCGACGCTCCTCGGTCTTGCCGAACAGGTCGAGCGAGCCGCCGCGCAGGCCCTTGAAGCGGGTCAGCCAGGCGAAGGCGCTGCGCACCCAGGGTCCGAACTGCTGCTTGATCAGGTGCCCGGTCACCGGGTCCTTCTTCGCCAGAGAGGGCGGCGCGAGGTTGTACTTGACGCTGTAGCCCTGCGGGAACATGGCATCCAGCTGGGCCAGGAAGGCCGGGTCGCTGTGCAGGCGCGCCACCTCGTACTCGTCCTTGTAGGCCATCAGCTTGTGCAGGCAGCGCGCCGCCGCCTCGGACAGGCCGGTCTGGCCGGGAACGGCCTTCGCCTCCGCGGTGATGACCCGCTGGATCACCGCGGCGTAGCGCTTGGCATAGGCCTCGTCCTGGTAGTCGATCAGGTCGGGCACCCGCACTTCGAGCAGGCGGCGGGTTTCGCCCTGCGCCCCGGTGGACTGGACGATCGCCCGCGCGGCGGCGCTCAACTCGGGCGGGCTGACCCGGGGCAGGTACTTGGCGATCTCGGCCTCGACGAAACTGCGGTCGACCACCGCCATGCGACCCCAGCGGAAGGCGGCCAGGCTCTGCGCGACGCCCACCCCGGAGGCCTGGATCGCTGCCTCGATGGACTCGGCCTTCAGCGGGATCGTGCCGGCCTGGTAGGCCACCCCGACCATGAAGTTGTTGGTCGCCATCGCGTCACCGAACAGACCCTCGGCCATGGCCTGGCCGTCGAGGTAGACGTTGTGCTCCTTGCGGGTCACGCGGTCGATGCCGCCCGTCAGGTCGGGCACGATCGGGAAGGCCAGCTTGCGGTTGGTGATCATCTGCCCGGTGGGCGTGCGGGTGGTCGAGACCACCGCAATGGTGCGTTCAGGCAGGCACTTGTCGAGGTTCTTCGGATCGGTGGCGTTGAGGATGTCGAAACCCAGGTAGAGGTCCGATCGGCCGTCGGCCACCTTGTTGGAACCGCTGAAGGGCTGGTGCGTGATCTTGATGTCGGAGATCACCGCGCCGCCCTTCTGGGCCAGGCCGGTCTGGTCCAGGCCGATGACGTGCTTGCCCTCCAGCCGCGCCGCGTTCGCCAGCGTGGCCACCACCGTCACCGAGCCGGTACCGCCGATGCCCATCACGTGGATGCTGAAGCCCAGGCTGTCGTCGATCTTGTTCACCGGCGCGGGCAGCGCGCGCTCCAGCGCCGGGATGCGGCCCTTCTTCTTTTTCTTCTTGCCGTCGGCTTCGGTGGGCGCCGGGTTGGGGGTGATGGTCAGGAAGGAGGGGCAGAAGCCCTTGACGCAGGAGAAGTCCTTGTTGCACGACGATTGATGGATGCGCGTCTTGCGGCCGAACTCGGTGGGCACCGGCTCGACGCTCATGCAGTTGGACTTCTGGCCGCAGTCGCCGCAGCCCTCGCAGACCCGCTCATTGATGACCGTGACTTCCACCGGCTCCTCGGCCTTGCCGCGGCTGCGGGCGCGGCGCAGCTCCGCCGCGCACTCCTGGTCATGGACCAGCACGGTGGTGCCGGGGATGCCGGCGAGCACGCGCTGCGCCTCATCCAGCCGGTCGCGGTGCCAGACCTCGGTGCCACCGGGCAGGGTCTGCAGGCTGGTGATGGACTCCGGCCGATCGCTGGTGACGATGACCTTCTTGACCCCGTTGGCCAGCAGGTCGGCCACCACCTGCGACAGCGGCTCCTCGCCCATGATCTCCTGACCGCCGGTCATCGAGGTGTGGGCGTTGCGCAGCAGCTTGAAGGTGATGTTGGCGTTGGTGCTGGCGCAGTAGCGGATGGCCAGGCTGCCCGAGTGGGCGTAGGTGCCGTCGCCCATGTTCTGGAAGATGTGCTTCGTGTCGGTGAACGGCGCCATGCCGATCCACTGCGCACCTTCGGCCCCCATGTGGGTGCCCATCACGACCTTGCGGTCCATCCACATCGCCATCGTGTGGCAGCCGATGCCGGCCGAGACGATCGATCCCTCCGGGGCGATCGTCGAGCTGTTGTGCGGGCAGCCGGAGCAGAACCAGGCGGTGCGGCCGGTGGTGGCGAGCTTCTCGCGCGCATGCACTTCGTCCAGGCGCTTGAGCCAGGCTTCGGCCGATTCCACCCGCGCCTTCTGCGACAGCCGCTTCGTCAGGGCGCGGCCGATCACGTCGGACTCGAACTCGCCGTAGTGCGGCAGCAGCTCCTTCTCGTGCTCGTCGAACTTGCCGACGATGCGCGGCGCATTCGCCATGCCGTAGAGCACGTTCTTGGCGAACATCTCCAGGAAGGGGCGCTTCTCCTCGATGACGAAGATCTCCTCCAGGCCGCGCGCGAAGTCGCGCACCACCGAGGGCTCCATCGGGAACAGCATGCCCATCTTCAGGATGCGGATGCCGTAGCGGCGCAGCGCCGCATCGTCCAGCCCCAGCTCCAGGAAACACTGGCGCAGGTCGTTGTAGGTCTTGCCTGCGGTGATGATGCCCAGCCAGGCGTCGGGGTTCTCGAACACCACCCGGTTCAGGCCGTTGGCCGCCGCGTAGCGCTTGGCCACCTCCAGGCGCCGGGTGTAGAGCGACTGCTCCATCTCCAGTGCCTCGACCCGCACGTTCATGCCCAGGTTCATGTTCGGCGTGAAAGGCTTGCCGTCGAACATCAGATCCGGCGTGATGAAGTTCAGCCGTGCGGGGTCGACGTTGGCCGTGCCGCTGCCGTCGGCCACGTTGGTGACGATCTTCATGCCGACCCACAGGCCCGACAGGCGCGACATCATGTAGCCGTGCAAACCGAAGTCGAGGATCTCCTGCACGTTGCCGGGGTACAGCGAGGGCATGCCCACGTGCATCAGCATCGGTTCGGACTGGCTGCACAGCGAGGAGCTCTTGCAGCTCGGGTCGTCGCCGGCAATCGCCAGCACGCCGCCGTTCTTGCCGATGCCGGTGTAGTTGGCGTGCTTGAGCGCGTCGCCGCTGCGGTCCACGCCGGGCGCCTTGCCGTACCACAGGCCGGTCACGCCGTCGAACTTCTGCTGGCCCACGGTGTGCAGCATCTGTGTGCCCCACACCGCCGTGGCCGCCAGGTCCTCGTTCAGTCCGTCAACGAAGTGGATGTGGTTGGCCAGCAGCGTCTTCTGGTTCTTGATGAAGTTGGCGTCCAGCATGCCCACCGGCGAGCCGCGGTAGCCCGAGACGAACATGCCGGTCTTCAGTCCTCTGCGCGCATCGGCACGCACCTGATCCAGCGTCAGCCGAACCAGCGCCTCGATGCCGCCCAGGTGGACGACTCCTTCTTCCTTGGTCAGCGCGTTGCCGACATCCTGCTTCGATGACATGTCTGTTCCTTGTCGTTCAGCGGCCGAGGTCCTTGGCCGACACGCCGGCGATGCCCCAGTTGGTCTTGGGCATGTCATGGATCCAGACGCGCACGCTTTCCTTCGGTGCGCCGACCGCCTCGACCAGCGCCTGCGTGACCTTCTCGATCACGGCACGTTTTTGCTCCTCGGTGCGGCCTTCGATCATGTAAATCTGGGCGAATGGCATGCTGTGCTCCGATCTCAGACGAACCGCATCGACACGCTGCCGAGGTCCTGGAAGCGGACCAGCACGTTGTCGCCGGGGTTGACCAGCAGGGCTTCGGTCACGCCGCCGGTCATGATGAAAGTGCCCGCGGGGATGTGCTGGCCGCGCTCACCGAGGTGATTGGCCATCATCGCCACGGCCGCCAGCGGGTGGCCCAGCACGGCGGCACCGGCGGCCATCGAACGGATCTCGCCATTGATTTCCAGCACCACGCCCAGCGTGCGCAGGTCCAGGTCACCCAGATCACGCGGCCGTCCGCCGATCACGAAGCGCGACGACGAGGTGTTGTCGGCGATCACACTCTTCAGGTCGAACTTGAAGTCGCGGTAGCGCGAGTCGATCACCTCGACGGCCGGAATCACGAAGTCGGTGGCCGCCATCACCGCGGCCACATTGCAGCCCGGTCCCTTGAGCGGCGCCTTGGTGACGATGCAGATCTCGGCCTCCACCTTCGGGTGGATCAGCTCGCCGTGCTTGATCTCGCCGCCGTCGGGGCGCGCCATGTAGTCGCTGACGAAGCCGAACACGGGCGTGGCCACGCCCATCTGCTTCATCTTGGCGAACGAGGTCAGCCCGGCCTTCAGGCCCACGGTCTTGTGGCCGCGGACTTCCTTGCGGCGCTTGATCTCGTCCTGGATCGCGTAGGCGTCGTCCCAGTCCATGTCCGGCTGATCACCGGTGATCATGGTGACGTCGCGCGCCTGCAGTTCGGCGTTCTCAAGGTGCTCGGCGAGCGCGAGGATGGTGTTCTGGTCGAGTTTCATGGTCGGGTATTTCGAAGTCGGATTCGAAGTCAGATGAAGCGCACCGAGGTGCCACCCAGGCCACCGACGTCGCAGCGCAGGCTGTCTCCGGCCTTGACGGGGATCAGGGGCGACTGGGACCCGGACAGGATCACCTCACCGGCCTTGAGGCCGATGCCCAGGCGCCCGAGGGTGTTGGCCAGCCAGGCCACCGCATTGGCCGGCGAGCCCTGCACCGCCGCGCCGGTGGAGGTGCTGATGACCTCGCCGTTCTTCTCCAGCACCATGCCTGCCAGGGCCAGGTCGAGCTGGCGCGGGCTGCGGCGCACGCCACCGAGGGTCAGCACGCCGCAGGAGGCGTTGTCCGCCACGGTGTCCTGGATCTTGATCTTCCAGTCACGGATGCGCGAATCGACGATCTCGAAGCAGGGCACGACGAAGTCGGTGGCGCGCAGCACATCGGCGGCGGTGACGCCCGGCCCCATCAGGTCGCTCTTCAGGATGAAGGCGACCTCGGCCTCGGCCTTGGGCGCGATCATCGAATCGGCGCGGATGGCCTCGCCTTCGTTGAACACCATGCCCGAGGTCATCTGCCCGAAGTCGGGCTGGTTGACCTTCAGCATGTCCATCACCACCTTGCTGGTGACGCCGATCTTCTTGCCGACGATGGTTTCACCCGCGTCGAGCCGGCGCTGGATCATGCGCAGCTGGATCTGGTAGGCGTCCTCGATGGTGATCGAGGGTTCGCGGTCGGTCAGCGGATCGACCGGCTTGCGCTCGATGAGTGCCGTGTACAGCTCGTCGCCGTACTGCTGGATTGTCTTGGCGTCCATGTTGGTGGCTCTTTCAATACTTGACCATCACGTTGCGGAGTTCGGTGTAGAACTCGAGCGAGTGCAGCCCGCCTTCGCGCCCGATGCCTGACTGCTTGGAGCCGCCGAAGGGGGTGCGCAGGTCGCGCAGGAACCAGCTGTTGATCCAGCACAGGCCCACCTCGATGGCCGAGGCCAGCCGCATCGCGCGGCCGATGTCCTGGGTGTGGATCGAGGTCGCCAGGCCGTAGCGGTTGGCGTTCACCAGCGCCAGCACCTCCTCCTCGGTGTCGAAGGGGCGGATGTGGCAGCAGGGTCCGAAGATTTCCTCGGTGACCACGGTGGCGGTCTCGGGCAGGCCGGTCCAGATCGTCGGCTGGATCCAGCAGCCGTCCTTCAGGTCGTCGGGCATGTCGGGAATGCCACCGCCGGTAACGATGTTGGCGCCCTCGTCCTTGGCCGCCTGGTACATGCGCAGCACCTTGGCCTGGTGGATCTTGCTCACCAGCGGGCCGATCTTGGTGTCCGGGTCGAAGGGGCGGCCCGGCTTCATGCCCTCGGCCTTGTCCTTCAGTGCGGCGACGAACTTCTCGAAGATCGGGCGCTGCACATAGACGCGTTCGGTGCCCAGGCAGACCTGGCCGGCGTTTTCGAAGCAGGAGCGGGTGACGGTGGCCACCGCGTTGTCGAAATCGCAGTCCGCGAAGACCACGGCCGCGTTCTTGCCGCCGAGTTCCAGCGACACCGGGCGGATGCCGTCGGCACCGGCCTTCATGATCGCGGTGCCGGTCTTGGTCTCGCCGGTGAAGGTGATGCCGTTGACGTCCTTGTGCGAGGTCAGGAAGGAGCCCGCGGAGTTGACGCCGAAGCCGTTGACGACGTTGTAGACGCCCTTCGGGATGCCCACCTTGTTCATCACCTCGCCGAGCATCGTCGCGGTGCTGGGCGTGGCCTCCGAGGGCTTGACCACCACGGTGTTGCCGCAGGCCAGGGCCGGGCCGGCCTTCCAGGTCATCAGCAGCAGCGGCAGGTTCCAGGGGCAGATGATCGCGATCACGCCGCGCGGCACGCGCACGCCGTAGCTGCGTGCGGTCTTGCCATCCGGCGTGCGCATCTCGAACGACTCGGTCGAGGCGTTCTTGATGGTGTCGGTGAAGATCTTGAAGTTGGCCGCGCCGCGGGGAATGTCCACGTGCGAGGCCAGGTGCGCAGGCTTGCCGGTGTCGGCAATCTCGGCCTGCAGGAAATCGTCAAAGCGGCGGTTGATCTCGTCGACCAGCCCGTCGAGCATCTTGCAGCGATCGACCACGGACAACTGGCCCCAGGGGCCGTGCAGCGCTGCCTTGGCTGCGGCCACCGCGGCGTCCACTTCGGGCTGACCGGCTTCATGGACATGGCCGATCAGCGCGTTGTCGACGGGGTTGCGCTTCTCGTAGGTTTTGCCGCTGGCGTTCTTGACGTACTCGCCATTGATGAAGTTCAGGATGTCTGTCATGTCGCTGTCCTGTCCGTGGCCTGCATTTCGTTCGGGCAATGCTGGCGCCCAGGGTGCCTCGGCACCCCGAAATCCAGCGGGGAGAAAGAGTTCTGAGTTCCAGGGCCGGATCGGTGCCGTCCGCCCTGGAACTTCAGTGGTGAGTCGTCAGGTGAACACCGACAGGAAGGCTTCGTTGAGCTTGCGGTCGTGATAGAAGATCGCAGGCCCGAGTTCCGCCTCGGTCCAGGTGATGGTCGGCTTGTCGGGGTAGTAGGCGTAGCCGCCCGCGAAGACCTCGTTGCGGTTGCCCGAGGGATCGAAGAAATAGATCGTCTCGCCGCGCGTGATGCCGTGGCGGGTCGGACCGATATCGATCGAGGTCTTGTTGCGCGACAGGATGTCGCCGGCCTTCAGCACGTCGTTCCAGCTGCCGAGCAGGAAGGAGGCGTGGTGGAACTTGCCCTTCACCGGCTGGCGGATGAAGGCCACGTCGTGCGCCTTGTTCGAGCAGGTCAGGAAGGCGCCGATCATGAAATCGCCGTTCGGGCCGGCCATGACCTGTTCGGCCACGCTGAAGCCCAGCACCTCGCAGAACAGCTTGACCGTGCCGTCCAGGTCATCGCCATAGAGCAGGCAATGGTCGTAGCGGTGCGGGGCGATGCCCTTCATGCCGTCCGGCCAGGGGTTCGGGTTGATGTCCGGACCGTCGGTGCCGCAGTCGTTGCCCACGACCTTCTTGTAGGCATAGAGCTCCATCACATGCCCGGTCGGGATGGTGAAGCGCAGGCGCTCGCCGGTTTCCGGATGCTCACCGGCCGGAATCCACTCCAGGTCCTGGCACAGCCCGCTCGCCTCGATGTCCTTGGCCAGCTTTTTCAGCGTGGCTTCGGAGTCCACCTTCCAGCCCATGTAGTCCATGCCGGCCTCGTCGGCCTCGCGCAGGACGACGCTGTGGTGGTCATGCTCGTCCCAGGCCTTGAAGAACACGCGCTTCTTCTTGTCGTCGCGCGCGACTTCCTGCAGGCCAAGGACGTCGCGATAGTGCTTCACGGCGGGCTCGAGTTCGAGCACGCGGATCTGCACGTGTCCGGGGCGCAATACACCGGTGAGTGCCATTCAAGTCTCCTTGCCGGGTTGAGAGGTTTCTGACGTCGCCATGAACCCGAAATCAAACGACGTCGTCTTGTTCTTGCGGGCCTCGACGGCGCGAACCATCTTGCCCACCACCTGGACCTGCAGATCGCTCAAGGGGCTGATCTTGCAGGCCAGTACACAGCCGCGTTCCTCCTCTTCCTGAGTCAGAACGGCGCGGCTCATCTTGCGTTTGGCGTACTGCCCGGAGGTGACCTCGACCTTGCACACCCCGCAGCCGCCGTTGCGGCAGCCCACGGGAATGCCCTTGCGCTGCAACTGCTCCATGGCCCGCAGCACATCGGTGTCGTCCCGACACGAGAAGGTCTCGCGGGTGTTCGTGATGGTCACCTGGAACGAGGTCATCGGCCTTGCGTCCCGATCAGCGTCCGAGCGCGGTCAGCACCGCCAGGCTCATCGCCTTGACGGCCGTCTTGAGCGACGGTTCCGGCACGGGCGCGAAGAAGGGCGAGTGGTTGATCGGCAGCGGCTTTCCGCCGGGCTGCCGCGAGGCCTCGACGTCCTTGGGGTCGTACACGCCGACCAGGAAGAACATGGCCGGCACCCCCGCCTTGCCGTACTCGGCGAAGTCTTCACTGGGCGTGATCGGCGGCATCCGGCTCACGCCGGCACCGAAGGCAGCCTTCAGGGCCACTTCGGTGCGCTCGACCAGCGCCGCATCGTTGATCACCGCATCGCCGCCCGCGGTGATCTTGATCTCCGGGGCAGGGGCGCCCGCCATGGCCGCCGTCGCGGTCGCGGTGCGGCGGATGCCGTCGTGCATGCGGCTGCGCACCGTCGGGTCGTAGCTGCGGATGGTGCCGCGCAGCGCCACGTTGTCCGGGATGATGTTGCCGCTGGTGCCGCCCTGGATCGAACCGACGCTGAACACGCCGAAGGCAAAGGGGTCCTTCTCGCGACTCACGACCCCTTGCACGTCGACCACGAAGCGCGAGGCGATCAGCACCGGGTCGATGGACTTGTCCGGCGCCGAGCCGTGCGCGCCGCGGCCATGGAACAGGGCCTCGAAGCTGTCGGAGTTGGAGGTGACCGCACCGGTGCCGAAGCCGATGCGGCCGTAGGCCATCGGCCAGGTGTGCAGGGCGAAGGCAAAGTCCGGCTTGCCGAAGCGCTTGAACAGGCCGTCGTCGAGCATCGCCTTGGCGCCGCCCAGCACCTCTTCGGCGGGCTGGGCAACGAACATCAGCGTGCCCATCCACTGCGCCTTCAGCGCCACCAGGGTCTTGGCGGTGCCGACCCAGCTGGCCATGTGCAGGTCGTGGCCACAGCTGTGCGCCACCAGGGTCTCCTTGCCCAGGTAGGTGGTCTTCACCTGACTGGCATAGGGCAGCCCGGTCTTCTCCTCCATCGGCAGGGCGTCGAGCTCGGTTCGGACCATGATGGTCGGGCCGCTGCCGTTGCGCAGCAGCCCTACCACGCCGGTCTTGCCGACGCCCTCGGTCACCTCGAAACCGAGGGCGCGCAGTTCAGCGGCCAGGCGCCTGGCGGTCTGGGTTTCCTGGAAGGCCAGCTCGGGCGCGGCGTGCAAGGCCTTGTAGAGCCCCTCGACGCTGGCGTGGTTGCGGCTCACCTCGGCATCGACGCCGGCCTCAAACGGTCCGGCCGCCGAGACCGACGCGGCGACCGACACCCATCCCAGTGCCAGCCCCAGGCCGAGGAAGGACCGCTGAAGCCTGAACGGCCTGGCGGATGTACCTGTCCGATGATTCATGTTGAAAGGGCTTTCGGAAGGAGCGGCAGGCTGCACAGCACCTGCCCTGCTGACAAAGGAGAGGGAGTGGGACCGATGGGGGCGGGTCGATGCCGCCGAAGGTCAGGGGATGTCCTTGACGATGGCTTCCATCTCCTTCTCGCCGAAGGCCTTCATCGTCGTCGTTCGCATGTTTCCCTTGGCCGCAAGCGCGAGGGTGGCGCGCGCCAGGGTCTCATCGTCCGGCGCCTCCACGGTCAGAACGACGTCGTAGGGGCCGAGGGTGAAGAACCACTCGCGCGCGTTCACGCCCATCGCGGCGAATGCCTCGCGTGCGGCCCGCGAACGCGAGGTGGTGCTCTTGACCTCTCGAGCGCCCTGATCGGTCCAGTTCCCCAGCAGGATGTACTTGCCCATGGATTCACTCCTTCTTGCAACGACTGCTCAACGTGCCGCCGGCTTCGTTGCCCGGCTGGCGGCCCTTGCACTTCACGAAGCGGGACGGTCCCGCTTCACTTCTTGAACACCATCGACGGCACTTCCGCACTGACGTCGAAGTGGTGCGCCGAAGCCGACCGGCTGTGGTTGATCAGCAGCACGGCGACAGCCGCAATGACCGCCGGAATCGCGATGGCCAGAAAGTTCTGCTGCAGCGGCAACTGCATCGCCACCAGTGAACCGATCACGATCGGGGCCAGGATGGCGCCACTTCGTCCCATGCCGGATGCGAAACCGATGCCGGTGGAACGGATGGCCATCGGGTAGAACTGTCCAACGTAGGCATAGGTGACGATCTGCGTGCCGATCGTCGATGCGCCGGCCAGGCCCACCACCACGAACAGCGCGTCGGTCGGCATCGGCACCCCCAGCAGCGTGATCGACACCGCGGCCAGCGCGTACATGCCCACCAGCACCCACTTGATGTGGAATCGGTCGGCCAGCCAGCCGCCGCCCACCGCGCCCAGCATGGCCCCGAAGTTCAGCGTCAGCACCATCGTCAGGGCTGAGCCCAGGCTGTAGCCGGCTCCGGCCATCAGCTTGGTCAGCCAGGAGCTCAGCGCATACACCATGAACAGGCACATGAAGAAGGCGACCCAGAACATCACCGTCGAGAAGCCGCGCCCTTCCTGGAACAGGTGGTGCACCGGCGCCGAGTCGGCCTTGTCCTCGGCAGGCAGTGCAAATCGGTCACTGGCCACCGGGCGGAAGTCCGGCTCCAGGCGAGCGACGATGCCCTTGAGCTCCTCATGCCGGCCCTTGGCCAGCAGGAAGGGTATGGACTCGGGCAACTGCCGGAGGATGACGGGCACCAGCAGCACCGGCACGGCCGCTGCCAGGAACACCGACTGCCAGCCGTAGCTCTCGATCATTCCCTTGCCGAGCACGGCCGCCAGCATCCCGCCCACGGCGTAGCCGCTGAACATCAGCGTGACCATCGTCGAGCGGATCTTGCGCGGCGAGTACTCGGTCATCTGCGCCACCACGTTGGGCATCACACCGCCGATGCCCAGCCCCGCCAGGAAACGCATGGCGCTGAAGCTGACCGGGTCGGAGGTCAAGCCCGCTGCCGCCGTGAACAGGCTGAACAGGAGGATGCAGATCGTGATGGCCCAGCGTCGGCCGATGCGGTCGGCGATGGTTCCCAGGAAGATGGCGCCGAACATCATGCCGAACAACGCGGAGCTGGCCATGAAGCCGGCCTGCTTCGGATCGACGCCCATCTGCTTCATGATCGAAGGCAGAGCGATGCCGACGACCGCCAGGTCGTAGCCGTCAAAGATGATGATCAGGGCACACCAGAAGAGGATGAGCCCGTGGAAGCCGTTGAACTTGGCCTCGTCGGCAATCTTGTGCACGTCGATTTGTCGCATGCGTTGTCTCCGGTCGCGTGCTTTGTTGTGTCAGAAGAATCGGGCGGAACCGTGCCGCCTCAGCCCAGGTCGCCGCCGCCCACCGGCAGCACCGATCCGGTGATGTAGGACGACTCGTCCGACGCAAAGAAGAGAATCGGCGCCACCTGCTCCTCAATCGTTCCGTAGCGGTGCATGAGGCTGGAGTCCTTGGTCTGATCGACGATCCCCTGGTACCAGGCCTTTTCCTTGGCCGAAGGTTTCGCGGCGTTGCGGGGGATCTTGCGGGGCGGCGCTTCGGTGCCTCCGGGTGCGGTGGCGTTGATGCGGATGCCGTTCTTCGCCTGCTCCATCGCGATCGAGGCGGTCAAGGCGTTCACGCCGCCCTTGGCTGCCGCATAAGGCACGCGGTGGATGCTGCGTGTGGCGATCGACGACACGTTCACGATCGTGCCCTTCTTCTTCTTCACCATGAAGGGCAGCACCGCCCGGCAGCACCACAGGGTGGGGAAGAGCGAGCGCCGGATCTCCTTTTCGATCTCTTCGATGCCGTACTGGTCGTAGGGCTTGGTCCAGATCGTGCCGCCGACGTTGTTGATCAGCACGTCGATGCGCTTGAAACGCTGCATCGCCTCGGCGGCCATGGCCTGGGCGCCCTCGAAGGTCTCCAGGTCCGCCTCGAAGGCGGCGGCCTTGCCACCGGCGGCGACGATCTCCTCGACGACTTCCCTGACCAGCGGCGAACGGTCCACCGCCAGGACGCTGCCGCCCTCGGCGCACACGGCCTGGGCGACGCCCCGGCCAATGCCCTGCGCGGCACCGGTCACGATCACCACCTTGCCCTTGAAGCGTTCACGTCCATTCATGGCTTTGCCCTCGTTCTGTCCTGATCAAGCGAACTTCTCGAAGAAGAAGTTCTTCGGGGTCACGCCGGCCTCGGCGATCCACTTGCGCACACCGTCCACCATCGGCGGTGGGCCGCAAACGTAGATGTCGCAATCGCCGCCGTGAAGCTGTTCGGGCTTCAGGTGGTTCGTCACGTAGCCGATGCGGTCGTGGCCGCTGGCCGGGTCCACGACCACGGTGAAGTAGTCGAACTCGGAGATCACGGCCTTCAGCTCGGCCAGGGCCTCCAGCTCGACCAGATCGGCCGGGGTGTTGACGCCGTATCCCAGCAGGATGGGCTGGTCGGTGCGGTTCTCGCGCAGCCAGCGCAGCATCGCCAGGAAGGGTGCCAGGCCGGTGCCACCGGCCAGCATCAGGATCGGCCGGATGGTCGGGCGCAGGTAGAACGTGCCGTACGGGCCGGTGAACTCGATCTCGTCGCCGTCGCCGGCCCGGTTGCGCATGTAGTCGCTCATCAGGCCGTTGGGCACGTCGCGGATCAGGAAGGACTGCTCCGTCCCTCCCGGCGCCGAACTGAACGAGTAGGAGCGTGTCTGCTCCGTGCCCGGCACCTTCAGGTTGACGTACTGGCCCGGCAGGTACTTCAGCCGCTCCTGGGTCACCAGCGTGAAGCCCACGGTGGTCGAGGAGTCCCGCGAGATCGAGGTCAGTCGGGCATGAAAGGACTCGACCTTGGTCTTGCAGGCGTGCGACGTGGCGGGGATCTCGAGCACGCAGTCGGAGGTCGGCCGCATCTTGCAGGTCAGCACGTAGCCCTGGTCGGCCTCCTCCTGCGACAGGGCGTCCTCGATGTAGTCCCCCAGCGTGTAGGTGCCGCTTTCGCAGTGGCACTTGCAGGTGCCGCAGGCGCCGTCCCGGCAGTCGAGCGGAATGTTGATCTTGGCCTTGTAGGCCGCATCCGACACCAGCTCGCTCGGCTTGCACGCGATGGTGCGGGAAACGCCGTCCTCGAACTGCAACGCGATATGGAAGGACATCTCAGTCGCCCTCTTTGTTCCGTCAGACCTGGTACACGTCCAGAACGTGGTGGATGTAGTCGTTCTTCAGCACGACGTACTTGCTCTTGATGAGCGGCTTGGCGCCGCGCGTGTCGAGCTGGTAGACGGCGGTGCCGAAGTAGACGTCGGTCTGGTGGTAGCGGTAGGTGTGGGTGGTCCAGTTGAATGCCACCTCCACCGACCCCTCACCCTGCTTCAGGATTTCGACGTTGGTGATCGAGCGGTTCCAGCGCGTGTCCGGGATGGTGGCGCTGGAGCGGTCGGTCTCGATGCGGAAGACGCGGTCTTCCAGGCCCTGCCGGTTCGGGTAGTAGATCAACGAGACTTCGCTCTGCGGATCGGATGTCAGCTGCGCATCGTCGTCCCAGGACGGCATGTGGAACACGGCGTCTTCGGCGTAGAAGGCCAGCCAGTCTTCCCAACGTTTTTCCGACTGGGCGCGCGCTTCCTGGAACAGGAAGGATTGAACGGATTCAAGGGACAGCATCTCAGGCTCCTGCATGGGCTTGTTCGGCGGCGACGGCCTTGCGCATCTGCTCCAGCCAGTACTGGTGCTGGGCGACATACAGGCCTTCGTCTTCGGTCTTGACGCCGCTGATCTCGGGCTTGAGGCCGATCTTGTCGGCGGCCTCGTCCGGCCCCTTGATCCAGTGCGTGGCGCCGCGGTTCATCTCGTTCCAGCGCACCGAGCGGGCCGCGTAGCCTTCCTGGCAGGCCCGGAACTCTTCCAGGTCGTCGGGGGTGGCCATGCCGGTGGCGTTGAAGAAGTCCTCGTACTGGCGCAGGCGGCGTGCACGGGCCTCGGTGGGCTCGCCCTTGGGTGCCATGCAGTAGATGGTCACTTCGGTGCGGTTGACCGAGATCGGCCGGAACACGCGGATCTGCGAGCTGAACTGGTCCATGAAATAGACGTTCGGGTACAGGCACAGGTTGCGCGACTTCTCGAGCATCCAGTCGGCCTTGTCCTTGCCGAACTGGGCCGTCCACTCCTCGCGCTTGTTCCACTGCGGCCGGTCCTCGGGGTTGTCCCAGTTGGTCCACAGCAGGATGTGCCCGTTCTTGAAGCCGTAGGAGCCGCCACCCTTCTTGGCCCAGCCGCCGGCGCTCATGGCCTTGATGTCGTCCTTGCCGGCTTCGCGGCGGTGCTGCTGCGTGGCGGCGTAGTTCCAGTGGGTGGCGGTGACGTGGTAGCCGTCGGCACCGTTCTCGGCCTGCAACTTCCAGTTGCCGTCGTAGACGTAGGTGGACGAGCCGCGCAGCACCTCGACGCCCTCGGGGGCCTGGTCGACGATCATGTCGATGATCTTGGTGGCCTCACCCAGGTACTCGGTCAGCGGCTGGACGTCCGGATTGACGCTGCCGAACAGGAAACCGCGGTAGCTGTCGAAGGCACCGAGCTTGACCAGGTCGTGGCTGCCATCGACGTTGAACGACGGCGGGTAGCCGGCATCGGCCACCTGGTCCTTCACCTTCATCAGCTTGCCGGCGTTGCCGAAGGTCCAGCCGTGGAAGGGGCAGGTGAAGCTGCTCTTGTTGCCCTTCTTGTGGCGGCACAGCGTGGCCCCGCGGTGCGTGCAGGTGTTCATCAGCGCGTTGATCCTGCCGTCCTTGCTGCGCGTGAGCACCACGGGCTGGCGACCGACGTGCAGGGTCAGGTAGTCGTTGACGTTCGGAATCTGGCTCTCATGCGCCAGGAAGATCCAGTTGCCTTCGAAGATGTGCTTCATCTCCAGCTCGAACAACTGTTCGTCGGTGAAGGCCGTGCGGTCCAGCCGGTACTGATGGCTGGACGGGTCGTCCTGGAGCATCTCGCCAAGCCGGGTCAGGCTGGTGGAGTTGTCCTGTTGCTGTTGGATCACGGGGATCTCCTGTCAGTGGTCAGTGGTCAGTGCCGAACCGGGAACCGATATCCGATGACCGAAGTCCGCGACAACGCGCAGACAGCAGTCACCCACACCCCGGTCCGACAACGGAGGGTGAATCGTTCAGACGGCATTCGCCCCGGCGGTCGCCATGCGCCGCCTGGGGATTGCCTCAAGCGAGGTTGAAAGTGGGGATCGGCACTCGGCCGATGCGCCCGTCAGCCCTGGAGGGGCGGAGCGCGCGGGGAAAAAGAGGGAATCACGGCAGTTGTCTCCTATTTGTGCTCGTATGCTGTGGTGCAGTCGCTGCACCTTGAATCGAGCCTTTCATGCACCGTCATCGCGGCAAGCGTAGTAATGCACACACCGTGCCAACTGATGACCTTGACCGCGATCGAGGCCATCTTCGAGGGCAGGCCCGGTTTCGCGAGCAAATCCCTGCCCGATGCAATGCAGCCGCCGATCCGCTGTCGATCAATTGATGCAAAGTACCGTGAAGCGCCCGAGCAGGCGCTGCATCAATTGATCGATCCTGCCGACAGCGCCGGTGGCGGTACGCTCCGATCAGGGCGTTCTTGCCAGGCACGGCGGCCTGGAACGGCCTGGATCAACCGGCGAAGTCCGTTGTGCGGCTGGTGGCACGGCTTGTGCAGGCAGATCGGTGCTGACGGTTCAAGAGAACGATGGAGACAGCCAACAATGACAGGTGCCTGTAGGCCCCCCCTTGAGGAGGCCGCATGAAAAAGCCCAGAACGTTGCCCGGCGGTGACCTGAGCGACGACGCCAGCACACCGGTGCTCGGGCCGAATCAGGTGAAGATCGACCGCGCGCGCTTCCCGGACCTGGCCGACCTGATCGGCCGGCTGCGCTTTTCGACCAGCGACGGCCGGATCTGGCTGGACGATCAGCGCATGCTGCTGGTCCACGCCAGGGCGCTGGGCTCGCTGCGCCGCGAGATGATCGAGTTGCTGGGGATGGACGTGACGCGTGGGCTGATGACGCGCATGGGCTACGAGTCCGGCGTGTTCGACGCCCAGATGGCCCGCCGTGTGCGGGCCAAGAACTCGCTCAGGGAGATGTTCGTCACCGGCCCCCAGATGCATTGCCTGGAGGGCATCGGCCTGTCCGAGCTGGTGCGGCTGGACTTCGACATCGACAAGGGCGAACACTTCGGTGAGTTCATCTGGTCTCATCAGGTTGAGGATGAGGAGCACGTAAGGCACTTCCCGGTCGGTACGGAGCCTTCCTGCTGGATGCAGGTGGGTTATGCCTCGGGGTTCTCGACGGAGTTCATGGGCCGGCAGATCCTGTACCGGGAGGTGGAGTGCCAGTCGATGGGTCAACCCGTTTGCCGCATCGTGGGAATGCCGGCCGATCTGTGGGGTGAAGAGGGCGCGCACGACCTGCAATACCTTCTGCCTGCCGCGCTGCGCAGCGTGCCTCTTTCATCGCACGAGCCATCCAGCCATGGCGTCAACTTGCCTCTGGCGGATGCCGGCACCGACCCGAGCCAACCCGTGGGAATCTCGCCGGGCTTCAACTCCGTTGCGCACATGGTGCAGCGGGTGGCACCCACCAACGCGACGGTGCTCTTCCTCGGCGAAAGCGGTGTCGGCAAGGAAGTCTTTGCGCGCATGCTGCATCGGCAGAGTGCGCGCAGTCAGAAGCCCTTCATCGCTGTGAACTGCGCAGCGATCCCCGAGCACCTGATCGAGTCGGAACTGTTTGGCGCCGAGCGCGGCGCCTACACCGGCGCCACACACAGCCGGGCCGGCCGATTCGAGCGAGCCGATGGGGGCACGCTGTTCCTCGATGAAATCGGGACGCTGTCGCTCAACGCGCAGGGCAACCTGCTGAGGGTCTTGCAGGAAGGCGAAATCGAGCGATTGGGTGACTCGCAGACTCGCCGCGTGGATGTGCGCGTGATTGCCGCCACCAACGTGGATCTGCGCGAAGAGGCCGCCGCGGGTCGGTTCCGGGAAGACCTGTTCTTTCGCCTGAATGTGTTTCCGATCCGCATCGTGCCGCTGCGCGAGCGCCGCGAGGACATCCCCCTGCTGCTGATGCACTTCCTGACCAAGTACAACCGGCTGCACGGCAGACGCATCACCGGCTTCTCGCAACGCGCGGTCGATGCGGTGATGTCCTATGCCTGGCCGGGGAACATCCGGGAGCTGGAGAACGTGGTCGAGCGCGGCGTCATTCTTGCCGACGGCAACTCGGTCATCGACGCCCCCCAGTTGTTCACCAGCGGCGAGCAGTTCAACGATCAGCAGTACTCGATCGGCCGGGAGGGAGCGTTGATCAAAGCGGATGCCACAAAGCTGCTCAATGCCGAAAGACCCGTCGAAGACGGCGAGGTCGCGCGGGTGTCGCGCACGGTCACTGCGCTTCTGCAGGGCAGCGATGAGGGCGGCGCAGGTGCCTCGCTCGACGATGTGGAAACCCTGCTGCTGCGCAAGGCGCTCGAGCGCGCGAGCGGCAACGTGGCCGCCGCGGCACGCCTGCTCGGCATCACTCGGCCACAGATGGTGTACCGCCTGAAGAGTCGCGGCATCTCGCAACAAGGCGAATGACCTGTCCCCGCTGCCTGTCCTGGCGCCCTGTCACCCACCCGTCCTTTCATGCCCGATGTTTTCCCATCTCGAACGACCGCACCGGCCTCCGCCTTCCCTGCGGGAGGTGCTGGCGGATCTGGGGCCCCGCCATGCGGCCAACGGCTTCGTCGGCTGGGTCTTCTCGGCCACCGCACCGGTGGCCATCATCCTGTCGGTCGGCTCGGGCGGCGGCCTGTCCGAGGCCGAACTCGCCTCCTGGATCTTTGGCGTCTTCTGCATCAACGGGCTCATCAGCCTCCTGTTCTGCTGGCTGTACCGCGAGCCGTTGGGCTTTGCCTGGACCATCCCGGGCACCGTCCTCGTGGGCCCGGCGCTGACACACCTGCGTTTTGAGGAGGTGGTGGGCGCCTACGTTGCCACCGGCGCGCTGATGCTCTTGCTGGGCGCCACCGGCTGGGTCAAGCGGGCGATGCAGGCGGTGCCCATGCCCATCGTCATGGGCATGGTGGCGGGTGTGTTCCTGCGCTTTGGCGTTGACCTGGTGCGCGCGCTGCATGCGGACGCGGCCATCGCCGCACCGATGGTGCTGGTCTGGCTCACCCTGAGCGCCCTGCCCGCCCTGGGCCGACGCGTGCCCCCGCTCATCGGCGCCTTGCTGACCGGCGCGCTGGCGATCGCCTTGCTGGGCCGCCTGGACGGCTCCAGCCTGTCCGCCATCGAGTGGGCCCGCCCTGTGGTGCAAGCACCCGCCTGGTCGGTCGCTGCGATGCTGGAGTTGGTCGTGCCGCTGTCCATTACCGTGCTGGTGGTCCAGAACGGCCAGGGCTTTGCGGTCTTGAAGGCCGCGCGGCACGATCCGCCGATCGATGCCATCACCGTCGCCTGCGGCATCGGCACCCTCGCCAGTGCCTCTGTCGGCAGCGTCTGCACCTGCCTGACCGGACCGACGAATGCCATCCTCACCTCTTCCGGTGAACGCGAGCGCCAGTACACGGCCGGGATCTGTTTTGGTCTGCTGGGTGTCCTGTTCGGGCTGCTGTCGCCCGCCTTCACGCGGCTGATGCTGAACACACCCAAGGCCTTCATCATGGCGCTGGCCGGGCTGGCCATGCTGCGCGTGCTGCAGACCGCCTTCATTACGGCGTTCAAGGACCGCTTCTCATTCGGTGCGCTGGTGGCCTTCCTGGTGACGGTCGCAGACCTGGCCATCTGGAACATCGGCTCCGCGTTCTGGGGGCTGGCAACCGGGCTGCTGGTCTCCTGGTTGCAGGAACGGAAAGACTTCGCCGACACTGCCTGATCAAGTCACAGCCACGCAGCCATCGCAACCCGACGGGCTGCCCGACCGATGGACCACAGCTTTCTCTCCGCCTTTGTCCTGCTGCTGCTGGTGCTGGACCCGTTTGGCAGCCTGCCGATCTTCATCTCGGTGCTCGGCGGGGTGGAGCCGCAGCGGCGCAACCGGGTGGCGCTGCGGGAGGTGGCGATCGCCTTTGCGGTGCTGATGGCCTTCATGGTGGGCGGCCAGGGTTTCCTGGACCTGATGCGCCTGAGCGAACGTTCGCTGGAGGTGGCCGGCGGGGTGATCCTGCTGGTGATCGCGATGAAGATGGTGTTTGTCGGCGGCGACGGCATGTACCCCACCGACAGCGCTCGGGAGCCCTTCATCTTTCCGCTGGCGGTGCCGCTGCTGGCCGGCCCTTCCGCAATGGCCACGGTGCTGCTGCTGGCCTCGCGCCAGCCGGGCGGCTGCTGGAATGGGTGGGCGCGGTGAGCGCCGCGATGGGGGTCTGCGGCATCGTGCTGCTGTCGGCCGACCGGCTGCGGCGCTGGCTGGGGCCGTCGATGATCTCGGCCATCGAGAAGCTGATGGGCCTGGTGCTGATGGCCATCGCCACCGAGATGATCCTGGCCGGGCTGAAGCGCTACTTCTTCGGCGGCTGACCGCCCGCCGCCGGCCCGCGACCGGTCAAAGCCGGGCGCGTGCGAAAATCCGCGCCTTTCTGACGCACCCCGCACGGAGACTCCATGGGATTTCTCGCCGGCAAGCGCCTGTTGATCACGGGCCTGCTCAACCAACGTTCGATCGCCTACGGCATCGCCAAGGCCTGCCATCGTGAGGGGGCCGAACTGGCGTTCAGCTACGTCGGCGAGCGCTTCAAGGACCGCTGCACCGAGTACGCCGCCGAGTTCGGCTCCACGCTGACCTTCGACTGCGATGTCGGCGACGACGCCCAGATCGAGCGCCTGTTCGCGCAGATGAAGGAAGCCTGGCCCGAAGGGCACGACGGCTTTGTGCACTCGATCGGCTTCGCCCCGCGCGAGGCGATCGCCGGCGAGTTCCTGGACGGCCTGTCGCGCGAGGGTTTCCGCATTGCCCACGACATCTCCGCCTACAGCTTTCCGGCCATGGCCAAGGCCGGCCTGGCCACGATGCGGCCCAACGCGGCACTGCTGACGCTGTCGTACCTGGGCGCGGTGCGCGCGGTGCCGGCCTACAACACCATGGGCCTGGCCAAGGCCTCGCTGGAAGCCAGCGTGCGTTACCTGGCGGCCAACCTGGGCCCCAAGGGCCATCGCGTCAACGGCATCTCCGCCGGCCCGATCAAGACGCTGGCGGCCAGCGGCATCAAGGGCTTCGGCAAGCTGCTGGACGGCTTTGCCGCCAACGCCCCGCTGCGCCGCAACGTGACGATAGAGGACGTGGGCAATGCCGCCGCTTTCATGATGTCCGACCTGGCCAGCGGCATCACCGCCGAGATCATGTACGTGGACGGCGGCTACAGCCAGGTGGCCGTGGGGCAGTTGCCCGAGTAAGTCGGCCGCAGCACCGCTTCCGCGACCCCCACCACCTCCACCGCCACCCGGCCCAGCTTCGCTGCGATGCGCGCCCTGCTCGCCGAGGACGATGCCATCCTGGCCGACGCGCTGTCGGCCAGCCTGCAGGCCATCGGCTTCGAAGTGGAGGTGGCACCCAACGGCGCGGTGGCCGAGTACCTGCTGACCAGGCAGGACTGGGACGTGGGGCTGATCGACATCGGGCTGCCGATGGTCGATGGCCTCACGGTGCTCAAGCGGGTGCGCAGCCTGCGGCCCTGGATGCCGCTGCTGATCCTGACCGCACTGGACGGGCTGGAGGACCGGGTGGCCGGCCTCAACGCCGGGGCGGACGACTACCTCACCAAACCGATCGACTTCCCGGAGCTGGAGGCGCGCATCCGCGCGGTGCTGCGCCGCGCGCAGTCACCCGGGCGGCCCGGCGGCGCAGCATCGGCCGCGGAGGCCGAAGCGATGTCGCTGGGGCAGATCCAGTTCGACCGCCCGGCGCACCGCCTGACGGTGGCCGGCCAGCCGGTGGACCTGTCGCCGCGCGAGTGGCTGCTGCTGGACCTGCTGCTCAGCCAGCAGGGCAAGGTGATCGGCAAGGAGCAGATCGCCCAGGCCTGGTCCACCGAGGTGTCCGAAAGCGGCGGCCCCAGCTCGCTGGAGGTCTACATCCACCGCCTGCGCCGCAAGCTGGAAGGCGGCGGCGTCAACATCCGCACCGTGCGCGGGCTGGGTTACCTGCTCGAAGCGCAGGGTTAGCGCCCTCAGCGGGCCGCGCATGACATCTCCGGCCGATCCCCGCCGACACCGGCTGCACCGCTGGCTGCACCGGCTGCCGGTGGTGGCGCCGGTGGGCGGCTCGCTGCAGCGCCACCTGCTGGTCTGGCTGCTGCTGCCGCAGCTGGTGCTGTGGCTGGCGGGCGCCTTCGTCACGTACCACGTGGCGCTGCGTTACGCCCAGCGGGCGGACGACCGCAGCCTCTACATCGCCTCCCGGGCGCTGGCGCGCCAGGTCAAACCCGCCGGCAGTGGCCTGCTGGTGGACTTTCCGCGCGCGGCCAAGGACATCCTGGAAGCCGACCCGGACGACCGGGTCTACTACATGGTCAGCACGCCGCCGGGGCAGTTCATCCTCGGCAACCTGAAGCTGCCGCTGCCGCCCGCCGGCCTGCCTCTGCCGATCGACGGCAACCCGGTGTTCTACGACGCCCGGCTGTCCACCGGGGAGGGCGAGACGGCCGTGCGGGTGGCCGCCATCCAGCTGCCCTGGGGCGAGCCGGACCAGCCGCAGACCATGCTGGTGCAGGTGGCGCGCAGCCGCATCAGCCAGGCCCTGCTGGCGCGGCAGATCCTGGCGGACACGGTGCTGCCTCTGTCCCTGCTGGTGCTGGCCATGTCGGCGCTGGTGTGGGTGGGCATCCGCACCGGGCTGGCGCCGCTGGCCCGGCTGCGCGAGGCGGTGAGCGGGCGTGCACCCAACGACCTGGCGCCGATCGAGCTGCGCTCCGCCCCCAGCGAGGTGCGCGACCTGGCCGCCGCACTCAATACGCTGCTGGCGGCGGTGCACGAGAACGTGGTCAAGCAGCGCCGCTTCATCAGCGATGCCGCGCACCAGCTGCGCACCCCGCTGGCCGGCCTGAAGGGCCAGGCCGAGCTGGCGCTGCGCGAGGCCACGGACCCGGCGCTGCGTGCCCGGCTGGAGCGCGTGGCGCAGAGCGCCACCCGCAGCGCCCACCTGATCACCCAGCTGCTGACGCTGGCGCGGGCGGAACCCGAGTCCGCCGCAGCTCAGGGGCGCAGCCACTTCGACCTGCGCCGCCTGGTGCAGGAGCTCACCGCCGAGCAGGTACCACGGGCGCTGGCGCAGGGCGTGGACCTGGGGCTGGACGAAGATGGCGAACAGGAGGCCGCCACTCCCGTGGGTGTGGAAGGCAACGCGCTGCTGATCCGCGAGGCGCTGGTCAACCTGATCGACAACGCCATCCGCTACGCCGGCCGCGACGCGGTGGTGACGCTGCGAGTGCGCCTGCTGCCGGCGCCGGCCCACGCACCCGCCTGGGCCGAAGTGGACGTGGATGACAACGGCCCGGGCCTGCCACCCGAGCTGCACCAGCAGGTGTTCGACCGCTTCGTGCGCGTGGCCAACGACGGCAACGGCTGCGGGCTGGGCCTGGCGATCGTTCAGGAGATTGCCCAACGGCATGGGGGCTCCGCCCGACTGGAGTCGCTGCAGCCTCACGGCCTGCGCGCAGTGCTGCGCCTGCCGGTGGCCCACTGTGGTGGGGCGACCCTTTCGGGTCCGGCTCAACGCTCCGAGGCATAGCGCCTTGCCCTGTGCGGATGCCAGGAGCGGCAGCGTCATCCCCGCACAGGCGGGAATCCAGGGCAACGGCTGTGGACCAGCGGGACAGAGCTCCCGTCATTCCCCCGAAGGTTCGGCAGCCAGTCCGGCACCCTGGACGCAGACTCCGCAGTCGCCCCAAGTGTCGTCAGTGCCCGTTTCCCGACATCAAACCCCTGACCCCGCTGGCGCCCTTGCAGCGCATGCCATAATTCTCGTCCTCGTTGTGATCGCCCCTCGGCGATGCCTCCACCGCGATGCCCGCGTGACGAAATCGGTAGACGTAGCGGATTCAAAATCCGCCGCCGCAAGGCGTGCCAGTTCGAGTCTGGCCGCGGGCACCACGTGCAAGTCGCAATGACCTGTGCGCCCCTTTCGCCATCTCCTTCGCGAGAGTTCATGCTGCCCCTGCCGCCCCTCACCAAGCTGTTGATGTTGATCTGCGTGGCGGTGTTCTGCGTCACCGAGCTGCTCGCACGCTACCTGCCGCTCAACCACTGGTTCGGCCTGTGGCCGGTGATGTCGGGCAACTTCCTGCCCTGGCAGCTGGTCAGCTATGCCTTCCTGCACGGATCGGTGGGCCATCTGTTCTTCAACATGCTGGGTCTGTGGATGTTCGGCGCCGACCTGGAGCGCCTCTGGGACCGGAAGCGTTTCGGGCAACTGCTGCTGGCCAGCACCGTCACCGCCGCACTGACTCAACTGCTCATCACTTTCCTGCTGGGCCGTTTTGCCGTGACAGTGGGCGCCTCCGGCGCTCTCTTTGGCCTCCTGCTGGCGTATGCGCTGAGCTTCCCGCGCCGGCTATGGGACCTGGTTGGTTTCCTGCCCATGGCTCTGATGATGATCCCGGGAGAGATCTTCAACACATTGGGCCTGGTGCTCTTCTTCCTGCTCCTGACCAACCGCCAGATGGTGCCCATTGCGCCCATCATGGTTTCGGCCAAAACCATGGTGCTGATCTTCGGCGGCATGGAGCTGGTCCAGGGCGTGTTGTTCAGCCATTCCGGCATTGCCCACTTCGCCCACCTGGGCGGCATGCTGGGCGGCTGGCTGATGTTGCGCTTCTGGCAGGGACGCCCGCCCTTCCCGCCCCGGCTGCGCCGTCTCTGAGGCCGCCCGCGGCGACTCAAGTTCGCCGGTGAACCGTCGATGTCGCAGGATCAGCAGGTGCCGCAGTGCACCGGCTCTCTCACGACCCCGGCGGTGCCATGTACCCTTCAACGCCCAGCATTGATCTGCCTGCACCCCGCAGCCCGCCTTCCCTCTTGCCCTCTCTCTTGGGCGAAGGGGAGCCGTTGCGCACGCAGACCTTCGGGGTGGTGTTCTCCACCGCCACTTACCTGCTGTATGGCCTGATCACCTGGTACCAGGTCCAGGCCGGGTTGATGCACAGCGGCATCGGCTGGGCGCTGACGCTGCTGGCCTTGAGCCTCAATGCCATGGCCTACATCGTCGTGCGCCGGGGTTGGGTGTTGACGGGGCGGGACCCCGGACTGGCGCGGACGCAGTTGCTGTTTGGCGTGGCGCTGATGTTTGCAGCGTATGCCGCATTGGGCCCCGGCGCCTCCGGCCTGCTGGTGGTGATGGCCAGCCACGTCGTGTATTCGATGTTCATCATGAACCCGCGGCAGGTCTGGACGCTGGTGGGCTTCACACTCGGTGGCCTGGGCCTGACGATGCTGGCCTGCCACTGGTTGTGGCCAGCGCGCTACGACGCCACGGTGCAGGCCAACGGCTTTCTCTATGCGTTGCTGGTGATGCCGCTGATCGCACTGCTGGCGCACCGCATCACCGCCATGACGCAGCGGCTCAAGGCACAGCATGTGGAACTGCAGGATGCCCTGGGCCGGCTGCACGAACTGGCCACCCGAGACGAGCTCACCCGCACCCACAACCGCCGCCACATTGCCGATCTGCTGGAGATCGAGCAGGCCCAGCACCGCCGCATGAGCCTGCCCCTGAGTGTGGCCTTGATCGACATCGACCTGTTCAAGAGTGTCAACGACCGCCATGGCCATGCGGTGGGTGATCAAGTGCTGCGGTGCTTCTCCCAGCTCGCTCGACAGCAGCTGCGCGAGAGCGATCTGCTGGGCCGTTGGGGTGGCGAGGAGTTCCTGGTGGTGCTGCCCAACACATCCAGAGGGGCGGCGCTGCTGGCGATGAACCGCCTGCAACAGCGCCTGGCCACCGTTTCCAGTGACCTCATGCCGATGGGGCTGCGCATCACCTTCTCCGCCGGTGTCACCGAACTGAGCGCCGACGAGGGCATCGACCAGGCCATCGAACGGGCCGATCAGGCCATGTATCGCGCCAAGACCAGCGGTCGGGCACGCAGTCTGGAGGGCTGAGGTGGCCAGGAAACCTTCTGCTCCGCCCTCCCCGACCCAGGCCCTGGCCGAACGGGTGGTGGCCTGGCACAACCGCCACCCCCTGGCCGAACGCATCGGTCTGGATCAGGTGCAGAGCATCGGGGTGGTCGCAATGCCCTTTGTGCAGGGCAGCGTGTCCGACCCCATGCCGCCCGGTGCGGAGGACAGCGAGGCCCCTGCAGGACGCCTGGCGAAGCTGCGTCACGGCCTGGCTGCGACACTGCGTCGCCTGCCCCGACTGCGCCCGGGCCGCAAACCGCAGTCCCGCTCCCCGGCCTGGCAGGCGGTGTTCAGCGAGGATTTTCTTGAACCCCTCAGAGCCGCCCAGGTGCGTCCCTGGGCCGCCTTGCATGCTGTGCCGAACCGCCCGGGCGATGAGCAGTGGTCTCAGCGCATCGTGCTCACGGACATGCGCCTGCTGCCGCCTTCCAGCGGGTCCGAGTCGGATGCAGTGGCCTGCGCCGAACCGGCCGACCCGGGTGCTGACGGCAACGAAGAGCTGGGCGGCGTCGTCATGCGCTATGCGGCGACCGCCGCGCTGGTGCTCGACCAGGGTCGCAGGCGGGTGTTGATCGGTACCGGCAAGGAGCCCTCGGTGCTGGGGCGCCGCAGCTGGAGCGTCGTGCGCATTTCGGTGCTGACCGCGACCCTGGCCAGCCTGATCACAGTGGGTGCCACGCTGTCCATGTGGCGTCCTGCGGCGGTCAACCACGCGAGTTGGGTGGCCGTGGCGGCTCCAGCGGCCTCCCAGCCCGCCTCCGCGGCGGCTTCCAACCCGCCGCCCGCAGAGCCATCCGCTGCAAGCCCCCAAGCTGCAGCTTCAGACGCCCACCCAGAGCTCACTTCGGATCAAGCCCCGCCTGATGCGCACGCTGCAACAGGCGCCGCCTCCGCAGCAGATGAACCGGCCTCGGTGCCACGCCTGGCGGAAAGGTCTACTGCGCCGGAACAACGCCGCGATCCGACAAATGCCGCTCCACCCTTGCCGGTGCCGGCAGCACCGGCGGCTGCACCGCGGGGTCCCGTCTTTGCCTTGGTGAGCCGCGGTACCCAGACCGAATCCGAGTCCCGCAGTGCCCTGTCCCGCATGGCGGCCGCAGCAGCGCCCCTGCAGGAACGGTTGCCCGGCACCCACACCGAGGTGATGCGCAGCGGTGGCCGCTGGGCCGCCGTGTGGTGGCCCTTCACCAGCCGGGATGATGCCTCCCAGGCCCGCTGGGCCCTGGCCCTGAAGGGCGTGACGGTGGACGTGGTCGAGTTCTGAAAAGCTGCCGGGCGGGCTCAGGCGCAAGCTCCGCTGCAACCTCAATCGCAGAGGTTGTGTGCCGCAGTGACGCCGCCATCCGGCGACTTCACCCCGATGCAGCCCAGCATGCTGGCAAAGAGGTTGTGGTGGCCCGTGCCTTGCTGGCGCAGCGGCCCGGCCGCCCGGGCCTCCAGCTTGCGGTAACCCTGCGCCAGCACCGGGTCGGCCAGAAAACGATCGCTGGCCCAGAAGATCAGCGGCACCTGGCGCTGCTCCGGGGGTGCGACCCGGCGGGGCGTGGCATGAAAGTGGCTGTTGTCGTCGATCGATTCGCCGTGATCGCTGCTGTAGACCAGCAAGGCCTTGCGCGTGCGCAGCCGCTCGATCGTCTCGGCCAGCACATGGTCGGTGAACAGGATGCTGTTGTCGAAGGAGTTGAGCAGCGTCTCCCGGCTGCAGGCCTCGTCCGTGCTCATGCATTCGGGTTGCCAGCGCGCAAACTCGCGCGGATAGCGCCGGGTGTACAGGTAGTGCGAGCCCTTGGTGTGCAGAAGCAGCAGCACCGGCCCCGGCGCCTTGCCGTCGCGTGCACGCGCTTCGTTGCGCTGCAGGGCGGCGGTGACCTCCGGCAGCAGCATCAGATCGTCCACCGGCCGGCCCGCGTTCTCCGGCTGGGCGGAGATCATTTCCTTGAGTTTGTACGACCTGGCGTGCACCCGGTTGTAGAAGCCGGCCTCGCCCTGCATGGCAAACAACTCCGTGTGGAAGCCCAGGCGCTTGTACACGGCAAACACCTTGTCCTCGAAGATGCGGTCCGGCCCGAGATCGGTCGGGGATTCCAGCCCCTCCGGTCGCACGAACATGCAGGCCAGCGACAGCTTGGTGGCGGTGTCGCAGGACCGGGCTGCAAAGCCCGCCACATGCGGCGTGGCCGCCAGACGCGGGGTGGTGGGCCGGTCGTGTCCCAGCATGCCGAACCGGTCGTGCCGGGCCGTCTCACCGATGACAAAAACCACCACCAGATCCGACAGGTCCGTGCCGGGGATGTACTGGAACTTGCGCCCCGGATCCACCAGCCGAGCCTGGTTGATCCGCTCCTGCCAGGTGTTGCTGGCCAACAGGCCGGCCCCAACGATCCAGTTGGTCGGCACGTAGGCGTAAGCCACCGACCCTGAAGGGCGCAGCACGGTCTCGTCTCCCGCCTGCGCCATGGCCTCCCCGGTCCAGACGTGCAGCTTCTGGCCGATCAGGAACCCCAATCCCAGCAGGACAAACACCCCGGCCCAGGCGCCCAGGCGCGAGCGTTGCCCCAGCGCGCCCAGCAACGAGCAGGGCGACTCGCGCCGCCACAGCCACACCAGGGGAAGCACACCGAACAACAGGCACCAGCCGCCCATCCACAAACCGACCACCTCGCCGGACATCTCATGGTCGGTGGTGAAGACGGCGTTGAGCACCCCGTAGCCGATCACCACGTTGAAGCGGGTCATGTAATACGCGCAGACCGCGCTGGCCAGCAGCATCGTGCTGGTGACCAGGCGCCAGGACCAGCGCCCCGCCAAAGCGGCCACGCTGAGCAGCAGCCCGGTCAGGGACAGCAGCAACAGCACCTCGGCCACCGTCATGCCGGCCTGCACCCAGCCGGGGGTACCAGGCGGAAAGGCTTCTGCACGCCGCCAGATCACCGCCGCATTGAGGAGCAGTCCGATGTAGAAGGTGCTGGCCAGCAGCGTCACCGCCCGAGACGACAGGTGACGGGAAATCGCGCGGATCATGGGAATGGACGGCTTCGGCTTCTCGTTGGCATCAAATCCTTCCGCCGGACTGCGGAACGATCTCCCCCGCAACCCATGGCGACGGGCAAACCGATATTGTCGTCTCGTGAACCATCGCAAAGAGTGCGGGTTGGCCCCGACCCCTTGGCCACCCACTGGGGGAAGCCCCGGCATCGTGGACGCAGGAGAACCCTCGGGCTCCTAAAATCCACCGCTGTTCTCGCGCCGCCCGGCGATGGCCCGGCGGCGCGTTGTTGTTGCGACCACTGCTGCGTCCTCACTCGGCCCGCCTCCCATGCAACTGCCCCCCATCGCGACCGGAAAGCGCTACACCGTCCCCCGCCCCACCGGCTCGGCCGATGCGCTGCTGCTGGCGCGCTTCGCGCAAGCCCGTCAAGCTCAAGGCCAACTGCTGGCGGTCATCTGCGCAGAACCGGCCGACGCGCAGCGCCTGCCCGACGAACTCGCCTTCTTCGCACCGGAGCTGAAGGTCGCCGTCTTCCCCGACTGGGAGACGCTGCCCTACGACAGCTTCAGCCCCCACCAGGACCTGATCTCCGAGCGACTGGCCACGCTGTGGCGGGTGCTGCAGGGCCCCAAGCGGGGTGAAGTCGACGTGGTGCTGCTGCCCGCCACCACCGCGCTGACGCGGCTCGCGCCCCCCGGCTTCATGGCCGGCTACACCTTCCACTTCCAGCAGAAGCAGAAGCTCGACGAGGCCGCGCTGAAGCGCCAGCTGACGCTGGCGGGCTACCAGCACGTCAGCCAGGTGGTGTCGCCCGGCGAATACGCGGTGCGCGGCGGGCTGATCGACCTCTACCCGATGGGCTCGCCGGTGCCCTACCGGGTGGATCTGTTCGACGACGAGGTGGACTCGATCCGCGTCTTCGACCCCGACAGCCAGCGCAGCCTGTACCCGGTGCCGGAGGTGCGGCTGCTGCCGGGCCGCGAGTTTCCAATGGACGAACGCGCCCGCCAGGACTTCCGCGCCCGCTGGCGTGAGCGCATGGAGGGCGACCCGACCCGCTCGCGCATCTACAAGGACATGGCCACCGGCGTGGCCACCGCCGGCATCGAGTACTACCTGCCGCTGTTCTTCGACGAGACGGCCACCTTCTTCGACTACCTGGGCGAGTCGGCCGCGCTGACGCTGCACGGCGGGGTGGACGAGGCGCTGAACCGCTTCTGGGGCGAGACCCGCGAGCGCCACAAGTTCCTGCAGCACGACCCGGAGCGGCCGGTGTTGCCGCCAGAGGCCATCTACCTGCGGCCGGAGGAGTTCTTCGGCCGCTGCAACGCCTATGCGCAGCTGTCGGTGCGCGGCTCGGATCCGGTGGAATGGGCGCGGCCCCTGCCCGACCTGAGCGTGCAGCGCGGCGGCACCGATCCGCTGAAACGCCTGGAAGACCACCTCGTCCGACTCGGCCAGCGGGGCATCTCCAGCGGCACGACAGCCGCAGAGAAACCGACCCGCGTGCTGCTGCTGGCCGAATCGGCCGGCCGGCGCGAGAGCCTGCTGGAGCTGCTGCGCGACCACCGGCTGGAGCCGCCGGCGGTGGACAGCCTGACCGCCTTCCTGACCGGCGACCACCCCTACGCGATCGCCACCGCGCCGCTGGCGGCCGGCTTCTTCTGGACCGATGCAGCCCTGGACTTCGGCGTCCAGCTGGTCACCGAAACCGAGCTCTTCGACGCCACGCCCACCGCACGCCGCCGCCGCCGGCAGGAGGCCACCAGCGACGTCGATGCGCTGATCAAGGACCTCTCCGAGCTGAAGATCGGCGACCCGGTGGTGCACGCCAACCACGGCATCGGCCGCTACCAGGGGCTGGTCAACCTGGAGCTGGGCAGCGACGGCAGTTCGGAATTCCTGCACCTGGAGTACGCCGACAAGGCCACCCTGTACGTGCCGGTCAGCCAGCTGCAGCTGATCAGCCGCTACACCGGCGTCTCCGCCGACGAGGCGCCACTGCACAAACTCGGCTCCGGCCAGTGGGAGAAGGCCAAACGCAAGGCGGCCGAGCAGGTGCGCGACGCCGCGGCCGAACTCCTCAACCTCTATGCCCGCCGCGCGGCACGGGAGGGCTTTGCCTTCCGCTACTCGCCGCAGGACTACGAGGCCTTTGCGGCCAGCTTCGGCTTCGACGAAACACCGGATCAGGCCGCCGCCATCCATGCGGTCATCCAGGACATGATCAGCCCGCGGCCGATGGACCGGCTGGTCTGCGGCGACGTGGGTTTCGGCAAAACCGAGGTGGCGCTGCGCGCGGCCTTCGTCGCCGTCACCGGTGGCAAGCAGGTCGCGGTGCTGGCCCCCACCACGCTGCTGGCCGAGCAGCACTGCCAGACCTTTGCCGACCGCTTCGCGCAGTGGCCGGTGAAGGTGGCGGAAATGAGCCGTTTCCGCTCGCCCAAGGAGATCAAGACGGCGATGCAGGGCCTGGCCGACGGCACAGTGGACATCGTGGTCGGCACTCACAAGCTGCTGAGTGCGGACACGAAGTTCAAGAACCTGGGCCTGCTGATCATCGACGAGGAGCACCGCTTCGGCGTGCGCCACAAGGAGCAGATGAAGGCCCTGCGCGCCGAGGTGGACGTGCTGACGCTGACGGCCACGCCGATTCCGCGCACCTTGGGCATGGCGCTGGAAGGCCTGCGTGACCTCAGCGTGATCGCCACCGCACCGCAGCGCCGCCTGGCCATCAAGACCTTCGTGCGCAACGAGAACAAGGGCACCATCCGCGAGGCGGTGCTGCGCGAGTTGAAGCGCGGCGGGCAGGTCTACTTCCTGCACAACGAGGTGGAGACGATCGAGAACCGCCGCCAGGCGCTGGAGGAGCTGCTGCCCGAGGCCCGCATCGCGGTGGCCCACGGCCAGATGCCCGAGCGCGAGCTGGAGCGGGTGATGCGCGACTTCGTCGCCCAGCGCCACAACGTCCTGCTGTGCTCGACCATCATCGAGACCGGCATCGACGTGCCCACGGCCAACACCATCGTGATGAGCCGCGCCGACAAGTTCGGCCTGGCCCAGCTGCACCAGCTGCGCGGGCGGGTGGGCCGCAGCCACCACCAGGCCTACGCCTACCTGATGGTGCCGGACATCGAGGGCCTGACCAAGCAGGCCCAGCAGCGGCTGGAGGCCATCCAGGCGATGGAGGAGCTGGGCTCCGGCTTCTACCTCGCGATGCACGACCTGGAGATCCGCGGCGCCGGCGAGGTGCTGGGCGACAACCAGAGCGGCAACATGATGGAGGTGGGCTTTCAGCTCTACAACGAGATGCTGGCCGAGGCGGTGCGCTCGCTGAAGGCGGGCAAGGAGCCGGACCTGCTCTCGCCCACCGGCTTCTTCGGCGCCAACACCGAGATCAACCTGCACACCCCGGCCCTGCTGCCCGACAGCTTCTGCCCGGACGTGCACGTGCGCCTGAACCTCTACAAGCGCCTGGCCACCGCCGACAAACTCGACAAGGTGGATGCGCTGCTGGAAGAAGTCACCGACCGCTTCGGCAAGCTGCCCGCACAAGGCCAGTCGCTGTTCGACCTGCATCGCCTGCGCCTGCAGGCCCGGCCCTACGGCATCGTCAAGATGGATGCGGCGCCGGGCGTGATGAACATCCACTTCCGCCCCAACCCGCCGATCGACCCGGTGCGCATCATCGAGCTGGTGCAGAAGAACCGCAACGTCAAGCTCGCCGGCAACGACAAGCTGCGCATCGAGCGCGCCTTCCCGGAGGTCAAGGACCGGGTGCAGTACCTGCGCGATGTGCTGCGGGCGTTGGGGCAGCCCGTCGGGGCAGGCTGATCACCGCGTCCCTCCGACGAAGAAAAAAGGGCCCGCGGGCCCTTTTTTCATCCAGCTGCAGCAGCGATGGGGCTCACGGTGCGCTGCAGTAGGTCACCGTGGACGCATTGGCCGGCTGAGCCGGTTGTGATGCCGACCACGTGCCCGCCGGTTGAACGGTCACCGTGCAGTCGGACGCCACCACCAGGTCGAAGGCATGCCAGTAGTAGTTGCCGGTCCCTTCGCCGGTGCCCGGCGCGAACACCCGCTGGCTGTTGCCCAGGTTCAGCTCCACCCGCACCGGCGAGGCGGTCATGCCGGGGTTGAAGGTGCCCCTGTAGTTGCGCAGGAAGTAGCGGTAGGTGCCCACCATCAACTTTGATACCGTCACCACCTCAGGACCGTAGCCGTCGGTGTCGTCCACGTCGAGGTAGGCGAAGGTCGGTGACAACAGGCTGCCCTTGGCGCTGTAGTAGATGTGGTTCCCGCTCGGCAGGAAGACATGCGAGTCCACATCCGCGGGCAATTGCCCCCAAGTCAGCCGGATGTTGAGGCTGGCAGCCGCATCTGAAAGCACCAGGCAGCTTTCCAGCGTGGAGTCCGTGCTGCCCGACGTCACAGACAGGGTGTTGGTGAGGCGGTTTCCAGACAGCGCGGTGATGGCCAGCTGCGACTGGCTCTTGACCGCCACGCGGAAGGTTCCATCGGTCCCACTGCGGGTGCTGGAGGTCCCTGTGTAGTTGATGCCATCGGTGGACACAAAGGCATCGGCCACAGGCTGCCCAGATGCATCCTGCACGCAGCCGTTCAGGTACACCGTTTCCACGACCTGATCGGCGTTCCAGTAGCTGAAGTGCGTCACCGTCCCTTCGTAGTACTGGTTCGGTGCGGTGCCTTGAAGGGTCGCGGTTCCCTCCTGGACCCACCGCCCGGTGCTCTCATTGAAGTAGAACAACGGGATGGTGCCCGGAATCGAACCTGAAGGCGTACGAGTGCTCAGCGGGATGCGGATGGTCGACGTTTGGCCGCTGGCCAGGTTGTAACGGGCGCCGGAGCTGTCGCGGATGTCCACCGCGATCGCACCAAAGCTTTCGATCGGCGCGGCGCTGCCTGACACCATGGTGGTGTAGTCGCCGGGCATGCGGCTCACGTCCACGGCGGGGTCGATCGGCGTGAGCTGCACCGTCACGGAGCTGGCAACTGCACCGCCATCCTCGCGCACCAACCCACCAGCCGGGAGGTCGACCTGGGCGGTGGAGCCGGGGTCAGACACCGTGCCGCCAGAGGCAACGTTGAGCGACTGGCTGGTGGCCACCGACAGGAGTTGGGCGTTCAGCGTCGTGCTGGCCGAGGCCGTCACCGCTGCGGCACGGTGCATTGCCGTGTGACCCGTGGCGCTGAAACTGACCATCACCCGATCCGTGGCGACGACCGCAAAGCTGTAGCTGCCGTCGGTGCCGGTGGTGCCGCTGGCGCTGCCGGCCGTGACCGTGGCACCGGCCAGCGCGCTGCCATCGGTAGCGGTCACCGTGCCAGTGAGGGTGCCGCGCGGCAGTGCCGTGACGCTCAGGGTGGCAGCGCTGCTGGTGGTGCTGCCATTGCTGTCGGTGACCACCACGGTGAAGCTCGCCCCGTGATCCGATGCGGCCGTGGCAGCGGTGGTGTAGGACGAGGAAGTCGCCCCGGAGACGGCTGTACCGCCACGGCGCCATTGGTAGGTCAAGGTGCCCTGTCCACTCGCCACAACGGAGAACGTCGCTGTCGCTCCTTCGGTCACGGTCTGGCTGGCTGGCTGGGTGGTGATGGTGGGCCCTGTCGTCCCCTCATCGTCGTCACCGCCTCCGCCGCCGCATCCGACCAGCGACATCGCCAGCCACAGCGGCAACCACATCAGCATTCGGATCCACTTCATCATGCTGTCCCCCTCTGGACACCTATCAAGGCAAGATCGCCTCGACACTATTCTTTGCAGGCCAGGCAGGTTGTTCCACCTGGATGGGTGGCTCACCAACAGGCAAACGTGCATTCCTTGGCAATTCATCAATGAAGGTGAACTTGGACCTCTGCCCGGCAACTCGGAGACGGCGCTGGGTCGGCCCTGAACTGCATTGCCCTCATCCTGCTTCTTGCCGTTTTGTGAGCCGATCCACGCCCACACACTGCATCAGGTTGTGCATCGGACATGCGCCCCCCTGAAGTGAAGGAGACACCAGATGAATGACTTCCTGCGGCGCTACAGCCAGGCTGGCCGGGTGATGACCGGTTTCGGGCTGCTCAGCCTGTCACTGCTTGGCATCGCATCCCTCGGGGCCTGGCTGCTGCGCTCGCGAGGCGCCGCCACCGAAGCGGCGTGGCTGCTGCTGGCTGGGGCTCTGCTGTGTGCGCTGGGACTGCTGACGGGCTGGTGGGTGCGCCACAGCATCAAGCACCCGGTGGAATCCACCGCCCAGGCGGTGATGCGGATCGCCGGCGGCGACCTGCACTCGCGCATCGATTCTCCGGGGCGCGACGAGCTGTCCTGGCTGCGAAGCGAACTCAATGCCATGCGCAAGAAGCTGCGCGAGATGGTGCTGCAGGTGCGCCAGGTGGTCGATGGCGTGGCCAGCGCCTCCGAGCAGATCGCCCGCGGCAATGCCGACCTGTCCTCGCGCACCGAGACCCAGGCCGCTGCCCTGCAGCAGACCAGCAGCAGCATGTCCCAGCTGGCCGACACGGTACGCCACCATGCCGACAGCGCACGCCAGGCCCGCAACGAGATGGACGAGGCACGGCAGTCGGCGACCCGCGGCGGCGAGCTGATGGCACAGGTCATGCAGCAGATGAACGACATCCAGCACAGCGCCCGGCGCATCGGGGAGATCACCGGCGTCATCGACGGCATCGCTTTCCAGACCAACATCCTGGCCCTCAATGCCGCGGTGGAGGCCGCCCGCGCCGGCGAGCAGGGCCGCGGCTTTGCAGTGGTGGCCGCGGAGGTGCGCAACCTGGCCCAGCGCAGCGCCACTGCGGCCCGCGAGATCCGCACGCTGATCAGCGATTCGGGCAGCAAGGTCGAGGCCGGCAGCGAATTGGTCGTCACCGCCGACCGGCAGGTGCAGGAACTGCTGGATCGGGTGGCGCGAGTGGCAGGCCTGATCGGCGAGATGGCCGACTCCGGCGGCGCGCAGAGCAGCAGCATCGAGCAGATCAGCCAGGCGATCGGCCAGATCGACTCTGCGACCCAGCAGAACGCGGCGCTGGTCGAGCAGGTGGCTGCCGCGGCGCAGTCGCTGCAGGGCCAGTCCGGGCAGCTGCGCGGTTCGGTGCAGGCCTTCCGCGTCGAGGCTTGACCTTCTGCGCGGTCTGGAGCGCGGCGACGCCACAGGCGCGGGCCGAGGCAGGGAGTTCGAGCAGGTAGGATTGCGGGTTTTCCTGAGTGCCGCGCCCGTGTCGGCACCCCTGCTGCGCTGAACCTCATGCCTCAAGAATTCGCTCCCGGCCTGGTGATCCAGGGCTTCACGCCGCCGCTGGCCCTGGCGGACTTCCGCCTGATCGCCTTCGACATGGACTCCACGCTGATCAACATCGAGTGCGTGGACGAGATTGCCGATGCGGTGGGCCGCAAGGAAGAGGTGGCAGCCATCACGGCCGCGGCAATGCGTGGCGAAATCGCCGACTACAAGGACAGCCTGCGTCGGCGCGTGGCCCTGCTGGCCGGGGTGCCCGTGGCAGCGCTGGAAGAGGTCTACAACCGCCGGCTGCAGCTCAACCCGGGCGCTGAGGAGCTGGTGCGCCGTTGCCAGGATGCGGGCCTGAGGACTTTGCTGGTGTCCGGCGGCTTCACCTTCTTCACCGACCGGCTGTGCGAGCGGCTGGGCCTGGACTTCAGCCGCAGCAACCAGCTCGAGATCGTCGACGGCCACCTGACCGGACGCATGGTCGATCAGGGCTGGGGTGACATCTGTGACGGCGATGAAAAACGCCGCATGCTGCTGTTGACCTGTGCCGAGCTGGGGGTCGAGCCGAATCAGGCCATCGCCATGGGAGACGGGGCCAATGACCTGCCGATGATGGCGGTGGCCGGCCTGTCGGTGGCGCACCACGCCAAACCGAAGGTGCGGGAGCAGGCGATGGTGGCCATCCACAGCGGTGGCCTGGACCGCCTTCTGGAAGTGCTGCGCTGAGCGAAGCGGCTTCTCAGCCTCTTCAGAAGCACAGTTCCAGCTGGGCCTGCACCTCGTCGGCCCAGTTCTCGAACTGGTGCGGCGTCAAGTCCAGCACCAGGAGCGCCTGACGACCACCGCGCTGCCATTCGCCGTGCCGGTTCAGTCCGTGATGGCGCTGGATGATGCGTTCGGCCAGCAACGCCAGCGCGACCAGCACCTGCACCCGCTCAGGCACGTCCTTGCTGCCCAGGCATCGATAGTCGTGGTGCAGCGCCAGGGCCTGCACGATCTCGTCGGACAGGCCCCAGCTCGCCGCCATCGTGGCCCCGACCAGTGCGTGGTGGGTGCCGTGCCGGGCAAACTCCACGTCGGTGAAGGGCCGATGCCCCAGGTTGGCCTCGGCCAGGGTGACCCGGTAGCTGGGTGACTCGAAGCGCGGCAGCAGCACCGGAATGCCGATGTCGCAGAACAGGCCGAAGCTGTGGGCGAGGTCAGGCTCCACCCGCCGGTCCTGCGATGCCAGCCAGCCCATGGCGATGCTGCGGCGCTGCGCGACATCCCAGAAGCGCTCCAGTGAGGGGCCGGTGCAGGGCAGCACCCGGCGCAACACCAGCGCACTGAGGATGGCGATGCAACGCACGGCGCCCAACCGCTCAAAGGCCAGGCGCACGTTGCCGATCGGCCGGTTCAGGCCCAGCCAGGGGGCGTTGGAGATCTTCACCAGTGCAGCGGACACCGCCACGTCCGAAGAGGCCACCTGCACCAGAACGTCCAGCCTGGGCCGCACCGATCTGAGCTCCTGGTGCAGCCGCTCCAGCAGGGAGGGGCGGGGCGGAATGCCAATGTCCTGGACCAGTTGGGCCAGGCGCTCGGCATCGAAGTTCAGCGCAGCGGAGATCGGCGAAGACATGCACTGTTTTCGGCGCCTGCCGGCAGAAATCAAGCACCGGCAGCGCCGTCCCACCCCACGCTCAGGGGCCTCGGTTCAGCAGATCACTGCGGCGCAGCCGGCAGGACCACGATGCCATCGGCGTCCGCGCAGAGCCAGTCGCCAGGGCGCACCCACACCCCCTGCACCTGCACCGGCACATCCACCTGACCGGCCTGCTTGCGGTCGGTGGGCAGGGGCATCGCCGCCAGAGCGCGGATGCCCACATCGCAGGCCGCCAGTTCGGCCAGGTCGCGCACGCAACCGTCCACCACGACGCCGGCCCAGCCGCTGCGAGCTGCGGCCGCACCGATGTTGCCGCCGATCAACGCACGGCGCAGAGAACCTGCACCATCGACCACCAACACCCGCCCCTCACCCGGGCTCTCCAGCAGCGCCTTGACGGAGGTGTTGTCCTCAAAGCACTTGACGGTGACCACCCGGCCGGCAAAGGCGCTGCGGCCGCCAAATTCACGAAACACCGGGGGCAGCACACGGAAGCTGCCATCGCTGCAGGTCTTGTGGGTATCGCAGAGATCGCAGGTCGACGGGACTGCAGCAGAAACAGGGGCGGACGCGGTCATGGTGAGGTGAACTCCAGGCTTCGGATGGATGAACGTCCGCCCGTCACGCGGTAGCGCTCCCATCGAGCGGCCCTGTCACGTCGATCCGGTGGACTGTGGCCGACATCCTGCCGCAGAACCGCCCAGCTGCGAACCCTCGGCCGTCAGGACCAGTCCATCACCGGCACCCAGCCCTGCAGCGCACGGCCATGGAAGCGGCGGCTGCGCAGCCCATCGGCCAGGCGGGCCGCGATCAAGCGGTCCGGCAGGTGGTGTACGGTGGCAATGGTCTCCTCCAACTCGCCAGCCCCCGCCGCGAGGTCCACGGCCCAGTGCTCAGCCGCATCGCCCAGCCGAATGCCGCAGTGGTGCAACAGGCCACGCACGTCCTGGGGACTGCAGTCGGGCGGCAGGCCGAAGATCAGCAGGCGGATGTCAGCGGTGGCGTGGGTCGATGCAGGGGCTGTGAAGGAGGTATCGGCAATCGGGGCCATGGCGCAATGTTCGAAGCAAGACTGCTCTTGCCATCGACACGCGCCTCAGCAACTTGAGCGCCGGTTGAGCGTCGCCCAAAGCGGGTGTCCCCGAGCCGGAACACCGCTCCTGCGCTCAAAGTCCGATGCCCGCCGCCGTCAGGCTGGCCAGGAAGCGCGGTGCATCCTGGAAGCCGATCACCCGACGGCCGATCACCTCCTGACCCTGCGCGTCGAAGAAGACGATGCCCGGTGGGCCGAAGAGCTGGAAGCGCTTGAGCAGCGCCTTGTCGTCAGCGTTGTTGGCCGTCACGTCCGCCTGCAGCAGCAGCATGCGGTCCAGCCGCGCCCGCACCGTCGGGTCAGTGAAGGTGAACTGCTCAAACTCCTTGCAGGAGACGCACCAGTCGGCATAAAAATCCAGCATCACCGGCCGGCCGGCGGTCTTCAACGCCTCATCGAGTTCCGCCACCGAGCGGACGCGGCGAAAAGTCGGCCCGTGCCCGACGGCCGCCTGCCCCGCTGCGGCAGCACCCGCAACCGCCAGGGGCGCAGTGCCGACCACCGCCGCCTTCGCTCCCAGATGCGCCAGAGGCTGCAGAAGCGACCGTCCGCCCGAGAGCATGCCCACCACCTGGACCAGGCCCAGCAGGGCGATCAGCAGACCGATCGCCTTGCCCACGCTCTGCAGACCGCTGGCGCCGGCCTCCAGCCGTTCAAAGGCGCGCAGCTCCACCGCATAACCCAGCGCCAATGCGCCCCATGCCAGCATCGCCAGCCAGGTCGGCAGCACCGGATCGAGCATCCACAGCGCCGTGCCCAAGAGCAGCACGCCGAAGAAGCGTTTGACCCCCTCCATCCAGACACCCGCACGCGGCAGAAGCGATCCGGCCGACAGGCCCAGCAGCAGCAGAGGCACGCTCATGCCCGCCGCCAGCGCAAACAGCGCCACGCCCCCCAGCAGCACATCGCGGCTCTGGCTGATGTAGACCAGCGCGCCCGCCAAGGGAGCAGCGACACAGGGCCCGACGATCAGCGCCGACAGGCCGCCCATCAGGAACACGCCGAAGAACCTGCCGCCCTGCAGGCGGCCGGAGGCGTCGTTGAGACGGTTCTGCAGCGCAGCAGGCAGCTGCAACTCGTACCAGCCGAACATCGACAGCGACAGCAGCACCAGCAGCGCCGCAAATGCCCCCAGCACCGCCGGCTTCTGCAGCGCAGCCGCCAGGCCCTCGCCCGCCAGACCGGCGGCCACCCCCATCGCGGTGTAGACCAGCGCCATGCCGAGGCTGTAGGCCAGCGACAGGCCGAAGCCCTTCAGCCGCGAGGCCTGCGCCCCCTGGCCGACGATGATCGACGACAGGATTGGCATCATCGGCAGCACGCAAGGTGTGAAGGACAGCAGCAGCCCGGCCAGCAGGAAGACGCCCACCACCGTCCACAGGCTGCCCGATCGCAGCGCTGCGTCGACGCCGTCGCCCGCAACTGCCGCCGCACCCGCACCCTCACCCGCATCCGCGGCGCCGGGCGCGCTCACGGGCGCCGCCGCCCCGGCCACCAGAGGGATGGCCGCCGCGGCGGCCGGCTGCCAGGCCTGACCCTCATCGTCGCCCAGCAGCGTGACGCTGCGGATCGCCGCATCGGCGACCTGCACCTTCAGCACCTGCGGCCGGGGCGGGTAGCACAGACCCTTGTCCGCGCAGCCTTGACTGGTGACCGTGACCTTGAACTCCGCCGGCGCGGCGGTGACGGGCACCGGGATGCGCAGGTCCCCGCGGAAGGTCTCAACGTCCTTCTGGAAGGTTTCGTCGTACTTGACCTTGCCCGCCGGGTAGGCGGGGGCACCCAGTTTCACATCGGCCGGCGCTGCCACGACCTCGAAGCGCTCCCGGTACATGTAGTAGCCGGGAGCAATTTCATATCGCAGCTCCAGTGTCGCCCCGTCGGCGGCGCGAGCACTGAGGCGAAAGGCCTGGTCCGGTTCCAGGAAATCGTCGGCCGCATGGGCTCGCCCCACCACCAGGACGAGAAGCAGCGCCAGGAGCTGCAGCAGCAGCCCGTGTGACCCAGGCTGAATGGCCCTGTGCCGGCCTTGGAAAGACGGACCGGAAGCTGACCGACGCCAGGGGTCGCGGTTCGAGAAAAAGGGTTCGATCTGATTCATGCTGCCTCGATTGTCCGATCTTCTGTTCCTGTTGCCCCAGCGGATGCGTCAAGGCCATCGCTGCATTGCAGGCGGCCGTCGGCATCCACCGCCATCCAGCTGGCGCCCTGCCCACGCAGGAAGTCGGCAGCACCGCTGCCCAACAGCATCGCAATGCTGCTGATGGCGCCTGCAGCCAGGCAGGCCGGTGCCGACACGCTCACAGACTGCCAGTGCGCCACCGGCCAGCCGCTGCGCGGGTTCAGCAGGTGGCAGTAGCGCAGGCCGTCCACCACCATGAATCGCTCATAGTCACCGGAGGTGGCCAGCGCCCCTTCCATCAACGGCAGGCTGGCGACCACCTGCCCCGGATGGCGCGGGTGGGCGATGCCGATGCGCCAGGGTTGGCCATCCGGCTGGGGGCCCAGCACCCGCAGGTCACCCCCCAGGTTGACGCTGCCGCTGGTTGCACCCAGCCCCTGCAACAGACTGGCGGCGCGGTCTGCGGCGTACTCCTTGCCGAAACCACCGAAGTCCAGTTCCATGCCGGCCTGCGGCAGCCGCAGTGCCAACCCATCCCATTCCACCTGTTCCCAACCCACCAGCGGCAAGAGCGACTCGATCTGTGCCTGCGAAGGCAGGCGGCCGGAGCGGAAGTCCCAGGCCCGCCGCAACACCCCGCTGGTGATGTCGAACATGCCGCTGCTGGCCCGATGGAGCTCGCCTGCGAAGCCGATCAACCCGGCAGTCTCTTCGTCCACCTCCACTCGAGCGGCCTGGCCGGCAGCCGCGTTGAGCCGCGAAACCATCGAATCGGCCCGGTAGCGGGAGTACTTGACTTCGATGCGCCGCACCTCTGAGATGGCCTGGTCAGCCCACCGCTGCGCCGTGGTCTCGTCGATCCCCGCCAACCGGATGCTGCAGCGGCTGGCCATGACAGAGAACTCGAACAGGTGCGTCATCATGGCGGGCCACGATCAGAAGGTGGAACTCAGTCCCAACTGCATCCAGTTGGCGCTGAAAGGGGCCAATCCGGGCGAGCCCTCCCCCCCGAGCCGCCAGGAGGAACGCTGTTGATAGCGCTCCAGTTTCAGGTCCACCGTCCAGCGTCTGGTGATCTTCCAATCGACTTTCACGCCGGCCGTGACGGCACCGAAGGCCGAGAGGCGCTGATCGTTCGAATAGTAGGGGGTCCACACGTCCGGTGCCGGGTAGTTCGCCGGGTTGGACGACGGATCGAAATAGAACGAGGCTGCCCGCTGCGTGTAGTACCTCAGCAACGGCGTCACCGTCACCCGCTCACCCAGGTTCTGCACCCAGGCGGCCTCGGTGGTGTGGGCGCGCACGCCGAAGCTGTCGCGGTAGTAGCGGTAGCTGCTGCGCAGCGTGCCGCTCCACTGCGGCCCCCGGTGGTTCCAGCGCAGCAGCAGGGCCTGGCTGTTGCGCTCGCGCGGGCGAGCGTCGTAGGTCTTGTAGGGGTCGTTGAAATAGCCTTGTCCCCGGCTGAGGGTCAGGTTGGCCTGCACCAGGTCGCGCGGACTCCAGGCCTGGGTGACCCCGATCAGGTAGTCGCCGGTGCGTTTGCGTTCGTCGCTGACACGCTGGTTGCTCGGATCGATGCGATCGTTGGCACGCCCGATGCCGAAGTTCCAGGTGGTGTTGTTGTCCGCACTGGCGATGCGGGTGTCCAGCGACAGCGCACGGGAGCGGTAGTCGTTTTCCTTGGACAGGCTCAGTCCCAGCCCCACCGCTGCGCGTTCGAAGTGACGGGTGAGCTTGAGATCACCGGCCGTGCGCTCGTCGTGCATGACGCTGGCGCCGGACACGTCCGAGTAGTAGCGCGGTGAGGCGCCCGACACCTCGTCCTGCACAGCGGAGGCCTCCAGCGACCAGCGTGGCCCGATGGGCGTGAGCAGGTAGACCGAAGGTGCCTTCACCTCCACCCGCTTCAAGCCAGGCTGGCTCTCCTGGTAACGCAGCATCTTGATGCCCACGGTGCCCTCTTCGGGTGCAGATTCGGCCTGCACCGCCGGCACCATCAGGACCGCGGCTGCACCGGCCACCACACCGGGCAACGCCAGGGCCGCCGCGAGGATCGATCTGCTCGCGCGATTGTCGCGATTGTCAGTTGCAGCCACAGCCACCCCCGCCAACGCCATAGCCACCGGATGCGGCTTCCTTGCTGAAATAGATGTGCTGTACGAAACGCTGATCCAGCGGGTCGGCCTCGAAGGTCATGTCCTTGCGGGCGAGCGTGCCCTTCTCCCAGGGCTGCGGCGGTTGAAAGCTGCTGCAGCCGCCCAGCAGCAGCGCTGCCAGGCAGGTGCTGAACACAATGGCCGGCCGCCGGGCCGCCTGCGGATGACGAAATGTCGAAACCATGGAAAGACCTCCTGAAGGATGCTGTCCCCCTGGGTACCGGCGACAACGCCGGTACCCAGGGGCATGGATCGGAAAAGGAAACCTCAGCGACCGCTGAGGGCGGCAGCGATGGCCGCCTCCAGCGATGCACGCTCGTCGTCGCGGAAGCCGCTGTGCTGCTGGATCACCTTGCCGTCGGCGCCGATCAGCACCGAGGTGGGCATGCCCTTGATCGCATAGGTCTTGGGCGAATCGCCCTTGGGGTCGAAGGCCAGAGTGAACTTCGCGGGCGTCTGGAACAGGAACTTGTCGGCGTCTTCGCGTTTGCTGTCCAGATTGACTCCGACCACCACGAAGCCCTTCGGCCCGTACTTCGCCTGCATCTCGTTCATCCAGGGAAAGGACTGGCGACAGGGCCCGCACCACGAGGCCCAGAAGTCCAGATACACCACCTTCCCCTTGAGCTGCGAGAGGCTGACATTGCCCTGTGCGCCGGCCAGGTCAAAGGCAGGAGCGGCCTGTCCCGGGCTGGCGGCCTGCACGGCACCGGCCAGCATCAGGCCGGCAAGGACCGTCGAAAGAGCGGTCAAACCTGACCGGGCCGAGAGGCTCGACGGTCCTCGTCTGGCGGTGGTCCTGGAGAAGCGGGGCGAGTGGTTCGGGGTCATCGAAGGCTCCGTGGTCTGGGGATGGAAGGGAAGGAGGAAGAGGAGAGGACGAGGACGAGGAAGAGGACGGCGATGTGGACAGAGACGGGAAAGGTCTGAGAGCCCGGCGGGGCATCGTCACCCGCCGCTCAGCACTCAGGCAGGGCGGCGCAAAGGGCGCTCGCGCCAGCGGCGCCAGCCCAGCACGGCCGCTGAAAAGGCCCCCAGGGCCAGCAGCAGCGGGTCGAAGACGCTGCGGCTGCCTGACAGCGTGCAGCCTCCGGCTCCGACGTTGGCGTTGCCGCCGGAACTGCCGCTGCTGCCGGCAGCTGCGGTGGCCGTGCCGGTGAGGGAAACTGCAGCGGGGTTGCCGGCGTTGGTGGCCGCCACCTGCAGCGTGGCGGACTTGCTGCCACTGCTGCTTGGGTCAAAATGCACCGAGACCGTGCAGTTGGCGCCCGCGTCGAGCACGACGCCGCTGCCGCAACTGCCGCCGGTGACAAACTGGTCGCCCTGGGAGCCCACCAGGCTCACCGTCGACAGGGTGGCACTGGCACTGCCCAGGTTCTGCAGCGTCAACGCCTGAGCTGCAGAGGGCTGCCCGACCGTGGCGGTGAACTGAAGTGCCCCGCCGCCTGCGGTCCAGCTCAGGCTGCCCACCGCAGAACTTACCCCGCTGCCGCTGACCGCCACTGCATGGGGAGAACCCGTCGCGTTGCTGGTCACCCGCACTTGAGCGGACACAGCGCCTGCTGCCGCTGGGGCGAAGCTCACCGACAGGCTGCAGGACGAACCCACCGCCAGGGTGGCCGGACAGTTGTGGCTCACCGAAAAGCTCGCCAGCGTGGTGACGATGCTGGCGATGCTCAGCGCAGCGGAGCCGCTGTTGGTCAGCGTCACCGACTGGCTGCTGCTGGTCTGGCCCAAGGTGACAGCGCCGAAAGTCAGCGTGCCCAGTGACAGCGTGACCGCAGGAGCGGGCGTCACGGCGAGGTAGGAGGGCGCACTGCCGGTGGCGCTGGCGATGTAGGCGGCCAGGTCGTTGTAGTCGGCGTCGCTCAGGTGGGCCGACAGGAACCGCATCTCGCCGACACCCGAGACCGCTGTCTTGGTCTTCTGGGCCCGGTTCCCGGAGGCAATGTTGTTCACGTTCCGGCTGGGCGTGCTGCCGTGGCAGCTGCTGGCTGCACAGCTGTTCGTCCCGCTCGCGAAGACCTGGTTGTACAGCAGCTGGCCGTTGCTGGCACTTTGGGACCAGGCAGCACCCGACGCGAGCCACAGGCCCATGACCAGGATCGTCCCCTGGGCAGGAGTCTGGAGGCGCGGGTCAAACGGAGGCACAAACTTGGGTTGGGGGCACGACATCGGTGGTGTTCCTGGGAGTTGGACGTTCAGAAGGGTGGGTGGCGAGGCGACGCCGTCGCAGATGGAGCAGCAAGGGGGGCAGCCGTCAGATCAGCGGCCGCAGCTGCAGGAGGAGCCAGGGGACATTGCACAGGCCATGCAATACGGCCACTGGCGCCACCCGGCGGGACTTTTGATAGAGCAGTCCGAAGCCCAGGGCTGGCACAACCACTGCCACACCGGTCCAGAGGTCTCTGGCCACGGCATGGGCACAGCCAAACAGCAGGGCCACACCCAGATTGACCATCCCCTGGCGCCTCGCATGGGCGGTTCCGACATCGGCCCAACGGCGCAACAGGGACTCCTGCAGGCAGGCTCGAAAGAAGAGCTCCTCCAGCCAGGGGGCCACCCACAGGCAGGAAAGGACCAAGCCCCGCTGTTGCGCAGGCGCCATCAGACAAACCGAAGCGACCATCCCCCCCCAGGCCCACACCCAGACCGGGAAGCTCGGCCACCGTCCCCACCCCATTGAAGTTGGGGCGGCCGGCCTGAGGTCATCACGATGAAGAGAACAAGTGGTGTGGTTCATCACAACAGGATGGGACGAGATCCCATTCGGTCAGTGTGACCACTTTGTCTGAGGGGTCCATTAAGCCGGAAACGCAGCGTAACCCTGTCGATTCACCACTTCTTCACGAATCGGCCGGATCGCACGCAGGGCGAAACCTCGGGAGCTCCGCTCCCGGCACACCAGATCGCCGTTACGAGTTCAGCACACCGGACAGCAGCACGAAACGCGTGCTCTCACGCAGCCACTGCCACTGCAGATGGACGACTGCGGCGGGCCACCATTGCCGCACAAAGCACGGCGATCACCAGACAGGCCGCCGACCCTGCGAACACCGCCACCGGCCAGCCGCGGTCCAGCGCCATCCCGAACAGCGGGGCGGACAGCGCAAAACCCAGGTCCAGTGCCGAATAGACGGCGCCGTAGACCCGACCGGTCGCACCGGCAGGCGCAGCCGAACGGATGAGCATGTCGCGCGACGGTCCCGCCAGGCCGGTGCCCACGCCGGCCAGGCAGGCCAGGAACAGTGCGCCCATGCCGCCCGGCCAGGGAGCGGCTGCAGCCAACAGCAATGCCGCCGATGCCAGCAGCGCGGCGCTGATCAGCCCTTCCAGTTGCGTCACACGTGCCAGCAGGAAGCCGCCCACCACCATCCCCAGCGCACCGCAAACCATGTAACCGCTGACCACGAAGGTGGTCAACTGAAGCGGCAAACCCTGCAGCGCCTGCAAGGCCGGCGACACAAAACTCTGCACGGCACTCAGCGCACAGGTTGTCCAGAACAGGAAGGAAAAACACAGCCAAACCGACGGCAGGCGCAGGAAGGCCAAGGGGTGTGAGTCCACGACGCTCAGGTCGACCGAACCCGCCGCACGGGGACCGGCGGTTGCTGTGGCGTTGGCGGTCGGGTTGGCTGAGGACTGCGGCGTCTGCAAGGCCGGAACCGGTGCGTGGTCATCAAGATCATGTCGCCTCCACCACACCACAGCCGACACGCCCAGGCCGAGCAGGCCGATGAACAGATAGGTCACGCGCAGGGAGCCGGTCCACTGCATCAGGGTGGCACTCACCAACGGCGACAACGCCCAGCCGATGTTGCCGCTGATGCCGTGCACCGAATAGGCATGACCCAGCCGGACCGCAGCGACGCGGCGGTTCAGGATGGTGAAGTCAATCGGATGAAAGGGCGCATTGCCCAGACCGGCGACGGCGGAGGCCAGCAACAAGCCCCCATGTCCCTCGGCCGAAGCGGCCAGCAGGGCCGACACTACAAAACACAGCAGCGCGGCCTGCAGCACCGGGCGCGCACCCACCCGATCCACCAGGAACCCCGAAAGGGCCTGACCCACGCCTGAGATCAGGAAAAACACGGTCACCACCAGCCCCAGCTCCGCATAGCTCAGATCGTAGGCCTCGGCGAACCAGGGAAACATCGGCGGCAGCAACAAGTGATGGAAATGGGAGGTGCCATGCACCAATCCCACCAACGAGATGGTCCGCACATCCCGCCGCAGGGACTCCTGTTCATCGACCGGGTCCTTCAGGGTTTCGCTCATGAAGCTGATCATAGGTGGCCGCTGCTGCGATCCGCGCCACACACAGGGACGCCGGCCCCTTTGCCGCGAGTGGATCGCAACCGGCATCCTTTGCCGCGACAGCGTGTCAAGCGGATGAATCTGCGACTAAAGTACGGCCTGCAGTCCGACGGCTGCGTCGTCGAGCCGCAGATGAGGGACGGCGTTCGAAGGACCCGTCGGCTGCGGGGGAAACCAGCCTGCGCCAAGCGGCGTGACCCGGTTGATCGAGGAATCGAGCCAGAGATGCTGAAGAGCCTGTTTGGGGACCTGTCCAGCTTTGCACCACGGCGAGCGAGCGACGGGCCGGACGCGGATTTTGCCTCCACCGAGATCCTGGAGGAGCTGCTGGATGAAGAGCGCGGCGGCACTCAGCCACCTTCAGAACCGGCATCCCAGGACATTTTTGTCACCGGATCCGCCGTGCAGGCCATGCGCGCGCACCTGTCGCAGCAACGCGCTGCATCGACGGGTCGGCAAAGGGTGATTGCGCTGTTCGATCCAACACGCATCTGGGCCGGTGCCGTGGTGAAGGCACTGTCCGATGCCAGCGGCCATGCCCTCGAAAAACTGCAGCTGCGGGAACAGTCGACCCTGGAAGTGCTGGCCGAAATCGAACGGACGACACTACCGCGCCGGGCCGATGAGGTCCTCAAGGTCTATCACTCGGACCTCAGCTCGGCACGCAGCGACCTGCTGCAGCTGCCGTTGGTACTGCTGGAGCAGGCTGACCTCGCCTGCGTGATCATCGGCCCGATGGCGCCCTCGGCGGTGGACGCCCTGTTGAACACGCTGCAGCAAGCGTCTCGCACGGCGCACTGGAACTGCCCGCGACTGCTGTTCCTGCTGCCGGTGGGTGCCGTCTGGATTGCCAACAAGCTGGAGGCGATGGTCTGGCCGGAGTCGATTGACGTTGAGACCCTGTGTGAGCCGCTCACCAGCGCCAGTTCGGTCTGGAACCAGTTGCTGGCGCACTGGAACCGTGCCGGCTCCCCACAGCACACCGCTCCCGGCCCCCTGTTCAGCCCCAGCGGTACCTTGCCCCTCAGCGATGCCACTGCCCCCCCAGCCGGTGCCGCGCCCGCGTCACCGACCCTTCTGTTCACAGGAGGGTCGGCGGTGTTGGCGGCAGCCCCCGGCAGCCCCAATCCGATCGTACCGTCGGCGCCGGACGCGGAACGTGCCAGGGTGGTTCTGCGGGAGCTTGAACTCCTCGACGGCCTGGTTTTTGCGGCCCTGGTGGAGGCTGCCACCGGCACCGTGGTCGCCAGCGGATCGGCCGGGCCGGACATCAACCGCGCCGCCGCCGCCGCGGCCGAGCTGCTGGCGCAGCACCGTCGCAGCCTGCGCCAGATGGGCCACACCCGGCCGGACGAACCTGTTGACGAGATCCTGGTCACCGCCGGCAACCGCTATCACATCCTGCGCTGCCTCGGCTCACGCCCCAACTTCTTCATCCTGGCAGTGCTCGACAAACTGCGCTCCAACCTGGCGATGACGAGATTTCGCATCATGGAAGCGCAGCAGGTGCTCAACTGAGTGGGGCGTTCCCCCAAACGGTGGCGGGCTCCCTGCCGCCCGACTGCGCCTCACGCCCCCTAAACTGCCGGCAACAGCGGCCGTCAGACCCCGAAGGCGCCGTCCCAGACCCACTCGGGCCTGGTTGCCTGGAGATCCCCTTGCCTGCCTCAACGAGCTCCTCCTGGACCGGACTGAACAGCATTCAGCCCGATGATGACCTGCCCGGATTCACCGTCACGCGCGAGTTGCGCACCCGCTCTGCGACGCCCAACGCTCCTCGGCTCGACACCCTGTTTG
>JADJCH010000003.1 GCA_016703325.1 Burkholderiales bacterium | reverse complement strand
CGCTAATTTTGATTGGGGTGGCAAGTGATATCAATTCTCTTGACCGCAATGTTGTTGGTGCTTGCAGCACTGACGCTGCCTGCACCTTCGAAGTTGTTGATATGGCGACCCAGTGTCTTGGTTGCATTGTTTTCCTTGCTTTCATTGATTGCAGGGGAAAGTCTCTATGGTCTTTCTCGTCTCAATGACCTGACTTTATTCTTGTTTGTTGGCGCTGGTTTCTGCTTTTATCTGGGTGACATTTCTTCGCTCGCTATCAACGGGCGTTATGCTGCTGACCGACGTGGCGAGGGCTCTGCAGTTTTGTTGACGATCGATAAGCGTATGAAGCTTGCGTTGTTGACGTCAGGCATCATTGGTATGCTGATCACGGTTTATCTCTTGGTGACCCGGGGGCTCCTCAGCGGTGATGCCATTGGGTATGCGCTTCGATATGCCGCATCACGTACGGCGAGGAGTCGGACCATGGGGCATTCCACTTTCTGGTTGCAGCTCAGGCGCTTGGTTATTTCATGATTCTGTCTGGCGGCCAGCAGCGCCGTAGGTTTGGGTGGGTGCTGGTGCTGGCTTGCCTGCTCGGGTCCATTGTAAAAATGGAACGCACAAGTGTTTTGATGTTGTCATCTGTTGCTTTCTTGGTTCACTATAACCAGGAAAACGAAGTTACTGCTGTATCCGATATTGATTTCTGCGTTCCTGTTTTTCCTGATTGCACAGTTGACTTTTAAAGCGTGATACGGTAGTTGGCAACTTTTTTTCTTGCCTACGGGATATGGGATCAAAGCCTTTGATGAATACATCATTCGACTGGCTGGTGTCGATGGGGGAAGTAATGTTTTCTTATTGATTCATAAGCTGCTTGGTCGTGGCCGCAGCGGTGAATCAATTGATATCGAAGCCGGCGAGTTCAATGTGTTCTCGTACATTCAGGCTCCGTATATGGATTTTGGCGTCATGGGTGTGGTTCTGATTACATATCTGTTTGGTTTGATATGGGGTGCGGTGTTTAATTGCATCCGGTTTTCTGCGTTTGCTGTGTTGATGTACGCCTCGATGATCTATCCCGCAATTGTCGTGTTCTATGCATGCAGTTTTCCTGACTACTTATATCTATTTATTCATTGTCTACCTTGCTATCTTTGGTTTTAATTCGAAAGTACCTTTTGCGCTCAGGTCGCGGGCGGCAGTGTGAGGTTTGAATGGCTGAAGTCGATGTTGTTATTGTGAACTGGAATTCGGGGGCCTTTTTGTCCCGCTGTGTGGATTCACTGCTGATACACGGCGGAGCGGACCTGGCGAAGGTGTTCTTGGTGGACAACGGGTCCACGGATGGTTCGATGGGTTTTGTCGCCGGGCCTTCGGACCAGGTTGAAAAAGTATTCCTGGGGACAAATGCCGGCTTCGCCAAGGCCTGCAATCGAGGCGCGGAAAAGGGGCGGGCGCCCTACATCCTGTTCTTCAATCCGGATGCAGAACTGCATCCGGACTGCCTGCGCCGCTCGCTGGACTTCATGAACAGCCCCGCAGCCGCTCAAGTGGGTATCTGCGGTGTGCAGTTGATCGGCGACGATGGGCAGGTGGAGAAGACCTGTGCACGGTTCCCCTCGGTGCGCACCTTCATGGGGCGGGCGACCGGGCTCCACAAGGTGCTGCCGGGGGTGTTTCCGCCGCATTACCTGACGGATTTCGACCACCGGGAGAGCCGGCCCGTCGATGAGGTGATGGGGGCCTACTTTCTGGTGCGGCGCGAGTTGTTCGAGCGCCTCGGCGGTTTCGACGAGCGCTATTTCGTCTATTTCGAGGAGCTGGATTTCGCGCTGCAGGCCCGGCAGGCTGGCTGGGGTACGTACTTCCTCGCGACGGCCTCGGCGTATCACAAGGGCGGCGGGGTGTCGTCGCAGGTGAAGGCGCACCGGCTGTTCTATTCGCTGCGCAGCCGGATGCTGTACAGCTTCAAGCACATGGGGCGTGTGCGCGGCGGGCTGGTCTGGCTGATCACGATGGGCCTGGAGCCGATCACGCGCACGGTCCTGGCGCTGGCGCGATGCTCCCGGGCGGATGTGCGCAACACCTGGTCGGGCTACCGGATGCTGTGGGCCGACATGCCGGCGACCCTGCGCACGGCGTGGCAGATGGGGCGGGCACATGGCAGCACCTGAATGGGGCGCACAGAGGGGCTGGCCGATGGGTCCGAGGGGGGCAGCGGGCCCTGGCGGGTGCTGATCCTGAGCCGCCACGAGCCGCAGGCCGCCAGCAGTCGCCTGCGGACCTTTCAGTACATTCCGGCGCTGCAGGCCGCGGGGGCCGAGGTCTGCAATCGCCCGTTCTTCGACGCCAGGTACCTGCGCCGCCTGTATGGAACCCGCAGCCGCGGCACTGCGGATCTCCTGCGCGCCTACGCGCTGCGGGCGGCGGCGCTGTGGGATGCACGGCGGCACGATGTGGTGTGGGTCGAGAAGGAGCTGCTGCCCTTTGCGCCGCCGTGGTTCGAGGGGCACCTGGCCCGGTTGGGCGTGCCCTATGTGGTGGACTACGACGACGCCACGTTCCACACCTATGACGAGCACCGGCGCCCGCTGATCCGGCGCTGGCTGGGGCGCAAGCTGGAGCCGCTGCTGCGCGGGGCGGATGCCGTGACGGTGGGCAATCACTACCTCGGGGACTATGCGGCCGCGCATGGAGCGAAGCGGGTGGTGCGTGTGCCGACGGTGGTCGATCTGACGCGCTACCGGCTGGGCGCCCCGGTGGCAGGCGCTGCAGCGCAGGCCGATCGGCCGCTGCGCGTGGGGTGGATCGGCACCCCCGCGACGGCGAAGTACCTGGAGCTGGTGCGTGAGCCGCTGCAGCGGGTGGCACGCACGCGTGCGGTCCAGATGGTCACCATCGGGGCCCCAGCGGGCACCGATCTGGGTGTGCCGATGGAGGTGCGGCCCTGGACGGAGGCTTCTGAGGTGGAGAGCCTGGCGTCGATCGACGTGGGTGTGATGCCGCTTCCCGACGAGCCCTGGGAGCGGGGCAAGTGCGCCTACAAGCTGATCCAGTACATGGCCATGGCCAAGCCGGTGATTGCCTCGCCGGTGGGGATGAACCGCGAGCTGGTGACACCGGAGTTCGGCGCCCTGGCGGCGTCGGCGGACGACTGGGTGCTGGCCCTCGACACCCTGGCCGCCGACCGGGCGCTGGGGGCGCGCCAGGGCAAACAGGGGCGGCGCTGCGTGGAGGGCACCTATTCCCTGCAGGCGCAGGCGCCCGTGGTGGTTGGCCTGCTCCAGGGGGCAGCCCGGCGGCGTTGAACGCCGCTGCCGCCGCCGCAAGGGAGGTCAGGCGCGCTGGCCGCGCAGGCTGCGCCAGCGCTTCAGGCGGTCGGCGTTGTCGGGGTCATTCACCATGGCCTCGACGGCTGCGCGCGAGAACGCGTAGATCAGCAGGCCCAGGAGCGCCACGACGGCGGCGCCGGCGGCAATCAGGGCGCGTGTGGGGCTGGACTTCCACTCCGGCAGGCTGGGCGCATCCACCACCTGGATGACCGCGCCTTCCTTGGCCTCATCGACCTTGGCCAGCTCGTACTGCTTGGCGAGCAGATCGAACAGGGTCTCCTGGTACTTGAATTCTCGATACCGGCCGATGTACTCGGCGCCGCGTTCCGTGCCTGCGTCGTTCAGCGAGGCCTTTTTCAGCTGCGCCCGCAGGGAGGACAGTTCGCGCTCGACCTGCTGGAGTTCCGGGCTGGCGCTGGTCAGGCTGCCCCGCATCACGGAGAGCTTGACTTCCTGAGCAGTGATCTGCGCCTTCAACTGTGCGAGCGCACCCACGGCTGCTTCGGGATTGACCTTGAGCACCTGGGGACTGACGCCGCTTTCGGCCAGGGCGGTCTCTGCCTTGACCAGGTTGGCCTGAGCCTGACGGAGCTGCTTCTCGAAGAACAGGCGCCGCTGGGCGGCTTCCGTGACGGCGAGCTGGTCGCTCATCTTCTGCAGTTCGTCGATGTAGGCCTGCGCCATTTCCTTGGCGCGCTGCGGACTGGTGTCCGACACCTCGATGGTGATCAGGCCATTCTTGCCGGCGGTGAAGGTGGAGTTGTTGTCGAGCTCCTTGCGGGCCTGGAACTGGTAGTCCACGTCGTAGAGCTCACGCAGCTTGAATCGCTGGATCAGCGCGTCGCCGATGGTGCGGCTCTCCAGCAGGCCCACCCATTGGTCAGCCGGGTTCTTGACCCCGGCCAGCCCGCCGGCTGCGCCGGCCAGCCCGCCGAGCGAGCCGAGCAAGGCAGCTGCGGCCGACCCCTGCCCCTGCTGCGGGGTGAGGATCTGGGCGGCCGAGGTGAAGCTGGGGGAGATGAGGAAGCTCACACCGAGCGCGATACCTCCGGCCAGCAGGGGGCGATCATCAGCTGCCTGGCGTGCCGACGGACCACGATGGCAAGGTCCAGCAGGGTCGTCGAGTCGCTGTCCGGTTCCGGGCTGCTAACGATTTCGGAGTCTTTCATGCGTGCGGGTAGAGGCTGAATTCGAGTGTCCGTGTTTTGGCCGAGGTCGCCCATGCGGGCTCAATTGCGCAACGTCTGGATCGCCGCTGCCGTCAGCCCAAACTGGTAAAGGATCTGTGACCAATCCTTCAAGCCGCGGGTGAACGCGGTCCAGAAGGTTTCCCGGTTGCCCTTCTCGGGCACCACCAAGGTGTCGCCGGGCATCAGTTCGGTGCCTTCCAGACCGTTGAACCAGCCGCGACGGCTGGCATGCAGCACCGTGCCGTCGGCCCGGACAATGAAGCTGTTGCCCATGTCCGCGTCGGCATCCACGCCGGCCACGTCCAGGTAGTCGCGCATCTTGCGGCCGGTTCGCCACAGCAGGGCGTTGTTGTTGGAGACGGCGCCCACCGCGAATACGAACGCAGGCTTGGCGGGCACGGAGACGCGGTCACCGTCTTCCAGCGGCAGGCTGGGCAGCTCGGTGGTGATGGCCACGGTGGTGGGCAGTTCGAGTGCGATGCGGCCGTTGGCCCGGAGATTCTTCAGACGGCTGAGCTGGGCCTTGCGGGCCTCCGCCTGGGCCGCGCGCAGTTGCGCGGCGGCTTGAGCGTCGGTGGCCGAGAGGTTGGCGACCGAAGTGGCGGCATCGCTGGCCAGTTGGGCCTCCAGGCGCTTGACCGCATCGTCCAAGGCCAGCTGCTGTTGGCGGCGGGTCTCCTCGCGGGCGAATTCGGTGCCGTAGAGGTAGGCCTCGCTGGTCAGGCCGCCGGCGCGTTCGATCAGCTGGGGCAGGGTTTCGCTCGCCTTGATCTGGTAGATGCCGGGGGCGGCCACTTCACCCTCCACCCGCACCAGGCGTGTCTGTCGGGACACGGGGTTGCGGATGTCGTTCTTGGCAAAGATGGTGACCACATCCCCAGGTTGCAGCTCCAGGTCGTGCTGCGGATCGCGGTCGATCACCGCCTTGCCGAGGTTGAAGGCGATCAGCTGCATCGCCAGCGTGCGCGGGTCGATGCGCTCGATGGCGGCGTACTCCCAGTTGGGCTCGTCGATGATGTTCTTGACGTCCCGGGCGAGTTGCTGCTGAGACACGTCACGGCTGTCGGTGAACTGGACGAGCTTGTTCTTGCGGAGGTAGTAGTCCGGTGTGATGAGCGCGTCCCGGTCAGGGATGAGCTGGCTGATGCGCATGCCTGCTGCGAAGGGGTAACGCAGCGGTGCGGCGACGTTGCCGCGCAGGGTGACGGCGTTGGCGAACTGCGGGGCCACACCGAAGAGGGTGACGATGTCACCGTCGCGCAGGATGGTGCGCTGGGCCTGTTGCAGGTCCAGGGTGCGCACGCTGCGCGGGGCTTTGGGCTGGCGGCTGTCGATGGCTTCCAGCTGGGCGGACTGCAGGTTGGTGGAGGCGCGGGTGCCTCCACCGTAGGTCAGCACCCGGTCCAGCGGTTCTCCGGCGGGCAGCAGTTCGTAGATGGCCGGGGTGTCCAGTGCGCCCAGCAGGGCGACGCGCGGGCCGGCCGCCGGGAAGACGATGACGTCACCGGGCTGCAGGCGGATGTCCTTGTCCTTGTTGCCGTTGACGATGAAGTCGTAGAGGTCCAGCTCGGTGATCACCTTGTGGTCGCGGCGCAGCTGGATCTTGCGCATGCTGCCGTTGGCGCTGGGGCCACCTGAGGCGAAGACGGCGTTGACCAGGGTCGACAGGCTGCTGACGGTGTAGCTGCCGGGGCGGCGGGCCTGGCCGACGATGAAGATCTGCACGCTGCGCAACTGTCCCAGCGTGACGTTGAGGCTGAAGTTGCGGAACACCCGGCCGACCTGGGTGCGCAGATGGCCTTCGATTTCACCCGCCTTCAGGCCCGCCACGCCGATGGAGCCCACCCGCGGCAGGTTGATCTGGCCGTTGCGGTCGACGGTGGCGCGGTAGTCGATGTCCACGCTGCCCCAGCCGCGGATGTAGAGCTCGTCGCCCGGGCCGAGCACGTAGTCCGTGGGCACCGGCACCCTCTCCAGCGGGGCGAAGGTGCGGTCGCTGCCGTTGAAGTAGGTCTGGCCGAAGAGGTTGAGCTTCTGGCCGGTCGCGCCGTAGACGAAGCGCTGGAACTCGTTGTCGGCCAGGGATTCGCGCAGGGCGCCGCCCACCGCATCCATGGCGGTGTCCGGGCGCAGGTCGCCCGGGCGGGCCGCGGGGCTGCCACCATCGGCCGTGTTGTTGCTGATGGTCGGAACACCCACCGCGCCGGCCCCCAGCCCGGGTGAGGTGCCAAAGCTGCCCGAGGGGCCACTGGATCCAGTGGGACCACTGGGCGCACCGAAGGAGGGGCCGGTCCCCAGGCCTGCCGAACCCGTCGCCATCGGAGCGGTCAGGGTCTGTGCCAGGGCGCAGGTGCTGGACAGGCAGAGCAGCAGGGCCGAACGAAAAAGGGAAGAGCGCATGGGGCCGGGCATGTCCCGCCGCTAGGCGAGAGCAGTGAAAAATGCAGCCCGCTAGTGTACGGACCCCCACCAACCCGGGGCCTCAAAAATGCTCCGACAGTTGCAAACTAGTACCTTGACCGGCCGGGGCCGTGGTTTGCGGCAGGCTCATCAACTGCGCCACCACCGCCAGCGCCAGCACTTCCGGCTCCTTGCCGTCGATGCCGGGCAGGCCGATCGGGCAGGTGATGCGGTCGAGTTCGGTGGTGCTGAAGCCGCGTTCTGCCAGCCGGTGGCGGAAGCCGGCGCGTTTGGTGGCGCTGCCGATCAGGCCGAAGAAGCGGAAGTCGCCGCGCCGCAGGATGGCCTCGCTGATGCGCAGGTCCAGGTCGTGGCGGTGGGTCATCACCAGAAAGCAGGCGCCGGGTGGGGCCAGGGTCACCTCGGCCGGTGCGTCGTCGGTGTCGATGCACTGGATGTGAGGGGCCGCTTGCACGGTACCGTCCGTGGCGCCGGGCATCGGGAAGCCGTCTTCGCGTTCGTCCACCCACTGCACCCGGCAGGGCAGGCCGGCCAGCAGCTGCACCACCGCCCGGCCGACGTGGCCGGCGCCGTGCAGTTGCAGGACAAAACGCGGGGCAGGGGTGGGCCAGCCGGCCAGGCCTTCCGGGGTGAGGCGCTGCAGCCGCAGCTGCACCCGCCCACCGCAGCACTGACCCAGCGCGGGGCCGAGGGGAAAGTCCAGCTCCAGCGGGCCGGCCTCGCCGCGCTGCAGCATCGCGCGTGCGGCCTCTGTGGCTCGCAGCTCCAGGTGCCCGCCGCCGATGGTGCCGGCCAGGGCGTCGGCTGTCACGACCATGTGAGTGCCCGCTTCGCGCGGGACCGAGCCGCGGTGGGCGCTGATGGCGATGTCGATGGCCGGGATGCCGGCTGCCAGCCAGTGCCGGGCCGGTTCAGCGGGAGAGTTCGTCGCGGGGTTCATCCGACTCGAAGGGCGGCGGAGTGGTCAGCTCCGGCAGGTCGGCAAAGACGTCGTCGCAGCGCAGCCGCAGGCCGAGGCTGTCCAGCGGCAGTTCCGCCGTGGGCGGCGCAACGCCGAGCCCGGCCTCGCGCAGCAGCCAGCCCTGCTCTGCGCGGCTGTAGAGCTCGATGCGGCGGTGTTCCGGATCGATGATGAGGTAGTCGCGCAGGCTGGGGATGAGGCGGTAGTGGGTGAACTTGAGGCCACGGTCGCGTGAGGCGGTGGAGTCCGACAGCACCTCGGCGATCAGGCTGGGGGCGGTGATCGCCAGTTCGGCACGGCGGTCGGCCGGATCGCAGCTGACCATGACGTCGGGGTAGTAATAGGCGTCGGCGGCCTCGATCAGCAGCTTCATGTCCGACATGTAGGCCCGGCAGGGACTGCCGTCGAGTTGCCGCAGCAGCCAACTGGCCAGGCGCAAGGACACCAGCACATGCGCCTGCCGGGCGCCACCCATGGCGACGACCTCGCCGGCCTGGTACTCATGTTTGCCGTCCTGCTCGGCCTCCCAGGCCAGGTAGGCCTCGCGGTCAAAACGAAAAGTGTCCGGTTCCTTCTTCAAGGCCAAGCCCATGGGAGGCTCCTTGCTGGATGTGATGCCGGTGGGTGGCGATGCCCGGCATGCTAGCCGGCCCGCGGCGTGGCATCCAGCCCGGCCAGGGCCTGCAGGGCATCCAGCACCGCCTCCGGCGTGGCCGGGGCGCGCAGGGTCGGCACACAGCCAGCCGGGCCGGTGGCGGCGATGGCGTCGCGCAGGGCCAGGAAAGCGCTGAAGGCCAGCAGCAGGGGCGGCTCGCCCACCGCCTTGCTGCGGTGCACGGTGTCGGCCGGGTGGGCGCGGTTGAACAGCCGGGTGCGGAAGTCGGTCGGCGCGTCGTTGGCGGTGGGGATCTTGTAGGTGCTGGGGGCGTGGGTGAGCAGGGCGCCGGTCTGCGGGTGCCAGACCAGCTCCTCGCTGGTCAGCCAGCCCAGGCCCTGGACATAGGCGCCCTCCACCTGGCCGAGGTCGATCGCGGGATTGAGCGAGGCGCCCACATCGTGCAGCAGGTCGGCGCGCAGCACCCGGTGTTCGCCGGTGAGGGTGTCGACCAGCACCTCGCTGACCGCGGCGCCGTAGGCGAAGTAGTGGAAGGGCCGGCCCTTCAGGTGCACCCGGTCCCAGTGCAGGCCGGGGGTGGCGTAGAAGCCGTCGCTCCACAGCTGCACCCGGGCCTGGTAGGCCTCCCGCACCAGCTCGGTGAAGCTGATGCGCTGGCGCAGGTGGCCGCCGCGGCCGATCTCGATGCAGTCACCGGCAAAGTGGATGTCGCCGAGTGTGAGTGCATGCTCACCTTCGGCGACATGGCCCCAGTGCCGCAGCGCGAAGGCGGCCAGCCGTTCGCGGATCTGCCGGGCGGCATCCTGGGCGGCCTTGCCGTTGAGGTCGCTGCCGGTGGAGGCTGCGGTGGCGGAGGTGTTGGCCACCTTGTGGGTGTCGGTGGCGGTGGCACGCACCCGCTGCAGGCCGATGCCCAGCTCGTGCGCCACCACCTGGGCGACCTTGGTGTTCAGGCCCTGGCCCATTTCGGTGCCGCCATGGTTCACCAGCACGGTGCCGTCGGTGTAGACATGCACCAGCGCGCCGGCCTGGTTGAAGTGCACCACGTTGAAGCTGATGCCGAACTTGACCGGCGTGAGCGCCAGGCCCTTCTTGAGCACCGGGCTGGCGGCGTTGAAGCGTTGCACGTCCGCGCGGCGCTCGGCGTAGCCGGAGCTGGCCACCAGATCGTCCACCAGCGGGTGCAGGATGTTGTCCTCCACCCACTGGCCATACGGTGTGGTGTTGCGTTCGCCGGGGGCGCCGGTGGTGGGGTCCGGGCTCGGGCCGTAGAAGTTGAGGCGCCGCACCTCCAGCGGGTCGCGCCCCAGGCGGCGGGCGATTTCGTCGAGGATGACCTCCACCGCCAGCGCGCCCTGCGGCCCGCCGAAGCCGCGAAAGGCGGTGTTGCTCTGCGTGTGGGTGCGTGCGCAGTAGCCGCGCAGGTCCACATGCGGGATCCAGTAGGCGTTGTCGAAGTGGCACAGCGCCCGCGTCATCACCGGGGCGGAGAGGTCGGCGCTGCAGCCGGCGTTGGAGACCATTTCCACGTCCGCCGCCAGCAGCCGGCCTTCGTCGTCGTGGCCCGCCTGCCAGCGGAAGTGGAAGCCGTGGCGCCGGCCGGTGATGAGGAAGTCATCGTCGCGGTCCGGCCGCAGCTTGACCGGGTGGTTGAGCTTCCAGGCCGCCAGCGCCGCCACGGCCACAAACAGGGCAGACTGCGACTCCTTGCCGCCGAAGGCGCCGCCCATGCGACGGCAGCTGACCTGCACCTTGTGGGCCGGCAGGTGCAGGGCGTGCGACACCACCTGCTGCATCTCGCTGGGGTGCTGGGTGGAGCTGTGCAGCAGCAGCGCGCCGTCCTCCTGCGGCAGGGCGTAGGCGATCTGCCCTTCCAGGTAGAACTGCTCCTGGCCGCCGAGTTGAAAGTTGCCGCTGAGCCGGTGTGGCGAGGCCGCGAGCGCGGCATGGGCGTCGCCGCGGGCCAGCTGCATCGGCGGCACCACGTAGTCCCTTGCGGCGTGGGCGGCCAGCGGGTCCAGGCAGGCGGGCAGCGGCTCGATGGCCAGTATCTGCCGCGCCAGCGCGGCGGCGCGTCGGGCCAGCTCGCGGGTGGTGGCGATGACGGCAAACACCGGCTGGCCCAGGTACATCAGCTCCTCGGCGGCCAGGATGGGGTCGTCCTGCACGATCGGGCCGCAGTCGTTGCGACCCGGGATATCGTGCGCCGTGAAGACGGCCACCACGCCGGGTTGGGCACGCAGGGTGTCCAGGTCGATGCCGGTCAGCCGGCCGTGTGCCACCGGCGAGAGGCCGAGTGCGGCATGCAGGGTGCCGGCCACCTCCGGAATGTCGTCGGTGTAGGGGGCGGTGCCGGCCACGTGCAGGTGGGCGGCCTCGTGGGGCAGTGGGCGTCCGACGGTCATGTCAGCCCCTCGTCCCGCGGGTACGCGGGCCGATCCCCCGGGGGGATGTCGGGCCGGCTTGGGAGCGGCCCGGCGCTCGGCCCGCTCCAGGCGCAGGAGTCGAGGTGGTTCATGCGACGACTCCCTTCGATTCGGCCAGCCGCTCGGCCCAGACGCTGGTTTGCGCGGGCGGCAGCGGGTCTTCCGGCCGGGTTTCCAGCCAGAGCCGGCGCAGCAGACCCCCGGCGATCCGCAGGCGGTAGGCGGCGCTGGCGCGCAGGTCGGTCAAGGGCTGGAAATCCTGCGCCAGTGCGGCCGTGGCGGCCTGCAGGTGAGCTTCGTCCCAGGGTTGCCCGCGCAGCGTGGCTTCGGCCAGCGGGGCGCGGCGCACCGTGGCGGCCAGGCCCCCCCAGACCAGGCGCAGGTCCTGGATGCGGCCGTTGCCATCCAGCTCCAGCCGGAAGGCGCCGAACACCGAGGAGATGTCGCTGTCGTAGCGTTTGCTGACCTTCCAGGCGCGCAGGTGCTGGCCGGGTGCCGCACTGGGCAGCGGCAGGATCAGCCGTTCGACGAACTCGCCGGGCTGCAGGGCGTTCTTCATGTAGCCGAGGTAGAAGTCCTCCAGCGCCAGCTCGCGCACGGTTTCGCCCAGGCGCAACCGCAGGCGTGCGCCCAGGGCGATCAGCACCGGCGCGCCGTCGCCGATCGGTGAGCCGTTGGCGATGTTGCCGCCCAGGGTGCCGGCCTGCCGCACCGGCGGGGAGGCAAACCGCAGCCAGGCCTCGCGCAGCGGTGGCCAGTGGTCGGCCAGTGCCGCCCAGGCCTCCTCCAGCCGCACGGCCGCGCCGATCGAAAGCTGGTCGCCGAGGGTTTCGATGCGGTTGAGTTCGGTCACCTGGTTGATCGACAGCAGCGTGCCCAGTTCGCGGAACTGTTTGTTGACCCACAGGCCGATGTCGGTGTTGCCCGCCAGCAGACGGGCCAGCGGCAGCGCGGCCCGCAGTTGGGCGAAGTCTTCCAGGCGGGTTGGGGCGATGAAGCTCTGGAAGTGTTCGGTGGGGGCGCCTGCCTCCGGGCCCTCATAGACAAAGGGCGCCCGGGGGTTGAAGGTCACATTCATCGCCTGCAGCCCCTGCAGGGCGGCCACCACCGGCGCCGTGTCCAGCCGACGCGGCGGGTCGGTGGCCAGGGCCTGCTCGGCGGCGTCCAGGATGGGCCGGTAGCCGGTGCAGCGGCAGAGGTTGCCGGCCAGGGCATCGGCGATCTGCTGGCGGTTGGGGGGCGTGGTCTGTCGGGCCGAGGATGCCTGCAGCGCGGTCAATGCCATTGCGAAGCCGGGGGTGCAGAAGCCGCATTGGGATCCGTGGCACTCCACCAACGCCTGCTGCACTGGGTGCAGTCGCGGCGTGGCGCCCTCCGGCAGACCGAAGCTGGTCAGGTCCTCCACGGTGAACACCGCCTTGCCGTCCAGCGTCGGCAGCATGAGCAGGCAGGCGTTCAGGGGGCGCAGGCGCAGGCCGTCGGGGGCCTGATCGTCCAGCTCGCCCACCAGCACGGTGCAGGCTCCGCAGTCGCCCTCGTTGCAGCCCTCCTTGCAGCCGGTGTCGCCCACGTCCTCGCGCAGCCAGTCCAGCAGGCTGCGGGTGGGCGGCACGCCGCTGATCTCGCGCGGCTGGCCGTGCAGCAGCAGGCGGATCGGTCGGGGTGGGGGCAGGGGGAGCAACGGGTTGGGGAGGGCGGTGTCCGGACTCATCGGCTTGGGCATCTGCGGGGCAGGGGTGCCCCGGACAAGCACGGAACATACTCGCCGCCGCGCGTCGCGCCATATGAAAAGCCACATGACTCGCATCACAATGTGCATATGCCGACCCGGACCGTTTTCGACAAGACTGAGCTGCACCTCGTCCGGGTCTTCCACACCGTGATTTCCGAATCCAGCGTTTCCCGCGCCGCGCTGCGGCTGGCCATGACCCAGCCGGCGGTCAGTGCCCAGCTGCGCCGCCTGCGCGAGCTGATCGGCGACCCCCTGCTGGTGCGCTCGGGTACCGGCATGGTGCCCACCGAGGTGGCGCTGCAGTTGCTGGAGCCGGCAGCCACGCTGCTGCGCAGTGCGGAGCAGCTGTTTGGCGGCAAGGTCAGCGCTCGGGCCTTCGACCCGGCCGCAGCGGAGGTGGAGTTCCGCATCGCCGCCAGCGACTACCTGGACCCCACCTTCCTGCCCGCGCTGGTGACCCGGCTGCGGCTGCAGGCGCCCCGCGCCCGTTTGACGGTGCATGCGCTGTCGGCCGACTTCGACTACCGCGCCCGGCTGGCCCGCGGCGAGCTGGATCTGGCCATCGGCAACTGGCTGGAGCCGCCGGACGAACTGCACCTGGGCCGGCTGTTCACCGACGAGGTGGTCTGTCTGGTGGCGGCCGATCACCCGGCGCGGCGCGAGCCGCAGCGCTGGACGGTGCAGCGTTACCTGGAGTGTGACCATGTGGCGCCCACGCCGCTGCACGCCGGGGCGGCGGGCGTCATTGACGAACACCTGGCTCGGCAGGGGCTGGTGCGGCACATCGTGGTGCGCAGCCCGCACTTTGCGCTGGTGCCTGCGATGCTGGCGCGCTCCCACCTGGTGCTGACCACCGGGCGGCAGTTCTGCCGCCGCCATGTGGAGCTGGCCGAGCAGTTGTCGGCCCAGGGGACCGGGCAGCCGAAGCTGGCCATCCTGCCCTGCCCTGTGCACTTTCCGCCGATGGTGTACTTCCAGCTCTGGCACGAGGTCAGCCACGCCGCGGCGTCGCTGCGCTGGTTGCGTGAGCTGGTGCGCGATGTGGCGCGCGGGCTGGCTGTGCCTGCCGGTGGGGCTGCGGGTGGGCCGGCGGGCGCGGTCCTTGCGGAGGGTGGGGCATGACGCTTTCCCCACAGCGCCCCGCCCATCGACTGGCCCTGCGCGGCGACCTGCTCGACTTCATTGCCGACCCCGGCTGGGGTCCGCCTCAGCCCGGACCGGGCGCGCACCCCGGCCTGCGCTGGCGGCCGGACCACTGGCTCTTCGTCGAGGACGGCCGCATCGTCGGCGCCCAGCCCGCTGCGGCCGGTGCACCCGGGCCGGACTGGCGCTGTGTGGACCACAGCGGCCACCTGCTGCTGCCGGGTTTCATCGACACCCATGTGCACAGCCCGCAGATCGACGTCATCGCCAGCTACGGCACCGAGCTGCTCGACTGGCTGAACACCTACACCTTCCCGGCCGAGCAGCGTTTTGCCGATCCGGCGGTGGCCGAGGCGGGTGCCCGGACCTTTGTCGACGCGCTGTTGCACCACGGCATCACCGCCGCGGTGGTGTTTCCGACCGTGCATGCGGTGTCGGTGGAGCAGCTGTTCGCCGCCGCCGAGGCCCGCGGCATGCGGCTGGTGGCCGGCAAGGTGCTGATGGACCGGCATGCGCCGGCGGCGCTGTCCGACGGCGATGTGGCCGGCACCGAGGCGATCAGCCGTGCGCTGATCGGGCGCTGGCACGGCCGCGGCCGGCTGGCCTATGCCGTCACCGTGCGCTTTGCCGTGACCAGCACGCCGCAGCAGCTGGCCATGGCCGGCCGGCTGATGCACGAGATCCCCGGCCTGTACATGCAGACCCATGTGGCCGAGAACCGCGACGAGGTGGCCTGGGTCGCCGAGCTGTTCCCCGAGGCGCGCAGCTACCTGGACGTCTACCACCGCGCCGGCCTGCTCGGCCCTCGTGCGGTGCTGGCCCACGGCATCTGGCTGGACGACACCGACCGCCGCCTGCTGGCCGACACCGGCGCGCAGATCGCCCACAGCCCCAGCTCCAACCTCTTCCTCGGCAGCGGCCTGCTGGACTGGCCGGCGCTGGAGGCGGCCGGTGCACGGGTGTCGATGGCCACCGACGTGGGGGGCGGCACCACGCTGTCCTTCCAGCGCACTTTGTCGGACGCCTACAAGATCCAGGCGCTGCGCGGCGTACGGCTGACCGCGTGGAAGGCGCTGTACACCGCCACCCGCGGGGCGGCCGAGGCGCTGCAGCTGGCCGGGGAGATCGGCTCCTTCGATGTCGGCTGCTGCGCCGACGTGGCGGTGTGGCACTGGGCGGCCGGGCCGGTGGCCAGCCACCGCGACGCGCTGGCCCGTGAACTGCATGAGAGGGTGTTTGCCTGGATCACCCTGGCGGACGAACGCAACCTGGAGACGGTCTATGTCGCTGGACAACAGCGCTGAACCTGCGCGATCGGATCGGCCGGCGCGGCTGGAGCTGCGCGGCATCAGCAAGCAGTACCCCGCGGTCAAGGCCAACGACCGGGTCAGCCTGACGGTGGCGCCGGGGCAGATCCATGCAGTGCTGGGAGAAAACGGCGCGGGCAAGTCCACGCTGATGAAGATCATCTACGGCGCGGTCAAACCCGACGAGGGCGAGATCCTCTGGGATGGCCGTCCGGTGCAGATCGCCAGCCCGGCGCAGGCGCGGCAGCTGGGCATCAGCATGGTCTACCAGCACTTCTCGCTGTTCGACACGCTCACCGCGGCGGAGAACGTCTGGCTGGGGCTGGACAAGTCGCTCGGCCTGGCGCAGGTCACCGAGCGCATCCGCCAGGTGGCGGGTGAATACGGGCTGGACGTGGACCCGGACCGGCCGGTGCATTCGCTGTCGGTGGGCGAGCGCCAGCGGGTGGAGATCGTGCGCGCGCTGCTCACCGACCCGAAGCTGCTGATCCTGGACGAACCCACCTCGGTGCTCACCCCGCAGGCGGTGGAGCGGCTGTTCGTCACGCTGCGCCAGCTCAGCGCAGACGGTTGCGCCATCCTCTACATCAGCCACAAGCTCGACGAGATCCGCTCGCTGTGCCACCACTGCACCGTGCTGCGCGGCGGCAAGGTCACCGGCGAGGTGGACCCCACGCTGCAGAGCAATGCCAGCCTGTCGCGGCTGATGATCGGCTCGGAGCCGCCGCAGCTGCAGCACCGCCCGGCCCAGCTGGGTGAGCTGGCGCTGCAGGTGCGCGGCCTCAGTCTGGCCAAGCAGGATCCCTTCGGAACCACGCTCAGCAACATCGGATTCGAGCTGCACGGCGGGGAGATCCTCGGCATCGCCGGGGTCTCCGGCAACGGTCAGCAGGAGCTGATGGCGGCGCTGTCGGGTGAGGATGCCCGCGGCCCTGCGGGTTCGGTGCGGCTGTTCGGCCAGGACATCGCCGCCGCCTCCCCGCGCAGGCGGCGCCACCTGGGGCTGCACTTCGTGCCGGAGGAGCGCCTGGGCCGCGGCGCGGTGCCCACGCTGTCGCTGGCGCACAACCTGCTGCTCACCCGCACCGAGGGCGTGGGCGCGGGCGGCTGGCTGCACATGGGGGCGATCGAGGCACAGGCCGCCCGGCTGATCGAGCGCTTCAAGGTCAAGGCCGGCGGCCCGGGGGCGGCGGCCAAGTCGCTGTCCGGAGGCAACCTGCAGAAGTTCATCGTCGGACGGGAGATCGAGGCGCAGCCGAAGCTGCTGATCATCAGCCAGCCCACCTGGGGTGTGGACGTCGGCGCGGCCGCGCAGATCCGCGGCGAGCTGCTGGCGTTGCGCAACGCGGGCTGCGCCCTGCTGGTGGTCAGCGAGGAGCTGGATGAACTCTTCGAGATCTGCGACCGGCTGGTGGTGATCGCCCAGGGGCGGGTGTCGCCGTCGGTGGCCCGGCGCGACGCGAGCATCGAGCAGATCGGCATCTGGATGTCGGGGCTGTGGGAGGTCCCGGCGCCTGCCGGTGCCACGGCGGGCTGAAGCTTGGGGCAGGACGGAACATGTTGAAACTCGAAACGCGGCCGCAGCCCTCCAAGGCGATGTCGCTGCTGTCCCCGCTGATCGCGCTCGCGCTGACGGTGCTGATCGGCAGCGTGCTGTTCAGCGCCCTGGGCAAGGACCCGGTGCGGGCGCTGCAGATCTTCTTCGTCGAACCGGTGAAGAACGGCTATGCGCTGTCGGAGCTGGCGGTCAAGGCGGTGCCTCTGGTGCTGATTGCGCTGGGGCTGGCGCTGTGTTTTCGCTCCAACCTCTGGAACATCGGTGCGGAGGGGCAGTTCATCCTCGGTGCGCTGGCCGGCGGCTGGGTGGCGATGCAGGCGGATGCGCAGTCCTCCGGCGGCATCGTCGTGCTGATCCTGCTGGCCGGGGTGCTGGGCGGCATGGCCTGGGCGGCGCTGGTGGCGCTGCTGCGCGACCGCTTCAATGCCAACGAGATCCTGGTCAGCCTGATGCTGGTCTATGTGGCCGAGATGCTGCTGAACTGGCTGGTCTACGGCCCGTGGAAGGATCCGCAGGGCTACAACTTCCCGCAGACCATCACCTTCCTGGCGCCCACCAAAATTCCGCGCCTGGTGGACGGCTGGCGCATGAACGTCGGTGTGCTGCTGGCGCTGGCGGCGGTGGCAGCGTTCTGGGTCTTCCTGTTCCGCACCTACCGGGGTTTTGCGCTGCAGGTGGGCGGGCTGGCGCCGGCGGCGGCGAAGTACGCCGGCTTTTCGTCTCGCAGCGCGCTGTGGACGGCGCTGCTGGTGTCCGGCGGCATGGCCGGCCTGGCCGGGGCGCTGGAGGCGGCAGGCCCCTTGGGGCAGCTGACCCCGCATGTGCCGGTGGGCTACGGATTTGCCGCCATCATCGTGGCCTTCGTCGGGCGGCTGCACCCGGTGGGCATCGTCTTCTCGGCGGTGCTGATGAGCATGTTCTACATCGGCGGTGAGCTGGCGCAGTCCCGCCTGGGCCTGCCCAAGTCCCTCACCGGCGTGTTCCAGGGGCTGCTGCTGTTCTCGCTGCTGGCCTGCGACACGCTGATCGCCTACCGCATCCGCTGGAGCAAGTCTTCATGAATGAATTCGCTTTGCTGCTGGCGGCCTCGCTGAGCGCGGGCACGGTGCTCGCCATCGCCGCGCTCGGGCTGCTGATCAACGAACGCGCCGGCATCGTCAACCTCGGTGCCGAAGGGATGATGCTGGTGGCTGCGATTGCCGGCTTTGCCACTGCGGTGCACACCCACAACGACTGGCTGGCCTTTGCCGCCGGTGCCGGTGCCGGGGCGCTGCTGGCGGCGGCCTTCGGGTTCCTGGTGATCTGGCTCAACACCAACCAGTACGCCACCGGATTGGCGCTGAGCCTGTTCGGTACCGGCTTCTCTGCCTTCGTGGGCATTGCCTACACGCAGGAGAAGCTGGCCGAGCGGGCCCAGTTCGCCATCCCCGGTCTGGCCGACCTGCCCTTTGTGGGCCCGGCGCTGTTTCGCCAGCACCCGATGGTCTACCTGACCGTGGTGCTGACCGTGGCGCTGGCCTGGTTCCTCTACCGCTCGCGGGCCGGGCTGGTGCTGCGCTCCATTGGCGAGTCGCCGGAGTCCGCCCATGCGCTGGGCTACCCGGTGCGCCGCATCCGCCTGGCGGCCGTGATGGCCGGCGGGGCGCTGTGCGGCGTGGCCGGGGCCTACCTGTCGGTGATCTACACCCCGCTGTGGGTGGAGGGCATGACGGCCGGCAAAGGCTGGATCGCGCTGGCGCTGACCACCTTTGCCACCTGGCGCCCGGCGCGGGTGCTGCTGGGGGCCTACCTGTTCGGCGGTGTCACGATGCTGCAGTTCCACCTGCAGGCTGAAGGTGTGCAGATGGCCAGCCAGTTCCTCACCATGCTGCCCTATCTGGCCACCATCGTGGTGCTGGTGCTCATCTCGCGCAACCCGGCGTGGATCCGGGCCAACATGCCGGCGTCCATCGGCAAGCCCTTCTTCCCCGGCCATTGAGGCGGGGGCCGGGCGGTGGCACCATGCAAGTTTTGGCCGCGCGGCGGGCCTTCCGACAACATCAACATCTGTTCCCAACCCCTGTGTCCCGAGAGGAGTGAGATCCATGACCGATCTGAACAAGCGATCCCTGATCAAACTGGCTGCGCTGACGTCCCTGGGGATGTCGGCTGCGCTGGTGGGCTGCGGCAAGAAGGAGGAGCCGACGGCAGCCCCTGCGGCGGCGGCAGCTTCTGCTCCAGCGTCCGAGCCGGCCAAGCCGGCCCCGCTGAAGGTGGCCTTCGCCTATGTCGGCCCGGTGGGCGACGCCGGCTGGACCTTTGCGCACGACAACGGCCGCAAGGCGGTAGAAGCCGAGTTTGGCGACAAGATCGTCACCAGCTTCGTCGAGAACGTGCCCGAGTCCGCCGACGCCGAGCGGGTCATGCGTGACCTGGTCGGCCAGGGCAACAAGCTGATCTTCGGCACCACCTTCGGCTACATGGAGCCGATGCTCAAGGTTGCCGCCGACAGCAAGGACGTGAAGTTCGAGCATGCCACCGGCTACAAGACCGCCGAGAACCTGCGCACCTACGACAGCCGCACTTATGAGGGTGCGTACATGGCGGGTGTGATCGCCGGCAAGATGACCAAGTCCAACGTGCTGGGTGTGGTCGGCTCGATCCCCATCCCCGAGGTGATCCGCAACATCAACTCCTTCACCCTGGGCGCGCAGAGCGTCAACCCCAAGGTCAAGACCAAGGTGGTGTGGGTCAACAAGTGGTTCGATCCGCCCAAGGAAGGCGAAGGCGCGGCCAGCCTGATCTCCGGCGGTGCGGACGTGCTGTTCCAGAACACCGACTCCAGCGCCGTGCTGCAGAAGGCCGAGGAGAAGGGCAAATTCGCCTTCGGCTGGGACTCCGACATGAGCAAGTTCGGCCCGAAGGCCCACCTCGCGTCGGCCATCATCAACTGGGCTCCGTACTACAAGAAGGCGGTCAAGGATGCGCTGGACGGCACCTGGTCCACCGGCGGTGTGTGGTGGGGCGTCAAGGAAGGCGCCATCGACCTGGTGTCGGTGTCTGATGCCGTGCCGGCCGACAGCAAGGAGCAACTCGAGAAGATCAAGGCCGGCCTGAAGGATGGCAGCTTCGTGATCTGGAAGGGCCCGATCGTCGGTCAGGACGGCAAGGAAGTGCTGAAGAAGGACGAGGTCGCCGACGACAAGTTCCTCGGCGGCATCAACTTCTACGTCAAGGGCGTGGAAGGCAAGGTGCCGTCGGGCAAGTGACGGCGACGGACCGGCGGCCTGTCAGGGCCGCCGGGTCGTGAATGGAAGCCCGTGGTGGGGTGCGGTGTGGTGTGGTGCGCATGCGCTATACTCGCAGGCTTTTCCGTCATTGGCTGCACGGAAAGAGCGCCTCGCCGGCATGCCGGTGGGGTGAAGCAGTGCACTGAGAGGCCGCCGCCTTCCCGGCTACAAGCGGTACCGATGGCACTGAAAGCAGCCGCAAACCCTCAACGCAAAGAGATTTGCCATGAAGACCTTCAGCGCCAAGCCGGCCGAGGTCGTGCATGAGTGGTTTGTGATTGACGCAACGGACAAGGTTCTCGGACGGGTGGCCAGCGAAGTCGCCCTCCGCCTGCGCGGCAAACACAAGGCCATTTACACGCCTCACGTGGACACCGGTGACTTCATCGTCATCGTGAATGCGGACAAGATCCGCGTGACCGGAAACAAGGCCGAACAAAAGGTGTACTACCGCCATTCCGGTTTCCCCGGTGGCATCTACGGCACCAAGTTCAAGGACATGCAAGCCAAGCACCCGGGCCGCGCGCTCGAAAAGGCCGTCAAGGGCATGCTGCCCAAGGGCCCGCTCGGCTACGCGATGATCAAGAAGCTGAAGGTGTATGCCGGTGACTCCCACCCGCACACCGCCCAGCAGCCCAAGCCTCTGGCGATCTAAGGAGCGGCCATGATCGGTGAATGGAACTACGGCACGGGCCGCCGCAAATCGTCGGTGGCACGTGTGTTCATCAAGAAGGGTACCGGCAAGATCATGGTCAACGGCAAGCCGTTGGACCAGTATTTTGGCCGTCAGACCTCCATCATGATCTGCAAGCAGCCGCTGGTGCTGACCAACAATGTCGAAGCCTTCGACATCCAGGTCAACGTCCATGGCGGTGGCGAATCCGGTCAGGCCGGCGCAGTGCGCCATGGCGTGACCCGTGCGCTGATCGACTATGACGCGGCACTCAAGCCCGATCTCAGCCACGCCGGCTTCGTCACGCGCGATGCCCGTGAAGTGGAACGGAAGAAGGTCGGTCTGCACGGCGCGCGTCGCCGCAAGCAGTTCAGCAAGCGCTGATCGGACGGGTTCCTGCCGCCTGCGGGGGGTGGGGCCGTCGATCCCTTGCGGTCGGGAGGCCGGTGCCGGTTGCACCGGCCTTTTTGCTTCTTGGCCCCTGTTTCTTGGTTCCTGTTTCTGCGGAGCGCATCGTTGCTTCATGCAGATCAGGTTGGGCGCACTGCCGCTGGTGTAGGGTGCCGACTTTCCTGAACGTCACCGGAACGATCGGATGCGCTGGAAGCTGTTACGTCGTCGTCTGTCGGTCACTGCCCCCCGAGTCACGGTGCGAAGCCGGCTGCCCTGGCCCCTGCGGTGGGCGGTCATTGCCCTGGCGCTGGGTTTCTCCGGCGCGTTGGCGCTGTGGGCCTTCGAGTTCGGGCGGGACATTGCCGGCTTGGACCGCAACGCCCAGTCGGAGCTGCAATCTGCCCGCGAAGAACTCGGCCGGCTGCGCGAGGAACATGAACGGGCGGTGTCGATCGCCAACTCTGCCGACAGCCTGCTGAAGACCGAACGCACCGCCCAGGAGAGCCTGGGCGCACGGGTCAAGGCCCTGGAGGCGGAGAACCTGGCGCTGACCCGGGATCTGGCGTTCTTCGAGAAGCTCATGCCTTCCACCACGGGCAACAAGCTGCTGTCTCTGCGTGGCATGCAGGCCACACCGGAAGGGGCGGGGCGCCTGCGTTACCAGGGCCTGCTGATGCCTGCGGCTGGTCGCTCCGGTGGCTTCAACGGGCGCTACGAACTGGTCCTGACCGGCACCCAGGCGGGTCGAAGCTGGACGCTCACGCCCGCTTCCGGTGGCGCTAGCATCAACATGAAACAGTATCAACGCCTGGAAGGCGTGGTCGACTACCCTGCTGACGCCGTGGTAAAACAGGTGGAAATCAAGGTGCTTGACAGCGGCGGGAAGGTGCAGGCCAGCGAGGTCGTGCGGCTGTGAGCCGAGTCCCATTCAACCGGTCCATCAGACCTTCCCCCTTGCTCGACCGACGGCCCGGCTTCCGGCTGGGCCGTCGTGCGCCTGACTCCGATTTTCCTCATTTCATCTACAGGAAGCCTCTGTCATGTTCTCCTCCAAGAAACAGCCCTCGATCCGCAGCCTGATCGGCGAAGGCACGGTCGTGCAGGGCACGCTGCGGTTCTCCGACGGGCTGCGTATCGACGGGGAAGTGCAGGGCGATGTGGTGGCCAATGCGAACGACACCAGCATCCTGGTGATCAGCGAGAAAGCCAGGGTCACTGGTACGGTAAAGGCCGGTCATGTCATCATCAACGGAACGGTGATCGGACCGGTCGAATCCAATCACCTGCTGGAGTTGCAGCCCAAGGCCCTGATTCAGGGTGATGTGCGTTACGAGTCGCTCGAAATGCACCAGGGGGCCACCATCGAAGGCGCTCTGCAGCGGCTGACCCAGGCCTCTGCGGCAGCGCTGGAAGACAAGCCCGCCTTGAAGCTGTTGGCTGCCGGCAACGACAAGAAGTGAACCCGATCGGAAGATCCGACCGGCTGCGGGTGACCCTCGACGACCCGCGTCAACAGGAGTTTTGTGCATGAGCGCCGTGGCTGAAGCCATCCAGACCGAGATGCCCGCCCCCATCCTCTTCACCGACAGCGCGGCAGCCAAGGTGGCCGATCTGGTGGCCGAAGAAGGCAACCCCGACCTGAAGCTGCGCGTGTTCGTCCAGGGCGGCGGCTGCTCGGGATTCCAGTACGGTTTCACCTTCGATGAGGTGGTGAACGATGACGACACCCAGATGACCAAGAACGGGGTCTCGCTGCTGATCGACGCGATGAGCCTGCAGTACCTGGTGGGCGCCGAGATCGACTACAAGGAAGATCTGCAGGGCGCGCAATTCGTGATCCGCAATCCGAACGCCACCACCACCTGCGGCTGCGGCTCCAGCTTCTCGACCTGAGTTCGAGTGCCGCTTGTCTCCATGCAAAGCCGCCCGACGGGCGGCTTTGTTGCGTATGCGCCGGGCAGAGCAGATGGCAGATGGGCGGAAGGATCAGGCCGCCGGATAGCAGGCGCCGAGGATGCGCGGTCCGCGCGCGCCCGTGACGCAGGGCCAACTGGCGGTTTCACGGTGACAGTGCTGACGGGCCAGCCAGGCAAAGGCCGCGGCTTCCACCTGCAGGGGCGGCAGCCCTGCGCAGCCGGTGTCGGCGATGCGGCAGCCCGGCAGCTGCCGCCCAAGACGGTGCAGCAGGTCGGTGTTGAAGGCGCCGCCGCCGCAGACCAGCAGTTCCGTGCCGCCGCTGGCATGGCGCTGGACGTCCCGGGCGATGCATGTGGCCGTGAATTCACAGAGCGTGGCCTGCAGGTCCTGGGGCGCCGGCGGGCTGGACAGCCTCGCCAGGTGGTGGGTCAGCCAGGCAGGATTGAACAGGTCCCGGCCGGTGCTCTTGGGCGGCGGCAGGCCGAGGAAGGGCTCGGCCAGCAGGAGCTGCAACAGGGCAGGGTGCACCGTTCCCCCGGCCGACCAGGCACCGGCGGCGTCGTAGGGCTGTCCCAGGTGCTGCTGGGCGAGCGCATCCAGCAGCGCATTGCCGGGGCCGCAATCGAAGCCAATGGGGCCTGATGCACCGTCCAGCACGGTGAGGTTGCTGATGCCGCCGATGTTGACCACGACCCTGCGGCCATTGTGGCCACCGAACACGGCCTGATGAAAGGGCGGCACCAGTGGGGCGCCCTGGCCGCCCGCCGCCACGTCGCGACTGCGGAAATCGGCGATCACGTCAATACCTGTGCGTTCGGCCAGCAGCGCCGGCTGATTCAACTGCAGGGTGTAGCCGATGCCGTCGTGCTGGCCGGGCTGGTGCCGCACGGTCTGACCGTGGCTGCCGACGGCCTGCAGGGCACTTCGCGGCAAGGCACAGCGCTGGAGCAGGTCCTCGACCACCTGGGCCGACAGCAGGGCCAGGGTGTTGGCCACCAAGGCAGCTCGATGCAGTTCATCCGGCCCGGACTGCTGCAACGCCAGCAGGTCACGGCGCAGGCTGTCGGGGAAGGGGCGACTTGCTTCGCCCACAACCCCGATCCAGCCGCCTTCGGCTGAGAACCGGGCCACAACCCCATCGACCCCGTCCAGCGAGGTGCCGGACATCAGGCCGATGAAGAGCTCCTCGGCCAGACTCACTCCATCCGGGCCAGGGCCACACCCTGCCGGCTGGCCGAATCAAGCCGTCCCATGGCCACAGTGGCGGCCTCCTGAAAGCGCGGCCGGGCGGCCGCAGCCAGCTGCACCGTCTCGGAGGCCCGGGCCATCTTGACCGGATCCACCTGACGGCCGTCGATCTTGAACTCGAAGTGCAGGTGCGGCCCGGTGGCCCAGCCGGTGGAGCCCACCGCACCCACCGTGCTGCCCTGGCCGACGCGCTCACCGCGTTTCACGCCGATGCGGCTCAGGTGGGCATAGACGGTGCTGCGCTCGGCGTTGTGGCGCACGATCACCACGTTGCCATAGCCGTTCTGCACCCCGGCAAACTCGACCACGCCATCACCGATCGAGCGCACCGGCGTGCCGGTGGGTGCGGCGTAGTCCACCCCCAGGTGAGCGCGCCAGGTCTTCTGGATGGGGTGAAAACGCATCGCGAAACCGGAGGTCACCCGCGAGAAGGCCAGCGGGGAAGACAGGAACATGCGCAGCTTGCTGTTGCCGTCCGGGCCGAAGTAGCTGCCGCGCTGATCGCCGTCCTGGAACCAGATGGCCTCATGCGCCTTGCCCTGGTTGACGAAGCGCGCCGCCAGCACCCGGCCGCTGCCCGACGTCCAGGTCACCGGCTCGCCATCCGCGGTGGGCTGGTCATAGACCACGCTGAAGCTGTCGCCCTTGCGCAGCTCGCGCCGGAAGTCGATGTCGGCACCGAAGATTTCGGCCAGCTGGATCGTCACCGCGTCCGGCAGCATCGCCTCGTCCGCGGCGGCAAACAGGCTGCTTTCGATGCGCCCGGAGCCCAGCATCGGCTGGTGCTGCAGTGCCACCTGCTCGCTGGAGGAAGCGAGCCTTCGGCGGTCCGGCGCAGGGTCGTGCGGGTGAAATGCAGGGCCGCATCGTCGCCGCCCGCGGCGGGTCCGCGCACGATCATCTCCAGCAGCTGGCCGCCGCCAGGGGCGGACTCGCTGCGCACCTGCACCCGCTTGCCCACGCGGCCGGTCAGGATCTGGCGGGCCAGCACATCCTCCCGCAGGAACCGGGCTGCCTCGGGGTCGTTCACCCCCAGGCGCTGCAGCAGCGATTCGGCCGTATCGGAGCCGCGGGTGAGGTCGTTGCGGTGCAGCGCCAGGCTGAACGTCTCCAGCGCCTCCAGCTGGGATGGCACGGCGACCGCCTGAACCTCCTGGCTGATCAGCTGGGTGGGCGCCGGGCTGGGGTCGAGCATGGTGAGGGGGCGACGCCGAAGGCGGTGACGCCCGTGCCGAGCAGCAGGGTCAGGACCGTTGCCGCTGACGGCACGCGGGTGCTGCCGCAAGGCTTCAGTTCGGCCTGCGCGGCTGCGGCGCGCCAGGGGGCCAGGTCGTGGATCAACAAGGTCTGAACAACTGCTGGTGCGACAGACGTGGGAACGAGCAGTCGCGTTGACTTTGCTGCCGACCCTTCAGGCGCCACGGGCGCAGGTCGACGTCGGTGTGCCGCATCGGATCGGACCTGAGGTGTGCCGGAGGGGGCCTCGGGCCCTGCCTCTAGAATCCTCAGCTCTGATCCGACCGCTGACGGCCGCGCGAGTATAACGATGCGTGCCAAAGTTACGACCGTAATAACCTGTATCGCTTGACATGGCCCAACTGCCGACCGCCTTTCCTGATTCCCCCGTCTTGACAGCGCAGGGCGGGGAGTCCCCGGCCGGCGCGGAGCTCAGCGATGCCGTCCGCAAGGGTTTGGACGTCACCCTGCGCGGCTGCGAGGAACTGCTGCCGCAGGCCGACTGGATCCGCAAGCTGCAGCGCAGCGAGGCCAGCGGGCAGCCGCTGCGCATCAAGCTGGGGCTGGACCCCACGGCGCCGGACATTCACCTGGGCCACACCGTGGTGCTCAACAAGCTGCGCCAGTTGCAGGACCTGGGGCACACGGTGATCTTCCTGATCGGCGACTTCACCTCGATGATCGGTGACCCGTCCGGGCGCAACAGCACCCGCCCGCCACTCACGGCCGAGCAGATCAAGGCCAACGCCGAAACCTACTACCGCCAGGCCAGCCTGGTGCTGGACCCGGCCCGCACCGAGATCCGCTACAACTCCGAATGGAGCGATCCGCTGGGCGCGCGCGGCATGATCCAGCTGGCCAGCCGCTACACCGTGGCACGCATGATGGAGCGCAACGACTTCCACGACCGCTTCAAGGCCGGCACGCCCATCGCGGTGCATGAGTTCCTCTACCCGCTGATGCAGGGCTACGACTCGGTGGCGCTGAAGTCGGACCTGGAGCTGGGCGGCACCGACCAGAAGTTCAACCTGCTGATGGGCCGCCACCTGCAGCAGGAGTACGGCCAGGAACCGCAGTGCATCCTGACCATGCCGCTGCTGGTGGGGCTGGACGGCATCGAGAAGATGTCCAAGTCCAAGAACAACTACATCGGCATCAGCGAGCCGGCCAACGACATGTTCGCCAAGATCCTGTCGGTCAGCGACGAGCTGATGTGGACCTACTACACCTTGCTGAGCTTCCGTTCGCAGGCACAGATCGATGTGCTGCGGGCCGAGGTGGCCGCCGGGCGCAACCCGAAGGACGCCAAGGTGGCGCTGGCCAAGGAGATCACCACGCGCTTCCACAGCGCGGCGGCGGCGGATGCGGCCGAGCAGGACTTCGCCAACCGGTCCAAGGGCGGCATCCCGGACGACATTCCGGAGGTCAGCCTGACGGGTGCGCCGCTGGGCATCGGCGCGCTGCTGAAGGCGGCCGGGCTGGCGCCTTCCAGCAGCGAGGCCAACCGCCTGATCGACGGCGGCGGCGTGCGCATCGACGCTGCGGTGGTCAGTGACAAGGGGCTGAAGGTCGCGGCGGGCAGCTTTGTCGTCCAGGTGGGCAAGCGCAGGTTTGCACGGGTCACCCTGACCTGATCCAGCGGGGCTGGCCTGCCCTGTTTCCGTCCCACCGCTTTGCGAGCAAACAGGGGCAGGAGACCGTGATTTTGTGCGGTTCGAGTTCTGCGACTCCTGCTAGCCTGCGTCCTTTGCGACGGATGCGATGGACGCGGACATGAGACCCAGTACGGAAAGACTCACCTGCCCTGGCCGCGGTGCCTGGGGCCGGATGCTGTGGATCGGTGCCGCTCTCTTTGCGGCCGGAGCGGCGCAGGCGTCCCTGCAGGGGCGCGATGCGGACGGCAACGCTGCCAACGGTTTCGAGGCGTACTACGACAATGTGCTGGGCATCACCTGGCTGGCCGACGCCAACCATGCCTACAGCAGCGGTCAGGCTGCCGGCAGCTTTGGCGCGATGACCTGGACGGCCACGCAGGCCTGGTTGAGCGGCAGCGTCAACGCCGGTGGTGGGTTGTACGGTGTGACCACCTGGCGCTTGCCAGCCAGCACCTTGGCGAATCCACCCAATTTCACCTACGGCAGTCTGTCCGACTATTACATCGGTGCGGCCGACTACGGCATCAACCACAGCCAGCACAGCAACGAACTGGGCTACATGTACTCCGTGAACCTCGGCTTGCGGGCGCATGCAGACACAGCCGGCGTGGACTACCTGGACGGCACCTACGGATTGACTTCTCCTTCGGTGCAGCAGTCCAACATGGTGTTGGGCGGCTTCTACAACACCGCCCAGTTGGTGGACCTGACCCACGGAGACAGTGGCCTCACGTTCCGCCGGATCAGCACCGATGCGTTGTGGACCGGAACCACGGTGACCGACGATCCGGAGGTCGGCAGCGGCACCTGGGCGCTGTATCTGCAGACCAACGACGGCATCATGGATGTGATCGAGTCCACGGCAAGCAGCGCCGGCCAACACCGCCGCCGCCTGGCTGGTGGCGGACGGGGACGTGTTCTCCACTGCGGTACCGGAGCCCGGCAGCCTGGCCTTGATGCTCGGGGGCCTGGGCGTGCTGGGGTGGCGTCGGCACAGGCGGGGGCGCGCCCGCTGAGCCTGGCGGCAGGAGCGCCGGGTACAAGGGTCCGGTGAACCGTCTCCGGCCGGAGGCGAACCGGCAGGGCAGCGCTGGCGCGCGACAATGTTGCCCATGCAGGTGAAGTCCTATCTGAAGCTCTCGGTGACGGTGGCCGTCACGACCATCGTCCTGAAGACCGGGGCCTGGTGGCTGACCGGCTCCGTGAGCCTGCTCTCGGATGCGTTGGAGTCGCTGGTCAATCTGGCCGGGGCGATTTTTGCGCTGGCGATGGTGACTCTGGCCGCTCAGCCGCCGGACGATGACCACCCCTATGGGCACCACAAGGCGGAGTATTTTTCCAGCGGCTTCGAGGGCGTCCTGATCCTGGTGGCAGCCCTGGCCATCATCTGGACGGCGGTACAGCGCTGGCTGCATCCGCAGCCCCTCGAAGGGCTGGGACTGGGCCTCGGGCTGTCGGTGATCAGCTCAATCCTGAATGGCCTGCTGGCCTGGGCGATGCTGCGCAAGGCGCGGCAGCACCGTTCGATGGCGCTGGAAGGCGATGCCCGCCACCTCTTCACCGACGTCTGGACCTCGGCCGGTGTGGTGCTGGGGCTGATTGCGGTGCATTTCACCGGCTGGATCTGGCTGGACCCGCTGCTGGCCATTGCGGTGGCGCTGAACATCCTGCGTGAGGGCTTCTCGCTGGTGCGAGCCTCGGCCACCGGGCTGATGGACCAGGCGGTCGAGCCCGAGGTGCAGGCGCAGATCGACGGTGTGCTGTCGCGCTTCGGTGCGCAGGTGACGCGCTTTGACCATGTGACCACCCGCCGCGCTGGTCAGCGCCGCTTCGTCGATCTGCACATGCATCTGCCGGCGGGCTGGTCGTTGGGGCGTGCTGCCGCGCTGCGGGACGCGGTGGAGCGCGATCTGATGCGTGGGGTTCCGGGACTGCGGGCGACGATCCAGTTGCTGCCCGCGGACCTGGAGGCGCATTTCCTGCAGACCCAGCCGCAGGACCTGCCCCGGGGAGCGGCGTGATCGCGTTGATTCAGCGTGTGAGCCAGGCCCGGGTGGAGGTGGCCGGCGAGGCGGTTGGAGCCATCGGTGCGGGCCTGCTGGTGCTGGTCTGCGGCGAACCGGCCGATGGCCAGGCCCAGGTCGAAAAGTTCATCGCCAAGCTGCTCAAGCTGCGCATCTTCAGTGACGAGGCCGGCAAGATGAACCGCAGCGTGCAGGATGTGCGCGGCGGTCTGCTGATCGTTTCCCAGTTCACGCTGGCCGCCGATCTGCGCGGCGGCAACCGCCCCAGCTTCAGCGCTGCCGCCCCACCCGACCAGGGCAGGGCGTTGTACGAGGCGGTGCTGGCCTGTGCGCGCCGGCAGCATCCGGGGGTCGAAGCGGGCATCTTTGCCGCCGACATGCAGGTGCACCTGGTCAACGACGGGCCGGTGACGATCCCGATGCGCATCGCCTGAGGCCCCGGCCTCCACAAACGACAACGCCGCACGGCGTGCGGCGTTGCAGCTGAGGCGGTTGTGCGTCAGTCCGCGTAGACGTTGGCAGCGCGGATGGCTGCGCCCCACTTCTCGATCTCGGCGGCCACGAACTTCTTGTGTTCAGCCGGGTTGACGCGTCCGTCGGTCACCACCACGGCACCCAGGGCTTCCTGCTTCTTGATGAAGTCGGCGTCCTTCAGGGCGGTCTTCAGGGCCGAATTGACCTTCTCCACCACGGCGGCCGGGGTGCCCTTCGGGGCATACAGGGCGTGCCAGATGCTCACGTTGAAGCCCTTCAGACCCTGGCTGTCCAGGGTGGGCAGCTTGGACAGCGCCGGTGTGCTCAGGGGCTTGAGGGTGGTGACGGCGTAGGCCTTCACCTTGCCGGCCTCGATCTGGCTGGTGGTGTTGGTGGTCTGGTCGCACATGATGTCCACCTGGCCGCCCAGCAGGTCGTTCATCGCCGGTGCGGTGCCCTTGTAGGGCACGGTGGTCATGTCCACACCCACCTGCTGCTGGAACAGCATGCCGCAGAGGTGCGAGGCGGCGCCCAGGCCGGCATTGGCCAGGTTGATCTTGCCCTTGTTGGCATCGATCCACTTGCGCAGTTCGGCGTAGTTGCTGGCCGGCAGGCTGGGGCGGCCGATCAGGGTCATCGGCACGTCGTTGATCATGCCGAGGTACTCGAAGTCGTTCAGCGTGTTGAATGCCAGCTTGCGGTACAGGCCCGGCGAGGTGGACATGCCGATGTGGTGCAGCAGCAGGGTGTAGCCGTCGGGTGCCGCCTTGGCCACCTTGGTGGCACCGAGCGTGCCGCCCGCGCCGCCAACGTTGTCGATGATGACGGTCTGCTTGAGCACCGCACCCAGGGCCACACCCAGGTCACGGGCCACCTTGTCGGTCGGGCCGCCGGCGGCGAAGGGCACCACCACGGTGATGGGCTTGTCCGGGTAGCTCTGGGCCGAGGCGCCGGTGGCCAGCAGGGCCGCAGCAGCGGCAATGACAATCAATTTCATGGGGGCTCCTGGAGGGACGAGCGCCGGGGCGGGGGTAGGCGTGGCGCCCGCCCATGCCGTAAGCCAGCCCCCCCCGGCCTGGGCTGCGTCAGTTCAAGGCCGACACGACGGAACCGCTGCAGCAGCAACCGGCGACGCCGAGCGGCCATGGACGAAGCAGCATCAGGCCAGGCTGCGCTGGTCGGAGATGACTTTGCCGTCGTTGGGCAGGCTGCCCGGCGCAACGATCTGGACCTCGGCCCGCAACTTGGTCACGTCGCGCACCGAGCCGGCGATGGCTTCGGCCAGGCCGGCGGGTGCGTCTGGCGCGGCTTCAACCCACAGGCTCATGCGGTCGCTGGCCATCTCGCCTTCCACCACCAGCCGGCCGCGCCCGGCCGCGGGGTGGCGGCGCAGCACCTCGGCCACCTGGGAGGGGTGCACGAACATGCCGCGCACCTTGGTGGTCTGGTCGGCGCGGCCCAGCCAGCCGCGGATGCGAGGCGCGGTCCGGCCCGTGGGGCAGGGGCCCGGCAGGAGCGCCGACAGGTCACCGGTGCCAAAGCGGATCAGCGGATAGTCCGCATTGAATGTGGTCACGACCACCTCGCCGACTTCCCCTTCCGGGACCGGATCGCCGGTGCCGGGGCGCACGATCTCGACGATCACCCCTTCGTCGATCACCAGGCCTTCGCGCGCGGCGGTCTCGTAGGCGATCAGGCCCAGGTCGGCGGTGGCGTAGCACTGGAAGCCTTGGATGCCGCGCTCACCCAGCCAGTCGCGCAGCGACGGCGGGAAGGCCTCGCCGCTGACCAGCGCCTTGGAGATGCTGGAGATGTCGGCACCCGTCTCGGCGGCCTTCTCGACCAGGATCTTCAGGAAGCTGGGCGTGCCGGCATAACCCTGCGGCCGCAGCTCGGCAATGGCCTGAAGCTGCAGCTCGGTGTTGCCCACGCCGCCCGGAAACACCGCGCAACCCAGCGCGTGGGCGGCGGTCTCCATCATCGAACCGGCGGGCGTCAGGTGGTAGCTGAAGCTGTTGTGGATCAGCTCGTCGGCCTGGAAACCGGCGGCGCGCATCGCCCGGGCCAGCCTCCAGTAGTCGCTGCCGCTGCCCTCGGGCTCGTAGATCGGGCCGGGCGACTGGAACACCCGCCGCGCACCGCGCGTGGCGAGCTGGCCACGCCAGCCAATCGCCGCGAAGCCGCCCATCGCGTCCTCTGCGCGCCTTGCCTTCTGGCGCTCCAGCAGCTCGCCCTTGCGTGTCACCGGCAGGCTGGCCAGGGCCGCACGGCTGGTGATGGCGGTGGCGTCGATGCCGGCCAGGATCTGTGCAAAAGCGGCCGTGGCGGCCTGCGCATGCGCAATCTGCGCCGGCAGTGCAGCCAGCAGCGCGGCTTCGCGTTCGGCGGGGGTGCGCGTCTCCAGCGCATCCAGGGGCGTCGTCTCACTCATCGTCATCGCTCCAGGCGCTGAGTTGTTTCTTCAGGTGGTTCACAAAATCCCGCACATCGGCGCCGGACTTCAAGGTCTTGCCGGGCTGCCACTGCGGCGAACCTCGGGATGGTTTTTTCACGACCGCCGCCTCGATGGTCTCGGCGACGACCGCTGTGCGCGCAATCACCGAGCCGCGCCGCTCGAAACGCCCTTCACGCTCGGTCAACCCCGCCTCGCGCAGATCGCGCCGCAGCCGCTGCAGCGCCTCGTCGGGTTTGAACGGCGGCGGCGCAAATCCCCATTCTTCTGACATCGATGGCTCCAAGGAGAGCTGCATTCATCCAGCCGCCGCCGCGGATCCGGCTTTGCCGGTCCGCTGGGGGCGCCCCCTGAGGGGGAGCGCGGTCACGCGCAACGGGGGGGGAGCCGTCAGGCCAGCCACCGCTTGCGGCGCTTGTAGGACTTCACGTCCTTGAAGCTCTTGCGGTCCCCGCCGCCTACGCCAAGGTAGAACTCCTTGACGTCCTCGTTCTCCCGCAGGGCCTTGGCTTCGCCGTCCATCACGATGCGGCCGTTCTCCAGGATGTAGCCGTAGTCGGAGTAACGCAGCGCGATGTTGGTGTTCTGCTCGGCCAGCAGGAAGGTGACCTTCTCCTTGGTGTTGAGGTCCTTCACGATCTCGAACACCTCTTCCACGATCTGCGGCGCCAGGCCCATCGACGGTTCGTCCAGCAGCACCATCTTCGGGTTGCACATCAGTGCGCGGCCGATGGCGCACATCTGCTGTTCGCCACCGGAGGTGTAGGCGGCCTGGCTGGTGCGGCGGGTCTTCAGGCGCGGAAAGTAGTTGTAGACCTTCTCCAGCGTTTGCGCCACCGCCGCCTTGCCGTCGCGGCGGGTGTAGGCACCGGTCATCAGGTTCTCTTCGATGGTGAGGTGGGCAAAACAGTGGCGCCCCTCCATCACCTGCACCACGCCGCGCTCCACCATGTCGGAGGTGCTGAGCTTCTCGATGCGCTCGCCGCGCAACTCGATGCTGCCCTTGGTCACGTCGCCGCGTTCGCCCGCCAGCAGGTTGCTGACCGCGCGCAGCGTGGTGGTCTTGCCCGCGCCGTTGCCGCCCAGCAGGGCGACCACCTTGCCCTCGGGCACCTGCAGGCTCACGCCCTTGAGCACCAGGATGACGTGGTTGTAGATGACCTCGATGCCGTTGACGTTGAGAAGCACATCACTCATGGCGGAGTCCTCTTAGGATCTGTGGTCTTTGGGACCGCACCGCAGCGCGGCCTGGGACGGCCTCGTCTTGGGGCAAGGCGCCGCGGTCTGGCTCGCCGCAGGGGTGCCCGGCGTGCGCCCGGGTGCTTCAGGACCGTCGGGCCGGCCCAGGCTTCCGGCGATCAGGAGCTGCAGTCGGCGTTTTCGCGGCGCTGCAGCTTCTTCTCGGCCAGGTACTTGTCGGCCGAGGCCTTGACCAGCGGCTTCAGGATCGAGTTGTCGGCCTCGTACCAGTCGGACGACGAGAAGCTCCACTTGGCACCGTCCCAGGTGTGCAGGCGGGCCCAGCTGGCGCCCAGGTGATCGGCACAGGAGGTGGACACCGGACGCATCACGCCGGCGAAGCCCAGCGTGTCAAGCTTCTTCTGGTCCAGTGCCAGGTTCTCCAGGCCCCAGCGCACCTGCTCGCCGGTCATGACCTTGCCCTTGCCGAACTTCTCCTGGGCGCGTTTGACGCCTTCGACCGCCATCATCGAAGAGATCATGCCGCGCATGTAGAGCACCTGGCCGACTTCATCCTTCGGCCCGGTGCCCTGACCCTTGCCGTGCACTTCCTTCAGGATGTCCTGCACGATCTTGGAGTTGGGCTCGGCACCATGCTGCATCGCCAGCGCGTTGTAGCCCTTGGCATTGGCGCCCACGTCCTTCACGTCAGGTTCTGCACCCGACCACCACACGCCGTACATCTTCTCGCGCGGGAAGCCGGTCGCCACCGCTTCCTTCAGTGCGGCCGAGTTCATCACGCCCCAGCCCCACAGGAAGACATAGTCCGGACGGTTCTGACGAATCTGCAGCCAGGTGGCCTTCTGTTCCACGCCGGGATGGGCCACCGGCAGCAACTGCAGGTCGAAGCCGTGCATCTTGGAGCGTTCCTGCAGCAGGGCGATCGGCTCCTTGCCGAAGGGACTGTCGTGGTAGACCAGGGCGATCTTCTTGCCCTTGAGGTTGGCGGCGCCGCCTTCCTTCTTGGCGATGTGCTGCACCAGGATGTCCGCAGCGGTCCAGTAGCTGCCCAGCAGCGGGAAGTTCCACTTGAAGGCCAGGCCATCGGCCGAGTCGGCGCGGCCATAACCGGCGGTGATCAGCGGGATCTTGTCGGTGGGGGCCTTCTCGGTCAGGGCGAAGGTGATGCCGGTGGACAGCGGCTGGAACACCGTGGCGCCCTTGCCCTTCAGGCGCTCGTAGCACTCCACGCCCTTGTCGGTGGCGTAGCCGGTCTCGCACTCCTCGAAGCTGATCTTCACGCCGTTCATGCCGCCCTTGGCATTGACGTACTTCAGGTAGTCCACATAGCCGTTGGCGAAGGGCACGCCGTTGGGAGCGTAGGCGCCGGTGCGGTACACCAGCACCGGGAAGAACTGCTCCTTCGCCTGAGCGAAGGCGCTCGGCGCGGTGGCCAGGCTGGCCAGACCGGCTGCACAGACGGCAGCAGCGGTGGCGATGTGTTTCAGCTTCATGGTTGCCTCCAGGGTGTGGACGGGGGGTGAAGGGCCGGGTCGAGCCAGCGCCGCGGACCGGCTGCCGGTCCCTGGGGCGCCCCGGGGGAGCCGCGGCGCTGCGGGGTGGGCCAAATCAATGCGGGAAGGGCCACAGGCGCAGCTTTTCCTTGCCGATGGACCAGAGTTTGGCCAGGCCGTGGGGTTCGACGATCAGGAAGAACACGATCAGGGCGCCGAAGATCATGAAGGTCAGGTGCGCTGCGGTGGCGGTGTCGAAACCCACCGCCACGCCCAGGATGTCCAGCGCGATCGGCAGCACCACGATGAAGGCGGCGCCGAAGAAGCTGCCCATGATCGAACCCAGGCCGCCGATGATGACCATGAACAGCAGGTCGAACGAGCGGTTGAGGTTGAAGGCAGCCGGTTCCCAGGAGCCCAGGTGCACGAAGGCCCAGAGCGCGCCGGCCACGCCGACGATGAAGCTGCTGACCGCAAAGGCGGTGAGCTTGGCGTAGACCGGGCGGATGCCGATCACCGAGGCAGCGACGTCCATGTCGCGCATGGCCATCCATTCCCGGCCGATGTGGCTGCGTACCAGGTTCTTGGCCAGCAGGGCAAAGACCACCACGAAGACGAGGCAGAACAGGTACTTTTCCGCTGGGGTGTTGACCACCCAGCCGAAGACGTTGATCTCGCCCACGCTCACCGAGCCGGAAGAGGAGTTGTTGGTCAGCCACTGGATGCGCAGGAAGGCCCAGTCGCAGAAGAACTGCGCCGCCAGCGTCGACACCGCCAGGTACAGCCCCTTGATGCGCAGCGAGGGGATGCCGAAGATCACCCCGATGGCCATCGAGAACACCCCCCCCAGCAGGATGGCCAGCACCACCGGCATGCCGTCGATGCGCACCAGCAGGTTGTAGGCCGCGTAGGCGCCCACCGCCATGAAGCCGCCGGTGCCCAGCGAGATCTGGCCGCAGTAGCCCACCAGGATGTTCAACCCGATGGCCGCCAGCGACAGGATCAGGAAGGGGATCAGGATGGCGCGGAAGAAGTACTCGCTGGCCAGCATCGGCACGAGCACGAAGGCCGCAGCGACCAGCGCCAGGATCAGCACCCGATCCTGCGTGATCGGGAAGATCTGCTGGTCGGCCTGGTAGCTGGTCTTGAACTGGCCGTTCTCACGGTAGAGCATGGGGTTCTCCTCGTTGTTCTTGTCAGTTCAGACGCGGTCGATAATCTTCTCGCCGAAGAGCCCCTGAGGGCGCACGAGCAGGAAGACGAGGGCGAGTGCGTAGGCAAACCAGATCTCGATGCCGCCGCCGAAGAAGGGGCCGATGTAGACCTCGCTGAGCTTCTCACCCACGCCGATGATCAGCCCGCCGATGATGGCGCCGGGCACCGAGGTCAGCCCGCCCAGGATCACCACCGGCAGGGCCTTGAGCGCCACCTGGCTGAGCGAGAACTGCACGCCCAGCTTGCTGCCCCAGATGATGCCGGCCACCAGCGCCGCGAAACCGGCCACGCTCCAGACGATCACCCAGATGCGGTTGAGCGGGATGCCGATGCTCTGCGCGGCCTGGTGGTCGTCGGCCACCGCACGCAGCGCCCGGCCGGTGCCGGTGTACTGGAAGAAGGCCGCCAGCACCGCCACGAGAGCGGCTGCGATCACTGCAGCGAACAGGTCCTCCTGGTTCACCAGGACGCCGCCCTGGAAGGTGCTCTCCAGCAGGAACATCGGGTCCTTGGGCAGGCCGATGTCGATCTTGTAGATGTCCGATCCGAACACCGTCTGGCCGAAGCCGTCCAGGAAGTAGGTGATGCCCAGCGTGGCCATCAGCAGCGTGATGCCCTCCTGGTTGACCAGCTTGCCCAGCACCAGGCGCTCGATCAGCCAGGCCACGGCGATCATCACGCCCATGGCGCCGACAAAGGCCAGCAGGTTGACCAGCACCTTGTTGTCCAGGCCGGCGTATTGGGGATCCATTCGGCAAAGCGGGCCATCGCCAGCGCCGCGAACAGCACCATGGCGCCCTGCGCAAAGTTGAACACCCCGCTGGCCTTGAAGATCAGCACAAAACCCAGTGCCACCAGCGCGTACAGCATGCCCGTCATCAGGCCACCGATCAGCGCTTCCAGAAAGAATCCCATCACAGTCTCCCGTGCTCAGTGGCTGGTGCCGAGGTAGGCCTTGATGACCTCCTCGTTGCTGCGCACCTCGTCGGGGGTGCCGTCACCGATCTTCTTGCCGTAGTCCAGCACCACGACGCGGTCGGAGATGTCCATCACCACGCCCATGTCGTGTTCGATCAGCACGATCGTGGTGCCGAACTCGTCATTCACGTCGAGGATGAAGCGACACATGTCCTGCTTCTCCTCGACGTTCATGCCGGCCATCGGTTCGTCCAGCAGCAGCACCTGCGGCTCCATGGCCAGTGCGCGGCCCAGGTCGACGCGCTTTTGCAGGCCGTAGGGCAGGCGGCCCACCGGTGTCTTGCGGAAGGCCTGGATCTCCAGGAAGTCGATGATGTGTTCGACGAAGGCGCGGTGCTCCGACTCCTCCCGGGCGCCCGCACCCCAGCGCAGCGCCTGCTGGAAGATGTTGGTCTTCATCTTCAGGTTGCGCCCGGTCATGATGTTGTCGATCACGCTCATGCCCTTGAACAGCGCCAGGTTCTGGAAGGTGCGGGCCACCCCCATCTCCGCGACCTGGCGGCTGTTCATGTGGCTGAAGGTCTGGCCGCGGAAGGTGATCTTGCCTTCCTGCGGGGTGTAGACCCCGTTGATGCAGTTGAGCATCGAGCTCTTGCCGGCGCCGTTGGGGCCGATGATGGCGCGCACCTCGTGCTCACGCACGTTGAAGCTGATGTCGGTGAGCGCCTTCACCCCGCCGAAGCGCAGGCTGATGTTCTGGACGTCGAGGATGACGTCGCCGATCTTCTTGTCCTCGCTCATGCAGCGCTCCGTACGGCCGGGAAGGTCTTGGCGTCGACGATCTTCAGCGTGGCCGAGACGCTGCCGCTGCGGCCGTCCTCGAACTTCACCGCGGTTTCGATGAACTGCTCGGCGCGGCCTTCGTACATCGCATCGACCAGCACCTTGTACTTGTCGTTGATGAAGCCGCGCTTGACCTTGCGGGTGCGGGTCATCTCGCCGTCGTCGGCGTCCAGCTCCTTGTGCAGCACCAGGAAGCGGCTCACCTGGCTGCCCGCCAGCAGGCTGTCCTGCGCCAGGTCGGCATTGACCTTCTCGACGCACTCGCGGATCAGCTCCAGCACCTGCGGCTTGGCGGCCAGGTCGGTGTAGCCGGCGTAGGGCAGGTTGCGCTTCTCGGCCCAGTTGCCCACCGCTTCGACGTCGATGTTGACGAAGGCGCAGACCTTCTCGCGGCCGTCGCCGAAGGCCACCGCCTCTTTCACGTGGGGGAAGAACTTCAGCTTGTTCTCCACGTACTTGGGTGCAAACATCGCGCCGTCGTTGGCGCCACCCTGGATGCGGCCCACGTCCTTGACCCGGTCGATGATCTTGAGCTGCCCGCTGGCGTCGATGAAGCCGGCGTCGCTGGTGTGGTACCAGCCCTCTTCGGTCAGCACCTCGGCGGTGGCGGCGGGGTTCTTGTAGTACTCCTTGAGCAGGCCGGGCGACTTGACCAGGATCTCGCCGTTGGAGGCGAGCTTGATCTCCACCCCATCGATCGGCACACCCACCGTGTCGGCACGCACCTCGTGGTCGGGCTGCAGGCAGACGAACACGGCGGTTTCGGTCGAACCGTAGAGCTGCTTGAGGTTGATGCCGATGGAGCGGTAGAAGGTGAACAGGTCGGGGCCGATCGCCTCACCGGCGGTGTAGGCCACCCGCACCCGGGAAAAACCCAGCGTGTTGCGCAGCGGGCCGTAGATGAAGAAGTTGCCCAGCGCGTACTTGACCGAGTCCACCAGGCCGATCGGCTTGCCGTCCATGCGTGCCGGGCCCACGCGTCGGGCCACGTCCATGCAGGCGTGGAACATGCGGCGCTTGAGCGGGCTGGCGTCCTCCATGCGGATCATCACCGAGGTCAGCAGGCCCTCGAAGATGCGCGGCGGCGCGAAATAGTAGGTGGGGCCGATCTCCTTCAGGTCAATCGTCACCGTGGCACCCGACTCCGGGCAGTTCACCACGTAGCCGCAGGCCAGCCACTGGGCATAGCTGAAGATGTTCTGGCCGATCCAGGCGGGCGGCAGGTAGGCCAGCACCTCGTCGCGCTCGGTCAGATTGTCGAACTTGGCGCCGGCGGCGGCCCGGTCGATCAGCGAGCGGTGGGTGTGCACCACGCCCTTGGGGTTGCCGGTGGTGCCGGAGGTGAAGAACATCGCCGCCACATCGCCGGGTGCGGTGCGCTCGATGGCCTGCTCCAGAAACTCCGGGTGGGCATGGGACCAGGCGCGGCCCTGTTCCGCCAATGCGTCCAGGCCGGCGAGGCCCGGCTCGTCGTACTTGCGCAGGCCGCGCGGGTCGTCGAACCAGATGTGGCCCAGCAGCGGGCACTGCTCGCGGATCTCCAGCAGCTTGTCGACCTGCTCCTGGTCCTCCACCACCGCAAAGGCCACCTCGGCCATGTTGAGCGGAAAGACGAACTCGGCGGCCACCGCATCCTGGTACAGCGGCACGGGAATGGCCCCCAGGCACTGCGCGGCCAGCATCGAAGCGCTCAGGCGCGGCCGGTTGTCGCCCACGACGATCACATGCTGGCCGGCCTGCAGGCCGGCGGCCGCGAAGCCGCCGGCGATGGCGCGCACCATCTCCAGCAGATCGTGCCAGTTGAGCGTCTGCCAGATGCCGTATTCCTTTTCCCGCAGGGCGGGGGCCTGCGGACGCCGCCGGGCGTGGTCCAGCAGCAGTCGCGGGAAGGTCGTGTTCTGCACCGCGTGTCTCCTTGGGCGGGCCAGGATGAAAGCCTGACCACAGGGTGTTTGCAGCGCATCGTACGCAGCAATTTGACGTTCAGTTGTCGGTCTGACGACAATCCTAGGGACAGCCCGGGCAGGACTTTCCCCTGCTCAGATGTCGTGCGGTTGTCAGCACCGCGTCAACCGATTCGGCATGTCCGGGTCGGCTGCGCAGCCACTTGAGATTTGTCATGCCAGCACTTGCCGAGGAACTGCGCCGCCACCCGCCGGGGGGGATGCCGGCCCTGCGCCAGCGGGCCCGCCAGGCCACGGCCGCGGAGCTGGCCATGGTGCCCTGGCTGGCGGTGCTGTCCGCCGAGGAGCGGGCCCAGGTGGTGAGCCACCTGCAGGTGGCCGATGCGGCGCTGGGAGAGATCATCTGCAAGGTGGGCCGGCCGGCCAACTTCTGGTTCGGCGTGATCGACGGGTTGCTGAAGATGAGCAACGACAGCAGCGAGTCCACCTCCATCACCTTCACCGGGGTGCCGCCGGGCGCCTGGTTCGGCGAAGGCACGCTGCTCAAACATGAGGTTTACCGCTACAACATCGAGGTGCTGCGCAAGAGTGTGGTGGCCGGCCTGCCGGCGGCCACCTTCGACTGGCTGCTCGAGCGCAGCATCCCCTTCAACCGCTACGTGATGGACCAGCTCAACGAGCGGCTGGGGCAGTTCATCGCTGCCCGCCAGATCGACCGCCTGGGCGACCCGGACACCCGGGTGGCGCGCAGCCTGGCCGCACTGTTCCATCCGGTGCTCTACCCGGGGGTGGGCGAGCTGCTGCGCATCACTCAGCAGGAGCTGGCCTACCTGGTGGGGCTGTCGCGCCAGCGCGTGAACGTTGCGCTGCATGCGCTGCAGCGCGCCCGGCTGATCCGCATCGAATACGGCGGGCTGCGGGTGCTGGACCTGGCCGGGCTGCGCATCTTCAGCGCCCCGAGGGAGTGAGCTCCCGCGGGGCCGTGCGGCAGCCGACGGAGGTCAGCGCCGGGCCTGGCGCCGTCGCACGGCGCCCAGCACACCCAGGCCAGCCAGCAGCAGGGCCCAGGATTCAGGCTCGGGTACGGCGGTGATGCTGTAGCTGCCGAAGCCGACGTCGCCGAGGGCGCCTTCGTACCAGAAGGCAGCGCCGCTCCAGTCGGCGGCCGTGAACTGCACGTTGGGGCGAACCGCCGTGTCGCTGCTGCCCAGATCGTCGTGGTTCAGGCCGATCAGGATGCTCCCGGCAAAGGTGGCAACACTGTCGGGCTCCAGGCCGTAGTGTTGCCCGGCAAAGTCGAGCGAAAACGCGGTCAGGGCCACATCGCCGTCAGACACCGCTGTGTCGAAGGAGAAGCTGCCGCTGAAGGCACTGCCGGCCAGGGGTCCGGAGTCGGTCAGCCCTGAGAAGCTGTAGTCGGCGGCCGCAGCCGAGGCGCTGGCCAGGCAGAGCAAGGCGGCGGCGCTGGCGCGGCGGATGGAGGGGAGGTGGGTCATGGTGATCACCAGGAGATGGCGGTGGCGGTCAGTTCAGGAAGCTGCTGCTGTCCAGCGCGTCGCAGCGCAGGTTCTTCAGCAGGATCAGTTGGCGGCGGGCGGCGGGGCCTGAGGCATCCGGATCCACGCCGATGACGGCGTCGCTGCTGCCGGAGTGGGTGCAAGTGATGTATCCCTGCGTGAAAGGGGCCGCCGCGCTCACACGCAGGGCCTGCAGGATCGCTCGCAGGTTGATGACGTCGCTGCCCGGTGTGAAGTCGGCGATCGTCCCCCCGCCGGCAAAGCTGCTGGTGAAGGCGAACTGATCGCGCCCGCCACCGCCGGTCAGCGTCCGACGGCCGGCCCCGGCGGTGATGAGATCATCCCCCGCCGTGCCGGTGACGGTCGCGCCCGTGGCCGTGATGTAGCTGTTGTACAGGTTCAACCCGATCAGCGCCGGATCGTGGTCCGACGAGCGGTAGGGTGAGACGCTGTACGGATCCGGGGCACAGGTCCCGCAGGCCGGTTGTTTGAACTCCAGGTTGTAGTCCTGTGCCACCGACTCGTCGGCGTTGATGTGCCAGTGGGTGGCCCCGCTGACCTTGGCCGACAGGGTGGACGAGCTCAGCAGGTGATCCAGCCGGCCCGCGGCGCCGTCGAAGACGTAGCTGTAGGCAAAACCCGACGCCGGGGCAAAGCGGTGGGCTTCGTCGACCCAGCCGTAGCTGGTCAAGGCGTGCACCGGATCTTCCTGCCCATAGGCGTTGAGGTCGCCGATGATCAGCAGGTCGCTGCTGCCGGCCGCCGTCTGCACCTGGCTGGCAAAAGTGCGCAGGCGCTGGGCCTGCTGGGTGCGCAGCCCGTTCCAGCAACCCTGGCCGTCACCGGCGTCCGTATTGCCGGCAGCATTGGCATCGCCGGCGCTGGGGCAGCTGCCCTTGGACTTGAGGTGGTTGACCAGCACCGAGAAGTTCACCCCATTGGCCATCTGGAAGGTCTGGGCCAGCGTCGGGCGGTTGTTGACGGCGTCGGTGTCGCTCAGCGCGGCGCCGGATCGGGCCACCCGGGAGGGCTTGTAGATCATGGCCACGCGAATGGCGTCGCTGCCGGTGCCTGCTGCGGGCAGGCCCACGCTGGCGTAGGTGCCTGCGCCCAGCCTGGTGTTCAACGCCTCCACCAGGTTGTCGACCGCGGTGTTGCCGTTGTTCTGGATCTCCATCAGTCCCAGCACGTCGGCATCCAGCAGCAGCATGGCCTCGACGATCTTGTTGCGCTGACGGATGAACTCGGCCGACGAGGTCGCGCCGCGGCAGTTGGACGTGGCCACGGTCCCGTCGAGGCTGCAGCCCTGGCCGCTCAGGCCGTCGGCCGTCTGCCCGTTGGTGAAGGTGGTGAAGTAGTTCAGCACGTTGAAGCTGGCCACCTTCAGGTTGCCCCCGACACCGGCGGGAGCCGCCGGGCGCGGGTGGCTGCTGCTGAACACCGGTACCGTGGTCGGATGGATCTTGTAGTCGCCAAAGCCGGCGCTGCCGGCGGTGGCCAGGCCGTAGTCGATGACACCCGTGATGCTGCCGATCGTGTCGCCGCCGCGCGGTGCGCCTGAGCTGCCGATGTAGGGGGTGGGGTTGCGGTTCTGCGCCGTGCTGCCGTCGTCCAGCAGGATGCGCGCGCGTGCGTTCCGGTCCGCCAGCGCAATCGCTTCGGGCGTGCCGGGGCGATGCCGGTTGGTGGGTGTCTCCAGCCGGCCACCGGCCGACAGGGTGAGCTGGCCGTAGCGGGCCTGGAAGTAGTTCTGCGCCACGGTCAGCGGGCCGGTGATCGTCACCAGCATGCCTTCGTGGCGTTCCAGGTCGTCGTTGACGGCTTCGGGCAACGACATCGTCACCGGGGTGATGCTGTAGCCCGTGCCGACCAGCGTGACGGCGGTGACGCCGGTCAGCTCGGTCAGCGTGTGGGAGGCGGTGTCGCTGTTGGCTGCCGCTCCGGTGTTGAACTCGGTGACCGTACCGGTGACCGACACCAGATTGCCGACGGCAACGGCGGCGCTCCAGGTGGTGGGCGAGGCGAAGACAAAAAGGCCGTCGGAGGTGGCGGGGTTGCCGTCACCCGTCAGGTCCTGGATGAAGAAGCCGTTGCTGTTGATCTTGGTGACCACGCCGGTGGTGGTGACCAGGCTGGTGGCGTAGGGGCTGGTGCTGCCGCTGCCCTGGATCGCGGGGATCGACAGGGCGGTCTGAGCCTGCACCTGGGGCAGGGCAAAGGCCAGCGCCAGCGCAGCCGCCGGCAGGTGGGGACGCATGGGGAAGTTCATGGGGAGGTGGCTGGTGTTGGATGTCCGTCGGCCGGCCGCTGCGGACCGGCCGGCGCCATGGGAAAAGCGCCGCAGCGGGGGGCGCTGCGGCGCTTCAGTTCCAGTGCTGCGATCAGCCGCGACGGCGGCGGGCCATCGCGCCGATGACGCCCAGGCCGGCAAGCATCAGGGCGTAGGTTTCGGGCTCGGGGACGGCGGTCGTGAAGGACGTGGCATTGAGCGTTGTACCCGTGAACTCGCCCGATCCGACGTCGTTCCAATTGCCGTTGTCGTACACCAGCGTCTTGTAGGCGGCAAAGGTGGTCAGGCCACTGCGCGCGCCGGTGTATTCGCCGAAGTCGGCATCGTCAACCAGGTTGATCGCGTTGACGCCAAATGTCAGGCCTGCGTTGGTGACATACGAAGGAGCTGTGTCAGCCTCGGTTGTCAGTGCAGTGAGAAACGTCGTGGGTGTCGTGGCGGCGGAGCCGAGGTAGGCGTAGACCGTTTCGTTGGACTTGGCGAAACCCAGGTTGGTGCCGCCGCTGCCTGCCAGGCTGAGTGTGCCGGTGGACGCACTGATCACGTCGGGGGTGCCGTCGATTTCCGTGAACACCACGACGCTGCCGGCCGACAGGGTGGCGGCACCGGTGTTCCAGACCAGCGTGTGCTCGTTCGCGTCATTGAAGGCCGAGCCGTTCCACTCGTTGTCGCTGAAGTAGATGTTGGTGTTGGCAGCGATGTCGACGAAGGTTGCGACAGCCCAGCTGTCTTCGTCCGCATTGAACGAAGTGAAGGCGATGTCACCGGTGGTCAGCGCCTGAGCCGGCGCGATGAAGGCAGCCGCAGCGGCCAGGGCGAGGAAGTGCTTGTACATGAAGGGGCTCCTGAATCCATCGTGGGTGAATCGATGCAAGGCATCGACACGTCCTCACGTTAAGAACCCGCCATGTAGCTTCCGTGACAGTCCCTCATGAACGGACTGCAGCCCCCGTGGATGAAGGGGACCGGTGTGGCTCAGCTGTCTCGGCCTGCCCTCAGTGCACGAAGCCCATCGGTGTGCGTTTGCCGCCTCCCGCGTCCGGCAGGTCACCCGTTTCGATCTGCGATCGGCGTGCCAGCTTGGCATTGCCGAAGGCGGTCATCCAGGCGCGGCGCATCTCGCGGGGGGCCAGCTCGGACAGCCGTTCCAGCACGTCCTCCGAAGGGGTGTCTTCGAAACGCCGGCCCCAGTCGTGGGTGCCGCGGATGCTCCGGTACAAGCGCAGGGCGATGAGGCGGGCCGCATCACGGTGGGGCATGCCCACCTCGTAGACGTTCATCCGGTTCAGGATGGGCTCCGGGATGCTGCGTTCGTCGTTGGCCGTGGCCACCCAGATCACCTGGCTGGCATCGATGGGCACCTCGGCAAACTCGTCGATGAAGCTGTGGGCGGTGTCGTGCTCCAGCAGGCTGTACAGCGCGCCCAGCGGGTCGTAGGCATGCTCGCCGCCGGCCTTGTCGATCTCGTCGACCACGATCACCGGGTTGGCGTACTGACCGTCCACCAGCGTCTCGAACACCTTGCCCGGGCGCGCTCCCTTCCACTGCGAGCTGGCGCCGGAGAGCACCCAGCCGGCGGTCAGTGAACTCATCGACACGAAGCCCATGCCGGTGCCCAGCAGCTGTGCCATTTCGCGGGCGAAGTGCGTCTTGCCGACCCCGGGTGGGCCCAGCAGCAGGATGGGGGTGATCTCCAGCGCATCGCGGCTGTCCTCACACAGCGCGAGCTGGCGCTTGACGTCGTCAAGCACCGGGTGGAAATTGGGCAGACTGTCGTAGAGGTGATCCATCACCGGCAGGCCGGAGGGTTTGACCTGGAATCGCTCCGGCCCCTTCTCCAGCATGCGCTCGTAGGTGGCGCGCAGGTGCTCGTGTTCCTTGGGGAGCAGCTTGGTCAGGCGCTTCTCCACGTCGTCGACGCGGTAGACCTGCCGGATCTGGGCGATCGGGATCGCCGGGGTGGTGCACACCAGATCGGTGATCGGACGGCTCATGCGGACCTCCGGGGCAACTTCAGGCTCAGGTACGTTGCGCGACCGCGCTGGAGGTGCGGTCGTGCAACCCATTGCAGCAAAGCTTGCCAAAGCCTGCGCCGCGATGAAAGCGGGAAACCTCCCCCAGCAGCGGGGATGCCCTGCGTTGCGGGGGGTGGATGCTGCCGTCTGGCGCGTCGGCTCGGCAACCCAGGGCGAGCACGTTGCATGCCCATGCTCGGAACGTGACAGGGTGGCACCCCCACGGCTTGAAATCGCTGGCTGTGGGTCGATACCACCTGAGTGTGACTCCCAAGGTGAAATGGTGCGGCAGATCCTGCGACTGTGGTGTTTGAGTGTCCTGCTCTGGGCAGCCTGTCTGCCGGGAGCGGCGGCCCAGCGCCTGGTGCTGGACGAGTCGCAGACGCGGCTGGACCTGTGGTCGCATGTCACCGTCTGGGTGGATGCCAGCCGCACCGCGACGGTGCAGGACGCCCTGCTGCACCTCAACGAGTTCCGTGCGCCCGTCGGGCCGCGCAGCAACCTGGGTGTGCAGCGGGAGGTGGTCTGGCTGCGCGTACCGCTGGTGGTGCCGCAGGCCGCGTCGGGTCGCTGGTTGCTGGACATCGACTACCCGGCGCTGGACCGGGTGGACCTGCATGTGCTGTCGGACCTGCACCCGGTGAAGCACCTGCGCCTGGGGGACCACCTGCCGTTGGCCGACCGGCCGCTGCCCACGCGCAGCCATGCGGCCCTGCTGCTGCTGGAACGCGGCATGGAGCATGAACTGCTGCTGCGCGTCGAAACCTCCAGCACCATGGTGCTGCCGCTGGCCCTGTGGCGCGAGGAGGTCTACCGCGCCCACGAGTCCCGCGTCGAAGCCGGGCAGGGTCTGCTGGGTGGCATCGCCCTGTGCCTGCTGCTGTACAGCCTGGCGCAGTGGCTGGTGCTCAGGGACAACGCCTACCTCTATTACGCCCTCAACGTCTTCGGCCTGGCGCTGTTCTTCGTCAACCAGTTCGGCCTCGGCGCGGAGCACCTCTGGCCGGGCAGCCCCTGGGCGATGGAGAAGGCATCGCCCGCGTCCGTGCTGCTCGGGCTGATCGGCGGGATCCTGTTCATCGACCGGGTGCTGGAAGTGCGGCAGCTCTACCCGCGTGCCTCCCGGCTCCTGCGGGCCTGCGCTGCTCAGTGCGGTCACCATCGGGTTGTTTCTCACCGGTGTGATCGGGTACCCGCAGGCCCATGTGATGTCCACCCTGCTGGGCCCGGTGCCGATGCTGCTGGGGGTGCCGGTGGCCTGGGTGCGGGCCCGCCAGGGCGACCGGTCGGCCCTGTTCATCTTCCTGGGTTGGGGGCTGTATTCGATCGGTGTGGGGGTGATGGCCGCATTTCTGCGAGGCCAGGTGGATGTCAACTTCTGGACCCAGCACTCGCTGCAGTTCGCCACCCTGGCCGAGATGGCCATGTGGATGCTGGTGCTGGGCCTGCGCAATGTGTCGATCCGCCAGGCGGCCGAGCAGGCCCGCCGCGAACGCGACCGCATGAGCTCCCTGGCCTCCACCGACCCGCTCACCGGCCTGCTCAACCGCCGCGGCCTGCAGGCGGCACTGGCCAGGCGCCTGGACCAGGTCAGCCCCCAGCGCCTGAGCGCCGTCTACGTGATGGACCTGGACGGCTTCAAGCCGGTCAACGACCTGCTCGGCCACGACGCCGGCGACGAACTGCTGATCGCCGCAGCGGCCCGACTGCGCGGCGCGCTGCGCGAAACCGACCTGGTGGCCCGCGTCGGCGGCGACGAGTTCGTGGTCGTGGCCGATGGGCTGCCGGACCGCGCCACCGCGCAGCGCGTCGGCCAGAAGCTGCTCGCCTGCTTTGCCGACCCCTTCGACATCGACGCCGCCCCCTGCCGCGTCGGCGCCACCATCGGCTACGCCCTGTCGCCCACCGACGGCCGCGACGCCGCCGACCTCATCAAACGCGCCGACCAGGCCATGTACGCCGGTAAACAGTCCGGCAAACAGCAGCTGCGCCACCTGGACGAACCCGCCCTGCAGCCCGCCTGAGCCGATCCGTTGATCGCTGCACCCGTACTGGCCCGGGGTCTTCGGCCAGCAGACGCCGCGGATCCGGCTCCACCGGCCCGTTGACCCCATCCCCCCCCGGCACCAGATCCCCCGCGTTCGTCCAGCAGACGCCGCGGATCCGGCTCCGCCGGTCCGCCGGGGTCGCCCCCCTTGAGGGGGGAGCGGCGTGAGCCGCAACGGGGGGTGGGCCTACTTTACCCAGGTGTTGAGCTGGATGATCGGCAGCAGCACCGCCAGCACGATCAGCATCACCATCGCGCCCATCACCACGATCAGCAGCGGCTCCAGGATGGTGGCCAGCTGCATGGCGCGGCGCTGCACCTCGGCACTGAGCTGGGTGGCGGCGCGCTGCAGCATCAGCGGCAGCTCGCCGGTCTGTTCACCCAGGCGGGCGAACATCGGCAGCAGGCCGGGGAAGCGCTTCTTGGCCGCCAGCGCAGCGGCCAGCGGGGCGCCTTCGCGCACCTGGGCCAGGGCGTCCACCGCATCGGCGCGCATGGCCTCGTTCGACAGCGTCTCGGCCGCGGCCTGCAACGCCTTCAGGATCGGCACGCCGGAGCCGGCCAGCATCGCCAGCGTGCCGGCAAAACGCGCGGCGTTGTAGCCACGGGCCAGCCGGCCGATCAGCGGCAGCGTCAGCAGGCTGGCGTCGAGCTGGCGCCGGGTGGCCTCATTGCGCCGCGCCAGACCCAGCAGCCCGACGCCCGCGCCGATGGCCAGCAGCAGCAGCCAGCCCCAGCTGCGCAGGAAGTCGCTGATCGCCAGCATCGCGGTGGTCAGGAAGGGCAGGGCCCGTTTGCCGCCCGCAAACACCTGAGCCACCTGCGGCACCACATAGGTGACCAGGAACACCACGATGACGATGGCCACACAGGACACGATGGCCGGGTACAACGCCGCGCCGATCAACTTGGCCTTGAGCGCCTGGCGCTCCTCCAGGTCGTCGGCCAGCTTCTCCAGCACCCGACCGAGCTGGCCGCTCTGCTCCCCCGCGGCCACCACGGCGCGGTAGACGTCGTCAAACTCCCGCGGAGCACTGGCCAGCGCCCGGGCGAAGGCCGATCCGGCGTTGACCTCGGCGCGCAGGTGCGCCAGCAGCTCGCGCTGGCGGTTGTCCTCGGCTTCTTCGGACAGCGCGGTGAGTGCCCGTTCCAGCGGCAGGCCGGCGCCGACCAGGCCGGCGATCTGCCGGGTCCAGATGGCCAGCGTGGTGGAGGTGAACACCCGCCGACCGCGGGTGGAGAAGCTGGCACCGCTGCCGGCCGCGGAGGCCTCCCCACCCACAGCCTGCACCGCCAGCGGGACCAGGTCGCGCCCGCGCAGCTGGCTGCGCACGGCCTTGGCGTTGTCGGCTTCCAGCAGGCCGGTGTGGGTCTTGCCGCTGGCGTCCAGCGCTTCAAATCGGTAGGCGGGCATGCCTCATTCTCGAGTGACGCGCAGCAGTTCCTCGACCGACGTGCTGCCGGTGGCCACCAGCCGTTCGCCGTCCTCGCGCATGCTGCGCATGCCGCCACGCTGGGCGGCGGCAGAGAGTTCGGCCTCCGCCGCACGGCTGTGCACCAGGGCACGCAGGGCCTCGTCGGCCACCATCAGCTCGTAGATGCCGGTGCGGCCCTTGTAGCCGGTGTGGCCGCAGTGGTCGCATCCGATGGCACGCCAACGCCCGGACTCGTCCTGGCGCTTGCACTTCGGGCACAGGCAGCGCACCAGCCGCTGCGCCAGTACGCCCAGCAGGCTGGAGCTGAGCAGGAAGGGCTCGATCCCCATGTCGATCAGCCGGGTCACCGCGCTCGGCGCATCGTTGGTGTGCAGCGTGGCCAGCACCAGGTGGCCGGTGAGGGAGGCCTGCACGGCGATCTGCGCGGTCTCGTGGTCGCGGATCTCGCCGATCATGATCACGTCCGGGTCCTGGCGCAGGATGGCGCGCAGGGCCTTGGCGAAGGTCAGGTCGATGCGGGCGTTGACCTGGGTCTGGCCGATGCCGGCCAGTTCGTACTCCACCGGGTCCTCCACCGTCAGCACGTTGGTGGTGGAGGTGTCGATGCGCCCCAGCCCGGCGTACAGCGTGGTGGTCTTGCCCGAGCCGGTGGGGCCGGTGACCAGCACGATGCCGTGCGGCTGCTGCAGCAGGCGATCGAAGCGCCGCAGCGTGTCGCCGCCCATGCCCAGGCCCTCGAGGGTGAACTTGGCCTCCCCCTTGTCCAGCAGGCGCAGCACGGCACGTTCGCCGTGCACACCGGGCAGGGTTGAGACGCGCACGTCGATGGCGCGCCCGCCGATGCGCAGGCTGATGCGGCCGTCCTGCGGCAGGCGCTTTTCGGCGATGTCCAGCTCGGCCATGATCTTCAGCCGGCTGATCAGCGCGGCATGCAGCGCCTTGTTGGGCTGCACCACCTCGCGCAGGGTGCCATCGACACGGAAGCGCACCGCCGAGCTGCGCTCGTAGGGCTCGATGTGGATGTCGCTCGCGCCGTCCTTGGCCGCCTGGGTCAGCAGGGCGTTGAGCATGCGGATGATGGGGGCGTCGTTGGCGGCCTCCAGCAGGTCCTCCACCGCCGGCAGGTCCTGCATCATGCGGCTCAGGTCCACCGCACTCTCGACCTCGCCGACCACGGCGGCCGCACTGGATTCGCCACCCGCATAGGCCTGGGCGATGCGCTGGGCCAGGCGCTCCGGGGTCTCGCGCTCCACCGCGTCGACGCCGTGCAGGCGCTGCACCTCGGCCAGTGCCGGCAGCGAGAGGCTGGCCGGGTCCAGCCAGAGCACCAGGCGGTCGCCGTCGTCTTCCAGCAGCATCTGCTGGGCCTTGGCGAAGGCATAAGGCAGGGGATGGCGCACCGCAGTTCCCCTGTTCAGCGCTGCGGCGGGGTCGGCAGGCTGCCCTCGACCTCGGAAGCCGGAATCGGTGCCGTACCCGGGCGCGTCGGCTCGGCAGCGCGGGCAGGCGATGACGGTACCGTGCGGCCCGCCTCCGGCAGCACGGGGGACTCGTTGATGTCCATCACCGAGGAAGGTCGGGGCTGCGAACCCTGCTGCAGCGCGCGGATGGCCTCATAGCGGTCCAGCGTCAACGCGCTGGCATCCGCCTGGGTGCGCATCACCACCGGGCGCAGGAACACCAGCAGGTTGGTCTTGATGCGCTTGCGGGATTCGGAGCGGAACAGGTTGCCGATCAGCGGGATGCTGGCCAGGCCGGGCACGCGGTCCTCACCGTCGGCGTATTCGTCCTTGAGCAGGCCGCCCAGCACCATGATCTGGCCGTCGTCCACCACCACCGTGGTTTCGATGGCGCTCTTGTCGGTGCGCGGGCCGGCACTGTTGGTGACGGTGCTCTCCACCACCGACGAGTTCTCCTGGTAGATGGCCATGCGCACGGTGCCGTTTTCGCCCACCTGCGGCTTCAGGCGCAGCGTCAGGCCCACATCCTTGCGCTCCACCGTCTGGAAGGGGTTGGTGCTGCCGTTGCCGCTGCCGGTGTTGGTGAACGAACCGGTGATGAAGGGCACGTTCTGGCCGATCACGATCTTGGCTTCCTCGTTGTCCAGCGCCACCAGGTTGGGCGTGGACAGCACATTGGCGCCGGTGTTGGTTTCCAGGAAGCGGGCCAGCGCCCCCAGGGTGTAGACGCCGTTGATGGCCTTGAGCAGGCCGACGTTCAGCCCCGCACCCGGTACGGTGAGGGTGCCGGTGACCGACTGGGTGGACAGGCTGATGATGTTGTTGCCGCCGGAGCCGAAGTTGGTGCCGGCCACCACACCGTACTTGTCGCCCTTCTGGCCCAGCAGCCCCTGCCACTGGAAGCCGAACTCGGCGGCCTGCTGGGCGTCCATCTTGACGATCATCGACTCGACATAGACCTGCGCGCGCCGGGTGTCGAGCTGGTCGATCACCGCACGCAGCTGGCGGTACACCGGCTCCGGGGCGCTGATGATCAGCGAGTTGGTGGCCGGGTCGGCCTGGATGAAGCCGCCGGTGGAGGGCCCGGCCGAGGCGGTCACCGGTGCGGTGGCCTGGCTGGACATGCCGCCGGCGGTCGTGCCCGCTGCCTGGGGGGCTGTCGTGGCAGCCGGGCTGCCGACTCCGCCGGCCATTCCCCCGACCGCGCCTGCGCCGCCCGTCCCTCCGGCGCCTGCCGGAGTGGCCGCAGCGCTGTAGGCGGCCCGCAGCACCTGGGCCAGCCGGGTGGCGTCGGCGTTCTTCAGGTAGACCACGTAGATGTTGCCGCTGGGCGAGGCGCCGGTGGCCGGGCGGTCGAGCTTGTCGATCACCGCGCGCACCTGCGCCAGCCGGGCGCCGTTGGGGGCACGCACCAGCAGCGCGTTGGTGCGTGGATCGGCCACCACCGAGACGGCGCCGGAGGAGCCCGCGGCACCTGCCGGCGCAGCGGCAGCGCTGCTGTCGGCAAAACGCTGCACCATCTGCGCCATGTCCGAGGCCACCGCGTGCTTCAGCGGGATCACCTCCACGTCGGTGGCCGCCGGCACATCCAGCGCGGCGATGATCTTGGCAATGCGCTGCAGGTTGTCGGCGTAGTCGGTGATCACCAGGCTGTTGTTGCCCGGGTTGGCGTTGATGGTGTTGTTGGGTGTGATCAGCGGGCGCAGCACCGTGACCAGGCTGTTGACGTTTTCATGCTGCAGGCGGAACACCTGGGTGAGGATCTGGTCACCCTTGCGCACCACCTCGCCCACCGACACCGCACCGGTCTGCAGTTTGGCCTCGGCTTCCGGCACCACCTTGAGCAGGCCGGCGACCTCCACCACCGCAAAACCCAGCCCGCGCAGGCCGGACAGGTAGTTGAGGAAGGCCTCGCGGGTGGTGAGCGGCTGCTCGCTGTACAACGTGATCGTGCCCTTGACGCGGGGATCCACCACGATCTGCCGGCTGACGATGGCCGACATGGCGCGCGACACCGCGTCGATCTCGGCATTGACGAAGTTCAGCGTCACCGTGGATTCGGCGCGGGGGCGGGCGGCGGGGCCCTTTTTTGCTGGGGTCTGGGCCTGAGCCAGTGCCGGCACCGGCGGGAGCGATCCCAGGGCGAGGGCAATCGTCAGGCCTGCGGCCGGCCAGCGTGGGCGCAGAGTCATGGTCATCCGATCGAGAGCAGGGACCGGGCACCGTCGCGCCGGCCGATGATGTTGAGCAGGTTGTTCAGCGCCGGCTGGTCGGCCTCGCGCGCCGTGGCTTCACCACGCAGGCGCAGTCCGGACGGGCCGATGCTGCCACTGCCCTGCAGCTGCAAGGCCCCTTCCAGGGTGGACAGGGCCACGCGGGCGCTGCCCGGGCGGTCGGGTTCACCGGTGATCGACAGGCGGTAGCTGCCCAGCAGCGGCAGGGTGGACAGCCGGGAGGAGAAGCCTTGCAGCTCCACGTCCACCTGCCCGTTCAGGGCCAGTCGGCCGCGCGCGCCTTCCACACTGAGGTTCTGGCCGGACAGGCGCAGCAGCCCGCCGGGCTGCAAGGTGTTCCAGGGCGTGCCCAGGCCCATCAGCAAGGCCGCCGGCCATTGCCCGATCCACGCAGCGGCTGCGGCAGCGTCGGCCGCCCCGGGGTTGGGCTGGGCCGGATCGAGCCGGGCGCTCCAACGGCCCAGGCCGACCGACAGTGTCAAGCCGACCTCGCCGTTCAGGCAGCAGGCGTGCTGCAGCACCACCTTCAGGCCGGCCCCGGTGGGCGCGATGCGCCAGCCCAGGCGGCCGGGCAGGGCGCTGGCTTCCCGCGCACCCGGGCCGGCGGTGAGCAGCAGCACCGCATCGCCGGACCAGAGGCTGCCCTGGGCATCGGCGAGCTGGAAGCGGCCCTCGCTGGCCGAGGCCACCGCGGCCGCCAGCCACTGCGCCGGCGCCCAGACCACTGCGGCCACCAGGCTGCCGCAGACGGCGCCACTCACCGCCCAGCGCCGCACCCGTCGAGCCTGGGCTTCACGGTGGTCGTTGCCGGAGCGGCCGGGCAGCACCAGCAGGCTGCTGGACATGCGGTTCCACAGCTTCGTCGCACCTTCCGGGCGGGGGCGCGGTGAGCGTTTCAGGGGCCGGTGGAAGAAGGGCATGGGTGAACTCGAACTCACAGGGCGCGCGGCAGCGTCAGCACCGCGTTGCCGTTGTAGCCGCTGCCGGAGCGGTTGAGCTGGGCTTCCACCACCCGTGCACGGCCGGCCTGGCGCACCTCCCCCAGCCAGTCGGCCAGGGCCTGCGGATCGACCTGCTGGAAGGACACGGTGGCGCGGTCACCGCTCAGGGTCAGTCGCGCGGTGGAGCCCAGCCGGGTGGTGGCGGCCTTGATCGCGGCTTCGGCCAGGTCGGGCGCCACCGGTGGTTGGGCGCGCAGGTCCCGGGCCTCGGCGGCCAGACTGCGCATTTCGGTGAGCTGGGCATCCAGCGCTGCGCGCTGTGCGGGGGCGTCGCGCAGCACCTGCCAGGCCGGGCGCAGGGCCACGAACCACAGGCCCAGCAAAAACAGGGCCAGTGCTGCCGTGCCCACCGCGCGCCGCTCCCGCGACGCCAGTGCCTGCCAGCGCGCGCGCAAATGCTGCTTCAGTTCCATCAGGGCCTGCGGGCCGCCGCGATTGGGGTTGGGGCTCATTTGGGGCCGCTCTCTCGGCGTTTCAGGGTGATGCGGCCATCGCTGCCCTCCACCTGCCAACCGGCCGGTGCGAGTCGTTGGCGCAGCGCATCGGCCTGGGGCGCACCCAGTCCCGGCGCGGCCAGCGACAGCTGTTGATTCTCGTAGCGGATGGCCTGCACCGGCAGGTTCTCCGGCCAGGCGGCGGCGGCGCTGCGCAGCATGGGTTCCAGGTCGGTGGGGCCGCTGCGGCCGGCGCCGGCGCGCAGCAGCTCGGTTTCCCGCCGCATCTGCACCGGGGCGTCGAGCACCGCGCGCACCTGGGGGTGGGCGCTGCGCAGCAGGCTGAGCATCTCGTCGCGGCGCTGGCGCAGGTCCTGCTGCTGGCGCCAGGCCCAGGCGTTCAGCCCGACCACCTGCACCAGCGCCAGGGCTGCGAGACCCCAGCGGATCGGCCGCCACTGCGGCGACCGCAGCCGCAGCCAGGCCTCGCGCAGCCAGGTCACGCCGCGGTGGCGGGTGGCCAGGTCGAACTGGCGCAGGTTCCAGCCGTTCTGCGCGGCCGCCAGCAGCCGTTCGGCCTGGGTGCGGATCTGCACCGTCTGGCCCAGACGGCGTTGGGCCGCCTCGGCGCTGGAAGGGCTGGCGCTCAATCTCCAGCCTTCGGGCAACGGCTGAGGCCACAGGGCGGTGCCGGCGCTGCCGGACAGCGGCCAGGTGGCCACGCCGCCCTCGTGGCAGAACGTGATCCAGCCCTCGTCCAGGTCCCCGGCGCCCATCAGGCTGCTGCTGCCGCCTTCCGATGCCGTCCGGCGCTGGGCCTGGGCCTGGACATGCAGCTGGCCCCGTTCGCCCGGGGCGGTGGGGCAGGCGATCGGCGCCACCCGGTCCACCGCGATGCCCTGGCGCTCCAGGGCCTGCAGGTGGGCCTCCAGCCAGCCGCGGTCACAGGCGGCCACCCAGGTGGCGTTGCCGGCCCGACTCTCCGGTGCCAGCGCGAGGTGCAGGGCCTCCGGCTCGTCCAGCAGCCGTTCCTCCAGCAGGCCGGCCAGCGCGGCACGCAGGCGGGCTGCCGGCGCCTTGGGACAGGTCAAGGGGTGAAAGGCCAGCTCCAGCTCTCCCAGCACTGCCACCACGCTGGTGGCCTGGGGCAGCAGGGCGGCGGCACATTCGCCGTCGGCCACGATGCTGCTGCCGTCGCTGCCGGTGAGGACGAAGGGGTACTCGGTGCTGCCATCGGGCAACGCCGCCACCAGGCGATCCTGTCCGGCGGGGCGCACCCGGGGCGGCAATTGAAGGATGAGCAGGCTCATGAATGGGGCTTCAAGACCCGCAGGATTGTAAGTGGGGGCCGGAACAACAGCCCACGAATCAAAGACTTACACATCATTGTTGCAGTGATCTGGCAATTTGGCCGGGGCCGGCGGCCAGGGTGTCGCCATCCACCGGCAGGCGTCGCACCCCCAGCACCCGCAGTTCGCGGTCGCGGCGCTCCAGCAGGGTCATCTGGGCCACGCTCAGCTGTTCCAGCTGCATCAGGCCGACCACCTCGAAGTAGCGGGTGCGCACATCCAGTCGCTGGGCATCCAGGGTGCCGGCATCTTCCCCAAGCAGGCTCTGGGCCTTCTCCAGGCTTTCGAAATGCTGGCGCTGCCGGCTGGCGATAAGCCGCTGCGCGCTGCCCAGGTCGCCCTTGGGCAGCACGGCGGCCAAAACCTCCCGACCGGCGGTGTTGAGGTTGACCGGGGTGCGCTCCGGCAGCAGCGCCACATGGGGGGCCAGCCGCTCCACCGTGGCCGCATCCAGCCCCAGCCAGGTGAGCTGGCCGACGTCGTTGGGGGGCAGGGGCACCCGCTGCGATGTGCTGTTGCCGGCCTCCGCCTGGTTGCCGGGCTGGGCGCGGCGCAGCCCTTCGGCGATCTGTCCGGCCACGGCGGGCGCCAGGCCGAGGATCTCGCACAGGCGCTGCAGCGACTGCAGTTCGGCCGCCTGGATCTGGCCCTGCTGCACCAGGTTGCGCAGGTTGTAGCGGGCCTGGGCATCGCGGATCGAACCGGAGAGGAAGGCGTCCAGCCCGGCGTCGACCTCGGAGTTGTTGTTCCGGTCGGCGGCGAGGAAGGAGGACAGCCGCGCCGGCGCGAGCGGTACCGCCCAGGGCTCCCCCAGGTGGTCCACCTTGCCGCTGCGGGCGTCCTCGCGCAGGATCAGGCGGGCCCAGTCCAGCGCCCCGTTGAGGATCCAGCGCGCCTGCGCCTGGGAGCGCTCGGCGGCCTCCACCTGCACCGCCTGCCACTGCTGCCAGACCATGCCCACCGCCAGGGTGGCCACCAGGCTGACGATGATCATCGCCATCAGCAGCGCGGCACCGCGCTGGCCGCGGCGGGGAGTGGGGGTGTGGGGAGGGCGGTTCATGGGTGCAGCAGCCTCACGTCGCGGGTGACGCTGCCGGCGCCGTCGGCATCGGCCACGCCGGGTGCAAAGGTGAGCAGCAGCCGGGCACCGTCGGGCATGGATTCCCGCGCGCTGCCGGTCGGGCGCTGCCCCTCCCCGCCGGCGGGTGGAGGGGGTGTTGCGCCGTCCTGAAGGTCGCCGGAGGACTGGGCGTTGCGCCAGGCGCTGCTGCTCAGGTCGAAGAAGTACATCTGCCAGCCGGCCACGCCCCGCAGTGCCACCAGCGTGCCGGGTTCATCGCCCAGCAGCTGCTGCGAGCGCATCCAGGCCTCCTGCAGCAACTCCGCATCGTGGGTGGCCGCCGCGGCCCAGCGCAGCAGCTGGCCGCCCCGCAGGCTCCACACCACCAGCCGCACCTCGCCGCCCTGCAGCCGGGTGATGCGCAGGTTGGCGCCGTCGAAACTCACCGCCGGCACCGCCTGGGTGTCCACCGCCTGCGCCAGGTCGGCCTCCCACTGGGTGAGCACCGACTGCAGCCGCAGCAGCCTGTCGGTGTGGGCGGCGGTGACCTCGCGGCCGCGCATCACCGAGTCCAGCCCCTGCCAGGCCATGCCGGTCATCACCGCCAGCACGAACAGCGCCACCAGCACCTCCACCAGCGTGAAGCCGCTGGCGCAGGGGCGCAGGGGAGCCGCGGGGCGGCGGGGCGGGCGGGCGGGCATCGGATGGGTGTGGCAGTTCAGTTGCGCGGCAGCACGGTGGACAGCTGCAGCACCGGCTGGCCGGCCGGATCGGCGGCGCGCACGTCCGCACGGCGGAAGTTGGGGTTGGGTGTGGGCCGCACCACCAGCTGCAGGGTGTAGGTCTGGCCCAGCTGCTCGCAGTTCTGCTCGGAGTCCCCCACCGGCGGGAACTGGCGCTGCAGGCGCAGGTTGGTCAGCAGGTTGTCGGCACACCACTGGGCCGCCAGGGTGTGTCCCAACCGTTCGCTGTTGCGGGTGAGCGCGGCGGTGGCCTTGAAGCCCGCGGCCAGCGTGACGGCCACGATGGCCAGTGCCACCAGCACCTCGATCAGCGTCAGGCCGGCCTGAGGGGGCGCCTGCGGCAGGACAGGGGGGTCAGCGCACATCGGCGGTAGCAGCAGTGGCGGAGGGTTGAACCGCAAACGGTGCCAGCCCGTCGGTGGCCAGCAGGACGCGGTGTTCGTTCAGGCTCAGCAGGATGCGCTGGGGCTCGATCACCGGCTCCGGCCCCAGCGCCACCGCCGCGCGGGCGGGCAGCAGCTCGATGCGGATGACGTCCTCGCCGTCGCTGGCTGCCTCCAGCCAGCGGCCCGGCAGGTCGGCGCCTGCGGGCAGGCCGCTGAAGTGGAAGTCCTCCCCGCCGTTGCCTTCACCCAGCGCCTGACCACCCGGCCGGCGCGCCGGCCCCGGAGACCAAGTCACCGGCAGACCAGCGGCACGGGCGTGGGCCCGGGCGCTTTCCAGCAGGTGCACCAGGCGGGCGGCCTCGCGCTCCAGGCGGGTGTGGTGGGGGTCGGGCAGCGCCAGGCTGGTCACCGCGGCGGCCAGGGCAACGATGGCCACCACCACCAGCAGCTCCAGCAGCGTGAAGCCGCCTGCACCGACCCTGGCCTGTCGCGCGATGCGCATGGGGAACCGGTCAGTGCCGATCGCTGTCGATCCGGGCCCCGGTCACTGCCAGGAGCCGATGTCGGCATCCTTGCCTTCGCCGCCGGTCTGACCGTCGGCACCGAGGCTGAATACGTCGATTTCGCCCTTCACGCCCGGCTGCACATACTGGTAGGCGCGGCCCCAGGGGTCGTTGGGCAGCTTTTCCAGGTAGGGCTTCCAGTTCGGCGGGATGGTGCCGGTGCTGGGTTTGGCCACCAGGGCCTGCAGGCCCTGTTCGGCACTGGGGTATCGCTGGTTGTCCAGCTTGTAGAGCTTGAGCGCCTGCATCAGGTTGTTGACGTCGGTGCGCGCCGCGGTGACGCGGGCATCGTCGGCGCGGTCCAGCACGTTGGGCACCACCAGGGCGGCCAGCACGCCGATGATGACCAGCACCACCATCAGCTCGATCAGGGTGAAGCCGCGACCGGCCGCGCGCAGCAACTGCGCCCGCCGATGGGGCGAGCGGGATGCGGTGCCGAGGGCGGCAATGGGGGGCCGGATGAGCGGGCGGGCGGGGGTCGGGCGGATCATCATGCGCGAAGGAGAAGGGCAGTCGGGACGGGACGGGCAGCCAAGCCGTGCCCGCAGGCGACGGTGACCACAACAGAAGGCACAACAGAAGGCACAACAGAACACGGAACAGCAGGCGACATCCTCGCTGCAGCTTGTCAGCATGACGTGACCAGTCCTTGCAGTTCTGTCACAGGAGCGGGAAGGTCGGTCGATCATAATGCGCCGACCATGGCAGCTCGTTGGACCGCTTGGATCGTCTGGGCCGCATTGGCGGCGTCTTTGGTGTTCTGGGGCACCCGCCTGCTGGTGCGCCCCTCCCCCTTGCCCGCTCAGGCCCAGACTGTGGCCACCGACAGCGGTGTGCAGGCCGATTTGCTGCGGCTGTTTGCCGTGGCCGCCCCGTCCGATGGCGGTGCGGCGCTGCCGCGCCGCAGGACCGTGCCCTGGCCGAGCGCTTCCGCCTGCTCGGCGTGGCCGCCGGCCTGCAGGACTCCCAGCGCGGCTGGGCCCTGATCGCCGTGGACGGACAGGCCGCACGGGCCTACCGGCGCGGCGAGGCGGTGGACGGTGAGTGGATCTTGCAGACCGTCACACAAAACCAGGTGGGCATCGGCCCGCGGGGTGGTCAGGTTGTGGTCCAGCTCGATCTGCCCAGCCTGCCGCCACCGGCCACCGGCAGCCTGCCGGGGGCGGAATCGGCCGCAGCAGCCGGTGGGCCTGGGGGCGGGGTGACCGGCGCGAACACCGGGGCTGGGATGGGGGGGCGCCCGCCGTTGGTGGGTTCCGCCGCCACGGCAGCTGCGGCTGCGGCCATGCCGGGCGTCAACAGTCTGCCACCGCAGATCACCCGCGGACGGCTCGGGGCGGTGATGTCACCGCGCGCGGTGGGCCAGGTGCCCGACGATGCGGGGCAGCCTCCGGGCGCTCAGCCCGTCACGCCACCGGATCTGGCCTCGCCTGCAGGCAACGCCGAGCCGCGCTGATCCGCGGCGCGTCGGCCATTCAGGCAAGCCTGCAGCGAGTGGGCGTTGCTCTGCGATTCAGCGCTGCGGCAGGCTGATGAACTCCCGCTCCGGCGGGGCCGCGGCATCCTCCGGCAGCGGCAGGGGCTCGACGGTGTCGATCACTTCGGTCAGCAGGCTGGCCGCAGCGTTCACCAGCGGCCAGCTCAGGGCGATGCCGGTGCCGTCCAGGCTGTTCATGCCCAGGGCCAGCAGCGCGGTGCTCTGGAAACCCGCCAGCACGGCATCCAGGCCGGCATGGTCGCTGCTGCGGCAGAACACCGCGTAGTCGGTGATCGGGCCGGCAATGTGGGTGGCCACGATCAGCGCTGCGCAGGCGGCCATGCCGTCGATCAGCAGCAGATGGCGCTTCTCGGCCGCCTTGAGCATGGCGCCCACCATCATCGCGGTCTCGAAGCCGCCGAAGGCCGCCAGCGCTTCCACCGGATCGTCCAGGTTGGCGTGGCGGTTCTGGGCCGCCTGCAGGGTCAGGATGGAGCGGTCCAGCTCCATCGGGTCCATGCGCGGGCCCACCAGCAGCAGGTCGTGCAGGGAGGCCTGGGTCAGCGCACTGATCAACAGGGCCGAGGCCTGCAGCGATCCCACCCCCAGCCCGGCGCAGCCCAGCACATTGCCGGGCAGAGCGTCGGCGATCTCCATGCCGGCACGGATGGCGGCATGCGCCTGGTCCACCGACATCGCCTGGGCCACGCGGCAGTTGCGGGTGCCGTGGGCGATCTTGCGCGACAGCACGCCCGGCTGCCGGGGCAGCGCCGTGGCCAGCCCGCAATCGACCAGCTGCAGGTTCAGGCCCTGGTGGTGCGCCAGCACCGGCAGCGCCACCCGGCTCTGCAGGATGTCGTCCACCATCGTGGTGGTGTCGCGCTGGGAGGGGTCGGCCAGGTCCGTGGCCAGGCCATGGTCGCCGGCAAACACCAGCAACTGCGGCTGGCGCAGCCGGGGGCGCAGCGCGTTCTGGATCAGGCCGATGCGCACCGCCAGCGGCTCCAGCTCCCCCATGCTGCCGGCCACGGCGGCACGCCGGGTCAGCTTGAGCTGCAGCGCCTGTTCCAGCGAGGCGCGGGCGGTGGGGGCGATCAGCGGGGGGCGGTCGGTGAGCAGCATCTCGGTGAAGACTCGGTGAACCGTGCATTCTGCGAGCGCCGCTGCAGGGGCGCCATGGCGGATGTCACACCGAACCGATCCCCGCCGGGCGAAGGCGGCCATGCCGACCCTTTTGGCGGTACCGCACTGCTGGTGCCGGGGCTCAGCGCAGGAACAGCCGGTACACCGGGTTGTCCGTCTCCTCTACGCAGGGGTAAGCCAGCGTGTCCAGGAAGCGGCGGAATTCGGCCCGGTCCGCACGCGGCACCTGGATGCCCACCAGGATGCGGCCGTAGTCCGCACCCTGGTTGCGGTAGTGGAACAGGCTGATGTTCCAGTCCGGGTGCATGCTGGAGAGAAACTTCATGAGCGCGCCGGGTCGCTCCGGGAAAACAAAGCGGAACAGTCTCTCGTCGGCCGCCAGCGGTGAGCGGCCGCCCACCAGGTGCCGCATGTGCTCCTTGGCCATGTCGTCGTCGGTGAGGTTGACCGTGGCAAAGCCGTGGCGCTGGAAGTTGCGCTCGATGCGGTCTGCCTCCTCCCGTTTGGAAATGGCCACGCCCACGAAGACATGGGCCTGCTGCTCGTCCGAAATGCGGTAGTTGAACTCGGTGACCGCACGGGGGCCCACCGCCTCGCAAAAACGCTTGAAGGAGCCGCGCTCTTCGGGAATGGTCACCGCGAACAGCGCCTCGCGCTGCTCGCCGAACTCGGCCCGCTCGGCGACGAAGCGCAGTCGGTCGAAGTTCATGTTTGCGCCGCAGGTGACGGCCACCAGCGTGCGGCCCCTGCACTTGTTGCGTGCCACCCACTGTTTCATGGCTGCAACGCCCAGGGCGCCGGAGGGCTCCATGATGCTGCGACTGTCCTGGTAGATGTCCTTGATGGCGGCGCAGACCTCGTCGGTGTCCACCACCACGAACTCATCGACCAGTTCGCGGGCGACCCGGAAGGTCTCCTCGCCCACCTGCTTCACCGCAGTGCCGTCGGCAAACAGCCCCACATCCGCCAGCGTGACCCGCTTGCCGGCCTGCACCGAGCGCAGCATGGCGTCCGAATCGCGCGTCTGCACGCCGATCACGCGGATCTCCGGGCGCACCGCCTTGATGTAGGCCGCCACCCCGGAGATCAGCCCGCCGCCGCCGATGGCCACGAACACCGCATCGATCGGCCCCTGGTGCTGGCGCAGGATCTCCATCGCGATGGTGCCCTGGCCGGCGATCACGTCCGGGTCGTCGAAGGGGTGCACAAAAGTCAGCTGCTGCTCCTTCTGCAGGGTCAGCGCGTGCTGGTACGCGTCGCTGTAGCTGTCGCCATGCAGCACCGTCTCGCCGCCGAGAGCGGCCACCGCATCCACCTTGACCTGGGGAGTGGTCACCGGCATCACGATCACGGCCTTGCAGCCCATGCGCCTGGCCGACAGTGCCACGCCCTGGGCATGGTTGCCTGCCGAGGCGCAGATCACGCCCCGCTTGAGCACCTCCGGGGGCAGCTGCGCCATCTTGTTGTAGGCACCGCGCAGCTTGAAGCTGAACACCGGCTGCTTGTCCTCCCGCTTGAGGAAGACTTGGTTGCCCAGCCGCTTGGACAGGTTGCGCGCCGCGTCCAGCGGTGACTCGATGGCCACGTCGTACACCCGGGCCGTCAGGATGCGGCGCAGGTAATTGCCGGCGATCTGCTGTGCGACCGGGGAGAGCCCGTCGGACGCCTTGACGGCAGTGGAGGACGACGCGGCAGCGGTCGTGGAGGTGAACGTGGACGTGGAGGTGCGCGCAGCGCGCTTCTGGGAGGGCATGGGCTCGATTCGCAGGCGTCGAAGGCGGCGAATCATAGGTCAGACCCCGCCGGATTCAGGGGCATTGCCTTGGAGTGCTGCCCGTCAAGGGGCGGTGCTTCCAGTCCGCTGCCTCGCGGATCCCGGCTTGCAGCCAAAAAAAAGCCCGGGGGTGAGCCCGGGCTTAATCCACCTATGGAGGAGGGTGGAGGAGACAACCATTGGGGTCAGAACAACACGAGGGGCATCTTGGATTGACTTTCGCCCTCTGTTCTCTTACGACCCGTTGGAGCCATTCTAAAACGCTTTCATGTTGCAATGCAACGTGTGGGGTTGTTCGAGTCGGCGGCGGCTCCAGACGGATGTCACGCACAGGCGCGGCAGTTGCTGCACTTCCAGTACGGCTGCCCTGTGTTGAGGCGGTTGGCGCGCGGGGCAAGGGGCTTGGGCGATGACAATTGCAGCCGTGATTGCCTTTGGATGAAGTGCAAGCGCCTGCATCCATTAGAGGACCTGAAAGATGCCATCCGTCACCATCCGGAACTTGCCCGATGAGGTGCATCGCGCCATCCGCGTGCGGGCCGCTCAGCACGGCCGCAGCATCGAGGCCGAGATGCGCGACATTCTGGAATCCGCAGTGAAGCCACAGGGCCGCGTCAAGCTCGGTTCGATGCTGGCAGAGATCGGCCGCCAGGTGAAGCTGACCGATGAAGAGCTCGCCACCTTTGAGAGCGTGCGCGACAAGACCCCGGCGCGTGCAGCGAGTTTTGAATGATCTTGCTCGATACGAACGTGGTTTCGGAGCCGGTCCGTACACTGCGCGACCCGATTTGATCTGACTTGGAGTGGAGAGCAGCATGGAATGCACGATCAACTGGATGCCCGCCAGCGGCATGGCCTTCAGCGCGGAAACCGGCAGCGGCCACCTGCTGACGATGGACGGCGCGCCTGAAGGCGGTGGCCGCAACCTGGCGCCGCGGCCGATGGAGACCCTGCTGGCCGGTGCCGGTGCCTGCACCGCCTACGACGTGGTGCTGATCTTGAAGCGGGGCCGCCACGACGTGCGCGGCTGCGAGGTCAAGATGTCCGCCGACCGGGCGCAGACCGACCCGAAGGTGTTCACCCGCATCGGCATGCACTTCGTGGTCAGCGGGGTGGGCCTGCCGCCGGCGGTGGTGGAGCGGGCGGTGAAGTTGTCGCACGACAAGTACTGCTCGGCGGTGGCCATGTTGGGCAAGACGGCGCAGATCGACTGCAGCGTTGAATTGAAGGACTTGGCGGCACCCGCCTGACTTGGGCGAATGGGCCGGATTGGGGTGAATTGACGCCTATTCGCGACAGGTTTTTCGCGGTTTTGTGGATATTCCGCTGCGCCGCAGCAATTTGCTGCGGCGCAGCGGGATGCAGCTTGCGTGCGCGCTGATCACGATGTTGGACGAAGCCGCTGCGCGGAGCCGACCTCCCGACAGTCCCGACAGTCCCGTAAGGTGCGTGTTCACGCAGCCGATTCTGGCGCGTGTTCACCCACCCTGCGAGGACTTTCCGCCATGGTTGACGTGTCGCACTTCCCTGAGCCCTTTGCACGGCAGTACCGCCTGCACCTGCAGCACCTGCAGCTCAAGGGCCTGCAGCCCAAGACGATCGATGCCTACGCGCGCGGCATGCGGCGCATCGGCGAGTACTTCTCCTACCGGGTCGATGACCTGAGCCAGGCCGACCTGGTGGAGTACTTCACCGCACTCAAGGCCCTGCACTCCTGGAGCGGTGTCAAGCTGGACCTGTACAGCTGGAAGTTCTTCTGCGAACACGTGCTGGGCAAGCCCTGGGTGGCGCCCAACTTCATCCGCCCGCCCAAGGTCAGCCGGCTGCCCGACATCGTCAGCGTCGCCGAGGTGCAGGCGCTGTTCGATGCCACCCGGGTGCTGAGCTACCGGGTGTTCTTCTTCACCCTGTACAGCCTGGGCCTGCGCCTGGGTGAGGGCCTGGCGCTGACGGTGGCCGACATCGACGCGCAGCGCATGCGCGTGCATGTGCGCGATGCCAAGGGCAACCGCGACCGGCTGGTGCCGCTGCCCGATGCCACGTTGCGGGTGCTGCGCGGCCACTGGCGGGTGCACCAGCACCCGCGGCTGCTGTTTCCCAACCGGGCCGCCGGCCTGGCCGGCGCGCGCACGGCCACCAGCGCGCTCGACCGCGGTGGTGTGCAGCGCGCGCTGCGTCAGGTGGCCGTCGGCTGCGGCTTAAAAAAAACATCACGCCGCACAGCCTGCGCCACAGCTATGCCACCCACCTGATCGAGGCCGGTGTCGACCTGCTGCAGGTGCAGAAGATCCTGGGCCACCACAGCATCCTGACCACCAGCCGCTACACCCATCTGACCAGCCACACCACCGATCAGTGCAGCGTCGCCATCAATGATCTGATGGGCCGTTTTCAGCTGGCCTGGGGGGGCGTGCGGTGATCACGCTGGCCCGTTTGATCGAGCAGTTCGAGCCCGACTTGCTTTTGCGTCATGGCCATCACCTGCTGCCCAGTCAGGTGCAGGCGCTCTCGGCAATGGCGCGCTGCCGCACGCGTTTTGCGCCGCAGATGCTGGCGCAGTGCAGCGCCTGCGGCGAGCAGCGCTGTGTGCCTCATTCCTGCGGCCACCGCGCCTGTCCGCACTGCCAGCAGCATGAGAGCCAGCTCTGGCTGCAGCGGCAGTTGCAGTCGCTGGTGCCGGCCACCTATTTCCTGATCACCTTCACCCTGCCGGGCGAGTTGCGCGCTCTGGCCTGGAGCCATCAGCGGCTGGTCTATCCGATGTTGATGCAGTGCGCCTGGCAGACGCTGGCCAGCTTCAGCCGCAACGACGCCAGGTTGGCGGCCACCCCCGGCGCGGTGGGGGTGTTGCACACCCACAGCCGGCGGCTGGATTTCCACCCCCATGTGCACATGGTGATGCCCGCTGCTGCGCTGGACACGCAGCGCGGGCTGTGGCGCACGAAGTGTCGGCGCCCCCGGCGGCGCGGCCAGGCCGCTGCCGCGCAGGCCGGCAGCGGCGGCTTCCTGTTCAGCCACAAGGCGCTGGCCAAGGTGTTTCGCGCCAAGCTGCTCGCTGCCTTGCAGGCTGCCGGGCTGAGGTTGCCCGATTCGTTGCCCGCCACCTGGGTGGTCGACTGCAGGTGCGTGGGCGATGGCCAGAAGGCGCTGCTGTACCTGGGCCGCTATCTGTACCGGGGTGTGGTGCAGGAGGCCGACATCCTCAGCTGCTGCGGTGGCAAGGTCACTTTCCGCTACCGCGATGCCAGGTCCGGCAAGGCGGCCTTGCGCACCCTGCCCGGGGCTGATTTCCTGTGGCTGGTGCTGCAGCATGTGCTGCCCAAGGGGCTGCGCCGCGCGCGCAGTTTTGGCTTCCTGCATCCCAACAGCAGGCGTGCCCTGCGGCTGCTGCAGTTGCTGCATTTGCGACCCGTGCGGCCACCGGCGCAGGCCGCCCCTGTGCCTCGGCCGGTGTGGCGCTGCGGCTGCGGTGGGGCACTGTCCGTGCTGCGCCGGCGCATGCCGCCTGAGGTGGCCAAGAGCCAGAGCAGCTCAGCCAACTCTGCCGCACCTCACGACAAGCCCGACAAGGCCCACCCGATGGAAGGCTTCACAACGCACTGAACCGGCCTTTCCGCTCGCCAGCAACAGCCCGAGCTTCGGTCTGCGGACTGCGCTCGTCCAAACCAGGACTGCGCAGCCTTCGTCGGCCCGGCCAACCCTTCAGTTCGCCTGCGCAACGCGGCATCCTCGCCCGCCACCGTCCCACCCGCACCGTTGCGGCCACCGGGGCATCCGTATGTATTTTCAGTGCTTCGCGCACGTTCCAGCGCGTTGGGCCGGGCTCGTCCAACAAACGGATCAGATCGCGGCTTCGCGCGATCTATCCTTAATCGTTGTGTTTGTTGCGGGTCGGCAACGAAACGGCGCGATTGTGGTTTCCCTGCTTGGCAAGTGTTCCTGCGGTCTGGTGGAATGCCGGCAGCTTCCGAAAAGGAGGTCGATCGGCACGGCACCGCAGTTCAATTGGGAAACGGGTGTTGTTTCTTGCAGATCCCCTTGTTCTACCTAGGAGATTGTCTGATGAAGAAGTCTTTGATCGCTCTGGCCGCCCTGGGCGCTTTCGCTGGTGCCGCTTCGGCCCAATCGTCTGTGACCCTGTACGGCGTGTTGGACGTCGGCGTGTCCAAGCAGACCAACCTGGACCTGACTGCCTACGGTGTGAGCGGCTCCTCGTTCCACACCCCGACCCGCATCGGCATCAAGGGCACTGAAGACCTCGGCAACGGCATGTCGGCGATTTTCGACCTGCAGACCGGTGGTATCGGCATGGGTGACGGCAAGTCCGGCAACACCGGCGGCGGCATCTCCTTCGGTCGTGAAGCCTATGTCGGCTTGAAGGGTGGCTTTGGTACCGTTAAGGCCGGTCTGGACGCTTCTGTCGCGACCTACGGTTTTGGTGGCCTGAACCTGAGCGTCATCTCCACCTCTGACGCTTCTGCCGCAGTCGGCATCGAGCCGGTGATGTGGTACGGTTCTTCCCGTCGCCCGGCCTTCGTGAGCTACACCAGCCCGAACATGAGCGGCCTGGACGTCATGGTGGGTTACACCCTGAAGGGCACGATGGAAGACGTGCTGACTCCTTCGTATGACAAGGCCTCTACCCAGGCTCGCATCAACTACGCTGCCGGCCCCCTGAGCGTGGCTGTGGTGGCTGAAACCGCCCGCAGCGCAACTTCCGAGACCGCCTACGGCGTGGGTGCCAAGTACAACCTCGGTATGGCTGACGTGACCCTGCGTTATGTCAAGTCGCCGAATGGCAATGACAAGGGCCTGTCGGGTGGCGTGGCTGCCAAGTTCGGCGCTGCCACCGCCGGCCTGCAACTCGCCAAGAACAGCGAAACCAAGGACATGGGTATCGAACTGTTCGCCAACTACGCTCTGTCCAAGCGCACCACCCTGTACGCAGACTTCCTGCAGAACAAGAAGGACGTTGGCGACGACGTCAAGAAGCTGGGCCTGGGCGTTCAGCACAACTTCTGATTCCCGACTGCTTTTGCAGTTGAATCAGCAAAAACCGCCTTCGGGCGGTTTTTTCGTATTTGGAAGTTGAAATGGTGCCGGTTTGGGGCCATCCACTTCCACAGGTTTTGAAATTCATGAAGCGGTGGACGATGCGGATGCAGTCTGAGGTATCCAACAGGTTGTGGCTGCGATGCAAAACCACCGTTCTGATGGTCGGGGTGCTGTTGGCCGGGTGTGCCGAAGCGCCGATCCGGCCCACGGTGCTGCAGGTATCGCGGCCATCTCCGCCGCAGGAATCGGTGCAAGCTTCGCAGCACGCATCGCCACAGCAGCTGCATTGGTGGGCCCGCGGCCAGGACTTCGTGTTGCCCGGCAAACGCCGCACCCATTACCACCACACCCACCTGGATGGCCGGCCGGTGCTGCACGCCCGTTCGGCCGCTTCGGCCAGCATGTGGCGTCACCCGCTGCGCCTGCCGGCCAGCCAACTCGGGCGCATGCACTTCAGCTGGATGGTGCCGAAGATGATCGCCGGGGCTGACCTGAGCCGGCGCGAAGGCGATGACACGCCGGTGCGCATCGTGCTGGCCTTTGATGGAGATTCGCAGCGCCTCAACGCCGGCACCCGCATGATGTTCGAGCTGGCCGAAACCCTGACCGGCGAGCCTCCGCCCTTTGCCACGCTGATGTACGTGTGGGCGCCACATGCCGCCCCGCTGGGCAGCGTGATCCATGCGCCCCGCTCGGACCGGGTGCGCTCGGTGGTGGTCGAGTCCGGCGCCCGGCGCCTGGGACAGTGGTTGCGCTACGAACGGGACGTGGTGGCGGACTTCCGCGCCGCCTATGGCGAGGACCCGGGTGAACTGATCGGCATCGCGGTCATGACCGACAGCGACAACACCGGCACCGAGGCCGAGGCCTTCTACGGCCCGATCGAACTCTGGGACGCCAGTCGCCGCCGGCTGCTCTGACCCTGGCGTCCTTGCCGCCTCTGTCCCTTCGTCCTGGCGATGCCGGTGGACGTGCTGATCAGGGTCGGGCGCTGGCGCCAGGTACCGCTGCGCTGGTGGCCGGTACCGCTGCGCTGGCAGAGGCGGCTGCGGGCGCGGCCTGCTGTGGCAGCTTGAGGGCGCCCTTCTGGCCGCAGGCTGAAAGGCCCGGCCCCATGCAGGCCAGCAGCAGCGCAGCGAGCGCGGCCCGGGCCGGCCGTTGAGGCCCTGCCGAAGGCCCAAACCAGACTGCCGCGGAATGGCTTGTGGCCGCAGACGGGGCCAGCGGGGTCATTCGTGCAGAATCTTTCTCAACTTGATTCAACATGCGGTTCACCGGTGTGGGCCGCGAGGGCCTCATCAAAATGGACGACAGCGAGTTTGCGCGGATCAGCGCCCAGGTTCTGGCCCGCATCGAGGCCACGGCGGATGCCTGGTTGCAGGACGATGTGATCGACATCGACAGCCATCGTACCGGCGGATTGCTGGAGCTGAGTTTCCCGAACGGATCCAAGGTGGTGGTCAACACCCAGCCGCCGCTGCACGAGCTGTGGCTGGCGGCACGCTCCGGTGGATACCACTTCCGCTGGGTGGACGGCGCCTGGCGCGACACCCGCGGGGGCGACGAGTTCTTCGCGGCGCTGTCGCGGGAGCTGTCTGTGCAGGCCGGCAAGGCGTTGGTGCTTTCCGCCAACTGAGCGCCCCCAGGGCCGGGCTACGCCCAGCCCGCCCCCCGTGGGGGTCAAGGAAATTTGGGCGGCCCGGCGTTTCCTTGTGAGTTCGTTGGCCGGGGCGGCTCGGCCAGGGCGGGCCTGCTGCCCGGCCCTCAGTTGCGGAACAGGTCCAGGATGCTCTTGCGTTCGTCGGCCGAAGGGGTGGGCAGGGGTGCGGAACCGGCGCCCGCGGCAGCATCCGATGCCGCAGCTTCGACGCCCAGCGCTGCGATGCCGGCGCCGTGGGTGAACTCTTCGTAGAGCCATTCGCCACCCACCGAAACCAGCCCCTCCGGCTCCGCGTAGCGGCTCACCGGCTTGTCGCGCAGGGCGGTCTGCATGTACTCGATCCACACCGGCAGGGCCAGGCCGCCGCCGGTCTCCCGGTCACCCAGCTTGCGCGGCTGGTCGTAGCCGATCCACACCACCGCCACCAGGCCGGGGTCGGGCCCCTGAAAGCCGGCAAACCAGGCGTCGAAGGAGTCGTTGGTGGTGCCGGTCTTGCCGAACAGGTCGTTGCGTCTGAGGGTGGCCTGCGCGCGCGCTGCGGTGCCCGAGCGGGTCACCTCCTGCATCAGGCTGTTCATCACGAAGGCGTTGCGCGCATCGATCACCCGCCGGCTCTCGTCCACCGCAGCGGCCGGGGCTTCGGCCACCAGGCGGCCGCGGTTGTCGGTGATGCGGGTGATCAACCGAGGCGCCACCTGCAGCCCGCCGTTGGCGAACACGCCATAGGCCGCCGCCATCTGCAGCGGCGTGACCGAACCGGCGCCCAGCGCCATGGTCAGGTAGGCCGGGTGCCGTGCGGGATCGAAGCCGAAGCGCTCCAGCCACTGCTGGGTGTACTGGGGATCGATGGCCTGCAGCACGCGGATCGACACCATGTTCTTCGACTTGGCCAGCGCGCGGCGCAGCGACATCGGGCCTTCGAACTGGCCGTCGTAGTTCTTGGGCTCCCAGGGTTGGCTGCCGGTGCTGCCGGCGTCGAAGAACAGCGGCCCGTCGTTGACCACCGTGGCCGGGCTGAAGCCCTTTTCCAGCGCCGCGGAGTAGATGAAGGGTTTGAAGCTGGAGCCGGGCTGGCGCCAGGCCTGGGTGACGTGATTGAACTTGTTCTTGACGTAGTCGAAGCCGCCCACCAGGGCGCGGATGTCGCCGCTGAAGGGGTCCAGCGCGACGAAGGCCCCCTCCACCTCCGGCACCTGCGTGATGGACCAGTTGCCCTTGCCGTCGCGCAGCAGCCGCAGCACCGCCCCACGGCGGATCTTGACCTTCGGCGCGGCCGATTCCGTCAAGGCGGACTGCACGTTGCGCAACTGCGTTCCCGCCAGCCGGAGGGTTTCGCCGTTCTGTCGCACCAGCACCAGTTCGCTGGGTGAGGCCGCGGTGACCACGGCGGCGAGCAGGTCGTCCTGGTCGGGGTGTTCCTCCAGTGCTTCGGCGATGCGGGCGTCGAGCAGGCGGGCGTCGGCGGGCAGGTCCACATAGGCCTCCGGGCCGCGGTAGGGCTTGCGGCGCTCGAAGTCCAGCAGCGCCCGGCGCAGGGCGCGGTAGGCGGCGGTCTGCTCCTGGTTGCGGATGGAGGTGTGCACCGCCAGGCCACGGGTGTAGGCCTCTTCCCCGTATTGGGCATGGACCAGCAGCCGCACCGTTTCGGCCACGAAGTCGGCCCGCAGGGCGGGCGGCGGGGCGCTGCGGTAACGCAGCGGCGCTTCCAGTGCCTGGTCGTGCTGGCTCTGGCTGATGTGGCCGGCCGCCAGCATGCGATCGATGATGTGGCGCTGGCGTGTGACGGCGCGGGCCGGGTTCACGATGGGGTTGTAGGCCGACGGAGCCTTGGGCAGGCCGGCCAGCATGGCCGCCTCGGCCAGGGAGATTTCCTGCAGCGGTTTGCCGAAATAGACCTCGCTGGCCGCCGCAAAACCGTAGGCGCGCTGACCCAGGTAGATCTGGTTCATGTACAGCTCCAGGATCTGCGGCTTGGTCAGCAGGCTTTCGATCTTGAGCGACAGCAGGATCTCGTAGATCTTGCGGGTGAAGGTCTTTTCGGTGCTCAGGTAGAAATTGCGGGCCACCTGCATCGTGATGGTGGATGCGCCCTGGCTGCGCGCCTCGCGCAGGTTTTCCAGCGCTGCACGGGCTGCGCCGCGGAAATCCACACCGCCGTGTTCGTAGAAGCGCACATCCTCGATGGCCAGCACCGCGTCCTGCAGCACCTTGGGGATCTGGGAGATCGGCACAAAGTTGCGCCGCTCCTCGCCAAACTCCGCGATCAGGCTGCCTTCGGCCGACAACACCCGCATCGGCAGTTTCGGCCGGTAATCGGTCAGGCTGTGGATGTCCGGCAGGTTCGGATACGCTGCCGCCAGGGCCAGGCCGCCCAGCAGCAGGATCGACAGCGCCGCTGCAGCCAGCAGGGCCAGTGTCAGGCCGGCCCCGTTCAGTGCCCTGCGCCACCACGGGGTCCTGGCCTGCCCGGGATTGTCGGACGCGGCAGGGCTGCGGGTTTCACTCATGGATTGAGGCTGGCGGTGGCGGGGCGCGGGTCGCGGGAATTGGGTGCGGAAAATGCGGCGGATTATAGGAATGCCCCCCCACACCAGCCGATACGCTTGTGACGCGCTGTTCCCGGGTGGGCAGGCCATCATTCGGGCCTTTGCATCCGGCGCAGCTTCCACGTGTGCCATTTGCAACGTGGAAAACGGGCTGGAAATGGAAAAGTCTTTGTCGATCAAAGGCTTTGTTGCTAGCATTGAAGTAACTTATTAACAGTCCGTCTGCGACGGTGCGTGGCTTTTGGGGAATCGCGTGGGCTTTCTTGACATCCTGACGGGACGCAAGCATGCGCCGCTGATCGGACTGGACATCAGCTCTTCGAGTGCCAAACTGGTCGAGTTGGGGCAGACGACATCGGGCGAGTACATCGTCGAGCGCTTCGCCAGCGAGCCCTTCGAGAAGGGCTGGATCAGCGACGGGCAGATCGACAAGTTCGACGAGGTGGCCGAGGCGGTGCGCCGTGTGGTGGCCAAGAGCGGCACCCGCACCCGCCAGGTGGCCATGGCGATGCCGCAGTCCGCGGTGATCACCAAGAAGATCGTTCTGCCCGGAGGCCTGCGGGAGGAGGATCTGGAGTTGCAGGTGGAGGCCGAGGCCAACCAGTACATCCCCTTCTCGCTGGACGAAGTGAGTCTGGACTTCTGCATCGTCGGCCCCGGCTCCGATGCGATGGGGGATGTGGAGGTGATGATTGCCGCCTCCCGCAAGGACCGGGTGCAGGACCGGCAGGGCCTGGCCGAGGCGGCAGGCTTGAAGCCGGTCATCCTGGACATCGAATCCAACGCCTCCCGCCTGGCGGTCAGCCGGGTGATCGGGTCGCTGCCCAATGAAGGCCGCGATGCGCTGGTGGCGCTGTTCGAGATCGGGGCGGACACCACCAGCCTGAAGGTGCTGCGCGACGATGAGATCCTGTACGACCGGGATCAGGCCTTTGGGGGGTCGCAGCTGACCCAGCTGATCTCGCGCCAGTACGGTTTTTCCTACGAAGAGGCCGAGCACAAGAAGCTGGCCGGTGATCTGCCGGAGGACTATGAAACCGGCCTGCTGGTGCCCTTTGTGGACAGCCTGTCGCAGGAAATCGGGCGGGCCCTGCAGTATTTCTTCACCAGCACACCCCACCATCGGGTGCACTATGTGATGCTGTCTGGCGGCACCGCCACGCTGCCGGGATTGAAGGACCGTGTGACCGAACTCAGTGGTTTCGCTTCGATGGTGGTCAACCCCTTCGAGGGCATGAAGATCGGCGCGGCGGTGCGTGAGAGCAAGCTGCGCCGGGAGGCTTCTTCCTACCTCACCGCCTGCGGTCTGGCGATGCGGAGGTTTCTGCAATGATTCTCATCAACCTCCTGCCGCACCGCGAAGAACGCCGGCGCCGCCGCAAGCAGGCCTTCTTCATCGGCCTGGGGCTGGCGGCGCTGGGGGGCGCCTTCGTGGTGGGTGTGTGGTACCTGGTGCTCACCGAACAGGTGCGTTCCCAGCAGTCGCGCAACGAGTTCCTGGGCAGCGAGATCCGGCGGCTCGAAGCCCAGATCAAGGACATCGCCTCGCTGCGCAACGAGATCGAGGCCCTCAAGGCCCGCCAGAAGGTGGTGGAGGACTTCCAGATCGATCGCAACATGCCGGTGCACCTGCTCAACGAGCTGGCGGCCCAGACGCCCGAAGGGGTCTACCTCACCTCCATCCGCCAGGATGGCCAGGGCGTGGCCGTGGGCGGGCAGGCACAGACCAACGAGCGGGTGTCGGAGTTCCTGCGCAACACCGCCTACAACTCGGTCTGGCTGGAGCGGCCGGAGTTGGTGGAGATCAAGGTCGCCCAGGCTCCGCAGGCGGGCCGAGAGACCAAGCGGCTGTTCGACTTTTCGGTGCGGCTGACGCTGCGACGCCCGCAGGATGTGGAGGCGAGGGCGGCCGCAGGTGCCGCTTCCGCGCCGGCCACATCGGCTTCGGGTGCTGCGGTGGCAGCCTCCGGCACCTGAAGGAGCACAGATGGCAACCTCTTCCGCCCAGGCCAGCTTCGACTTCGAAGCGTGGGCCGAACAAATCAGTTCGCAGTTCCGCGACCTGAACATGAACGAACCCGGGCAGTGGCCGCTGCTGCCCAAGCTGGTGGCCGGGCTGTTCGCCGCGGTGGTGGTGGTGGTGATCGGCTGGTTCCTGGTGGTCCTGCCGGTCACCGATGAACTCGCAGCCGAGGAGGCTCGCGAGGTCGAACTCAAGGAGCAGTACCGCGGCAAGCTGGCGCAGGCCATCAACCTCGACGAGCTGCGCAAGCAGAAGCTGCAGGTGCAGGAGTACGTCACCCAATTGGAGCGCCAGCTGCCGGGCAAGGCCGAGATGGACGCCCTGCTGTCCGACATCAACCAGGCCGGCCTGGGGCGCGGCCTCCAGTTCGAGCTGTTCCGGCCCAGCCAGGTCATCGTGCGCGACTACTACGCCGAGCTGCCGATCGCCCTGCGCGTGTCGGGCCGCTACCACGACATCGGCGCCTTTGCGGCCGATGTGGCCAACCTCTCGCGCATCGTCACCCTGCACAACCTGGCGATCCTCAATGCGCCTCAGGCCGGGTCGTCCGGTGGCGCGGCCGCGGCGCCCAGCGGGCTGCTGGTGATGGAGGCCACGGCACGCACTTACCGCTACCTGGATCCGGCCGAGATCGAAGCCCGCAAGGCCGCCGAAGCCAAGGACGCCCGCAACCGTTCCGGAGGAGGGAATTGATGAACCGCCTCCCATCCCCTGAGGGCCTTGTGCGGACAAAGCTGATTTTCTCCTCCTCCTCGTTCTGCGGAGGTCGACGCCGGTTCCGGTCAGCGTCCACGCTGCTGTGGCTCGGCCTGTCCGGCTTGCTGCTGTCGGCCTGCGGTGACCCCCATGCCGAGCTGCAGGAATGGATGGACCAGCAGCGCCGTGAGGCCCGGCCCCGCGTCTCGCCGCTGGTGCCGCCGCGCCGTTTCGATCCGCAGCCCTACATCGGCCAGCAGGCCACCGAACCCTTCAGTGCGCAGAAGCTGCAGGTGGCGCTGGCGCGCGAGACCCGCCAGCCCAACTCGCTGCTGGCCGCGGAGATGAAGCGCCGGCGCGAGCCACTGGAGGCGTACCCGCTGGACGCGCTGATGATGGTGGGCAGCGTGGCCAAGGGCGGCAGCCAGACCGGGCTGCTGCGGGCCGACAATCTGCTCTATCAGGTCAAGGTGGGTGAATACGTCGGCCAGAACTATGGCCGCATCACCCGCATCACGGAAACCGAAATCGTGCTGCGCGAAATCGTGCAGGACACGGTGGGCGAATGGATCGAGCGCACGAGCACGCTCACGCTCCAGGAGCGTCCTCAGGAGAAGGGTCGATGAAACACATCGTGCAGATGGCCGGTTGGATCGGGGCCAACGGTCGGAGCTGGGCTGCGGCCATGTTGGCGGCGGGTGCGTTGCCGGCCTGGGCGCAGCCTGCGATCCAGTCGATCCAGGGCAGCCAGCAAGGCGGTGCGGAGGTGCTGCGCATCGAGCTGAGCGAGCCGCTGGCGGCGCTACCCAGCGGATTTGTGCTGCAGACGCCACCGCGCATTGCGCTGGACCTGCCGGGCGTGAGCAACGCCAGCGGGCGCAGCAACCAGGAGATCAACCTGGGCAATCTGCGCTCCGTGGCGGTGGCCCAGGCGGGTGAACGCACCCGCCTGGTGCTCAACCTCAAGCAGGCCACCCAGTACAAGGCGGAGCTGCAGGGCAAGACCCTGGTGCTGTCGCTGGATCCGGTGGCGCCGATGGCGGTGGCCGCCGTGGCCCAGTCTGTCGCCCCCGTTGTCGCCGCGACCCCTGCCACGGCGCCCACCGCCAGCGCCGCTCCGGCGGCCTCCGAGCCGCTGCACTTCGCGGAAAGCCGCAACACCCAGGCCGAAGGCATCCGTGACATCGACTTCCGCCGCGGCCGCGATGGGGCCGGCCGGGTGGTGGTGGATCTGCCGAGCAACCGCATCGGGGTGGACATCCGCCAGCAGGGCCAGAACCTGATCATCGAATTCCTGCGCACCCAGCTGCCCGCCAGCCTCAAGAAGCGCCTGGACGTCACCGACTTCGGCACCCCCGTGCAGTCCGTGTCCACCGTGCAGGCCGGCGACCGCGTGCGCATGACGGTGGAGCCGCGCGGCAACTGGGAACATTCCGCCTACCAGACCGACAACCAGTTCGTGCTGGAGGTGCGGCCGCAGAAGATCGATCCGCAAAAGCTCACCGCCGGCCCCGGCTACAACGGCGAGAAGCTGTCGCTGAACTTCCAGAGCATTGAGGTGCGTTCGCTCCTGCAGGTGGTTGCGGACTTCACCAACTTCAACATCGTCACCAGCGACACCGTGACCGGCAGCGTCACGCTGCGTCTGAAGGATGTGCCCTGGGATCAGGCGCTGGACATCATCATGCAGGCCAAGGGCCTGGGAGTGAAGAAGTCCGGCAACGTGCTGTGGGTGGCGCCCAAGGACGAGCTGGCCGCCAAGGAGAAGGCTGAACTGGAGGCCAAGGCCCAGGTGGCTTCGCTGGAGCCGCTGCGCACGCAGGCCTTCCAGCTCAACTACACCAAGGCCGATGAGGTGATGAAGCAGCTCTCCGGCCAGCAGACCGGCGGTGGTGGCGGGGGAGGGGGCAACAGCAACACCCGCATCCTGACGCCCCGAGGCAGCGTGATCGCCGAGCCGCGCACCAACCAGCTGTTTGTCAGCGACATCCCGTCCAAGCTGGAAGAGATCAGCCAGCTGATCGCCAAGTTCGACGTGGCGGTGCGGCAGGTGATGATCGAGGCGCGCATCGTCGAGGCTGAGGACACCTTCGGCCGCAGCCTGGGGGTCAAACTCGGGGCGGCCGACCTGCGCGGCATCAACGGCGGCGTGCCCGGCTGGCGCACGGTGGGCAACACCCGGGTGGCCGTGGGGGGCAACTACAGCTCCATCGGTGATGTTACGCTGCAGACTTCGGGTGGCTCCACCTTCTCCGACACCCAGTTCGTCAGCCTGCCGGCCAACACCAGCTCGATGGGCGGCGCCTCGGCGGCCACCTTTGCGCTGTCGCTGTTCGGTGCGGCGTCCAACCGCTTCCTCAACCTGGAGCTCTCCGCACTGGAGGCTGAAGGCAAAGGCAAGCTGGTGTCCAGCCCGCGGGTGATCACGGCTGACCAGGTCAAGGCGCTGATCGAACAGGGCACTGAGCTGCCCTACCAGACCGCCACCTCCAGCGGCGCCACCGCGATTGCCTTCCGCAAGGCCAACCTGAAGCTGGAAGTCACCCCGCAGATCACGCCCGAGGGGGCCATCATCCTTGATGTGGACATCAACAAGGACAGCGTGGGCCAGCAGACCTCCGCGGGCTACGCCATCAACACCAAACACGTCAAGACCCAGGTGCTGGTGGAAAACGGCGGCACGGTGGTGATCGGCGGCATCTTCGAGACCACCGAAACCGAATCGGTCAACAAGGTGCCGCTGCTGGGGGACATTCCCTTCCTCGGCGCCCTGTTCCGCAACAAGACACGCACGGCCAACAAGACGGAACTGCTGGTGTTCCTGACGCCGAAGGTGATCACCGACCGCAATGCGGTGACGCGCTGATCCGCTCGAACGAACAAGCCCGAGAGGGAGATTGCAATGGGAATGGTGAAGTTTTTGGTCGGCCTCGTGATGGCCTTGCTGCTGGCGGCCTGCGGGGGCGGGGGTGGAAGCGCTGGGGACTCCATGTACGGTGGCGGGTCCGGTGGCGACAGCGACGGCAGTACTGCAACGCCGACGGTCAGCCTGTCTCTGTCGGGTACAACGACCAGCACTGCGTCGCCGCTGGTCGGTATTGCAACCGTTCTGGACGCGAAAGGGGCGCCCGTAGCTGGTGCCCTCGTGACGTTCTCAACTGGAACGTCTGCGTCGCTGTCGCAAACGACCTCTGCCACCAATTCGCTCGGGCAGGCATCTGTAACGGTGTATCCGGCGATTGGGGTTTCGGTCGGCGCGGATGCGCTGACGGCAAAGGCCACAGTTACTTCTGCTGAATACAGTTCAACAAAGGCTTTTTCGATCACGACATCTGCAACTCAAGCAGGGATAGCGCTGGTGCTGTCTTCGGACACAGTCAGTACCTCTCCTGCTGCAACGGTGACTGCAACTGTCCGGAATGTCCTGGGCGTGGCCTTGAGTGGCCAAGTGGTCAGTTTCAGTACCAATGGCACCATTGGTTCTCTCAGCGCCGCTACAGCGCTGACGGACAGCAATGGCGTGGCTACGGTGAGTCTGTCGGCTGCAGATGGCGCCAGTGCAGGTGCCAGCTATGTGACTGCTTCCACCAGCATTTCAGGTGTTTCCTACGAATCAAGCCGGGCTTACCAAGTTGCTGCCAGCGGAACGGTGGGCACCAGTCTTGAGATCGCAGTGTCGCGGACGACCGTGAGCCTTGCGTCTCCGGCCATTGTTTCGGCAACCGTCACGAGCACCACCGGAGGAGTGGCGAATCAGTTGGTTCGATTCACTACGACCGATGGAGCGGGCTCTGTCAGTTCAGCTACGGCTCTGACAAGCAGCTCAGGCGTGGCGACTGTAACCCTTACGCCAGCGACGGGAGTTTCGACGGGTACGGCAGACTATGTCGTCGCGACGACGACACTCAATAGTCAGACCTACCGTGCACAAGCTCCGTTCCAAGTTCAAAGCACTTCGGTGACCGGCACTCTGACGGTTAATTTGTCGAGTTCGACGGTGTCCTCCATTTCTCCTGGGACGGTGACAGCGTCCTTGAAGGATGCGTCCTCCAATCCGATTCAAGGGCAGGTGGTTACCTTCGCGACGGACGGCGGATTGGGTTCTCTCAGTGCTGCATCAGCCCTGACAGATGCCAACGGCAATGCGCGAGTCTTGTTGTCTCCAAAGGCCGGACTGACCACGGGTGCGGACTATGTGTCTGCCGCTGCGACGGTGTCTGGTGCCCCTCTGAAGGAGAAGGTCGGATTTCAGATTGGCGGGGATGGAGTCAGCATCGCGTCGTTGGTCAGTGGGTTGACAACCGGAACAAGCCTGAGCGCCTATGGGCAGACGAATGTGACGGTCACGCTGGGTGGCGTCGCTGCAGGCACACCGGTGACCATGGCGGTGGGTTCTTCCTGTGTGGACAAGGGCAAAGCCACTTTTCTGCCGGCCAGCACCACGACTACCAGTGGAACTGCAACTTTCACTTTCCGGGACATTGGCTGCGGTGCAACGGCCGCCTCGGACAACCTGAAGGTGACGCTATCGGGTACCTCCGTATCTCAATCGTTGGTCATTCCGCTCAGTGCTCCCGAGGCAGCGAATATCCAGTTCGCGTCTGCGACGCCGGAAACCGTGTACATCAAGGGGTCGGGCTTTGCTGAGACATCTACCGTGGTGTTCAAGGTGACCGACCTGTCAGGCAATGCGCTCCCCGAACAGCAGGTCGAGATGTGTCTGAGTACGTTGGTCGGTGGGTTGACCCTGGATGGATCGACTGGAATTGATTGTTCGGTAAGCGGGTCCACCAAGAAGGTCCTGACCCGGACGAGCAACTCGAATGGTGAAGTCTCGGTCATGGTGAATTCAGGCACCGTGCCGACTCCTGTACGAGTCATTGCGACCCTGGTTGGAAAGTCCATCACTACGGTGTCGAGCAACTTGGCTGTGGCTGTCGGCTTGCCTTCTCAATTGAACTTCTCTCTGTCGCAGGGCACGCGAAACATCGAGGGGATGAACATCGACGGTACGACAAACACCTACTCGATCATCGCGTCCGACCGGATGGGAAACCCGGTTCCAGTGGGGACGACCATCAGTTTTGTGTCTGAAGGAGGTCAGGTCGAAGCCTCCAAGCAGATCACTCTGTCTAGTGGCTTGTCCCGTGCGTCTGTGAACTTTGTGTCCGCTGAGCCACGTCCGCGAGATGGTCGCATCACTGTTCTGGCATATGCCTTGGGTGAAGAGTCGTTCCTGGATCTCAACGGGAATAACATCTATGACAACAGTGAAGACTTCTTTGATCTGGGTGATCTGTTTGTGGATCGAGCCTTCAACGGTCAATGGGATCCTGCTGAGGATCAGTATGTCTCACTGTCGTTGACAGGAACCAGCGCATGTCGTGCTGCGACCAACTCAATTCTCCTCGGGGGCCAGAATGAAGCATGGGTTCCTTCGCGAACTGGTACGTGCAACGGAGTTTGGGGTAGAGCTTACGTTCGTCGTGCCATCGAGACGGTCTTCTCGACCTCATCGGCCCGTCCAGTCTGGAGTTCTCAGCCTGCAAACAGTGTGACGTCGGCACCGATCGTGCTCCAAAACGCACCGATCCCTTACCCGACCAGTTCGTCCGCGATTCCAAGCGCCTCCTTCTTCCCCGTAGCGGGTGCGTCTCTGTCGTGCGTTGGCAAGTCTGGGACTGTTTCGTTCCTCGCCGCGGACGCCAACACATTCACAGGAACAGCATCTGTGGTGGGTCGACTGAATCCGCTTGCTGCAGGGACCAAAATAGAGGCTTCTACGCCCAGCGAAGACCTGACGGTCTCCGTGATTGGCGGGTCACCTGTTCCAAGCACGACAGAGGCGACCGCGGCAGCTTTCTCTTACACGTTTGGAGACACTGGCACCAGCGGGACCGTCGTGTTGAAGTTCAGTTCGCCCTCCGGTCTGGTGACCTCGGTGACTCTGTCGATCAATCGAGCTGGGTGCCCTCCGTAACGCATGTAGTGCCAAGCTGATTGAAGACCATCTCCCTCATCGCCATGCCCGGCGCCGGCAAGTCCACCGCCGGGCGGCAGTTGGCGCATGTGCTTGGGCGGCCGTTCATGGATGCCGATCATGAGCTGGAGCGGCGCATTGGCGGCAGCATCCGTTCGTTTTTCGAGGCCGAAGGCGAGGCCGCTTTCCGGGACCTGGAAGAGCAGGTCATCGGCGAGCTGGCACAGCAGCCCGGGCTGGTGCTGGCCACCGGTGGGGGCGCGGTGCTGCGGCCGGCCAACCGGCAGGCGCTGCGGCAGCACAGCACGGTGATCTACCTGCGCGCCACCCCGGAGGAGCTGTTCCGCCGCCTGCGGCACGACACCCAGCGGCCACTGCTGCAGGTGGCCGACCCGCTCAGGAGGCTGCGCGAGCTCTACCGCGACCGCGATCCGCTGTACCGCGAGACGGCGCAGTTCATCATCGAGACCGGCCGCCCCTCCGTGGCCACGATGGTCAACATGATCCTGATGCAGCTGGAGCTGGCCGGCCTGGTGGACCCGGCGCAGGTGCCGGCCACGGTGGGTGTGCGACTGCCTCGCTAAACTCGGTGGATGACCACCGCCTCCACCGCTCCGAGCAGCTCCTCATCCGTCATCAACGACCGCGCCAGCGACCGGGAGACGTTGAACCGCCTGGTCCGTGTCGAGCTGGCAGAACGCAGCTACGACATCCGCATCGGCACCGGTCTGCTGGACGCCGCCGAGACCTGGCAGGGCCTGCCCACCTCGACCTCCGCGTTGATCGTCAGCAACGTGACCGTGGCGCCGCTCTACGCCGAGCGCCTGAGCCGGGCCCTGGCTCCCCTGCACCGCAAGGTGCACCTGCTGGCCCTGCCCGACGGTGAGGAATACAAGACCGCCGAGACGCTGAACCTCGTCTACGACCGCCTGCTGGGCGAAGCCAGCGACCGCAAGACCGTGCTCTATGCGCTGGGCGGTGGGGTGGTGGGGGACATGACCGGTTTTGCCGCAGCCTGCTACATGCGGGGTGTGCCCTTCGTGCAGGTGCCGACCACGCTGCTGGCCCAGGTGGATTCGTCGGTGGGTGGCAAAACCGCCATCAACCACCCGCTGGGCAAGAACATGATCGGCGCGTTCTACCAGCCGGTGCGGGTGGTGTGTGACCTGGACACCCTCGACAGCCTGCCGGCACGTGAACTCAGCGCCGGGCTGGCGGAGGTGATCAAGTACGGGCCGATCGCCGACGCAGCCTTTCTGGACTGGATCGAGGCGAACCTGGACGCCCTGATGGCGCGCGACAAGGCGGCGCTGGCCTGGGCGGTGCAGCGCTCCTGCGAAATCAAGGCCCAGGTGGTGGGCAGCGACGAACGCGAAAGCGGCCTGCGTGCCATCCTCAACTTCGGTCACACCTTCGGCCATGCCATCGAAGCGGGGCTGGGCTACGGCGAGTGGCTGCATGGCGAGGCGGTGGGTTGCGGCATGGTGATGGCGGCCGACCTGTCTGCCCGCCTGGGCCTGATGCCGGAGGCCTTTGTCGCACGCATCCGGCGGGTCTGCGAGCGTGCCGGTCTGCCGGTGCGTGCCCCCGCATTGGGCGCCGACCGCTGGCTGGCGCTGATGGGCCTGGACAAAAAGACCGAGGCCGGGCAGATCCGCTTCGTGGTGATTGACCGCCTGGGCAGCGCGCGCACGCAGTCGGCCCCAGAAGCCCTGGTGCGCGAGGTGATTGCCGCTCACGGCGGGGCCTGATGGCCACCCTCAGCAAGGCGAGCCCCCGGGTGCGTCAGCCCAGTGCCATCGGCCCGGTGCTCGCAGCCTGGGCCAGCGATCCACGCGACAGCCGCGGCCGCCGTCACCCGGAGCCTCCGGCGCCGACGCGCAACGCCTTCCAGCGCGACCGCGACCGCATCGTGCACAGCACGGCGTTCCGGCGGCTGGTCTACAAGACGCAGGTCTTCCTCAACCACGAGGGCGATCTGTTCCGCACCCGGCTGACCCACACGCTGGAGGTGGCCCAACTCGGCCGCTCCATCGCCCGTTCGCTGGGCCTGCATGAGGACCTGGTGGAGGCGGTGGCGCTGGCGCACGACCTGGGCCACACCCCTTTCGGCCATGCGGGTCAGGATGTGCTGCAGGAATGCATGAAGGCGCACGGTGGCTTCGAGCACAACCTGCAGAGCCTGCGGGTGGTGGACGTGCTGGAACAGCGCTACCCCGATTTCGACGGCCTCAACCTCAGCTTCGAGACCCGCGAGGGCATCCTCAAGCACTGCTCCCGGCGGGTGGCACGCTGGATGGAAACAGTCGAGCCCGGTGGCATCGGCGCGCGTTTCCTGACCGGTGCACAGCCCAGCCTGGAGGCTCAGCTGGCCAACCTGGCCGATGAAATCGCCTACAACGCCCACGACGTGGACGACGGCGTGCGCTCCGGGCTGATCACGCTGGAGCAGCTCGGTGAGCTGCCGCTGATCGCGAGGTTCCGCGATGCCGCGCTGGCCGAACATCCGGCGCTGGCGCGGGGGCCACAACGCCGCCTGCTGTTCGAGACCTTGCGGCGCATGTTGTCAGCACAGGTGTACGACGTGATCGACGCCACCCAGGCCGCGCTGCAGCAGCACCAACCTGCGACCGCAGAGGACGTCCGCGCCTCACCGGCGCTGGTGCAGTTCAGCCCGGAGATGCGCCGACAGAGCTCCCAGCTCAAACGGTTCCTGTTCCAGCGCCTGTACCGGCATCCGGAGGTGATGCACACCACGGAGAGGGCCAAGCAGCTGCTGCGCGAGCTGTTTGCCCTCTACGTGGAGCGGCCGCAGGAAATGCCGGCCGACTTCGCCGGCTCGCCGTTGCGGGAGCGCGCGGTGGCCGACTACGTGTCCGGCATGACCGACCGGTTTGCGATCCGGGAGCATGCGCGGCTCACGGGCACGCGTGTGTTTGAGGCTATGTGAAAGGGGCCGGGCACGTACCGGCAACAGCAACGCCCAACCTGCATGTGCAGACCATCAACCCCGCGAATCAGAGCGACTCACGCTCTTGATCAGGGGGTTGATCACGTTCGTTCATGAACTCGGCCGATGCAGCTTCGCCATCGAACCAGCTATCCCAGACCCCAACGTTGGGGGTTTGCTGCTCGCTCCCAGCTTGAGATTCGGGCGCGCAAACGTCGGTGGATGCAGGTTTGGCCGAATTGCCTGGTTGTACTCGGTTGATCATCCCTCGGTCGGCAGGAAACCTTCGATCGACAGGTAGCGTTCGCCGGTGTCGTAGTTGAAGCCGAGCACCCGGGCGCCGGCTGGCAGTTCCGGCAGCTTCTGGGCGATGGCGGCCAGGGTTGCGCCGCTGGAGATGCCCACCAGCAGACCTTCCTCGCGGGCGCAGCGGCGGGCCATCTCGCGGGCGGCTTCGGCATCGACCAGGATCACGCCGTCCAGCAGCTCGGTCTTGAGGTTCTTGGGGACGAAGCCCGCACCGATGCCCTGGATCGGGTGCGGGGCGGGTTTGCCGCCGCTGATCACCGGGGAGGCGGCCGGCTCGACCGCGAAGACCTTCAGATTTGGCCAGGCCGCCTTGAGCACCTGGGCGCAGCCGGAGAGGTGGCCGCCGGTGCCCACGCCGGTGACCAGCGCGTCCAGGCCTTCGGGGAAATCGGCCAGGATCTCCTGTGCCGTGGTGCGCACATGCACCGCGATGTTGGCCTCGTTCTCGAACTGCTGCGGCATCCAGGCGCCGGTCGTGGAGGCCACCAGCTCCTGCGCCTTCTCGATGGCGCCCTTCATGCCCTTCTCGCGCGGGGTGAGCACGAACTTGGCGCCGTAGGCCAGCATCAGGCGGCGGCGCTCGACCGACATGCTGTCGGGCATCACCAGCACCAGGGTGTAACCCTTCACCGCTGCCACGATCGCCAGGCCGATGCCGGTGTTGCCGGAGGTCGGCTCGATGATCGTGCCGCCGGCCTGCAGCAGGCCACGGGCTTCGGCGTCCTCCACCATCGACAGGGCGATGCGGTCCTTGATCGAGCCACCGGGGTTGCTGCGCTCCGACTTGACCCAGACCTCCGTGCCACTGCCGAACAGGCGGTTGACGCGGATGTGCGGGGTGCCACCGATGGTGGCGAGGACGTTGGCGGCTTTCATGGTGTTCCTTCCAATTGGGGTAGGCGCCGGCCGAGTCTGCCGGCGGGTGGACCGCGTGGGGTGAGATTCTGGCGCAAGCCGAGCCATGCCCTGCAGGCCCGGATGGACGGGGCCCCGCCGGGTGCCCGCCGGGCAAACACGATCGGTGCCGGCGCTTGCACCGCCTTGCGGTGACCCAGACCCGCGCCCCCCCCCCCCCGCGCCCCCCCCCCCCCCCCCCCCCCGGCCCCGGGGTCGCCCCCCTGGGGGTCCCCCCCCCCCCCCCCCCCCGCCCCCCCCCCCCCCCCCCCCCCCGGGCGCCCCCCCCCCCGGGCCCCCCCCCCCCCGGCCCCCGCCGCGCCCGGCCCCCCCCCCCCCCCCCCCCCCCCCCCCCCCCCCCCCCCCGGGCCGCCGGCCCCCCCGCCCCCCCCCCCCCCCCCCCCTGTCCCCCCGCCCCCCCGGCCCGGCCCCGGCCGCCCCCCCCCCGCCGCCCCGCCCCCCCCCCCCCCCCCCCCCCCCCCCCGCCAGCCCCCCCCCCCCCCCCCCCCCCCCCCCCCCCCCCCCCCCCCCCCCCGCCCCCCCCCCCCCCCCGCCGCCCCCCCCCCCCCCCCCCGCCCCCGGGCGCCCCCCCCCCCCCCGCCCCCCCCCCCCCCCGGCCGCGGGGCCCCCCGAGCCCCCCCGGCGCCGGGGCCCCCCCCCCGCCCCCCCCGCCCCGGGGCCGGCGCCCCGGCCCCCCCCCCCCCCCCCCCCCCCCCGCCCCCCCCCCCCCCCCCGCCGGCGGGCCCCCCCCCCGCCCCGGGGGGGCGGGGGGGGGGGGGGGGGGCCCCGGCCCAACATCCGCGCATGGCCCGCCTGCCTCGTCTTTGCCTACCGGGTTTGCCGCACCTGATGCGCCAGCGTGGCCACAGCGATGCTGCCGTGTTCCTGGACGATGCCGATCGCCAGACCTACCACGCCGCATTGCGGGAAGCCGCGGCCCTGCAGCGCCTGCCGGTGCATGCCTATGCCCTGCTGCGCAGCGAGGTGCGGCTGTTGATCACCCCGGACCAGCCGGACAGCCTGGGGCGGCTGCTGCAGTCGGTGGGGCGGCGCTACGGTGCCGCCTTCAATCGCCGGCACGGCCGCAGCGGCGGCCTCTGGGAAGGACGTTTCCGTGCCACCGTGGTGGAGCCGGGGCTGGAGCTGCTGGGGGCCATGGGCTGGGTGGAGGGGGCGCCCCATCGTGCCGGCCTGGTGGTGCGTGCGCAGGACTGGCCGTGGTCCAGCGCGCGCCACCACCTGGGTCAGGCGCGTGAGCCCTGGCTGGTCGATCCGGCCGAGTACTGGGCCTTGGGCAACACCCCTTTTGATCGGGAAACCGTCTGGCAGCGCCAGTTGGAAGAGGGGCAGGGTGAGGCACAGGCGCAACGTTTTGATGATGCGTCGCGCCGGGGCTGGCCACTGGGTTCAGGCGCATTTCTTGCGCAAGTGGCCGCCTCCACCGACCGGCCGGTATCGCCCCGGCCGAGAGGCCGGCCGCCGCGGGTGGTCGGCTGACCCTGCAACGGGCACAGGCGCGGTGCCGTGCTCTGGCGTGGTGCGGCCCGGCCAACCTGGGCACCCATGCGGTGCGTCAAAGATAGTGGGGAGACCATAAGAATGTCCCCATTAATTTGATTGAGTGTTTTCGCTTTCGATTAAAAAGAGTCTGACCCTATTTTATTGCGGTTGAGGGCTGTGCTGCACTGCGGTAAATTGCAAGGGTTACTTGACCCTACCAGGAGTGCGCCATGCACGAGGCCACCGCGGGATTCCCGTCTGATGAACAGCAGGGGCTGGCTGCCCCGATCCAGGCCCAAGGCCTGTACGACCCCGCCAACGAGCACGATGCCTGCGGCGTCGGCTTCGTCGCCCACATCAAGGGCCAGAAGGCGCACTCGATTGTCGAGCAGGGTCTGAAGATCCTGGAGAACCTGGATCACCGCGGCGCCGTTGGTGCCGATCCGCTGATGGGCGACGGTGCGGGCATCCTGATCCAGATCCCGGACGAGTTCTTCCGTGCCGAGATGGCCAAGCAGGGCGTGGACCTGCCGCCGCCGGGTGAATACGGTGTGGGCATGATCTTCCTGCCCAAGGAGCATGCTTCCCGCCTGGCCTGCGAGCAGGAGGTCGAGCGTGCCGTCAAGGCCGAGGGCCAGGTGCTGCTGGGCTGGCGCGATGTGCCGGTGGACCGCGACATGCCGATGTCGCCCACGGTGCGCGCCAAGGAGCCGGTGATCCGCCAGGTCTTCATCGGCCGCGGCGCCGACGTGATCGTGCCGGACGCGCTGGAGCGCAAGCTCTACGTGATCCGCAAGACGGCGTCTGCGGCGATCATGAAGCTCAAGCTCACGCACAGCCGCGAGTACTACGTGCCCAGCATGAGCTGCCGCACCATCATCTACAAGGGCCTGCTGCTGGCCGACCAGGTGGGCACCTACTACCTGGACCTGCAGGATGAGAGCTGCGTTTCCGCCCTGGCGCTGGTGCACCAGCGCTTCTCGACCAACACCTTCCCGGAGTGGCCGCTGGCCCACCCGTACCGGATGGTGGCGCACAACGGCGAGATCAACACCGTCAAGGGCAACTTCAACTGGATGCGCGCCCGCCAGGGCGTCATGAAGTCGCCGGTGCTGGGCGACGACCTGCAGAAGCTGTATCCGATCAGCTTCTTCGGCCAGTCCGACACCGCCACCTTCGACAACGCGCTCGAGCTGCTGACGATGGCCGGCTACCCGCTGGCGCACGCGGCCATGATGATGATCCCGGAAGCCTGGGAGAACCATGAGCTGATGGACGAGCGCCGCCGCGCCTTCTACGAGTACCACGCCGCGATGATCGAGCCCTGGGATGGCCCGGCCGCGATGGTGTTCACCGACGGCAAGCAGATCGGCGCCACGCTGGACCGCAACGGGCTGCGCCCGGCGCGTTACATCGTCACCGACGATGACCTGGTGGTGATGGCCTCCGAATCCGGCACGCTGCCGATCCCCGAGGCCAAGATCGTCAAGAAGTGGCGCCTGCAGCCGGGCAAGATGTTCCTGATCGACCTGGAGCAGGGCCGCATCGTCGACGACGAAGAGCTGAAGAACCAGTACGCCTCGGCCAAGCCCTACCGGCAGTGGATCGAGAACGTGCGCATCAAGCTGGAGACGATTCCGGCGGGCAGCGGTGAGGCGCCGGCCTTCGCCGAGTCCCTGCTGGACCGCCAGCAGGCCTTCGGCTACACCCAGGAAGACATCAAGTTCCTGATGGCGCCGATGGCGGCCAACGGCGAAGAAGGCATCGGCTCGATGGGCAACGACAGCCCGCTGGCCGTGTTGAGCGACAAGAACAAACCGCTGTTCAACTACTTCAAGCAGTTGTTCGCCCAGGTGACGAACCCGCCGATCGACCCGATCCGCGAGGCCATCGTCATGTCGCTGGAAAGCTTCATCGGCCCGAAGCCGAACCTGCTGGACATCAACGCGGTCAACCCGCCGATGCGCCTGGAGGTGCAGCAGCCCATCCTCGACTTCGCGGACATGGCACGCCTGCGTGCCATCGAGAAGCACACCAGCGGCAAGTTCAAGCCCTATGAGCTGAACATCGTCTACCCGCTGTCCTGGGGAGCCGAGGGTGTGGAGGCCAAGCTGGCGTCGTTGTGCGCCGAGGCCGTGGACGCGATCAAGAGCGGCCACAACATCCTCATCATCACCGACCGCTGGATGGACCGCGAGCTGGTGGCGATTCCCGCGCTGCTGGCGCTGTCGGCCATCCACCACCACCTGGTGCGTGAAGGCCTGCGCACCACCGCCGGCCTGGTGGTGGAAACCGCCTCCGCTCGCGAGGTGCACCACTTTGCCGTGCTGGCCGGCTTCGGCGCGGAGGCGGTGCATCCCTATCTCGCCATGGAAACCCTGGTCGAGATGCACAAGGAGCTGCCGGGCAACCTGTCCGCAGAGAAGGCGGTCTACAACTACGTCAAGGCCATCGGCAAGGGCCTGTCGAAGATCATGTCCAAGATGGGCATCAGCACGTACATGTCGTACTGCGGCGCCCAGATCTTCGAGGCCATCGGGCTGCAGAAGGACTTCGTCGCGAAGTACTTCCGCGGCACACCCACGCAGGTGGAGGGCATCGGTGTGTTCGAGGTGGCCGAGGAGGCCATCCGCAACCACCGCGCCGCCTTCAGCAGCGACCCGGTGCTGGCCGACATGCTCGATGCGGGCGGCGAGTACGCCTGGCGTACCCGCGGCGAAGAGCACATGTGGACGCCGGACGCCATCGCCAAGCTGCAGCACAGCACGCGCTCGAACAAGTTCGACACCTACAAGGAATACGCCCAGATCATCAACGACCAGAGCAAGCGCCACCTGACGCTGCGCGGTCTGTTCGAGTTCAAGCTGGATCCGAGCAAGGCGATTCCGGTCGAGGAGGTCGAATCGGCGGCCGACATCGTCAAGCGCTTCGCCACCGGTGCCATGTCGCTGGGCTCCATCTCGACCGAGGCGCACTCCACGCTGGCGCTGGCGATGAACCGCATCGGCGGCAAGTCCAACACCGGCGAAGGCGGCGAGGACCAGGCGCGTTACCGCAACGAACTGAAGGGCATCCCCATCGCCGACGGCACCAAGGTGTCGGAGGTGATCGGTGCGAAGCAGATCGAAGCGGACTACGAGATGAAGGCGGGCGACAGCCTGCGCTCGAAGATCAAGCAGGTGGCTTCCGGCCGTTTCGGCGTGACCACCGAGTACCTGGTGTCTGCCGACCAGATCCAGATCAAGATGGCCCAGGGCGCCAAGCCGGGAGAAGGCGGCCAGCTGCCGGGCGGCAAGGTGTCCGAGTACATCGGCAAGCTGCGCCACTCGGTGCCGGGTGTGGGTTTGATTTCTCCGCCGCCGCACCACGACATCTACTCGATCGAGGACCTGGCCCAGCTGATCCACGACCTGAAGAACGTCAACCCGAAGTCCGACATCAGCGTGAAGCTGGTGTCGGAGGTCGGCGTGGGCACCGTGGCCGCGGGCGTGGCCAAGTGCAAGGCCGACCATGTGGTGATCGCCGGCCACGACGGCGGCACGGGCGCGTCGCCCTGGTCCTCCATCAAACACGCCGGCACACCCTGGGAACTGGGCCTGGCCGAAACCCAGCAGACCCTGGTGCTCAACCGCCTGCGGGCACGCATCCGCGTGCAGGCCGACGGCCAGATGAAGACCGGTCGGGATGTGGTGATCGCCGCGCTGCTGGGGGCCGACGAGGTGGGTTTTGCCACCGCGCCGCTGGTGGTGGAAGGCTGCATCATGATGCGCAAGTGCCACCTCAACACCTGCCCGGTGGGCGTGGCCACGCAGGATCCGGTGCTGCGCAAGAAGTTCTCCGGCAAGCCGGAGCACGTGGTCAACTACTTCTTCTTCGTTGCGGAAGAGGCGCGCCAGATCATGGCGCAGCTGGGCATCCGCAGCTTCGAGGAGCTGGTGGGCCGTGTCGACCTGCTCGACACCCGCAAGGCCATCAGCCACTGGAAGGCCAAGGGCCTGGACTTCTCCAAGGTGTTCCACCAGCCGGTGGTGCCGGCCGACGTGCCGCGCCGCCACATCGCCGCACAGGACCACGGCCTGCACAAGTCGCTGGACCACAAGCTCATCGAGAAGGCCCGTGCGGCCATCGACAAGGGCGAGAAGGTTCAGTTCATGGAGGATGCGCGCAACGTCAACCGCTCGGTGGGCGCAATGCTCTCCGGCGAGCTGATCCGCCACCATCCGGATGGGCTGCCGGACCAGACGGTGTTCGTGCAGATGGAGGGCACCGGCGGCCAGAGCTTCGGCGCCTTCCTGGCCAACGGCATCACCTTCTACCTGATCGGCGAGGCCAACGACTACACCGGCAAGGGCCTGTCGGGGGGCCGCATCGTGGTGCGCCCGTCGATCGAGTTCCGCGGCGATGCGCCGAAGAACATCATCGTCGGCAACACCGTGCTGTTCGGTGCCACCAGCGGCGAGGCCTTCTTCCGCGGCGTGGCGGGCGAGCGCTTCGCGGTGCGCCTGTCGGGTGCCACCGCGGTGGTGGAAGGCACCGGTGACCACGGCTGCGAGTACATGACCGGCGGCACGGTGGTGGTGCTGGGCAAGACTGGGCGCAACTTCGCGGCTGGCATGTCCGGCGGCATCGCCTACGTCTACGACGAGGATGGCCAGTTCGCGCGCCGCTGCAACACCGCGATGGTGGCGCTGGACAAGGTGCTGCCCACGGCCGAGCAGGAGAAGTCGGTGGATCTGGCGATCTGGCACCGGAGCCAGACCGACGAGACGCTGCTGAAGAAGCTGATCGAGGACCACCACCGCTGGACCGGCTCGCTGCGCGCCCGCGACATCCTGGACAACTGGAGCGAAGCCCGTGCCCGCTTCGTCAAGGTCTTCCCGAACGAGTACAAGCGTGCGCTCGGCGAGATGAACGCCACCAAGGAAGCCGACGAAACCATTGCCCGGGCCAAGGGCGACGGCGCCGGCGATGGCAAGAAGGGTGGCAAGAAGGTCGCGACCAAGTAAGTCGCCACTGCATTGCCGAACGGGTGGCGGCACGGCCGCCGCCCGCACACCCCACTGCGAGAGAGAGTCAACACATCATGGGCAAGGTCACAGGTTTCCTGGAATACGAGCGGCTTGAGGAAGGCTACGAGCCGGTCGAGTCGCGACTGAAGGGCTACAAGGAATTCGTCATCGGGCTGGACCCGGAACAGGCGAAGATCCAGGGCGCACGCTGCATGGACTGCGGCACGCCCTTCTGCAACAACGGCTGTCCGGTCAACAACATCATTCCGGACTTCAACGATCTGGTGTACCGCGGCGACTGGAAAAACGCCATCGCGGTGCTGCACAGCACCAACAACTTCCCCGAGTTCACCGGTCGCATCTGCCCAGCACCCTGCGAGGCTGCCTGCGTCATCAACGTGAACGGGGACGCGGTGGGCATCAAGTCCATCGAGCACGCGATCATCGACCGCGCCTGGGAAGAAGGCTGGGTCAAGCCGCAGCCGGCCGCCGTGAAGACGGGGAAGAAGGTCGCCATCGTCGGCGGCGGCCCGGCCGGCCTGGCTGCCGCCCAGCAGCTGGCGCGCTCCGGCCACGCCGTGACGGTGTTCGAGAAGAACGACCGCGTCGGCGGCCTGCTGCGCTATGGCATCCCCGACTTCAAGCTGGACAAGGGCCACATCGACCGCCGCATGGCGCAGCTGGAGGCCGAAGGTGTGGTGCTGCGCACCAACACCCTGGTGGGCGAGCTGCCCAAGGGTTCCAAGGTCACCAACTGGGCCAAGCACCATGTCAGCGCGGCCGAGCTGAAGGCCGAGTTCGACGCGGTGCTGCTCACCGGCGGCTCCGAACAGAGCCGTGACCTGCCGGTGCCGGGCCGCGACCTGGCGGGCATCCACTTTGCGATGGAACTGCTGCCGCAACAGAACCGGGTCAACCACGGCGGCAAGGTCAAGGATGCGATCCGCGCCGATGGCAAACACGTCATCGTGATCGGTGGCGGCGACACCGGCAGCGACTGCGTGGGCACCTCCAACCGCCACGGCGCCGCCAGCGTCACCCAGTTCGAGGTGATGCCGATGCCGCCGGAGCAGGAGAACAAGCCGCTGGTCTGGCCCTACTGGCCGATCAAGCTGCGCACCTCCTCCAGCCACGACGAGGGCTGCCAGCGCGAGTTCGCCATCTCCACCAAAGAGTTCATCGGCGAGAACGGCAAGGTCACCGGCCTGAAGACGGCGCAGATCGAATTCAAGGACGGCAAGATGGTCGAGGTGCCCGGCACCGAAAAGACCTGGAAGGCCGACCTGGTGCTGTTGGCCATGGGTTTTGTCAACCCGGTGGCCACCCTCCTGGAGGGCTTCGGCGTCGAGAAGGACGTCCGTGGCAATGCCAAGGCGGGCACCGAGGCCGTGGGCGGCTACAAGACCAACGTCGACAAGGTGTTTGCCGCGGGCGACATGCGCCGCGGCCAGTCGCTGGTGGTCTGGGCCATCCGCGAAGGCCGCCAGGCCGCCCGTGCGGTGGACGAGTTCCTGATGGGCGCGACCACGCTGCCGCGCTGAGGTTGTTGTCCCTCGCGTGACCCGGCCGCCTGCGGGCGGCTTTTTCAATGGTGAAGGCTTCTTCACACGGTTGTGCAGAGCTTTACCGGAGGGTTTCCCGGGTGACAGGGATCGGCGGGATGGGGTTCTCCCCAACGTGAGAGAATCTTTGGACGTTCAACTCCGGCCTCGTCGTCGGGTGCATCCCTGGTGGGGATGCCATCCAGCCGACAGCCAGTGGTGCATCGACTTGAGTTCCGACGCCCTGATCGAGATCGACCACGTCACTTTCGGCTACGACAGCAGCCGGACCATCCTCAACGACCTCAACCTGCGTTTCATGCGGGGGCAGGTCACCTCGGTGCTGGGCAACTCCGGTTGTGGCAAGACCACGCTGCTGCGCCTGATCGGGGGTGTCCACGCCGCCAACAAGGGCCGGGTGGTGTTCGACGGTGAAGTCATCGACGTGCACAACCGCGAGCAGCTCTACCGGCTGCGGCGTCGCCTGGGCATGCTGTTCCAGTTCGGTGCTCTGTTCACCGATCTGACGGTCTATGACAACGTGGCCTTTCCGCTGCGCGAGATGACCGACCTGCCGGAGAGCATGATCCACGACATCGTGCTGATGAAGCTCAATGCGGTGGGGCTGCGCGGCGCGGCGCCGCTGAAGATCAGCGAGGTGTCGGGCGGCATGGCGCGGCGCATCGCGCTGGCGCGGGCCATCGCGCTGGACCCGGAGCTGATCATGTACGACGAGCCCTTTGCCGGGCTGGACCTGATCTCGATGGGTGTGGCCGCCCAGTTGATCCGCACCCTCAACGACGTCACCGGCGCCACCTCGCTGCTGATCTCCCACGATGTGCCGGAGTGCATGGCGATTTCCGACTGGGTGGTGTTGATGGCGGCTGGCGGGCGGCTGGTGGCGCAGGGCACACCGGATGAACTGATGAACTCCACCGACCCGGAGGTGCGCCAATTCGTGCGCGGCGAGCCGGACGGTCCGGTCAAGTTTCACTATCCCGCTGCGGACATCGCGGTCGATTTCGGTCAGGTGGGGGCAGTGACCCACCCGGGAGGTCGGGCATGAACTGGCTGGCTTCCCTGGGCGCGCGGGCGCTTGCGACCCTGTCCGGCTGGGGCCGGGCGACGATGTTCTTTGCGGATCTGCTCACGGCCTTGCCGGCCGGGATGCGCCGCTTCTCGCTGGTGGTGGCGCAGATCCACGCGGTGGGCAACCGGTCGCTGCTGATCATCCTGGCGTCGGGCATGGCGGTGGGCTTTGTGCTGGCGCTGCAGATGTACTACGCGCTGGTGACCTACGGTGCCGCCGAGTCGCTGGGGCTGGTGGTCAACCTGTCGCTGGTGCGTGAGCTGGGGCCGGTGGTCACGGCGCTGCTGTTTGCCGGGCGGGCCGGGACTTCGCTGACCGCCGAGATCGGCCTGATGAAGGCGGGCGAGCAGATCGCGGCGCTGGAGCTGATGGCCATCGATCCGCGCGAGCGGGTGCTGGCCCCGCGCTTCATCGCCGGGGTGATCTCCATGCCGCTGCTGGCGATCATGTTCTCGGCCATCGGCATCCTTGGGGCCTGGCTGGTGGCGGTGGGGCTGATTGGCATCGACCCGGGCAACTTCTGGTCCATCCAGCAAAACGGCGTGGACATCTGGCGCGACGTGGGCAACGGCGTGGTCAAGAGCATGGTGTTCGGCGTCATCTGCACTGCGGTGGCGCTCTACCAGGGCTACGAAACCGAAGCCACACCCGAGGGGGTGGCCTATGCGACGACGCGCACGGTGGTGATCTCCTCGCTGGCGGTGCTGGGCACGGACTTCCTGCTGACGGCGCTGATGTTTTCCACCCCGCGCTGAGCGGCGCCCGCGCTCATTGAATCTCTCAAGGCCGGCAAGGCAAGGCAAGGCAAAAAGATGGCAAAACGCAACCTCGAGATCCTGGTCGGCTTCTTCGTGCTGCTGGGGCTGGCGGCGCTGGTGTTCGTGGCGCTGAAGGCGGCCAACCTGACCAGCTTCAGCGGCGGTGACACCTACGCACTCAGCGCGCGCTTCGACAACATCGGTGGCCTCAAGTCGCGTGCGCCGGTGCGCTCGGCCGGTGTGGTGGTTGGCCGGGTGACCTCGATCGGCCTGGATCCCAAGACCTTTCAGGGCGTCGTGACCCTGGAGGTGCAGCGGCAGTACGAGTTCCCGAAGGACACCTCCGCCAAGATCCTCACCGCCGGCCTGCTGGGCGACCAGTACATCGGGCTGGAGCCCGGCGGTGATGAAAAGAACCTGACCACCGGCGACACCATCACCCAGACCCAGTCTGCGGTGGTGCTGGAAAACCTGATCAGCCAGTTCCTGTTCAACAAGGCGGCCGATGCCGGCAAGTCGGATGGGGAAGGGTCCAAGCAGTGAATCTGACGCAGCCCCGCATCGCGGACGCTGTGGCCGGGCTGCGCCCTGCGGCCGCCACGCTGCTGATCGTCGGCTCGATGGCCCTGACCGGTTGTGCGACGACCCAGAACCCCGATCCGCTGGAACCCTGGAACCGCAAGGTCTTTGCCTTCAACGAGGTGGTGGACAATGCCGTGCTCAAGCCGGTGGCCACCACCTACCGCGATGTTGTGCCCGCGCCGGTGCGCAAGGGTGCGACCAACTTCTTCAACAATGTGCAGGACGCCTGGTCGGCGGTGAACCTGGTGCTGCAGGGTCGGTTCCGCGATGGGGCTTCCGACCTGCTGCGTTTCGGCACCAACACGGTGTTTGGTCTGCTGGGCGTGATCGATGTGGCCAGCGAGCTGGGCCTGCAAAGGCACAACGAGGACTTCGGCCAGACCCTGGGCAAGTGGGGCCTGGGTCCGGGGGCCTACATCGTCTGGCCCATCCTGGGGCCGTCGACGATTCGGGACTCGATCGCCCTGCCCATCGAGACGCAGGTCACTCCGGAAACCTGGGCGAGTTCGGTGCGGCTGCGCAACAGCCTCACCGCCACGCGGATCGTCAACACGCGGGCCAACCTGCTGCAGGCGTCTTCCCTGCTCGACGATGCAGCGCTGGACAAGTACAGCTTCCTGCGCGATGCCTTCCTGCAGCGGCGCCGCAGCCTGGTGTACGACGGCAACCCGCCGGAGGATGAGGTGCCCTACGACGAGTACCAGGACGATGAGGACAGCGCGCCTGCAGCACCAGCCGCCGCGTCTGCACCCTTGCCGAGCGCAAGTGCAGCCTCGGCGCCGGCGGTGGATCCCGCGGCTTCGTCGGGGAGCAAATGACGCCCTCTGTTTCGATCGGCGAGCTGCCCGAGCGCAGGCGGGGCGGCTGCTTTGTGCACCGCTGCAGCCTGTTGGACGTTGAACTGCGGCGGAACCCTCCGCGGAGAAAGGCATGAAGACAATGGACAAGCGAACCTGGATGCGCGGTGTGGCCGCGGTGATGCTGGTGGCCGGCAGCCCCTGGGCTCTGGCGCAGACGACGCCGGATGCGCTGATCAAGCAGGTCTCGACCGAGGTGCTGGATGCCGTCAAGGCCGACAAGGCCATCCAGGCCGGTGACGTCAAGCGCATCACCGCGCTGGTGGACGCGAAGATCATGCCGCATGTCGACTTCGAGGGCATGACCCGCTTCGTGATGGGTCAGTACGCCCGCCAGTCCACCCCCGAGCAGCGCCAGCAGCTGCAGGTGGAGTTCAAGCAGGTGCTGGTGCGCACCTACTCCGGCGCCTTTTCGATGGTGAAGGATCAGAACCTGGAGTTCGAGCCGCAGCGGCCTTCCGCCGATCCGGCCCAGGCCGAGGTGCGCAGCAAGATCGTGGGCGGTGGTGCCGAGCCGATTCAGCTGCTGTACCGCCTGCGCAAGGTCGGTGAGGCCTGGAAGGTCTACGACGTCAACGTGGGCGGCAGCTGGCTGGCGCAGAACTACCGCACCCAGTACACGCAGGAGATCGGCAAGTCGGGCATCGACGGGCTGATCAAGCTGCTGGCCGATCGCAACAAGAGCGCCGCCGGCGCCAAGAGCTGAAGCGCCATGGCGATGTTGGCCCTGCCCGCAAGGTTGACCTGCGACGAAGCCGCGGCTGAACTGCGCCGCCTGCAGTCCGTGCTGGCCGCAGAGCCGGCCGGCCGCACTGTTCGGCTGGATGCGTCGGCGTTGGCGCAGTTCGACTCCAGTGCGGTGGCTCTGCTGCTGGACCTGCAGCGGCAGGCGCAGCAGCGTTCTTTGGCCTTCACCATCGTGGCGGCACCGCAGCGCCTGAGCGATCTGGCGCGGGTCTACGGCGTGTTGGGGCTCCTGCAGCTGGAAGCGCAGGCACCTGCTGCTGCGTGAACTGCCTGTACTGTGTGAACTGTGTGAGCTGCCTGAGCCACAGCGATCCGGTCTGCCTCAGGCTCCCGGATCGATGTAGCGTTTGGACTTCAGGTTCTTCTTGATTTCCTGCAGCCGGGGGCGCAGGTCCGGTCCCAGCCGCAGCGCCACCGCGGTGGTGAGGATGTCGATCATCACCAGGTGCAGCAGCCGGCTGACCATCGGGCTGTAGCGGTCGAAGTCTTCGGGGTGGTCCACCGCCAGCACGATGCGGCATTCCTGCGCCAGCGCGGTGCCGCTGCTGGTGATGGCGATGGTGGTGGCGCCCTTGCGGTTGGCCACCTCCGCGGCGTCGATCAGGTCGCGGCTGCGCCCGGCGTTGGAGACGATCACCACACAGTCGCCCGGAGCCAGCATGGTGGCGGCCATCAGCTGCATGTGGCCGTCGCTGTAGGCCACCGCATGGGCACCGAGCCGGAAGAACTTGTGCTGCGCATCCTGCGCAACGATGCCGGAGTTGCCCACGCCGTAAAACTCGACGCGCCTGCCCTGTTGTACCGCCTGGGCCAGTGCCTCGATGGCCAGCTCCACCGCGTGGCCGCCGGCCTGGTTGCGGTACTTCAGCAGGGCGCTGACGCTGTTGTCGATCACCTTGACGACGACATCGCCGGGTTTGTCGTCCTCGTCCACCGCGCGGTGCACAAAAGGCACCCCTTCATTGACCGTACCGGCCAGCTTCAGCTTGAAGTCGGCCAGGCCGTCGTAACCCACGCTGCGGCAGAAGCGCACCACGGTGGGTTTGCTGACGTGGGCACGTTCGGCCAGCTCTGCCACCGGCAGTCCGGCGAAGCTGCGGGGATCGGCCAGCACCAGTTTGCCCACCCGCTGTTCGGCGGGAGACAGGGCGGGCAAAGAGGCACGGATGCGGTCAAGCATGGACGGATGCGAGGCAGGGGCGGTGACGCCGGGGTTCCAGGCCGTCCGACGATCATGACGCCGGTCTGGAGGCGTCAAGCCTAGCCGATCCGCGAGCAGTTCCAGCGCGTCCATGTCACTCTTCTTCGCTCCAGGCAAAACCGTCGCGTGCCACCAGTGCACTGGCGGCCGCAGGCCCCCAGCTGCCGGCGGAGTAGCCGCGCGGGCCTTCGCCCTGGGCCTGCCGCTCGCGTGACCAGGCGTGCAGGATCGGTTCCACCCAGCGCCAGGCCTGCTCCTGCTCGTCGCTGCGCACAAAGAGGTTGAGCCGCCCGGCAATCGCGTCCAGCAGCAGCCGCTCGTAGGCGCCCACCCTTTCGGTGGGGAAGGCCTTGTCGAAGTCCAGGTCCAGCGACACCGGTGCGAGTGCCTCGCCGACGCCGCTGCCCTTGGCCGCCAGCAGGCGCAGTTCCAGGCCGTCCTCCGGCTGCAGCTTGATCACCAGCTTGTTGGCGCGGTGCGCACCCGGGAAGATCGGGTGGGGCACGGGGCGGAAGTTGATGACGATCTGCGCGTCCCGGGCGCACAGGCGCTTGCCGGTGCGCAGGTAGAAGGGCACGCCGGCCCAGCGCCAGTTCTGCACCTCGGTGCGCAGCGCCACGAAGGTTTCGCAGTGGCTGCCGGCGGGCACCTTGGCCTCTTCCAGGTAGCCGGGCACCGCTTGACCGCCGATGCTGCCGCCGCGGTACTGGCCGCGCACCACGTCGCGCTGCACCGTCTCCGGCGTGAAGGCCTTCAACGAGCGCAGCACCTTGAGCTTCTCGTCGCGGATGGCGTCCGCGTCGCCGGTGGCCGGCGGCTCCATCGCAATCATCGTCAGCAGCTGCAGCGCATGGTTCTGGATCATGTCGCGCAACGCGCCGGTGCGGTCGTAGAAGTCGCCGCGGGTGCCCACGCCCAGGCTTTCGGCCAGGGTGATCTGGATGTTGGCGATGCTCTCGCGCCGCCACAGCGGTTCGAACAGCGCGTTGCCGAAGCGCAGCGCCGAGAGGTTCTGCACCGAAGGTTTGCCCAGGTAGTGGTCGATGCGGAAGGCCTGCTTCTCCGCAAACACCGCACTGACCACCCGGTTGATCTCCCGTGCGCTGGTCAGGTCATGGCCCAGCGGCTTCTCCAGCACCACCCTCACGTGGGGTCGGTTCAGCCCGGCGGCGCCGAGCTGCTCGCAGATCACCGGGAACAGGTGCGGGCTGGTGGCCAGGTACAGCACCACCGTTTCAGCGCCGCGCTCGGCGATGCATTCGGCCAGGCCGGCATAGTCGTCCGGCTGGGCCAGGTCCATGCGGCGGTAGTGCAGCAGCTGGGCGAAACGGCCGAACTCCTCGTCGGTGGGGCGCTTGGAGCGGTCCACCTCGCTGAAGCGTTCGGCGATGAACTGGCGGTACTCCGCGTCGCTGCGTTCCTCGCGGGCCACCGCCAGGATGCGCCCTCCCGGTGGCAGCTTGCCATGGCGGAAAGCCTGGAACAGGGCCGGCATCAGCTTGCGCCAGGTGAGGTCGCCGGTGCCGCCAAAGAAGACGAGGTCGAAGGACATGGGTGCTCGCAGTGCGTTCAGATCGGCCGTTGCCGCCGTTCGATGTAACTCAATTACAATGCAGATGATGATCAAGTTTCTTCACGAGGTCAACCTCCTCCAGCCGTCGGAGAATTCCGTGCAAGGCTGCTGGGGTCCCTTGTGGCTGTCACCCGACCGACACCGGCAGCGGGGATCGGCCGGGTTCTAATCTGAGTTCCCGCACCGCGAGCCCGAATTCTCCTGTTCCATCAACGACTTACGATGGATGCCGGGTTTGGGTTTCTGACTACGGCTGGATGGCCTGGATCAGCGTCAGGGCGCGCTGCTGGTGTGCGGTGGGGGTGGTGAGTACTTCGAAGGTTGGCGCATCGGCGCCGACGCTGGGCGTGCGGCAGGTGTTGCGTACGAGGGTCGCCATCTCTGCCAGGAGGGTGGCGAAGCTGTGCGCAGGCTGCTCGTCGTCGAGTTGTTTCGTTGCAGCCTTGTGCTGCGCCGATGCCGAGCGCCTGGCCGGTGCCACCGGGTCGCGGGTGGCCTTGGCGGCCTGATCCGTGTCGGCGAACATCAACTCGCGCCAGGCCTCGCGCATGTGCCACTCGACATGGCACGCCAGCATGCACAGCAGGATGTGCGCGCGCACCCGGTCGGCCAGGCGGTGGTGGATGGGCCGCACCTTCAGGTCCACCGTCTTCAATGATCGGAACGCACGCTCCACGTTGGACAGGGCCTTGTAGCTGCGCACGCAGGTGGGCGCATCCATGTGCTGCTCGCCCAGCGAGGTGCGAATGACGTACAGCCCATCGAGCGCCGCCTCCGCATCGATGGCATCCTGCCTTCGCGCCCAGGTCAGTGCCGCATCGCCAATGCTCAGCTCGAAGTGTTTGGCCACCTTGTGGCGGTTGACGATCTTGCCCACCTGCACGCCGATCCTGTCCTGCCCGGTGAGCCGGCCGGCATCCACGCTGGCCTTGATCACGGCCAGCAAGGCCTCGGTGGCCTGCAGCAAGCTCTCGCGCTTGTGCGCCCGCAGCTTGGCCAGTGCGTCGTTGCGGCAGGCCACCCCACCGGGCAGCCGCGCGCGTCGGTGAGCAAGCCGTAGTTGACCTGCAGCGTGCCGGGCCGGCCATCGCGGCTGTAGCCCCGCTTGGCCAGTGGGCAGCAACTGCCCTCGAAGTAACTTGATGACAGGTCATAGAGCACCAGTGCGCCTTCGCGCAGATGTCGCTTGGCGAGCTTTTGCTCGATGGCATCCTGGCGGGCCAACAGCCAATCCATGGCAGCGTACAGGTCGTCCTCGGTCGCATCGGCCACGCCGAAGTCCTCGGCCAGGGTCGAGCAGTGCCAGTGCCTGGAGGTGGCCAGCTTGGTGTCGGGCTGGACGATGCGTGCAGCCACCATGGCCAGCACCAGGTCGCGCTCCCGGCTGGGGGTCGAGGCGATCACCGATGCCAGGCCCAGGCGCTGCATGGCCAGGGCAACCGCCTGCACGTGACCGTGGGCACGCGAACGCACAACCTCGAAGGCCTGTGATGCGGAACAAGGTCTCACCCGCAGGAGCGCCGGATGATGTCGATCAGCGCATCGGGCAGGTGAGACAGGTTGCCCAGGGTCTCGTTCTTGACCTTGCCGTCTTCGCGGTAGCTGCGGCGCAGCAGGTGGGTGCAGTAGACCTTGTCCTTGTAGACGCGCTTGGTGGTGACGACGTGAGCAGTACCTGTCCTGGATGGCATGCAACGTATTTTGTGCTGATTACGCTGCAAATGCAATCACATTTAGTGACTACACATACAGGCAAGAAAAAGGCCCGGGAGGGCCAGATTCGTGAGCGGCGACAGGGACTTATCGGCGCCAGGCCTCAGGCATTGGCGCGGAACTTCAGTCTAATTCCGGTTGTTGGCGCGCTCGGATGCGCCCTGAACTCTATGAAGCAAGCCATGAACCAGCTCGAACAGCTCAAGCAATTCACCACCGTGGTGGCCGACACCGGCAACTTCCACCAGCTCGCCGCATTCACGCCGCGGGACGCCACCACCAACCCCTCGCTGATCCTCAAGGCGGTGCAGCAGCCGGAGTACGCGCCGCTGCTGGCCGAGACGGTGGCCGCGCACCGGGGCGAGCCGCTGGAGTCCATCGTCGACCAGGTGCTGGTGCGTTTCGGGCTGGAGATCCTCAAGGTGGTGCCCGGCCGGGTCTCCACCGAGGTGGACGCCCGCCTGAGCTTCGACACCGCGGCCACCATCGCCCGGGCGCGCCGGTTGATCGCCTTGTACGAGGCCCGCGGCGTGGGCCGCGACCGGGTGCTGATCAAGATCGCGGCCACCTGGGAGGGCATCCAGGCCGCCCGCGCACTGGAGCGCGAGGGCATCCACTGCAACCTGACGCTGCTGTTCGCCTTCTGCCAGGCGGTGGCCTGCGGTGAGGCCGGCGTGCGGCTGATCTCGCCCTTCGTCGGTCGCATCTACGACTGGTACAAGAAGTCCGCCGGTGCCGCCTGGGACGAGGCTGCCCATGCCGCTGCCAACGATCCGGGCGTGAAGTCGGTGAGCCAGATCTACACCTACTACAAGAAGTTCGGCATCGGCACCGAGGTGATGGGGGCGAGCTTCCGCAACGTCGGGCAGATCCTGGCGCTTGCCGGCTGCGACCTGCTGACGATCAGCCCGGAACTGCTGGCCCAGCTGCAGGCCAGCGAGGCGCCGCTGGCCCGCTGCCTGGACGCCCGGGCCGCCGAGTCCGCGCCGATCCACGCGGTGAGCTACAACGAGGCGGCTTTCCGCTACGCGCTCAACGAGGATGCGATGGCCACCGAAAAGCTGGCCGAAGGCATCCGCGCCTTTGCGGTGGACGCCGGCAAGCTCGACGCGATGATCCGCGCGCTCTGATCAACCGACCGTTCACCGCCACCGCCGCCGGCACGCCGCTTGCCGCTGCAGGGTCCGGTTCCCCAGGAGGATTCCATGCTCGCTCCCCGTTGTGATTTGACCCCTGCGTGGTCCGCGCTGACCGCGCATTTCGAACAGGCGGGCCGCGGCCTGGACCTGCGCGAGGCCTTTGCACAGGACCCGGGACGCGCCGAGGCTCTGACCCTGACTGCGCCGGAGATCCGCGCGGACCTGAGCAAGAACCTCTGGGACGCCACCAGCCGAGGCCTGCTGGCGCAGCTGGCGCGTGACTGTCAGTTGGAGCCGCGCCGCGCCGCGATGCTGGCGGGTGAGCCGGTCAACACCACCGAGGGCCGGGCGGTGCTGCACACCGCACTGCGTGCGCCCCAGGGTGCGGCCCCCTTCAGCGACGAGGTGCACGAGGTGCTGGACCGGATGCTGACCTTCGTTGAGGCGGTGCGCGCCGGTGTGGGTGAGCCCGGTGGCATCCGCCACATCGTCAACATCGGCATCGGCGGCTCCGACCTCGGGCCGCAGATGGTGGTGCCGGCGCTGGACGGCTGGGTGCATCCGCAGTTGCAGTGCCACTTTGTCTCCAACGTGGACGGGCACGATATCGTGCCGGTGCTGCGCCGCCTGGATGCGCGCCGCACCCTGTTCATCGTCGCCTCCAAGACCTTCACCACCCAGGAGACCATGGCCAATGCCGAGGTGGCGCGGGCCTGGTTTCTGGCCAGCTACGGCGAGGGCGCGGAGGCCGCGATCGGCCGCCACTTCGTGGCCACCACCACCAACGTCGAGGCCGCAGCGCGCTTCGGCATTCACACGACGTTCGGCTTCTGGGACTGGGTGGGTGGGCGTTACTCGCTGTGGAGCGCCATCGGCCTGCCGATCGCGCTGGCGGTGGGCGCCGAGGCCTTCCGCGAGCTGCTGGCCGGCGCGCATGCGATGGACCGGCACTTCGCCGAGGCACCGCTGGAGGCCAACCTGCCGGTCCAGCTGGGCCTGCTGGACGTCTGGTACCGCAACTTCCACCGCTTCACCAGCCGCTCGGTGGCGCCCTACCACCAGGGGCTGCGGCGGCTGCCGGCTTACCTGCAGCAGCTGGAGATGGAGTCCAACGGCAAGTGCGTCGACCTGGAGGGGCAGCCACTGCCCTGCGGCAGCAGCCCGGTGGTCTGGGGAGAGGCCGGCACCAACGGCCAGCATGCCTACTTCCAGATGCTGCACCAGGGCACGGACGTGATCCCGGTGGAGTTCATCGCAGTAAGGCAGGCCGAGTACGGCCCTGCGGCGTTGCCCGAAGTGGTGAAGGCCGCTCTGGCCGATCAGCACATCAAGCTGCTGTCGAACTGCCTGGCGCAGAGCCAGGCGCTGATGCTGGGCAAGACCACCGAGGAGGCGCTGGCGGAGAAGGCGCCGACGGCATCCAAGTCGCTGGGTGCGCTGACCGTGGCGCGCCACCGCACTTTTCCGGGCAACCGGCCGAGCAGCACGCTGCTGCTGGAACGCCTTACGCCCCGTTCGCTGGGCGCGCTGATCGCCCTGTACGAGCACCGGGTCTGGACCAGCGGGGCGCTGTGGGGCATCAACAGCTTCGACCAGTGGGGCGTGGAGCTGGGCAAGGCACTGTGCAGCCAGCTGCTGCCGCGCTTCGCCAGCGGCGACACCACCGGGCTGGATGGCTCCACCGCTGCGCTGCTGACCCGGCTGCGTGGTTGATCGAGGCGGTCGTCGCATGCCTGCCGGATCTGCGCAGCCCCGTTACATCTTCGACTTCGGTGCGGTGTTGTTCCGCTGGGCGCCGGTGGATCTGATGACCGAGGTGCTGCCGCGCCATGCGCCGGATCGGCAGACGGCGGCGGTGCTGGTGGAGCGCTTCTTCCAGGGCTTCGGCGGAGCCTGGGGTCGCTTCGATCGTGGCGACATCGAGCTGCCGGAGCTCACCCAAGTGCTGATGGTGCAGACCGGGCTGGAGGCCGACGAGGTGCGGCGGGTGATCGATGCGGTGCCAGCCTCGCTGACGCCGATGGTCGACACGCTGGACTGGCTGGCGCGGCTGCGGGCGGCCGGCCACCGGCTGTACTACCTGTCCAACATGCCGGCGCCCTACGCTGAGCATCTCGAACGCTCGCACGACTTCCTGCGCTGGTTCCGGGACGGGGTGTTCTCTGCGCGGGTGCGGCTGGGCAAGCCGGACGAGGCGATCTTCCGGCTGGCGCTGCAGCGCTTCGGGGAACGCGCCGAGGACTGCATCTTCCTCGATGACCACCCGGCCAACGTCGCAGTGGCGTGCCAGCTCGGGCTGAAGGCGGTGCAGTTCAGGGATGCCGCGCAGGCCGAGGCTGACGTGGCTGCACTGGGCTGAGGGCGGGCCTCCCTCTCGGTTGCCCAGGGCACGCGGGCTGCACGGGCCCCGCGCAGGGGCCGGGCGTCAGAACGTTTCCCACTCGTCCGTGACGGTGACCGATGCAGATGCTGGTGCCGGTGTGGCCGCGGTCGCCAAGGTGCGGGTTTGGGCTGGGGACCCGGCCGGGTTGCCTGAGGCCGTGGGGGCGGCTGGTACAGGGGAGGTGGGCATTGGGGCCGGCGCGGGCCGGGCGGCCGAGGGCGGCAGCGACACCGCAGGTCGTGCCACCTTGAGCGTTGAAGCCGACACGGCCGGCGCAGCGATGGCGGGGCCCCGCTGTGCGAAGCCTTCGTCCACATGGCCGAGCCGGAAGGTGGCCACAAGCTGCTCCAACGCCTCAGCCTGGCGGCGCAGGCTCTCGGCCGCGGCGGCGCCCTGTTCCACCAGCGCCGCATTCTGCTGCGTGCCCTGGTCGAGGTGTGCCACCGCGCTGTTGACCTGGGTGATGCCGCTGCTCTGCTCGACGGTGGCGGCGTTGATCTCGGCGATCAGGTCGGTGACACGCTGCACGCCGCCGACCACCTCGCCCATGGTCGCACCGGCCTGGCGCACCAGTTCGTGACCACTCTCCACCCGCTCGACCGACTGGGTGATGAGCGCCTTGATCTCGCGCGCTGCGTTGGCACTGCGCTGCGCCAGGTTGCGCACTTCACCGGCCACCACGGCAAAACCGCGCCCCTGTTCGCCTGCGCGCGCGGCTTCCACCGCGGCGTTCAGGGCCAGGATGTTGGTCTGAAAGGCGATGCCGTCGATCACCCCAATGATGTCGGCGATCTTGCGGCTGGAGCCGCTGATCTCGTCCATCGTGTTGACCACCTGGTTGACGACCTCGCCGCCGCGGCTGGCCACACCCACCGCCGCACTGGCCAACTGGTTGGCCTGGCGGGCGCTTTCGGCGTTCTGTCGCACGGTGTCGGTCATCTGCTGCATCGATGCGGCGGTCTCCTCCAGTGCGCTGGCCTGTTGTTCGGTGCGGCCTGACAGGTCCTGGTTGCCGGCGGCGATCTCGCGACTGGCCACGTTCACCTGGCCGGCACCGGCGCGGATGCGGCTGACGGTGTGGCGCAGGCTGGTCTGCATGTCCTGGATGGCGCGCAGCAGTTCCCCCATCTCGTCGCGCCGGTGGGTCTGAACGTCTTCGGTCAGGTCACCTGCAGCGACGCGGCGGGCCGCCTCGGTGGCGCGTCGGGCCGGCAGCACGACGCTGCGGGTCATGGACCAGCCGGTCCAGACCAACAGCAACAGGCCCACCAGCGCCATCAGGCCCAGCAGCCAGCGCGCGGTGACAAAGCTGCCCTGGGCGGCGGCACGGTCCTGCTCCATGGAGGTCATTTCGAGCTTGACCAGTTCACCCACGACCTGTGCATAGCGCTGCCGGACTTCTCTGACTTCGGGAGAGGCGAGCAGCGCTCGCGCGGCCTCTGGATCGCCGGCCTTCACGGCCCGGGCGATCCGGTCGACGGCATCGAAATAGATGCCCTCCTGACGGGCCACCGTCTCGAGGTGGCGACGGCTGTCCGGGTTGTCGGTGGCCTGCAGGAGCTCCTGGCGGGTCTTGACGATGCGGGCGCGGGCTTCGTCGATGCCTGCCAGTTCGGCTTTCACCTGACCTGCGTCGTCAAGCAGGATGCTGTTGCGCAGATGCAGTCCGGCGACTGCGGCTTCCAGGTCCAGTTTTTCGGCCAGGAGGGTGGGACGCACCGAATGGTCCAGCAGGTGTTCGAAGGTGTTGCCAAGGCCGGAAAGCCGGTGCAAGCCGAGACCGGTGTTGGCCACCAGGATGCCGCCCAGAAGAGCGAAGGACAAACCGAGGCGGGTACCGATGCGCAGGTTCGAGAAGGACGGACGCGACATGAGTGTGCTCAGAGAGGGTCGTGAGATGACCCCATCCTGTCGCATCGCGGGTGTTCACCAGTCGAGGAACAGACCGTCAGGCCACAGGCTTATTGAGCCGGAGGACCGACTGGGGTTGTGCCTCGCTGCCTGGATTCAGGTCGGCATCAACCAGCGCTCCACCAACTTCACCCACAGGGCTGCTCCCAGCGGGATCAGCCGGTCGTTGAAGTCGTAGTTCGGGTTGTGCAGCGTGCAGGGCCCCAGGCCGTGGCCCTGTTCCCGGTGGGCGCCGTCGCCATTGCCGATGACGAAATAGGCACCCGGCCGATGCTGGAGGAAGAAGCTGAAGTCCTCCGCACCCATGGTGGGCTCGAAGGTCAATGCGTTGTCGGCGCCGACCAGTTCCTCCATCGTCTGCCGCACGAACTGCGCCTCGGCCGGGTGGTTGATGGTGGGCGGGTAGTTGCGGTGAAACTGGAAGTCCACCTCCGCGCCGAAGGCTGCCGCGGTGTGGTGGGCGATTTCGCGCATGCGCTGCTCGATCAGGTCCAGCACCGGCAGCGTGAAGGTGCGCACCGTGCCCTGGATCTCGGCGAAGTCGGGCACCACGTTGGTGGCCTCGCCGGTGTGGATCATGGTCACCGAGATCACCGCGGCGTCGGCGGGCTTCTTGTTGCGGGTCACGATGGTCTGGAAGGCCTGCACCATCTGGCAGGCCACCGGTACCGGGTCGATGCCGTTGTGCGGCAGCGCGGCATGGCAGCCGCGGCCGGTGATCGTGATCTTGAACTCGTTGCTGGAGGCCATCGTCGGCCCGGGGCAGACCGCGAATTGCCCGGCGGCCATGCCCGGCCAGTTGTGCATGCCGAAGATGGCGTTCATCGGGAAGCGTTCGAACAGGCCGTCCTCGATCATCTCGCGCGCGCCGCCGCCGCCCTCTTCGGCTGGCTGGAACACCAGGTACACCGTACCGTCGAACTGCCGCTTTTGCGACAGGTGCTGGGCGGCCGCCAGCAGCATGGCGGTGTGTCCATCGTGGCCGCAGGCGTGCATCTTGCCGGGGTGTCGGCTGGCGTGGGGAAATCGGTTGTGCTCCGTCATCGGCAGGGCGTCCATGTCGGCACGCAGGCCGATGGCGCGGGGTGAGTTGCCCTGGCGGATCACGCCCACCACCCCGGTTCGGCCCAGTCCGCGGTGCACTTCGATGCCCCAGGTTTCGAGCTGCCGGGCCACCAGGTCGGAGGTGCGCAGCTCCTCGAAACACAGTTCCGGGTGCGCATGGATGTCGCGCCGGATCCGGGTGAGCAGATCGGTGTCGAGCGCGAGGTGGCCGGCAGCGGCGAAGGGGAACATCGTGGGCATGGTGCGGACAGCGGACGGCGGCGTTGGGGAACAGCGAATCCATCTTATCGCCGGGCCTGTATCCCTGCAGCGGGTGCCCATGCCATCATCTCAGCATGACTGCCCCTGCCGACCTTGCCTCCTCCCGCGACACCCTGGCCGGCGCTGCGCTGGTGCACGCCGCCTGTCCGCACGATTGCCCGGACACCTGTGCCATCCGGGTGACGGTGCAGGGCGGGCGCGTGGTGAAGCTGCAGGGCGACCCGGACCACCCGCCCACCCACGGCGCCCTGTGCACCAAGGTGTCGAGGTACATGGAGCGCATCGAACACCCAGACCGGGTGCTGACGCCGCTCAAGCGCATCGGGCCGAAGGGGCGGGGTGAGTTCGCGCCGGTGGGCTGGGATGAGGCACTGGACGACATCGCTGCGCGGCTGCGTGCCATCGCCGCATGCGACGCCCAGGCCATCGCTCCCTACAGCTATGCCGGCACGATGGGTTTCGTGCAGGGTGAGGCGATGGCCGGGCGCTTCTGGAACCGGCTGGGGGCGTCCCGTCTGCATCGCAGCATTTGTGCGGAGGCGGGGGCCACCGGGTTGGAGCTGACCTACGGAGCCACCGTGGGCATGCACCTGGAGCACTTTGCCGAGAGCCGGCTGATCCTGATCTGGGGCAGCAACCCGATCACCTCCAGCGTGCACTTCTGGACCTTTGCGCAGGAGGCCAAACGACGCGGCGCGAAGCTGATCGCCATCGACCCGCGGCGCAGCGAAACCGCCGAGAAGTGCCACCAGCACCTGGCCCTGCGCCCCGGCAGCGACGGTGCGCTGGCGCTGGGCCTGATGCACGAGCTGATCGTGCACGACTGGTTGGACCCTGACTACCTGGAGCGCTGGGTGGAGGGCTGGCCACAGCTGCGCGAACGGGCACTGCAGTGGCCGCCGCAGCGGGCGGCGGCGGTCTGTGGCCTCACCGTCGACGAAATTCAGGGTCTGGCGCGCGACTATGGCCGCACTGCGCCAGCGGCGATCCGCCTGAACTACGGCATGCAGCGGGTGCGCGGTGGCGGCAATGCGGTGCGGCTGATTGCACTGCTGCCCTGCCTGGTGGGCGCCTGGCGACACCGCGCCGGGGGGCTGCTGCTGTCGGCCTCGGGCTGGAACAAGCCGCTGCGCAACGCCCAGCTGCAGCGCCCGGACCTGCTGGCCGGCCGCCGCCCGCGCAGCGTCAACATGGCCAACATCGGCGACACGCTGCTGGCCGAGGCGGGGGCGCCGGAACTGGGCGGCGGGCCGCGCATCGAGGCGCTGGTGGTCTACAACAGCAACCCGGTGGCGATCGCGCCCGACTCGGCCCGGGTGGCCGCAGGATTCGCCCGCGAGGACCTGTTCACCGTGGTGCTGGAGCACTTCCGCACCGACACCGCGGACCATGCCGACTATGTGCTGCCGGCCACCATGCAGCTGGAGCATCGGGACGTGCACGCCAGCTACGGCCACACCTGGCTGCTGACCAACCAGCCGGCGCTGCCGCCGCGCGGATTGGCGCGCAGCAATGCGCAGATCTTCCGCGACCTGGCCGCGCGCATGGGCTTCGACGAACCCTGCTTCCGCGACGACGACGAGACCCTGGCCCGTCAGGCCTTCACCGATGCGGTGGATGCGGGGGCGCTGGAGCGCGACGGCTGGGTCAAGCTGGCCGTGCCCGAGGCGCCCTTCGCCAGCGGCGGCTTCTCTACCGCCAGTGGCCGGGCGCGGGCCTGCGGGCCGGACCTGCCGCTGCCGGACTTTGTGCCCAACCACGAATGTGCCGAGGCCGACCCGGCGCTGGCGGCACGTTTGCCGCTGGCCATGATCTCCCCGCCGGCGCGGCACTTCCTCAACTCCACCTTCGTCAACATCGCCAGCCTGCAGGCCACCGAACGTGAGCCCGCGCTGGAGCTGCATCCGGAGGATGCGGCTGCGCGCGGCATCGCCGACGGTGACTGGGTGCGCGTGTTCAACGACCGGGGTGACCACCTCTGCCTTGCCCGTGTGGGGCATCGGGCCCGGCCGGGCGTGGTCAACGGACTGGGGGTGTGGTGGCGCAAGCTGGGTCGCGACGGTCACAACGTCAACCAGCTCACGCACCAGAAGCTCACCGACCTGGGCGAGGCGCCCTGTTTCTATGACTGCCTGGTCGAGGTGCAGCGGGCGCAGGCCCCAGCGGGGGCTGCGGCATGAGGGCGCTGCGCTGGGCGATGCTGGTGAGCGTGGCCGGGCTGCTGGCGGGCTGCGCGCCGCTGGGCTACTACTGGCAGTCGGTGTCCGGGCACCTGAACATGGTGCGTGCGGCCCGCCCGGTGCAGGACTGGCTGGACGATCCTGCCACGCCGGCCGATCTGCGCGAGCGGCTCCAGCTGGCCCAGCAGATGCGCGTCTTTGCGGTTACCGAGTTGGCGCTGCCGGACAACGCCAGCTACCGCCGCTATGCCGACCTGAAGCGACCCGCAGCCGTGTGGAACGTGGTGGCCACGACCGAGCTGTCGCTGGAGCTCAAGACCTGGTGTTTCCCGGTGCTGGGCTGTGTGGGTTACCGGGGCTACTTCGACCGGGCGCAGGCCGATGCGCTGGCCGCCGAATTGAAGGCGCAGGGCTGGGAAACCTATGTTTATGGCGTGCCGGCCTATTCCACCCTGGGCAAGCTGCCCGGGGACTGGTTGGCCGACCCGCTGCTCAACACCTTCGTCAAGGGCGGTGAGGTGGAGCTGGCACGGTTGATCTTCCACGAGCTGGCCCATCAAGTCGCCTACGCGCAGGATGACACGCGCTTCAACGAGTCTTTTGCCACCGCGGTGGAGCGCATCGGCAGCGACCGCTGGATGCGTCAACGCGCCGACCCTGCGCTGCGGCAGGGGGCTGAGCTGGACGATCGGCGGCGGGCGCAGTTTCGGGAGCTGGCGATGTCGGCCAGGGAGGAGCTGCTGCAGGTCTACCGCAGCAGCGCGACCGACGAGGCCAGGCGCCAAGGGCGGCGCGAGGTGCTGGAGCGGCTGCGCCAGCGTCACCAGGCCCTCAAGGCCGGAGAGTGGCAGGGTTACACCGGCTACGACCGCTGGTTTGCCACGGTGGGCAACCCGCAGCTGGCGCTGCTGTCGGCCTACCACTCCGGGGTGGCCGATTTCGAGCGCCTGTTCGAGCGGCAGGGGCGGGAGTTCCCGCGCTTTTATGCCGAGGTGCGCCGCCTGGCGGCGCTGCCCAAGGCCGCGCGGGAGGCCGTGCTGCGGCAGCCCTGAGTGGGTTTCAGAACCCGAGGCTGGCGAGCAGGTCGTCGACCTCGCCCTGGTCCTGCACCACGTCGGTCCGCCCAGCGGCGTCGACCACCGGACCGTGCAGCACACCGGGATCGACCTTCTCGCGCTGCTCGGGCGGAACCACCTGCACCAGCAGTTTGACCAGGTTGCTCTCCAGCTCGTTGGCCAGGTTCACCACCTTGGCCACCACCTGGCCGGTGAGGTCGTGGAAGTCCTGCGCCAGCATGATGTCGGTGAGGTGCTGGTCGATGCGGGCGGTGGCGCCTTCCACGTCGTGCACGAAGTTCAGCACCGCGCCGCTGGCCACCGCCTTGACCGGGTCGCGCACCAGGGCTTCGCCCAGGGAGCGGGTCTGTTCGGCGATGCGGTGGTGTTCGAACTTGGCCTGATCCACCGAGTTGAGCACCTTGTCGGCGGCCTCGGAGGTCTTGCGCACAATGTAGTTGAGCCGGCTGCGGGCGTCGGGCAGGCCTTCGGTGGCGACCTTGAGCTGGGGCATCACGCCCAGTTGCTGCATGGTGTCGTGCAGCAGCCGGGTGATGGCGCCGAGCTGGAGGAAGACGGTTTCCGGCGTCGCCTGCTGGTTGTCCATCGCGACGGTGTCCGCTGAAGTGGTTTCGGTGGTCATCTCAGCCTCGCGGTGGTCAGGCTGTGGCGGCCAGTTTTTGCATGATCTTGGTCACCTTCTCTTCCAGCGTGGCCTTGGTGAAGGGCTTGACGATGTAGCCGGCTGCGCCACTCTGGGCCGCCAGCACGATGTCTTCCTTGCGGGCTTCGGCGGTCACCATCAGCACCGGCAGGTGGCGCAGCTGATCGTCGGCCTTGATGGCCTTGAGCAGGTCGAAGCCGGTCATGTTGGGCATGTTGATGTCGCTGACGACGAAGTCGAAGCGTCCGCCCTTGAGCATGTGCAGGGCGACAGCGCCGTCTTCGGCTTCATCGACGTTGTTGCAGCCCATTTCCTTGAGCAGGCCGCGCACGATGCGGCGCATGGTCGAGAAGTCGTCGACGACCAGGAATCGGAGGTCGGTAGAGGCGGTCATGTGCGCTCCTTGGCGGATGAGACGAGAGATGAGGGATCTCTCCGGTTATCGGTGGGAGGTCGGGGGACTTGATGCCTGGGCCTCAGCGCTCGCGGCATCGGTGGGTTCTTCGGTCACAGGGGCGTCGCCGCCCTGGAAGAAGCGGTCCACCGCATCGCGGGTCATCACGATGATGCTGATGCGGCGGTTGATGGGGTCGAAGGGGTCCTGCTTCTCGAAGGGCACGCTGGCCGAAAGTCCCTGCACGCGCAGGATGCGGGCGTCGTCCAGCCCGCCGGCCAGCAGTTCACGCCGCGAGGCATTGGCCCGGTCCGAGGACAGCTCCCAATTGCTGTAGCCCAGCCCGCTGCCCATCGGTTTGGCGTCGGTGTGCCCCTCCAGCGTCAGGCGGTTGGGCACCTCGGTCAGCACCGAGCCGATGGCGCGCAGGATCTCGCGCATGTAGGGCTGCACATCGGCTGAGCCGCTGTCGAACATCGGCCGCTTCTGGTCGTCCACGATCTGGATGCGCAGGCCCTCGCGGGTCATGTCCAGCCGCACCTGCGACTTGAACTCGGCCAGCTTGGGGGAGTTGGCGATGACGTCGGCCATCTTCTCCTTCAGCTCACTCAGCCGGGCCTGTTCGGCCTTGCGCTGTTCGGCCTTCAGGGCGCGCAGGTTGTAGGTCTTGCGTTCGGCCTCGATGTCGCCCTTCTTGACCTGGCCGCCCTGGCGCGACAGGTCGGTGCCGCCGCCCTTGATGACGGAAGAGGCGTCACCGGCACCCGAGCCGCCGCCCATCAATGCCACCTTCAGCGGGGACTGGAAGTAGTCCGCAATGCCCTTCTTGTCGCCTTCGGAGGTGGATCCCAGCAGCCACATCAGCAGGAAGAAGGCCATCATCGCGGTGACGAAGTCGGCGTAGGCGATCTTCCAGGCGCCACCGTGGGCGGCATGGCCGCCCTTCTTGACCCGTTTGACGATGATGGGCTGCAGCTTCTTGGCGTCACCGGCCATGGGCAGCTCCCGACGTGGCGTTCATGGCGCAGCCTTACTTCTTCTTCAGGTGCGCTTCCAGCTCGGAGAAGCTGGGCCGGTCCCCGGAATACAGCACCTTGCGGCCGAACTCGATGGCGATCTGCGGCGCATAGCCCTGCATCGAGGCCAGCAGCGTGGCCTTGATGCACTGGAATTCCTTGCCGGCGTCCTCCACCTTCTGCTCCAGCAGGCCGCCCAGCGGCTCCACGAAGCCGTAGGCCAGCAGGATGCCCAGGAAGGTGCCCACCAGGGCCGAGCCGATCATGCCGCCGAGCACCGCGGGTGGCTGGCCCACCGAGCCCATGGTGTTGACCACTCCCAGCACCGCGGCCACGATGCCGAAGGCGGGCAGGCCGCCGGCCAGGCGGGCAATGGCCGCCACGGCAGCGTGTTCCTCCTGGTGGTGGGTGTCGATCTCCTGGTCCATCAGGCTCTCGATCTCGTGGGCATTCAGGTTGCCGGAGACCATCATGCGCAGGTAGTCGGTGATGAACTCCGTCACATGGTGGTCGTTGCCCACGTTCGGGTATTTCTGGAAGATGGCCGAACTGTGCGGGTCCTCGACGTCCTTCTCGATGGACATCAGGCCTTCCTTGCGCACCTTCTGGAGCAGGTCGTACATCAGCGACAGCAGCTCCATGTAGCGGTCCTTGTTGAACTTGCTGCCCTTGAAGCAGCGGCCCAGGCCCGCCAGGGAGGCTTTCACCACCTTCATCTGGTTGTTGGCCAGGAAGGCGCCGATGGCGGCCCCGAAGATGGTGATCATCTCGAAGGGCAGGGCATGCAGGATCACGCCGATGTTGCCGCCGTGGGCAATGTAGACGCCGAAGATGCAGCCCAGGGCCACGAGCCAGCCGACGATGACGAACATGGAGTTGCTTTCCGGATCAGGAGGTCGGCCAGCCGCGGGACGGTGCCAACCTCGGGACGAGGGTGTTTTGCATATCGGTCATCCTGCCGGGAAGATGGAGCCGGCAAAGCGTGCAAAACGGGCCGACACACCGGCCAGTCATCGACGCAGCGGCCTCGCCTCGCGTCCCACCGCGTAGATCCACACCGGACGTTGGCCCTCTCGCTGCACCACCGCGTGCAGGCGCAGGCCGGGCGCCTTGAATTCCAGGCTGACCAGCCAGCTGCCCGGGCGCATTTCGGCGGCCGCCTTGCGGGCCGCGTGGGGCATGCTCTCGGGCCGCTGGAACAGGTAGACCATCTGGCAGTCGCTCCAGGAGCGCTCCCACATGTCCCCGCGGGAGATCCGGGCCCAGGGCGCACGCAGCCGTGCGGCCCAGGTCAGTGGCCAGCTCCATTCGATGCCCTCCAGCCGGGCCTGCGGGAAAACGCGGCGCAGCGCGTTCAGACCGTGGCCCAGGCCGCAGCCGGCGTCCAGCACCCGGGCGCCGGGATCGATCGGCGCCAGGGCCTGCAGGCCTTCGAGCGCGTCGACGGGCGTGGGGAAGAAGGGCGCATCCCGCCAGGCCCGCACCGGGTAGGCCAGGGCGAGCAGGCCCACCGGCAGCAGCCAGGCCCAGGCAGGCAGGCTGCCGGCGAGGCCGGCGGAAGCGATCGGCTCCAGTCCCTGCAAGGCCGGATCGGCCCACAGGACCGTCCCGTGCAGCCATGTCTGCAGCGCCATCGACAGTGGAAACCCCAGCGCCAGGATGGCGCGGCGCCAGGCGCTTTCGGCCATCAGCGCCAGGGCGGTGGTGGGCAGGCAGCCGATCAGGAAGGCGTCCACTGCAGGCAGTCCGGTGGCACCAGCCAGCGTGAACAGCCCCCAGGCCAGAGACCAATTCAACAGGGCGGGCAGGGGCCAGGGCAGGCGGCGTTGCAGCTGCTGCAGACGGCCCCGGAAGGGGCTGTTGGCGGCCTCCTCCGTTTGAGGCGGTCGCGGCAGTGCAGTCGAGCGGGGCACCGGTTTCAGGCGTGCGGTGGGCATGGCGAGTTCCGGGAAGGAAGGGGCAGCGAATTGGGGGGGCGCAGGCGTTACATCAGGTCCAGCAGGCGCTGCTGGTTCAGGCGCACCCGAACCTCGGCGGGTGCCACGGGGGCCACCACCTGGCGCCCGGACAGGCTGGTATCGCGCAGCACAGGTTCGGACAACGGCAAACCGCCGCGGCCCACGATGGCGGCGACCAGGGGCTCGTTGGCGCGCCGTCCGGGGGCCATGACGACAGCGACCTCGCCGGTGGACAGCTGGACATAGCAGCCTGGGGGGTACATTCCCAGTGCCTTGAGCAGAGCGGAGCCGTACTCGTCAGGCTGCCCATTCGCGCCGACGCAGGCGCCGCGCGCTGCAGAAAGCGGTGACATCGGCGCCCGGTTGCCGCGTCGGCTGAGTTTGGCGGTGAAGCGGTCCACCACGTTGAGCAGGCGGGCCAGGCGGCTGGCCATGTCCAGCTCCCGCAAGGGGCGCTCCAGCAGCTGCGCATCGTGGTGCAGCCGCACGATCTTCAGCCAGCGGCCGTCGTCCACGCCGGCCTGCGCCAGCATCGTCGAGCCGGTGAGCGGGTGTTGGGCGATGCGTTCGCGCTGCTCCGCGTTCAGCGGAAGTCGCTGTTGGGCCAGGGTGTCCTGCAGCGCAGTCATGCCGACGTTCATGGTGATCGCGGCGTGGCAGAGGCTGCTCAACTCGTTCTCGCCCAACTCCAGCACCTGGCCCACGCGTTCGCAGACCATCGCGCAAAGCATGCCGTGCTGTGTGCTGTAGGCCTCGGCCGAATGGGTCGCATGCTGGAACAGCAGGAACAACGCCGCGTGGGGTTTGCGCCGTGACAGCTCGCGGGCCTTGGCCAGCGCCTGTTGGGTCTGCTCCAGCCAGCCGCTGCCTGTGGCAGGGTGGCGCAGCGCCTGATGCAGCGAGCGCATCAGCTGGGTCCAGGCCTCGACGGTGCCCAACACTTCAGCCTGCGCGTTGGTCGCCACCCGATCCCGCTGGATGTGGCCGGCAGCGATGTGCCGCAGCGACGCATTGGTGTGGATGAGATGGTGCACCGAGCTGGTGAAGCTCGCACGCCACCTTGCCGAGGCGTCATCGTCGATGAACAGGTTCTTGGACCGCAGCAGCAGCAGCTTGGACTCGTCACGGATCACCCCCCGCGCCGGCAGCAGCAGCATGCCGTTGTTGTCGAACACGTCGAAGGGCAATGGATCGCCCATGCGGAGGTGGTCGGGTGAGAGGGGAATGTGGGCCATGGTCGTCATCTGCGCAGCTCTTGCAGGTCCGGTGCACAAGCTATCGACGGGGCGTGTACCCTCTTGAGGGCATCCGCGGACAAAGGCGGTTCCAGAGTGAAAAAAATGGGCCTGCAATGCAGGCCCTGAAGCAGGCGCCGCAAGGGCGCCAGGAGGAGACAGAAGGAGAGCCGGGGCCCGCGCGCCGGCAGGCCGTCAATGCAGCTGAAGCGCGCCGCTGGCCTTGCCCTTGCCGGCGCGCGCCGGCGGGTTGCACAGGCCGCAGATGAAGTGCTTGGCAATCTCGTGCGGGTGGGTCACGAAGTGTCCGCCGCACTTGGAGCAGCGGGTCATGGTGAGCATGCCGTTGTCCACGAACTTCACCAGGCGCCAGGCGCGGGTGACCGACAGCAGCGGCTCCAGGCCCTGGGCCTGGGTCTGCTCCAGATACAGTTGGTAGGCCTTGATGACGGTGTCGATCTCGTCGAGCTCGGCCACCTTGTTCAGGTACTCGTGCATGTTCAGGAACAGGCTCGAGTGGATGTTGGGCTGCCAGGTCATGAACCAGTCGGTGGAGAAGGGCAGCTGGCCCTTGCTGGGCGAGCGGCCGGCGACTTCCTTGTACAGGCGCAGCAGGCGCTCGTAGGACAGGTCGGTCTCGGACTCCAGCACCTGCAGGCGGGCGCCGAGCTTGATCAGCGTGACGGCGCGTTCGATCTGCTTGGCTTCGGTCAGGATGCTCTTGCTGCGCATGGTGTTCCCCGGTGGTCTTTGATCTGGCTTGATGTGTCGTGGCGATTCGGGTTCGAAGCGGGTCAGGCGGCTTCGCGATGGCGGCCGGCCATCAGGATGCTGGCGTGCAGGCGGGACACTCCGTCGTTGGCGGCGCTCTTGCCGTGATTGGTCAGCAGGCTCCAGACCAGGTCGTCGTCCACACGCATGCGGCACAGCAGGGTGTTGCCCGAGGCGATCTTCATCATCTGGGCCGGCGACAGCATTTCCAGCAGGGTGGCGGTCTCTTCCGAGATGCCGAGGCGGAACAGGGCCTGTTCGCGGTCCGTGCGGATCAGGCTCTGGGCCAGCATCAGGTAGGACAGGTTGGTTTCGCGGATTTCGGCGAGGATCTGCTCGGTGTTCATCTCAGGCTCCTTGTGAGGGTTCGCTGCGGGTCTTGTCTTGCAGCACTTCGGTATCAACGTGAGATGAATTGTGAAGATCGGAGCTGGCTTGGAACATCGGGTCACTTCCACTGCTTGAGTCCGCGCTTTGCCATCGGGTCTGTCAGGCAAATTCCTACAGGCTGTCATCCAGAAACAGGGCCATTGCCCCGCTGTTTGTCCCTTTGGCTCCTCTGTCCTGTGCGCGCCCGCGCACTGCGTCACGGCCCGTGGACCCTGCAAACAACAACGGCAGCCCGGAGGCTGCCGTTGTATGGATGCACCAGAGTACGCCGTCAGCCGAGGGCGTGTTCGTGCAGGCGCTGACCCACCTGGCCAATGCGCGCCAGTTCCGGCACGTAGGCCGGAACCCACTGAGGGGTCTCGTTCGGGCGGGGCAGGAAGTCGCGCAGCGAGGCCTCCACGATCGACAGCGCGCGCTGCGGATCCAGCATCGGGCGGTCGCGCGACAGCAGCCGGTCGATCGAGGCCAGTGCGCGGGCCATGGAGGGATCGCCCTCCTGGGCTGCGGTGGCCGGTGCCGCAGGAGCCTGGTTGCGTTGGGGCGGTGTCAGGGCCACGAAGGGCAGCTCGAACAGATGCAGCCAGGCCTTTTCCACCAGCGGTTCGTAGAGGAACCCGGGGCCGGCCTGAAGCCGACGGGCCAACGTCCGCAGTCCAGCGGCCTGCTGGTGCTGCAGTCGCTCCAGGGCCTGCGCACTCACCAACGCATGGCCGCCGCGACTGTGCCAGCCGAGTTCACACAGGCTGGCCTGCGCCCACAGGGAGTCCAGCCCGCACAGCGACAGGAAGTGCGGCAGCAGGGCATCGTCCTCGGCCAGGCCGTGGTGTCGGCTGTAGCGCTCGGCGTCGGCCGCCGAGCGCAGGTCCACCATCCGGGTGTCGGACAGGGTGTGCAGGCTGAAGGAGCGGGCCGGCACCCGCAGACCCGGCACCGCCAGGTCCAGCGCCTGGACCGCCGGTGCGGGATCGAGGGCCTGTACCTCCGCGGCCAGATCCCTCCCGTTGTCCAGGGCGGCCAGCAGGGCCTGGGCATCGCAGAACAGGGTGGGGCGGCCGTCGCTCGTGCTCCCGATGTGGCTCAGCACATGGGTCAGGTAGGCGGTGACGGCCCCGCACCCGTCGGGCAGCTCCGTCCCCTGCAGCTCAGGAGGCAGGGCCTGCAGCGCGGCGGCGGTTCCCAGGTGGTGCACCGTCAGACGTGCATCGACCTGGAGTAGACGGCAAAGCTCGGCCGCAGCGCGGGGATCGGCGGGCACGCGGACATGGGCGACTACCAGGTGGGTCATGATGGGTCTCGGGCTGGAAAAGGGGTTGGTGCCGGCCGGGTGGACTGTGTCCCTCTGGTCCGGTAAGTGCATGGGATCCACTCTAGGGACACCCTATCCAGCCCGAAGCGACGATCAGAACCGGAAAAACCGATCAAAGGCCCGCGGCATTCGCCTCGCCTGCAGTCAGTGTGCGTCGCCCTTGCGCTGATCAGCTTCCCCACCGCCCGAACGGGTCACCCCGGCCCGTTGGCTCAACCGGGAGCGTCCGGCTTGTGGGCGATGGCCAGCAGCGAGATCCGGTTGAAGAACCAGGTGCCGGCGACCTGCCAGTCGGTGTACTTGCGAATGACGTTGCCCAGGGTGTAGGGCGAGTACCAGCAGTTGTGGTCGGGGTGCACCACCTCGACGAAGTTCTGGTCGTCGCCGACATACTCGAAGTGACGCGAGGCGCACTGCGAGGCATCGGGCACGGTCAGCACCACGTGCGGCGCCCGCACGGCGTCGAGCTGGCGCAGGAAGCCCTGCACGTCCGGGACGTGCTCCATCACCTCCGGGACGAGGATGAGGTCGTAGTCGTCAACGATGTCCTCCCAGCGGCTGAAGAAGCGGCCGCGCACATGCGGGCGCAGCACGTCGAAGGCCTCGGGATGGACATCGAAGCCGTCCAGGAGGGCACAGACCGCGTCGAGCTGGACGTGCAGGCTGGCCTGCACATCGGTGATCGGCCAGTCCGCGCAACCCACATGCAGCACACGCCTGCCCTGGCAGATCTGGCGGAAGACCTCCACCCGCGGCCGGCCGACGAGTTCCACCCCGACGGGTACTTGCTGCACGAAGTAGGGGGCATGCAGGGCGGCCAGCCGGCTGCCGCGCTGCGCCTGTCCTTGCGTCGCCGGTGCGGCCGCAGGTTCCACCGGCTTGGCTTGCGAGGCGGCCATCTCAGCGTGTGCCGGGTTGCTGGCGGGCTCGGCAGGGACCAGTCCGACCGGTCTGCCTTCGCGCGGGCGCGCGGCAGGGATCGGAAAGGGCCTGCCAGCCGAAGAAGTCGGGCTGTCTTCGTCCAGCGCCAGGGTGTCCAGCACGGCGTCGATCACGGCGTCGGAGTCGTTCATGCGGCCATCTCCTGTTGGTGCAGGGTGTCGTAGCTTCGGCGCGTACTGCCCCAGTGCTGACGGGCGTATACCGGCCCGCGGCCCTCGTAGGTGGCTCCGCCGAAGTGTTCAGGGATGAAGTAGTGGCTGGGCAGCACGGTCAGGCCGCTGTAGCGGTAGCGGTGGTAGGCGTTGGTCAGGCGCAGCGGACCGACGGTCTTCCAGGCCATGTCCTGCACCACGCTGGGCTCGGCATGGATGTCGTTGATGATCTGGCCGATGAAGGGGTTGCCGGCTTCGCAGGCCACGTAGCCGGCGGCAATCAGGCGCGGTCGGTCGAGCTCGTTTTCCCAGCAGGCGAAGGCCTCGTGCTCCAGCAGCCAGTCGTCCAGCCCTCGCACGCACTCGCTGTCGGCATCGACCACGAAGCCGCCTTCGTTGTAGAGGATCTCCCAGCGCATCAGGTCGGCCACGCCGTTGAGCTCGCGCTGGCCCATCGCCTGGATGTGCCGGGCGTTGTACCAGCCCATGGCACTGAGATCGTCGTTGCCCCAGAGCTGGACGGTCCAGTCCGGGTTGTGATCCACCCAGGTCTGGATGCAGTTGTCGGGACGCTTGCGGTCGTCGCCGACCCAGATGATGTGCAGTGTCTTGGGGATCATGCGCGGGCCTCCTCGTGGAAGGTTGTGATGATGGTCGTGGCGGCGGTTGCGGTCGTGTTCAGGGCGCGGCCAGCGGTGCCGGCGGCAGGCCGAGGTTCTGTCGCTCGACCATGCGCTCCAGCAGGGCGGCGAAGTCCTGCGCATAGCGCCGGCCGTCGAACAGCGCAGACTGTTCGCAGGCCTGTTGCAGGCGTGCGCGCAGCTCGCCATGGGACAGCGGGTTGCAACCGAAGTGCATGGCCTGCTGCACATAGTCGTCCAGTTGCCCACACACCAGTTCATCCAGGCCCAGGGTGTGCAGCAGGCTGGCGGCCACGCGAGAGGCAAAGGCCTGGCCCATCAAGGTCACCACCGGCACGCCGGCCCACAGGGCATCGCTGGCGGTGGTGTGTCCGCTGCAGGGAAAGCTGTCCAGGAAGAGGTCGGCCAGCGGCAGGCGGGCACGGTGCTCGTCGATGTCCATGAAGGGCGCGAACACCAGCCGCTGCGGATCGATGCCGCGTGCTGCGGCTTCCTGGCGCAGGCGCTGCCGGGTTTCTTCAGGGGGTACCAGCAGCCAAAGCACCGATCCAGGGGTGCCGGCCAGAATGTGGCACCAGGCGTCGAAGACCTCCGGCACGATCTTGTAGGACTGGTTGAAGCTGGCGAAGACGAAACCTTCCTCCGGCAAACCGTGGTCGCAGCGCTGCCCGGACTGCGGGCGCGACCGCTGGCTGTCGTTGGGCTGGTAGCAGTGGGGCATCTGCGCGATGGACTCGCTGTAGTGCGGCTGTGCCTCAAGCGGGGTCACCACCGGGTCGCCCACCACATAGTCGATGTACGCCGCGCCGGTGGTGCCGGGGTAGCCCAGCCAGGACAGCTGCAGGGGGGCGGCGCGCTCGGCCAGCACGGTCATGCGCGAGCCCAGGGTGAAGCCCTTCATGTCGATCAGCACGCCCACCTCATCGCGCCGTACCTGTTCGGCCAGGGCCTGAGTGCTCCATTCGCGGGTCTCGTGCCAGAGCGTGGCCGTGGCGCGCACCCGCGCACGCAGGTCGGAGCCGTCGTCCGGGCCACCCGAATAGAACACCCACTCATAGCGTTGCGGGTCCATCGACTCCAGCAGCTCGACGATCAGCATGCTGGTGGCATGCATGTGAAAGTCGGCCGACAGCAGCCCGATGCGCAGGCGACCCTTCGGCCGCGGCACCGGCCAGTCGGGGCGATGGGCTCGGGCGTCGGGTTGGCCCTTCAGGCAGGCCAGTTGCGCCGTCCAGTGCAGCACCTCGGGGTTGTCGGTCAGGGTGAGCAGGCAGAAGGGGCTCAGTGCCTCGATCTCGGTGGGATCGTCCATGGCCTGGACGCGGTCGATGCTGGCCTGAACCCGGTCCAGATCGGTCTGCAGGTTGGGCCAATCGCAGGCCCAGGCGCTGTAGTGGGCCGCGTACAGGGCGCATCCCAGTGCCAGCGGATCGGCGTCCACCACCATCCGGTAGCACAGCCCTGCCTCGTCGTGGCGCCTCAGCATCGACAGTCCGTGGCCCAGCGTGCGCAGGGTCTTGAGCCGCAAGGGGCGGTCCGATCCGCCGAGTGCCAGGGCGCTGGAGGCGTCCTGCGTCGCGCGGGCAAAGTCGCGCATCTCCAGCCAGGCGTTGGCCCGGCACAGGTGCCAGCCGGCACTGCGCGGGGTTGACGGGTCCAGTGAGTCGAGCGACTCGATGACCTCCCGGTGGCGCCGGGCGCGCTGAAGGGCGTGGCCGAGCATCTCGCAGGCCACTGCATCGCTGCGGTCCAGCTCGAAGGCAGCACCGGCTTCACGGATGGCGGTGTTGTTGTCGCCCAGCGCGTGCGCTGCGCGAGCCAGGTTCAAGCGGTAGAGGGGATCCTGCGGAGCCAGTTGAACCGCGCGCTGAAAGTGGACCCGCGCGTTGCGCCACTGGCCGGCCTCCTTGGCGCGACGGCCTGCTTCCCATTCCTGACGGGCACTGGCCAGACTCTGACGCGTCGCAATGCGGGCCTGAGGACGCCTTGCGGCGCTGAGTGAAGGTGGGTGGGGCATGGTGCTGAGGCCCTGGCGGGCGGGTCGAGGTCTTCCATGGCAATGGTGGAGCTGCAACCCGGCGGCGAAATGCCGATAAGTGCCACCGGGTCTGAGGAGTTCCTCGCTTCAGCGCCTTCGAACCGGCCAGGCAGCCCAGCCTGGCTGGTTCGGCGGTGTCGGGCTTGGGGGCCGCTGGCCTGGTTCCGGCTTCCGAGGTTGTGGGAAAAGACCTTGAAATCGGCGCCTAAAGTTGCTGAAGGCCTTGTCCGATAAGCATTTCAACGGCGCGACGCAAGTCGGTCCGTGGTCCGGAAGATGCCGGCTGATGGTTGAAATGGTTAAGCGAACCAGGGCAACAGGCTGACAGGTCCCGGGCAGTCACCCCAAGGACTCCCGGTGCCATACGCCGGTCTCATTCTCTTGATCTGTACTAGCTTGTAGGAGCGACAAATGGCTGCCACCATCAACACCAACCTGAACTCCCTGAATGCCCAGCGCAACGCCAGCGCTTCGCAGTCTTCACTGGCCACCTCGATGCAGCGCCTGTCTTCGGGTCTGCGGGTCAACAGCGCCAAGGACGACGCTGCCGGTCTGGCGATTGCGGAGCGCATGAGCGCCCAGTCCCGCGGCATGTCCGCTGCCATGCGCAACGCCAACGACGGTGTGTCGATGGCGCAGACGGCCGAAGGGGCGCTGTCCAAGGTCGGCGACATGCTGCAGCGCATGCGCGAGCTGGCGGTGCAGGCGGCCAACGACACCAATACCGACTCCGACCGCACGTCGCTGGACGAGGAATTCGGTGAGATGGCCAAGGAGATCCAGCGCGTCATTCAGGGCACCACCTTCAACGGCAAGGCCGTGGTGGGCTCCGATGCGGGCACCATCACCTTCCAGATCGGTGCGAACACAACGACTTCCGACAAGATCGATGTTGGGTTCACCAACATGAGCACCGACGGCTCGATGACCTCGGTGGCTGGCACGGATGTGGATGGCACCGGTCGCATGACCATCGGCGACTCGGCGGTGAACTTCGACACCGTGCTCGACGGCATCGACTCGGCCATTGACAAGGTGAACTCCGAGCGTGCCAAGCTGGGTGCCACCCAGAGCCGCTTCGATGCCGTGATCGGCAACCTGCAGATCGGTATCGAGAACCAGTCCGCAGCCCGTGGTCGCATCATGGACGCCGACTTTGCGACGGAAACCGCCAATCTGTCGCGTGCTCAGGTGCTGCAGCAGGCCGGCAGCGCGATGATCGCGCAGGCCAACCAGCTGCCGCAGCAGGTCCTGTCCCTGCTGCGCTGACATCGCGGTCCCGCCATCGGCGGCGGCGGTGCCGGTGGCCACCGGGCCGCCGCGCTGAGACCGCTTTAACCGCCGGTTGGGCTCCTGAGGGAGCCCTTTCGTGCGTGGTGCGGCGGCGTGGGTACCGGTGCTGCGGGGCCGATCTGGCAAAGGCGCGCACGTTCCCGCAACTGGACCGGTCAAGGGTGTCATTTCATCCGATCCCGGCGGCCTCGCCTGCCGAAAATCCAGGGACAGCAAGCAAGAGTGCCTGCTGCAGCAGCCCGCGGTGACCGGCTTCCCGATCCCAGGCGACGCGCGCTGGAACAGCGGACTACCCAGGAGTGCTTCTCATGCCGCAGACCATCAACACCAATCTGGCCTCGCTCAACGCCCAACGCAACCTCAACGGGTCGCAGGGTTCGCTGGCGACTTCGATGCAGCGTCTGTCGTCCGGGCTGCGGGTCAACTCCGCCAAGGACGACGCGGCAGGCCTGGCGATTGCCGAGCGCATGAACGCGCAGTCGCGCGGCATGAATTCGGCCATCCGCAACGCCAACGACGGCATCTCCCTGGCCCAGGTCGCCGAAGGGGCGCTGGGCAAGTCGGCCGACCTGCTGCAGCGCATGCGTGAGCTGGCGGTGCAGTCCGCCAACGACACCAACACCGATGACGACCGCCTGTCGCTGGACCAGGAGTTCGGCGAGCTGGCCAAGGAAGTCCAGCGTGTGCTCGGCGGCACCACCTTCAACGGCAAGTCGGTGGTGGGCAGCGATGCCGGCACGCTGACCTTCCAGATCGGTGCCAACACCACCACGGCCGATTCGATCGTCATCTCCACCACGGATCTGACGACCAATGGAACGATCGTCAGCGTGGCCGGCAGCGATGTGGACGGCACCGGCCGCATGACCATCGGGGACTCGACGGTGGACTTCGATGCCGTGCTCAACGGCATCGACGATGCGCTGGACAAGATCAACTCCGAGCGTGCCGTGCTCGGTGCCACCCAGAGCCGCTTCGACGCCATCATCTCCAACTTGCAGATCGGCATCGAGAACCAGTCCGCCGCACGCAGCCGGATCATGGATGCGGACTTCGCGGTGGAGACGGCCAACCTGTCACGGGCGCAGGTGCTGCAGCAGGCCGGCAACGCCATGGTGGCGCAGGCCAATCAGTTGCCGCAGCAGGTGCTTTCGTTGCTGAAGGGTTGAGCAGGAGCGTGCCTGGCTCAAGTCGGCGTCGGGTGCGCCGATACCACTCAAGGAAACGCCGGGCCGTCCCAAGTTTCCTTGACCCCCTCGGGGGGCGGGCTGGGTGCAGCCCGGCCCAGGGGGACCCAGGACGTCCGGTGCGTGCAAGCGCCCGGGCGTTTTTTCATGGTGGCGCGAAGGTTCGCGCTGCTGCGCATGAAAGGGCATTGCCATGGCCTCCATCAGCTCGGCCGGTATCGGCAGCGGTCTCGACGTCGAAACCATCGTCACCCAACTCATGGCGGTGGAGCGGCAGCCGCTCACGCAGATGAAGACGCAGGCCACCAAGATCGATTCCAAGATCTCGGCCTACGGCAAGTTGCAGAGCTATACCTCTGCATTGCGCGATGCCGCCTCCAACCTGACCAAAGCAGCCACCTGGGGTAGTTCCACGGCGGCCTCTGCCGACAGCAGCGTGGTGTCCGCCAGCGGCAACACCAAGGCGACGGCAGGGTCCTACAGCGTGTCCGTGCAGCAGCTGGCGGCCTCACAGTCCCTGGCGAGCAGCGCCTTCGGCTCTTCGGCCAGCACGCTGGGCTCCGGTACCTTGACGCTGGAACTGGGCACCTGGTCGGCCGACCAAAGCAGCTTCACCGCCAAGAGCGGGGCCACGCCGGTGAGTGTGTCGGTGCTGGCCACCGACACCCTGGCGCAGGTGCGCGACAAGATCAACGCCGCCGGCGGCGGGGTGAGCGCATCGATCGTCAACGACGCCAGCGGCTCACGCCTGGTGATGCATTCCTCGGCCACCGGTGAGGAGAACGGCTTTCGGGTGCAGGTGGCCGATGACGATGGCGACTCCACCGACAGCGCCGGCCTGTCCGCGCTGGCCTATGACCCCTCGGCCTCGGTGTCCTCGATGTCGCGCACGCAGGCCGCGGCCAATGCGCGTGCCACGGTCAACGGCCTGACGGTGACCTCGGCCAGCAACACGCTGGAAGAGGTGGTCGAAGGTGTCACCTTGAAGCTGGGCAAGGTCAGTGCCTCCCCGGTGGAGGTGACGGTCAGCTCGAACACCGAATCGATCAAGAAGTCGATCACTGACTTCGCGACTGCCTACAACGACCTGGCCAAGTACCTGAGTACTCAGACCCGCTACGACAGCGCCAGCAAGACCGCCGGCAGTCTGCAGGGCGATGCGTCGGTCAATGCCCTGCGCTCTGCCTTGCGTGGGGTGGGCACGGGCTCGGTGTCCGCTTCGGCCACCTACCAGCGCCTGGCGGACATCGGACTGGACCCGCAGTCCGACGGCACGCTGAAGGTGGACGACAGCAAGCTCACCGAGGCGCTGGGCAACCTGGGCGAGATGAAGAAGCTGTTCGCCAACGTCGACGGCGTGACCTCCGCCAACGAGGGCTTCGCCGTGCGGCTGCGCAAGTGGGGCGATGCCCAACTGAGCACCAGCGGCTCCCTCACGTCGCGCAGCAACAGCCTGCAGCGCCAGAAGGATGCCAACTCGGACCAGCAGGAAACCTTCGAGAACCGCATGACGGCGGTGGAAAAGCGCATGCGTGCCCAGTACACCGCGCTGGACACCCAGATGGCGAAAATGAACCAGCTGTCCAGCTACGTGAGCCAGCAGCTGTCTGTCTTGACCTACAGCAGCTGACGCCCAACGCTCAAGTCTGCGCCACCGCAGGTCGATAACACAAAGGTCACCAACGCCGCAACCCTTCAACCAGATCGCAGCGAACATGTTCTCTTCACCGTTCCAGGCAGCTTTCGGTCGGCCTCAGCAGTTTGCCAACCTTTACCACCAGGTGGGTGTCGAAACCGGCGTGTCCGGGGCGACGCCGCACCGACTGGTGCAGATGCTCTTCGATGGATTGATCGACGAGATCGCCTCCGCACGTTCGGCCCTGCTGGACTGGGGCGCCTGGAGGCCAAGGGCCGCCACATCAGCCGTGCGGTGCGCATCCTCGAAGAAGGGCTGCGTGCGGGGCTCAACATGGAGGCGGGCGGCGAGCTGGCCCGCAACCTCAAGAGCCTTTACGACTACGCGACCGTGCGCTTGACGCAGGCCAATCTGCGCAAGGAGAGCGAGCCGCTGGACGAGGTGGCCCGCCTGATCGAGCCGCTGCGCGATGCCTGGAATGCCATCGGCGATCGCCTGCCTTCCTGAACCCGATTGAGAGCCTGCCGTGATGCCCTCTCCCTTCTCCCCACCTGATTGCGCCCCTTCGATGAACACCGCCCTTCTGCAGTATTACGAGGCCATCGAGACGGCAAGCCGCGAGATGCTCGTGGCCGCCCGCCATGGTGATTGGGACCGGGTCGTGAAGCTGGAGGGCGCCTGTGCCGTCCTGATCTCGCAGCTCAAGCACGCCGCCGGCGAGAACGCCCTGGGCGTTGAGGAGTCGCAGGTCAAGTCGCGCATCATGCAGCGCATCCTGCTCAACGACGCCGAGATCCGCCGCCTGGCCGAGCCCTGGCTGGAAGACCTGGATCAGATGCTGGCAGGCGAGCCCCGCAACATCCTTCACTGACCTGTCGTTTCGGAGTCTGCGATGCTCAACACCCAGGCCGCAGCGCTGGACGCGCTGCAGGATTCCGGAGCCGCCGTGGCGGCAGAGGATTTCCGCGTGCGATCGCCTGCCGAGGTGCATGCGCTGCTCAGGCAGTTCGTCGAGGGCGATGTGCCGCTGGCACTGACCACGCCCGATGGCGACCACTACAGCACGACCTTGTGGGCCGACGATCCGCAGCGCGGGGTGCTGGTGTTTTCGGCCGACCCTGGCGACTTGAAGGTGCATCGGCTGATCGAGGCCGAAGAGGTGGTGGCAGTCGGCTACCTGGAGTCGGTCAAGGTCCAGTTTGATGTTCAGGGACTGGTGCTGGTGCATGGGCGCGACGCCAGTGCGCTCAATGCCGAGTACCCCTGCGAGCTGTTTCGCTTCCAGCGTCGCGAGGCCTACCGGGTCCGTCCGCTGACCCACGCCCAGCCCACCGCCCGGCTCACCCATCCGGCCCTGCCGGGCAGGGTGCTGACGCTGCGGGTGCTCGACATCAGCCAGGGTGGCGCCGCGGTGCTGCTGCCCGATGATTTGCCTGCACTGGCGCAGGGGGCACAGCTGGGGCGTGTTCGTCTTGAGCTGGACGCCTACACCGTGCTGGAGGTGGCACTCAAGGTGGTGCACGTCGGCTCGGCCAACAGCCAGGGCCGCGGCACCCGGCTGGGTTGCGAAATGGTCGGCCTGAGCGGCGAGGGTGCCCGCGCCCTGCAGCGCTACATCGACGGCACCCAGCGCGGTCGGAGGCTGTTCACACTCTGACCGCCCCCGCAACGGCGATCCCCGACGGAGTCGGGGAATGTGTTGGCGCGATGGCAAATGAACTGCTGGATCAGACCTGCATGTTCATGATGTCGCTGTAGGCCTGCACCAACCGGTTGCGCACCTGCAAGGCGGCCTGGAAGCCGATTTGCGACTTCTGCATCGCGAGCATGGTCTGCTCGATGCTGACCTGCGGATTGTCGAGCGACACCTCCCGCTGCAGCTGCTGCGCCTGCATCTGCGCCTGGCTGACGCTGCGCAGCGCCTGGGACAGCGCGACGGAAAAGTTGTTGCTCGTGCCGGTGGGGCCGCCCTCGTCGCTGCGAGACAGGCCCGAACTGGCTTGGGTCCGCGCAATGCGGACCTCCTGGGCCACCTGGGGCATGCCCGCCTTGGCGGCGGCCTGCGCGAAGTCAAAGGGTTTGAGTCGAACGTCCATGGCTGACAGTGCCCGGGAAGCTCGCAGGCATCCCGATCTCGGCATCGTGGTGGAATCGGCTCGCTGCAGGGGAAACTGAAGGGCCTTCGACAACTTGTTTGCACCATGTGAGGTCGGTGGTCTCCGAATAATCCTGTTCGAAATGACACAACCGGAGCGGCGCTGCGCCGACGGTTCCGAAGCTTCCGGACATGGACAACGCCACACTGCAACCTCTGACACCCAACACGGTCGCTGCCGAGACGCCGCCCGGGTTCGTCGCACGTCTGGCGGCCTTGCCGATGCCGCGCAAGCTGCTGCTGGGGGCCGGCGTGCTGGCGCTGGCCGCGGTCCTGGTGGCCGCGGTGATGATGAACCGCGGGCCGGACTACAAAGTGCTGTTCGCCAACCTGTCGGACAAGGACGGCGGCGCCATCATTGCCCAGCTGGCGCAGATGAACGTGCCGTACCGCCACACCGAGGGCGGCGGGGCGATCCTGGTGCCCGCCGACAAGGTGCACGACATCCGTCTCAAGCTGGCTCAATCCGGCCTGCCCAAGGGCTCCAGCGTGGGCTTTGAGCTGATGGACAACGCCCGCTTCGGCACCACGCAGTTCCAGGAGCGGCTGAACTTCCAACGGGGTCTGGAAGGGGAGCTGGTGCGTTCGATCACCGCTCTGGCGGCGGTGGAGGCGGCGCGGGTGCACCTGGCGCTGCCCAACCAGAACGGCTTCTTCCGCGACCAGCAAAAGCCCAGTGCGTCGGTGCTGCTCACGCTGCGGGCCGGGCGCATGCTGGACCGTGCGCAGATCGCCGGCATCGTGCACCTGGTGTCGGCCAGCGTGCCCGAGCTCAACCCCAAGGCGGTGAGTGTGCTGGACCAGACCGGCTCGCTGTTGTCGGGCCCGCCCGAAGGGATGGCCGGCGTGGGTGCCACCAACGGCCTGGATCCGCAGCAGCTGCAGTACGTCAACCACATCGAGACCCAATACACCAAACGCATCCTGGACATCCTGGAGCCGGTGGTGGGGCGTGACAACCTGCGCGCGCAGGTGAGTGCGGACATCGACTTTTCGCAGTCGGAGTCCACCTCCGAGCAGTTCCGCCCGAACCAGGGCGAGGAGCCTGCTGCGGTGCGCAGTGCGCAGATGTCCGAGACCAGCCAAGGCGGCACAGCCACTCCGTCCGGGGTGCCTGGCGCGGCCACCAACCAACCACCCGTGCCGGCGACCGCGCCGATCAATGGTCAGGCCCAGGCGATGCAGCCGGCCCAGGCAGGCGGCACCGTCGGAAGCGGCGGCAACAGTCGCAAGGAGTCCGTCACCAACTACGAGGTGGACAAGACCGTCAAGGTCACGCGTGCGGCCACCGGTTCCATCAAGCGCCTGACCGCTGCGGTGGTGGTGAACCACCGCAGCAGCACCGACAAGAAGGGCAATGTGCAGACGGTGGCACTGTCGCCGGAAGAGATCGACAAGCTGACGGCACTGGTGCAGGAAACGGTGGGTTTCAGCAAGGATCGCGGGGACTCGGTGCGGGTCATCAGCGCGCCCTTCCAGCAGGACAAGCCGGTGGTGGACGACACCCCGCTGTGGCGCCAGCCGGAGGTGCGCGAGCTGCTGCAGCAGTTTGCCTGGCCCCTGGGTCTGGCGCTGGTGGCGGCGATCGTGGTGTTCGGCGCCATCCGTCCGGTGCTCAAGGAGGCTGCGCCCAAGCCGCCGGTGCCCCTGCTGGATGCGGTGGTGGACGATGCGCAGGAGCTGCCGGCGCTGGCCGATGGCAGCGGCGGCGGGTCCGGCGCAGAGGGGGCGGAGGAAGGCGAGATGCCTGCCCTGCTGGCCGATCCGTCATCCAAGAAGCTGGAAGCGGCTCGCCGGCTGGCGCGGGAGAACCCGGCGGCGGTGGCCAACATCATGCGCGGCTGGGTGAACAAGGAAGCGGCTTGAGTGCCCGGCACATGAGAGTCCGTCACCTGAGCGCTTCGGGCCCTGCCGGGCAACCTGGACAACCTGGGAACTGAGAACATGGACGACAACGGCCTGGAAGATGCCGCCATCCTGCTGATGTCGCTGGGTGAGGAAGAGGCTGCCGAGGTGTTCAAGCACCTCACTCCCAAGGAGGTGCAGCGCCTGGGCGAAACCATCGCGCGCATGAAGTCGGTGCCGCGCGAGCGCTACGACGGCGTGCTGGAGCGATTCCACGAGCAGGCGTCCGAACACAGCATGCTGGTCAGCGACACAGACGAGTACGTCAAGAACGTGCTGCGCAAGGCGCTGGGCGAGGACAAGGCCAACCTGCTGATCGACCGCATCCTGCAGGGCAGCGACATCACCGGCATCGAGAGCCTGAAGTGGATGGATGCGGGTTCGATTGCGGAGCTGCTGCGCAACGAGCATCCGCAGATCGTGGCAGCGATCCTGGTGCACCTGGAGTTCGACCAGGTGGCCGACGTGATCAAGCTGATGCCCGAGCGCACCCGCAATGAGGTGATGGTGCGAATCGCCACGCTGGACGGCATCCAGCCTTCTGCGCTGAAGGACCTCAATGAAGTGCTCTCGCGCGTGCTGGCCGGGGGTGATCGCATGCGCAAGGCCTCGCTGGGCGGTGCCAAACCAGCCGCGGAAATCATCAACATGATGGGCTCGGCGATCGAGTCCGCGGTGCTGGACTACATCCGCGAGGCCGACGGCGAGCTGGCCCAGAAGATCATGGACAACATGTTCACCTTCGACGACGTGATCAAGGTCGACGACAAGGGCATCCAGGCCCTGCTCAAGGAGGTGCAGAGCGAGTCCCTCATCATTGCGCTCAAGGGGGCCACGCAGGAGCTGCGCGAGAAGGTGTTCAAGAACATGTCCAGCCGTGCGGCCGAGACCCTCAAGGAGGACCTGGAGTCGCGCGGCCCGGTGCGGGTGGCGGATGTGGAGAATGAGCAGAAGGAGCTGCTGAAGATCATCCGTCGCCTGGCCGACGAGGGCACGATCGTTCTGGGCGGTGGTGGCGATGACCAGTTCCTCTGATCGGCCGTCGCCGCGCGCCGCCGGCAGCTACGCGCGCTTCATCCCTCGCGAGGAGCTCGAAGGTTTCTCTGCCTGGAAGCCCGGCAGCTTCGGGGACGATCCTTCCCTCAAGCCCCAGGCGGCGCCCCCGGTGCCGGATGCCGAGTCTCTGCGCCGCCAGGCCGAGGCCCTGGCCTTGGCGCAGGCCCGCCGTGCCGAGGAGGCCCGCCAGCGCGCCGAAGCCGCACGCCTGCAGGCCCTGCAGGAGGCGCGTGAAGGGGGCTATCACGACGGTTACCGGGACGGGCTGGAAGCGCTGGAGAACTTCAAGCGCAGCTTCGCCACCCAGACCAGCGCCCAGGTGGGCGCGCTGCTGCAGCAGTTCCAGCAGCAGCTGGAGGGCGTCGAGCAGGACCTGGCGCGCCGCGTCACCGGTATCGTCCTGGAGGTGGCGCGGCAGGTGCTGCGAAGTGAGCTGCAGCTCCGACCGGAGTCGGTGCTGGCGGTGACGCAGGAGGCACTGGGCAGCCTGCTCACCTCAGCCCGCCATGTGGTGCTCCGGGTGCATCCGGACGACCACGCGCTGATTGCCGATGGCTGCGCAGAGCTGTTGGCGGCCCGGGGCGCCCGGTTGCAACGCGATGCCCAGGTGGAGCGCGGCGGCTGCCTGGTGGAGTCTGACATCGCCACGGTGGACGCCCGGGTGGGTACCCGCTGGCACCGTGCCATGGTTGCAATGGGCCAGAGCGGCGGCGCTGCCGAGTGGGATGGGCCTGTGGCTGCGTCCCCTGCGCCTGCTTCGCAATCGCAGCATCGTGACCCGGCCGCACCGGCCCAGGAGACGCAGGCATGAGGGCTGCAGAACAAGCGTTGCTGCAGGAAGGCGTTTCGGCCGGGATGACCGGCATGGCCGAGCGCTGGGAGGGCTTTCTGGAGTCGCTGCGCGACCTGGCGGCCGCGCCGCTGCCGTTGCCGACGCAGGGCCGCCTGGTGCGGGTGGCGGGTCTGGTGCTGGAGGCGGCCGGCATCCGCGTGCCGGTGGGTTCGCTGTGCGAGGTGCAGATGGCGGGCCAGCCCGCGGTGCAGGCGGAGGTGGTGGGGTTCTCCGGCGATCGAGCCTTTTTGATGCCCACTGCAGAGGTGCATGGCCTGATGAGCGGTGCCCGGGTGGTGCCCTGCGAGATTCCGGTGCGGGCGCCGCGCCTGGGTGAAACCTCCCACCCCTGGCGGCGCAGCGAAGACCGCTCGCGCCACCTGCCGGTGGGGGCCGGGCTGCTCGGGCGGGTGGTGGACGCATTGGGCCAGCCGATGGACCGGCTCGGGCCGCTGCAGTCGGTGCATCTGGCGCCGCTGGTGCGCCGTCCGATCAATGCGATGGAGCGCGACCCGGTGCGCCAGCCTCTGGACACCGGTGTGCGGGCGATCAATGCCCTGCTCACCGTGGGACGGGGACAGCGCCTGGGCCTGTTCGCCGGCACCGGCGTGGGCAAGTCGGTGCTGCTGGGCATGATGGCGCGCTACACCGCCGCGGACGTGATCGTGGTGGGCCTGATCGGTGAGCGTGGCCGCGAGGTCAAGGAGTTCATCGAGGACATCCTGGGTGAGGAGGGGCTGCGCCGCTCGGTGGTGGTGGCCGCACCGGCCGATGCGCCCCCGTTGACACGCATGCAGGGCGCTACCTATGCCACCGCCATTGCGGAGCATTTCCGCGATGAAGGGTTGGATGTGCTGCTGCTGATGGATTCCCTCACCCGCTACGCCATGGCGCAGCGCGAGATCGCCCTGGCCATCGGCGAGCCGCCCGCCACCAAGGGTTACCCGCCTAGCTGCTTTGCCAAGTTGCCGCAGTTGGTGGAGCGCAGCGGCAACGGGGCGGCCGGTCAGGGGTCGATCACTGCTTTCTACACCGTGCTCAGTGAAGGCGATGACCAGCAGGACCCGATCGCCGATGCCGCACGCGGCATCCTGGACGGGCACATCGTGCTGTCGCGCGAGCTGGCCGAGTCCGGTCACTACCCCGCCATCGACATCGAAAAGTCCATCTCCCGAGTCATGAGCAGCGTCGCGCCGCGCGACCACCTTGAGGCGGCTCGACGCTTCCGACAGATGCTCGCGCGGGTCAACAAGGCCCGCGATCTGATCCAGCTGGGCGCCTACAGCCCCGGTCACGACGGCGAGCTGGATGCGGCGGTCAAGGCCCAGCCGGCCATGCGATCGCTGCTGCAGCAGGACACCTGGACCCGCGCACCCCTGACCGACAGCGTGACCACGTTGCGGCAGGTCGCCCGCCCGATCTGAGTCCCACGTCCCCATGGCCCATTCCTCCCTTCGTCCCCTGCTGCTGTTGCTCGAGCACGCACAGGAGCAACGTGACCAGGCACTGGCACAGCGTCAGCGTGCCGATGTCCAGTTGATGCAGGGCCGCCAGCAGCAGGCTCAGCTTGACGACTACCGGCGCGACTGCGATGCCCGCTGGCAGGGTGAGTTCCGCCAGGGCGTGGCGGTGACCGTTTTGCAGGGGTACCACGAGTTTGTCGGCCGTCTGCAGACCGCGATGCAGATGCACGAGCAGCAGGTGGCGCGGCTGGAACAGGACAGCGGTTCTGCGGCTGCCGCGCTGATGGCCGCTGAGCTGAAGCTGGCCTCCGTTCGCAAGCTGCTGGAGCGCCGCCAGATGGCGCTCCAGCAGCAAGCCGAACGCGCCGAGCAGAAGCAGATGGACGAGATGGCCGCCCGTGCCGGCCAGTACCTGGGCCGTGGGGCGGACAGCCTCCACTCCGATTGACCCTGCAAGGGACCGGGCGCGGCGCGATCGGTCCCGGGAAGCCGCACATGGCCGTCGCCTCCACCTTTTCACCTTCCTCTTCCAATCTGGTGAACGAAACCGCCCGCGCCGAGCGCCAGGCGGTCAGCTCCCGTGCCAACGCGTCCAGCGCCTCTGCGGGTCGTGGAGAGGCATCGTCCTTCGTCCAGATGCTGTCGGATCAGCAGGCCGGTGTGACCTCCCGGCCCACCGACCTGCCGCCTGCCGGAAAGGGGGGCGCCCCCCGAGACGGGGCCGCCGGTCCGCGATCCGTGGGGGACCGTCTGCAGATGGAGCGGGCCTATGCGCAGCAGGCCGAGCGGCAGCGGATGTTGAATGCAGCTGCCAACGCTGAGCGTGCCGAGTCACCACGCGCGCAACCGGATCGCAACCCGGCGGCAAAGGATCGCCCGGCGGCTGGCGCTGTGCCGGAGGTGCCGCTGGAGGCGACACGGGGTGAGTCCGGCGAGCACAGTGAGGCGGCCGTGGCCCAGTCGGGTGGCGGGCAGACCCTGGCGCAGTGGCTGCAGCAGATCGGCGTAGTGGCTGCCGGCCCAGGTGTGGCGGCCGATGCGGGTGGCCAGGGCCCCGATGCACAGGACAGTGCTCTTCCGGCAGGTTCGCCGGCATGGGAGAAAGGGGTGAACGGGGCCACTGGCGGCATCGGCGGCATCGGAGCCAGCGGTCCTGGCGGTGCACAGCGGACGTCGGGGCGCCAGGGGACCGGGTTGTCGGCCGCGCGTGCGGGCTTCGGGTCGGCCGCCGAGGGTACCGGGCAGGGGCCTGAGTCGGGCCGCCGGGTCGAGGAGCCGGCAGAACGAATGGTCGCTGCGGACGCATCCCTGGCCGACGGGGTCCGAACCGGCGCCGAGAGCCCGGCGGCCGATGAGACTCTGCAGGACACTGCTCTGAGCGGTACGGGCGAGGGCGGCTCTGCACGGGAGGCGGCAATCTCTCTGGCGGGCTTTGGAGGCTTCCTGGGTGCTGCAGTAACGGGGGGTGCTGCCGCGACCGGCTCGACCGAAGTGAGCGCCGCGCCTGCGACTTCCGAGGTGGCGGTGGCGACTCCCGCTGACGCACCGGGCGCTGGCGATGAAGTGATGCTGCATGTCAGCCGCTTTGCCAGCGAAGGGGTGCGCGAGGCACGGTTGCACCTGAACCCGGTGGAGATGGGGCCGATCGAGGTGCGCATCGCCCTGGAGGGTGAACAGGCGCGCATCGACTTCGCCGCTGCCCACGAAGCCACCCGTGAGATGTTGCAGGCCCACGTGCCTGCCCTCGCCAGGGCGCTGGAGGCTGATGGGCTGAAGTGGGCAGGCAGCGAAGTCAGTGCACCGCCCTCTCCCGGCTCCGAGGCGCCCGCCGACGGTTGGCTTGCGAGAGGAGAGGGAACAGCGGCTGGTCGAGACGGGGCTGCGGGCGAGGACCCCGGAGGCGGCCGAGACCGGGAGCACGCCGCAGCAGGAAGACCCACGGTTGAGTCGGGTCGGCACAGCGCTCGGGGCCAGTCGCTGGGTGAGTTCACCGGCGGCGGTGCTTCTCCAGGGGATGGCGGGGCATCCACGCTGCGCGCGCTGGATCTTTATGCCTGATCTGTAGCGGCAGGTCTGGGGGGGGTCTGCAGGCCTTTTCGCGCCATCGCGGCAGGCCTGCCCTCCGAATAATGACCTTCATGCTCACTGCGACGGTCCATTCCGTCTGGTGAGGCCCGGCCTCGCGTGGAAGGTCGGGGGTCTTATTCCCAGGAGTCGTTCATGTCTGCAGCTGCCGCGGCCCCGGCGGGTGACGCACCGCCCAAAAAGGGTTCCAAAAAGCTCATCATCATCGTGGCGGTGGTGCTGCTGCTGGTGCTCGGTGGGGGTGGGGCCGCCTTTTTCATGATGAAGAAGAAGGCGGCCGAGGAAGAAGAAGAGGGCAGCGAAGCCTCAGGCGGCCATGCCAAGGCGGCTGCCCACGCGCCCGCTGCCAAGCCGGCCAAGCGTGACCCGAGCAAACCGCCCACCTACGTGCCGCTGGATCCCTTCGTCGTGAACCTGGCGGACCGGGACCATGAGCGCTATGCGCAGATCGGCATCACGCTGGAGGTGGATGATCCCAAGTTCGCAGAGGAACTCAAGGGCTTCATGCCGGCCATCCGCAATGGCATCCTGATGACGCTGTCGCACAAGACGGCCGCCGAGCTGCTGGAGCGCGAAGGCAAGGAGAAACTCGCCGAAGAGGTGATGCGCGAGGCGGTGCGCCCCTTGGGCATCGACATCGACACCGAAGAGGATGAGCCCGCCCCGGGGAAGAAGAAGCGCAAGAAGCAGCCGGTCTACAACCCGGTGCAGCAGGTGCACTTTTCCAGCTTCATCATCCAGTGAGCCTGGCCCTCCCCCGTTGCGGCGTCGCCGCTCCCCCTCAAGGGGGCAACGCCGACAGCCCGGCCCAGCCGGCGCTGTGGCGTGCGCTGGCTGAAGACCTCCGAACGGAAGCCCTACGATGAATCAGCAGATCCTTTCCCAGGACGAAGTCGACGCGCTGCTGCAGGGCATCACCGGCGAGAGCCAGAAGCTGGAGCAGGAGGATGCGCCCAAGAGCGGCATCCGCGACTACGACCTGGCCAGCCAGGAGCGCATCGTGCGTGGGCGCATGCCCACGTTCGAGATCATCAACGAGCGCTTCTCCCGCAACATCCGTGTGGGCCTGTTCAACTTCATCCGCAAGACGCCAGAGGTGAGCGTGGGCGGCATCAAGGTGCAGAAGTACAGCGCCTTCCTGCGCGAGATCGTGGTGCCCACCAACTTCAACATCGTCTCGGTGCGGCCGCTGCGTGGTTCGGGTCTGATCGTGTGCGATCCGACGCTGGTGTTTGCGGTGATCGATGCGCTGTTCGGTGGCATCGGGAAGTTCCACACCCGCATCGAAGGGCGAGATTTCTCGCCCACCGAGCAGCGGGTGATCATGCGGGTGGTGGAAGTGATCACCGCCGAGTACAAGAAGGCCTGGCAGGGCATCTATCCGCTCGAGCTGGAGTACCAGCGTTCGGAAATGCAACCGCAGTTTGCCAACATCGCGGCCCCCGGAGAAATCGTCGTGACCTCCAGCTTCACGCTGGAGATCGGCGACACCACGGGCACGATCCACTTCTGCATTCCCTACGCGACGCTGGAGCCCATCCGCGACGTGCTGTATTCGAGCACGCAGGGGGATTCGGCCGAACCCGATCGACGCTGGGTGAAGCTGCTGACGCACCAGATTCAAGCAGCTCAGGTGCAGTTGGTCGCCGAGTTGGCTCATGCGCCGGCCACGGTGGAGCAATTGCTGGCGCTCAAGGCGGGTGACTTCATCGAGCTGGACATCGAGAAACTGGTGCAGGCCAAGGTCGATGGCGTGCCGATCCTGGAGGCGCACTACGGCACCTCCAACGGCCATTACGCACTCAAGGTGGAGCGCCTGCTCACCAACCAGAACATGACTTGGATCGGAGAGAACCATGGCTGAGAACAACGCCCTGGACAGCGACCAGGACGCCATGGCGGCCGAGTGGGCCGCAGCGTTGGAGGAGCAGGCTCCTTCAACTGCAAGCTCAAGCGGCTCCGGCCAGGTGTCGGAGGTTTTTGGTGGTGCTGTGGACCAGATGGCTCCGGCGGCGTTTGCCAACTTCAATGCAACCTCGGGTGTCGCAGGGCCCTCGGCGGGCAACGACATCAACCTGATCCTGGACATTCCCGTCCAGCTCACCGTGGAGTTGGGCCGCACCCGCATTCCCATCAAGAACATCCTGCAACTGGCGCAGGGATCGGTGGTGGAGCTTGATGCGCTGGCCGGCGAACCGATGGACGTCTTGGTCAACGGCTACTTGATTGCCCAGGGCGAGGTGGTGGTGGTCAATGACAAGTTCGGCATCCGGTTGACTGACATCGTGACACCCAGCGAACGCATGCGCCGCCTGTCCCGGGGCGGCTGAGGAGGGGACATGTCCGCAGTTTCCTGGATGTCGCTGGTCTGGTTTGCCGTGGTGCTGGCATTGGTGCCCGCAGGCCTGTGGCTGCTCAAGCGCAGCGGCATGGCGGGCTCAGGGGGTCGTCCGACGGGACTGCATCCCAGGCTCGTGGGCAGTCTCGCTGTGGGACCGCAACAGCGAGTGGTGACCATCGAGGTGGGAGAGGGATCCGCCAAACGTTGGCTGGTGCTGGGGGTGACACCTCAGCAGGTGAGCACGCTGTTGCGCAGCAGCCAACCGTTGACGGCGCAGCACCCCACCGGTACCGCTCCAACGGATCTGATGTCCACCGGTTCGGGTGGCTTCTCACAGGTGTTGTCCCGTGCGCTGGGACGGGGCACATCGCTCGGCTCAGTGGGGGGGCGCGGGACCGAGGTCGCATCGACCGAACCCCACCGCTCTGAGCTTCGCCAGTCGGGGTCGCGCAGCCGCTCTGCCCGGGCGTCGCGCACGAACCCCGGCGGACTTTCGACGTTGTCTGGTGAGCCGGATTCCACCCTTTCGGGCGCCAGTCACTCCGTCCTGACGGCTGCGGGTGGACGTCAGGACCCTCGCTTGCTCGCGCTGCGCGAGCGGCTGGCGCGGGGCGCTTGAAATGGGCCGCGTTGACCTCCAAGCACGCAGGCCGTCTCGGGCCATGACACCTTGCCTGCCGCTCGCGCTGGCTCTGTTCGGCCTGGTGGTCGGCAGCTCTCCTGCCCTGGCACAGGTTGCTGCTACGACGGCGCCGAACACGGCTGCGCTGCCCCTGGTGATCGGCCAGGCTGGCGGAAGCAGCAGCTACTCGGTGCCGGTGCAGACTCTGCTGATCTTCACTGCACTGTCGTTCCTGCCGGCGGTGTTGTTGATGATGACCGGATTCACCCGCATCGTCATCGTTCTCAGCTTGCTGCGGCAGGCCATGGGTACCCAGGCCGCGCCACCCAACCAGGTGATCGTCGGCCTGTCGCTGTTCCTGACGATGTTTGTCATGGGCCCGACCCTGGACAAGGTCTACAGCGATGCCTACAAACCCTACGCGGCCAACCAGATGTCCTTTGAGGAGGCCGTGGCCCGGGCGGAGGCACCGATGCGGCAGTTCATGCTGAAGCAGACCCGCCAGTCTGACTTGTCCCTCTTCACGCGGCTGGGCAGGCTGGATCCTTCGGTGACTCCGGAGCAGGTGCCGCTGCGTGTGCTGGTCCCGGCCTTTGTCACCAGTGAGTTGAAGTCAGCCTTTCAGATCGGCTTCCTGATCTTCATTCCGTTCCTGGTCATTGACATGGTGGTGGCCAGCGTGCTGATGAGCCTGGGGATGATGATGCTTTCACCGGTGCTGGTGGCGTTGCCGTTCAAGTTGATGCTGTTTGTGCTGGCCGACGGCTGGAACCTCCTGCTCGGTTCCTTGGCAGCGAGTTTTGCGGTCTGACGAACGGTTGGAAAGACTCTCATCATGGACGCCACACAGGTTCTGACGATCGGCCAGGAAGGGCTGTGGATCCTTCTGACGGTGGCGGCCCCCATGCTGCTCACCATCCTTCTGGTGGGGCTGGTGGTCAGCATCGTGCAGGCGGCCACGCAGATCCATGAGGCCACACTGGCCTTCGTACCGAAGCTGATCGCGGCCGTCGCGGTGGTCGCGGTGGCCGGGCCCTGGATGCTCACCACATTGACGGAGTACCTGCAGCGGGTGCTGCAGTCCTTGCCTGGCGCGGTGGGCTGAAACCAGGCTCGGGACATGATCGGTTTCAATGAAGCCGCCCTGCTGCAGTGGCTGCTGCCGTTGCTGTGGCCCTTCCTGAGGGTTCTTGCGCTGCTGTGGTCGGCGCCTGTGCTGTCGTCCCGGGCCGTTCCGGTGCGTGTGAAGGTGGGGATGGCCCTGCTGCTTTCAGTGGCAGCGCAGGCGTCCCTGCCGCCCATGCCGGTCCTTCCCCTGGACAGCATCACCGCCTTGGCGATGGTGGCGCAGCAGATCCTGATCGGGGTGACGCTCGGGTTCGCCGCGCGGGTGGTTTTCGCGTCCGTGGAGTTCGCGGGCGAACTGGTCGGGCTGCAGATGGGGCTGAACTTCGCGGGCTTCTTCGACCCGGCAACAGGCAGCCAGGGCACCGCCACCGCGAGGTTCTTTGCCAGCATCGGCAGTCTGCTGTTTGTCGTGATCAACGGCCACCTGCTGCTGGCGACGGCCGTGCTTCGCAGCTTCGAATCCTTTCCGGTTTCTGATGAGTTGTTCCGGGTCGCATCCGTGCTGCAGCCGCAGGTATGGGGAGCAGAGGTCTTCAGGATCGGCCTGTGGATTGCGCTGCCGATCATCGCGATGCTGCTGTTCGTCAATCTGGTGCTGGGCGTGATCTCCCGGGTGGCTCAGCAGATCCAGATCTTCTCTGTTGGGTTCCCGATCACGGTATCCGTCGGGCTGGTGGGCATGCTGTTGACCCTGCCCATGCTGCAGACTCCGTTGGTGTCCGCCCTGGAGCGGATGCTTTCGCTGTTCCACTGAGGACCAACTGCAACGCTTGCCGCGTTGTCGTCCGCAGTTCTTGGGCCGGCATGGGATGACTGGGTGACGCACCATGATAATGCGCCCCCATGGCCCGATTGCTTCTGCTTGCGCACGCTCCACTGGCCACTGCCCTGCAGGCGGTGGCCAGGCACGCATTCCCGGAATGTGCCGATCGACTGGCTGCGCTGGATGTCATGCCCGAGAGCCACGCAGAAGAGATCGAAGCCCTGGCACGGCAATGCATCCTGGCCCTGTCCAAGGGAACCGATCCTGAGACGCTGGTGCTCACCGACGTGTTCGGCGCGACGCCTGCCAACGTGGCTCAGCGACTGGCCGATGGCGTTCGGGTTCGTGCGGTGTCGGGAGTCAACGTGCCGATGCTTTGGCGTGCCCTCAACTATTGCGGACTTCCGCTTGACGAACTGGTGACGCGATCGCTGGCCGGTGGCAGCCAGGGGGTGCTGGCGATGGCGTCCACCCGACCGCAGAATCAGGCTTTCCAGGTGACCCCACATGATTCGCAGCACCATCACCATCAACAATAAGCTGGGCTTGCATGCGCGTGCCTCCGCCAAACTGACGAAGCTCGCGGGCTCCTATCCCTGCGATGTTTTCCTGACCCGCAATGGGCGCCGGGTCAATGCCAAGAGCATCATGGGTGTGATGATGCTGGCGGCAGGGCTCGGCAGTGAGGTGGAGATCGAAATCACCGGTGAACGAGAGGCCGAAGCGATGGAGGCCTTGCGCAACCTGATCTCAGACAAGTTTGGCGAAGGCGAGTGAGCCCGACGCCTGCTGCCCGCCATGGACTTGACCTCCATGCGTACCTGGGCTAGCCCGGACTCCTGAACTTTGGACCCGCTGCTAGGATTTCCCCATGAGCATCCAGGTATTCGGACTCCCGGTGTCAAGGGGAGTGGCAATTGGGAGGGCGGTCCTCGTCGCGTCCAGTCGGGTGGACGTGGCGCACTACTTCATCACCCCCCCGCAGATCCCGGCCGAACTGCTGCGCCTGCGGCGCGCGCGTGATCGCGTTTGCCTGGACATCGAACGACTCAAGGACGGTGTCACCTCCGACGTGCCGGCCGAGCTGGTGGCACTGCTGGATGTGCACCTGATGCTGCTGCGCGACGATTTGTTGGCCGAAGCGACGCGTCATTGGATCGTCGAGCGGCATTACAACGCGGAGTGGGCCCTGTCCGCGCAGCTGGAAGTGCTGGCGCGCCAGTTTGATGAAATGGAGGACGACTACCTCCGTGAGCGCAAGGCCGATGTCGAGCAGGTGGCTGAACGGCTGCTCGGGGCCCTGGCCAACGAAGCCGGTCGCTCACCAACAGGGCTGAACGTGGAAGCGAGGGACTTTGCGGGGGAAGATCCTCTGGTCCTGGTCGCCAACGACATTTCTCCGGCTGACATGCTGCAGTTCAAGGGCAGCGTCTTTACCGGGTTTGTCACCGATGTGGGCGGCAAGAACTCGCATACGGCCATCGTGGCGCGCAGTCTTGACATCCCTGCCGTCGTGGGGGCGCGTGACGCCAGCCGCCTGGTCCGACAAGACGATTGGGTGATCATTGACGGCGACGCGGGCGTCGTGATCGTCGATCCGTCTCCCATCCTTCTGGAAGAGTATCGCTTCCGGCAGCGTCAAGGGCACCTGGAGCGTGAACGGCTGGCCCGTCTGCGAAACCGTCCGGCGGTCACCCTTGATGGCCAGCGCATCGAATTGCTGGCCAACATTGAGTTGCCGAGTGACTGTGCAGCTGCGCTGATGGCCGGAGCTGAAGGAGTCGGTCTGTTCCGGTCGGAGTTCCTATTCATGAACCGGGAAGGGGCTCTCCCGGATGAAGAAGAACAGTTCCAGGCCTATCGGGCCGCGGTCCTGGCGATGGATGGATTGCCCGTCACCATCCGAACTGTCGACATCGGTGCAGACAAGCCACTGGAGCGCATGTCGTTGGGCGAGTTGCGCCACGAACATGGGCTCAACCCGACCCTGGGATTGCGTGCAATCCGATGGAGTCTGGCGGACCCTGCCATGTTCGAAATCCAGCTGAAAGCCATCCTGCGAGCCGCTGCACTGGGTCCGGTGAAGCTGCTGGTACCGATGCTTACCTCCGCGAAGGAGGTCAGGGCCACTGTTGCCGCTCTGGATCGAGCCAAAGGTCAACTGGCCTGTGCCGGGATTGTTCATGGGCCAGTCGAAGTCGGTGCGATGATCGAGGTGCCTGCCGCTGCTCTGATCCTCCCGGTGTTCATGCGGCACTTCGATTTCGTGTCCCTAGGAACCAATGACCTCATTCAGTACACGTTGGCGATCGACCGGGCCGACGAGTCGGTGGCACATCTGTATGACCCCTGGCATCCCGCTGTACTGAAACTCATCGCCTCGACGATCGAAGCGGCCAGGGCTGCGGGGAAAGGGGTCAGCGTCTGCGGCGAGATGGCCGGTGACCCTGAGTTCACGGAACTGCTGCTGGCGATGGGGCTCACATCCTTCAGCATGCACCCTGCGCAGCTTCCCGCGATCAAGCAACGCATCCTGCGGGCCGACATGTTGCGGTTGCAGGGGGGCCTCGCCGACATCATGGCTTCGGAAGAGCCTGAAGCGGTGACAAAAGCGATCTTGGCAAGGAGCCGCCTGCCCCTCGGACTTGCCGCCTGAGAGGTTGACTCAATACCCGACAAAAAAAGTCTATTAACCTCTTGTGTCCGATTATTTTTGGTGCACAATAGAAAGCTCCGCTGATGAATGACTTGCAACTGAGTTGTGGGTTAATTGAGGCGGGCTGCTGGGTGGTTCGAGTGGGGTGCGGTTTGCCTGATTTGGATGCCGGTGGGATTGGAAGAGATTCCAGTCGCATCGAAAGACCTGGTAGTTGACAGGGAAATGTCGAACAGACAATAATCTCTGTCTTCGCTGCTAATCAACGGCGCGACGCGAAAGCAAAACGACCTTCGGGTTGGCTGGCAAGTTGGTTGATTGGTGGTTGTTCTTTAAAAATTCACAGCCGATAAGCGTGGGCGTTTGAATGGCTTTGTGCCGAAGGTTCTTGAGGAATCAAGGGTCTTTATTTCAGACGCTCACGGAAGAAGAAGTGTAGCTGCAGACTTTAGGTCTGCTGTGAGTCTTCGATTCCGTTGAGTAATTCAAGATCGAACTGAAGAGTTTGATCCTGGCTCAGATTGAACGCTGGCGGCATGCTTTACACATGCAAGTCGAACGGTAGAGGGGGCAACCCCTTGAGAGTGGCGAACGGGTGAGTAATGCATCGGAACGTGCCCAGTCGTGGGGGATAACTACTCGAAAGAGTGGCTAATACCGCATACGACCTGAGGGTGAAAGCGGGGGACCGAAAGGCCTCGCGCGATTGGAGCGGCCGATGTCAGATTAGGTAGTTGGTGGGGTAAAGGCCTACCAAGCCTGCGATCTGTAGCTGGTCTGAGAGGACGACCAGCCACACTGGGACTGAGACACGGCCCAGACTCCTACGGGAGGCAGCAGTGGGGAATTTTGGACAATGGGCGCAAGCCTGATCCAGCCATGCCGCGTGCGGGAAGAAGGCCTTCGGGTTGTAAACCGCTTTTGTCAGGGAAGAAATCCTTTGGGTTAATACCTCGGGGGGATGACGGTACCTGAAGAATAAGCACCGGCTAACTACGTGCCAGCAGCCGCGGTAATACGTAGGGTGCAAGCGTTAATCGGAATTACTGGGCGTAAAGCGTGCGCAGGCGGTTTTGTAAGACAGAGGTGAAATCCCCGGGCTCAACCTGGGAACTGCCTTTGTGACTGCAAAGCTGGAGTACGGCAGAGGGGGATGGAATTCCGCGTGTAGCAGTGAAATGCGTAGATATGCGGAGGAACACCGATGGCGAAGGCAATCCCCTGGGCCTGTACTGACGCTCATGCACGAAAGCGTGGGGAGCAAACAGGATTAGATACCCTGGTAGTCCACGCCCTAAACGATGTCAACTGGTTGTTGGGTGGGTTTCTACTCAGTAACGAAGCTAACGCGTGAAGTTGACCGCCTGGGGAGTACGGCCGCAAGGTTGAAACTCAAAGGAATTGACGGGGACCCGCACAAGCGGTGGATGATGTGGTTTAATTCGATGCAACGCGAAAAACCTTACCTACCCTTGACATGGCAAGAATCCTGGAGAGATCTGGGAGTGCTCGAAAGAGAGCTTGCACACAGGTGCTGCATGGCCGTCGTCAGCTCGTGTCGTGAGATGTTGGGTTAAGTCCCGCAACGAGCGCAACCCTTGTCATCAGTTGCTACGAAAGGGCACTCTGATGAGACTGCCGGTGACAAACCGGAGGAAGGTGGGGATGACGTCAGGTCCTCATGGCCCTTATGGGTAGGGCTACACACGTCATACAATGGCCGGTACAGAGGGCTGCCAACCCGCGAGGGGGAGCCAATCCCAGAAAACCGGTCGTAGTCCGGATCGTAGTCTGCAACTCGACTGCGTGAAGTCGGAATCGCTAGTAATCGCGGATCAGCTTGCCGCGGTGAATACGTTCCCGGGTCTTGTACACACCGCCCGTCACACCATGGGAGCGGGTTCTGCCAGAAGTAGTTAGCCTAACCGCAAGGAGGGCGATTACCACGGCAGGGTTCGTGACTGGGGTGAAGTCGTAACAAGGTAGCCGTATCGGAAGGTGCGGCTGGATCACCTCCTTTCTGGAAGATGACAGAGCACGAGACAGCACGAGCGCAAGCTTGACTGGATCGCAGCAACGTCCAAGGTCAAAGTTGTTCTTGCGCCCACACTTATCGGCTGTAAATACGACAGTGACAGAAGAGATTGGGGTCTGTAGCTCAGTCGGTTAGAGCACCGTCTTGATAAGGCGGGGGTCGTTGGTTCGAATCCAACCAGACCCACCACCGATGAATCTTTGAGTCGAAGGCTCTGGCCGAAGGCAACAAGACATCGAAGGGGGATTAGCTCAGCTGGGAGAGCACCTGCTTTGCAAGCAGGGGGTCGTCGGTTCGATCCCGTCATCCTCCACCATCGACAAGCAAGAAGAAGAGCTTGTTGCTTCTGTTGAACTGATCGATGCTAACCAAAGCCTCGATGCACAAGAGTGCATTGATTCGTGGTTTTGGTTAGCCATCGAGAGTTGGCTGTTGTTCTTTAACAATTTGTAGAGTCGAATCAGCGTTGTTGGCGGAAAGCTGACCAGGGGTAAAGGCCTGGTGAGCACCGTGCCGCCAATGACAATTGATTGCGTCACCAGACTTCAATGGATGAACTGCGAAAGCGGTTGATCGAGTTGAAAGTACGGCAAACGTGAATACTCAAACACTGGCACCGGCTTAGTCGCTGGGTGCTGGTGAGTCCTTGACGGCATCGAAGAGTTTGATGTCAAAGTTATAGGGTCAAGTGACTAAGTGCATGTGGTGGATGCCTTGGCGATTACAGGCGATGAAGGACGTGATAGCCTGCGAAAAGCTGCGGGGAGCTGGCAAATGAGCTTTGATCCGCAGATGTCCGAATGGGGAAACCCACCCGCAAGGGTATCGTTACCTGAATACATAGGGTAACGAGGCGAACCCGGCGAACTGAAACATCTCAGTAGCTGGAGGAAAAGACATCAACCGAGATTCCGAAAGTAGTGGCGAGCGAAATCGGAAGAGCCTGCATGATTTAGCAGTCGACTTATCAGAACGGAATGGAAAGTCCGGCCATAGCGGGTGATAGCCCCGTATGAAAAAAGTTGATTGTGGAACTGGGCATGCGACAAGTAGGGCGGGACACGTGAAATCCTGTCTGAAGATGGGGGGACCATCCTCCAAGGCTAAATACTCGTAATCGACCGATAGCGAACAAGTACCGTGAGGGAAAGGCGAAAAGAACCCCGGGAGGGGAGTGAAATAGATCCTGAAACCGCATGCATACAAAAAGTCGGAGCCTCGAAAGGGGTGACGGCGTACCTTTTGTATAATGGGTCAGCGACTTACATTCAGTGGCGAGGTTAACCGAATAGGGTAGCCGAAGAGAAATCGAGTCCGAATAGGGCGTCTAGTCGCTGGGTGTAGACCCGAAACCAGGTGATCTATCCATGGCCAGGATGAAGGTGCGGTAACACGCACTGGAGGTCCGAACCGACTAGTGTTGCAAAACTAGCGGATGAGCTGTGGATAGGGGTGAAAGGCTAAACAAACCTGGAGATAGCTGGTTCTCTCCGAAAACTATTTAGGTAGTGCCTCAAGTATTACCGTCGGGGGTAGAGCACTGTTATGGCTAGGGGGTCATGGCGACTTACCAAACCATTGCAAACTCCGAATACCGATGAGTACAGCTTGGGAGACAGAGCACCGGGTGCTAACGTCCGGACTCAAGAGGGAAACAACCCAGACCGCCAGCTAAGGTCCCTAAAATTGGCTAAGTGGGAAACGAAGTGGGAAGGCTAAAACAGTCAGGATGTTGGCTTAGAAGCAGCCATCATTTAAAGAAAGCGTAATAGCTCACTGATCGAGTCGTCCTGCGCGGAAGATGTAACGGGGCTCAAGCCAGTTACCGAAGCTGCGGATCGCAGAAATGCGATGGTAGGAGAGCGTTCTGTAAGCCTGTGAAGGTGTCTTGTAAAGGATGCTGGAGGTATCAGAAGTGCGAATGCTGACATGAGTAGCGTTAAAGGGGGTGAAAAGCCCCCTCGCCGTAAGCGCAAGGTTTCCTACGCAACGTTCATCGGCGTAGGGTGAGTCGGCCCCTAAGGCGAGGCAGAGATGCGTAGCTGATGGGAAACAGGTCAATATTCCTGTACCGATGTGTAGTGCGATGTGGGGACGGAGAAGGTTAGCTCAGCCAACTGTTGGACATGTTGGTTCAAGCCTGTAGTCGTGGTCCTTAGGCAAATCCGGGGATCTTAGATGAGGGGTGATAACGAGTCTGCTTGCAGACGAAGTGAGTGATACCCTGCTTCCAGGAAAAGCCACTAAGCTTCAGCTACATACGACCGTACCGCAAACCGACACTGGTGCGCGAGATGAGTATTCTCAGGCGCTTGAGAGAACTCTGGAGAAGGAACTCGGCAAATTGACACCGTAACTTCGGAAGAAGGTGTGCCTTTAGTAGGTGAAGTTGTACAAATGGAGCCGAATGAGGCCGCAGAGAATCGGTGGCTGCGACTGTTTAATAAAAACACAGCACTCTGCAAAGACGAAAGTCGACGTATAGGGTGTGACGCCTGCCCGGTGCTGGAAGATTAAATGATGGGGTGCAAGCTCTTGACTGAAGTCCCAGTAAACGGCGGCCGTAACTATAACGGTCCTAAGGTAGCGAAATTCCTTGTCGGGTAAGTTCCGACCTGCACGAATGGCGTAACGATGGCCACACTGTCTCCTCCAGAGACTCAGCGAAGTTGAAATGTTTGTGATGATGCAATCTCCCCGCGGAAAGACGGAAAGACCCCATGAACCTTTACTGTAGCTTTACATTGGACTTTGAACAGATCTGTGTAGGATAGGTGGGAGGCTTTGAAGTGCGGATGCTAGTTCGCATGGAGCCAACGTTGAAATACCACCCTGGTGTGTTTGAGGTTCTAACCTTGGCCCCTGAATCGGGGTTGGGGACAGTGTATGGTGGGCAGTTTGACTGGGGCGGTCTCCTCCCAAAGTGTAACGGAGGAGTTCGAAGGTACGCTAGGCACGGTCGGAAATCGTGCTGATAGTGCATTGGCATAAGCGTGCTTGACTGCGAGACTGACAAGTCGAGCAGGTACGAAAGTAGGACAAAGTGATCCGGTGGTTCTGTATGGAAGGGCCATCGCTCAACGGATAAAAGGTACTCTGGGGATAACAGGCTGATACCGCCCAAGAGTTCATATCGACGGCGGTGTTTGGCACCTCGATGTCGGCTCATCTCATCCTGGGGCTGTAGCCGGTCCCAAGGGTATGGCTGTTCGCCATTTAAAGAGGTACGTGAGCTGGGTTTAAAACGTCGTGAGACAGTTTGGTCCCTATCTTCCGTGGGCGCTGCAGATTTGAGGAAGCCTGCTCCTAGTACGAGAGGACCGGAGTGGACGCACCTCTGGTGTACCGGTTGTCACGCCAGTGGCATCGCCGGGTAGCTATGTGCGGAAGAGATAACCGCTGAAAGCATCTAAGCGGGAAACTCGTTCCAAGATAAGATCTGCCGGGGCCTTGAGCCCCCTCAAGAGTCGTTCTAGACCAGGACGTTGATAGGCTGGGTGTGGAAGCGCAGTAATGCGTTAAGCTGACCAGTACTAATTGCTCGTGCGGCTTGACCCTATAACTTTGTCATCCGATCTCAGATCACGACAAAGTAGTGTTCACTGACCCAAGGTACATTGACCATTCGTCAATTGACTTAAAGTCACCGTACACTGGTACGCAATCAATACCTGATTCAAACTCTACAAATCGGTTGAAGACCCTCCCGTCTTCAACAACAAGTTACGCCTGACGACCATAGCGAGGTGGTCCCACTCCTTCCCATCCCGAACAGGACAGTGAAACACCTCAGCGCCGATGATAGTGCGCATTCGCGTGTGAAAGTAGGTCATCGTCAGGCTCCTATCCCCCCAACCCCCTCAGTCAGTCGGCTGCAGGGGGTTTGGTTTTTCCAGAGTCGAATTGTAGGCGAACTCTCCAAAAAGAAAGGCGCCAATGGCGCCTTCCAAAATCGGGCTTGCACGAAAGCAGTTCGTCAGCCGCAAGCTCCGACAAAACCACAGCTGGTGCAAAAATCGCATCCGTGGGCCTTTTTTAAAATATGTGGATCGCGGTCGAATTGCCGCACTTCGGGGCACGGCTTACCTGCCATCAATGACAGCTTTCTGTTTGATGACGCTGCTGCAGTCGTTGCCTGTGCCGGCATCGCCAACACACCCATCGAACCAATGGGTTCACCAGACTCGTCGAGAACTCCAAGCATCGCGTAGCGGTGAAGCACCAGTCGGGCTACATAAGCGACGGTACTGGGCCACGTTTGTTGGCGCTTTTGCCCAGGAATCGGAGCCATGAAGTGGCCCAACGGCTCCCCCACATTGAGCAGCTTGCGCAGCTTCATGCTGATCCATGCCGGATCGATCACCCGCATGTCCAGCGACAACAGTCGGGCCAATCCGTCCAGCGCGCGGGGATAGTTTCCAGCAAAACCTATCGCACAGGGACGGGTGACATGGCGTCCGTCCGGCATGGGCAGGGAAACCTCCTTCAGCGTCAAGGTGAAGACCTCACCCGTGGCTGGATTGTCGATGTCAACCGCCCAAGCCAGAGTGCCATCGGTCCCGGTGCGGGGTTCGTTGCGGCTGAACATGGCATCGAGAACAGGGGTTGGCCCCCCTTCCTGAAGCGCGCCCAGTTGCTCGCAGCGCCATCGAATCACAGCGGCTGTAGCAGCAACGACACCCGGAAAGAGCTTTCGTTCGCCGGAGGGTGGAAACGGCATCTCAAAGGAGCGTTCCTCCGCTACGGTGGCCAGCGCGTCCAGCTTCAGGCGAAGCCAGCTCGGATCGTTCGCGCGCATGTCCAATGACAGGGTTTTAGCGAGAGCTCCCAGACCGCGGGGTTGTTCTGCGCCATTGACCCAAACTTCGAAGGGCACGTTGCGCTCAAACAGTCCCGCGTCGGGTCCCGCCTCCGCCGGCAGTTCACCGACAAACAGAGCAAAGTCCCCGTGGGGGTGCTGGATCATGTAACTCCATGCCGGATTGCCGCCGTGCATGTCGGGCCGTTTCGGCCAGCGCAGAGAAGCCAGCACCGGCTGGGGTAAGCGGTCAAGTCGCAGACGTTGGTTGGCTGCAGAACCGATCTCGACGCCGGACGGCCCCTCCTGAACCGTCAAGGGGGGCGGGTCGGCGGTCTTGTCTTCAACCTTGGGCGTCTCGACGCTGAGTACGGAGCCCAGCACGCTGTTTGGCCGATAGGTCGCCAGCCCTTTCAACCCAGATCTCCAAGCAGCCAGGTAGAGGCCCTGGAAATCCTCATAAGGGTAATCAGCTGGCACATTGACCGTCTTGGAAATCGACGTGTCGATGCAAGGGGCCACCGCTGCCACCATGGATTCGTGAGCCTCGGCGCTCATCTCCAGGGCGGTCACAAAGGCCTCTGTCAGTGGCGCCTCCACTCCCTTGAGATGCCTGTACAAACGCCAAGCGTGATCTTCAACGTTGTAAACCTTGAAGCTGCCGTCGGCTTCCCGCTTCTTGCGGGTGTAGGTCCAACTGAACGGGGGTTCAATGCCATTGCTGGCGTTGTCGGCAAAGGCCAGGCTGATCGTTCCCGTCGGCGCAATCGACAACAGATGTGAATTGCGCAGGCCAAGGCTGCGGATGCGATCCTTCACGGCTGCAGGTAGTCTGGAAGCGAAGTTCCCGCGCTGCAAGTAAAGATCGGGGTTGAACAATGGGAAAGAACCTCTCTCGACTCCCAGATCCACAGAGGCGTTGTAGGCGGCATCGCGCATCACTTCGCTGATGTGCCTTGCCATGTCGCGCGCAGGTTGGGTGTCGTAGCGCAATCCCAGCATGATGAGGGCGTCGCCCAGACCTGTGAAGCCAAGACCGACGCGGCGCTTGTTGCTGGCCTCCTGTCTTTGAGCGTCCAGCGGCCAGACGGTGGCGTCCAGCACGTTGTCCAGCATCCGCACGGCCACACCGCACACTTCGGCGAATGCTGCATCGTCAAACCCGGCGTTCGTCTCGAAAGGTTGGCGCACGAAATGCGTCAGGTCGATCGAGCCGAGGCAGCAGCAGCCATAGGGCGGCAGTGGTTGCTCTGCGCAGGGGTTGGTGGCTGCAATCGTTTCGCAATAAGCGAGGTTGTTGTCCAGATTGATGCGGTCCAGGAACAGCACACCAGGCTCGGCATGATCGTAGGTCGATCGCATGATCTGGTCCCACAGATCCCGTGCACGAGCCTTGCGATACACCCACAGACCATCATCGCGCTGGTAGGCGCCCTCCACACGTTGAGCATGACCGGGCTCTGCGCGGTGAACCAGCTCCACATCCGAATCGGCTTCAACAGCGCGCATGAAGGCGTCGGTCACTCCCACGGAGATGTTGAAGTTGCGCAGATCGCCTTGATCCTTGGCGTGAATGAAGGCTTCGATGTCCGGGTGATCACAGCGCAACACGCCCATCTGGGCGCCGCGCCGGCTGCCAGCAGACTCGACCGTCTCGCAGCTGCGGTCGAATACCCGCATGTAACTGACCGGGCCGCTGGCGTGGCTCTGAGTCGAGCCGACCCAAGCCCCCTGCGGCCGAATGCGACTGAAGTCATAGCCGACCCCTCCGCCGCGCCGCATCGTCTCCGCAGCTTCCGTCAGCGCCGTGTAGATGCCGGGGAAGCCGTCTTCCGGCTCTGCGATGGAGTCGCCCACGGGCTGTACGAAACAGTTGATCAGCGTCGCGCTCAGGTTCGTCCCCGCGGCCGAAGCGATGCGTCCAGCCGGTACAAACCCCTTCTCCTGGGCCCAGAGGAAACGGTCCTCCCAGTGCCCCCGCTGCTCCGGGGCTTCGACCGCTGCCAGCGCGCGAGCCACTCGGGCGCGCACCTGCAAGACAGACACTTCGTCGCCTTTGGCGTACTTCTCGACCAGCACTTCGGCGCTGATCGGCTGCGCCTGCAGAGAGGCGGGCATCACGGCTTCCCTGCGTCGGTGCGGCGTTGGGGCCGCAGGTTCTTCGAAAAGGGGCAGTTCCTGCCCAGCAGTTTCACTCATCACACCATCCTGATTTGAACCGGACAACGCTCGGAGCGCACTGCAACACCGCTGCGTCTCCGCCGCCTTTCACGCGAACCTGCAGAGCCACATCCGGTCGCGGGTCCGCAAAGGCCAACACTCTGACCGCCCTCGCTTGCGCACGCAAGCCCAGGGCCAATTCCCTGACGCAACTGTGCCGCAGTCTCGCCAAGACTGCGCAGTTCCTTGATCGCGCAGCGGCCCGTCCCCGCAATGCATTGACCCGCAGCAAACACCGCTGCTCGCGCGATGGCAATAGTCGCGCATCGATTCGCCGAAAGCGCTGCAAGTGCAGTGGCCGGCATGGCAGCGGAGGGCCAAGACGATGCACTCGAGACTGCAAGCGCCTGAAATGATCCTGTCCGGACCGGTGGATGCCCTGTTGCGCGCGCTCGACGAGCTGCGCCATGTGTGTGACCCGGAGGTCGGGGAAAACATCGTCGATCTGGGGTTGATCGAATCCCTGCGCCTGGCCGATGGCGAAGCCGAGCTGCGTCTGGTGGGCACCGGCGCAGCCTGCCCATTGAGCGACCTGACTGCCGAGGAGGCGTTTCGTGCCATCCAGCGCGTGTTGCCAGACACCGACATCTTCGTCACCCACGATCCCAGTGTCGAATGGTCGCCACAGCGGGTGCATTCCGACATGCGCCGGCGACTGGGCTGGGTGGTCGCGACGCCCTGAGCCTGGCGCCCTTCATGCCATGACTTTCGCGGCAGAAGTCAGCGCATGAGACTGCGAAGTGCGCCTTCCAGCTGGGGAAACTGAAAGCGGTAGCCCGCTGATTCGAGCCTCTGCGGAAGAACCCGCTGTCCCCCAAGCAGCAGACCGGCCGCTTCGCCCAGTCCGAGCCGCAGCGCCACAGCAGGCATGGCCAGATGTGCAGAGCGACGCAGACTCTGTGCCAGGCGCTGTGTGAACTCGCCATTCGCAACCGGCGCCGGAGCTGTCAGATTGAAGGCCCCTTGAGCCTCGCTGTCCGACAGCAGACGGAGCGCGCAGGCAATCCAATCGTCCAGGTGGATCCAGCTCATCCACTGACTGCCATCGCCCAGGCGCATGCCCAATCCGAGCCGAAACGGCCAATACATCCTCGCCAGCATGCCGCCGTGTCTGCTCAGCACCAGCCCGGTGCGCAGAAGGCAGACTCGGACGCTCAATTCGTCAGCCTTCTGAGCCGAGGCTTCCCAATCGGCGCAGAGTCGAGCGGCAAAATCATTCCCTCCCTGGGCTCGTTCGTCCAGAGTTGCATCGCCGCGATCACCGTACCAGCCCACGGCAGAACCGCTGAGGAGCACCTTGGGTGGACAGTGGGTTGCTGCCATCCGAGCGACCAGGGTATCGGTCAATCCGATCCGGCTGCTGCGCAACAGCTGCTGTCGGCTGTGCGTCCACCGGGCGTCCGCGATGGGTTCACCGGCCAGGTTGACGACAGCTTCAAAGCTGCGGTCGGCTGACCAGGCCTCCAGCGAAGGCCAGACCTCCACCGAAGCACCGCAGATCCGCTGCACTTCGGCAGTGGGGCGGCGGCTCAACACCGTGAGCCGGTGCCCTGCGCCGTGCAGAGCGGCGCACAGGGGGCGGCCAAGGGTTCCGGTGCCACCGGTCAGAAGTATGTCCATGCCCGTATCACCTCTGTTGGAACCAGACCGGCCGGAGAAGAGTGGTCAGGACCGGGCACCCTGGTTTCCCACGATCTCCTCGGGACCCGCAACCGCAGTGCTGTCCTGGGGCGGCTCAGACGAGGTCCCGGTGCCCGCCAGCGGCGCTGGGGGACGCTGCCCGGGACGTCGATCCTGGGCGCCCCGAGACGGCCCCGGACGATCCCGTCGTTCCGTGCGTTCACCGCGGGGACCTGGGCGTGCGGCATCCCGACGCTCCCCTCGACCGGCCGGACCGGCGCGCCGATCACTCCGGCCAGGGCCACCTGGATGGCGATCCAATCGGTCGCTGTGACCCCCACCGGTGCCGCCGCCGTCCCGGAGATCCCTTTCTCGGCGAGGGGCATCTCCGACCTCTGCCGAACGCCGGGCGGCCCCTTGCGCGGCTTCCTGCCGGGCGATGGCCAAGCGGCCCTCGAGCTCCGGTTCGGCAATGCCCTTGAGCGCACAGAAGTTGGCTCGGGTCAGGCGGGTCGTCTCGAAGTCACGCAGCAGACGGGCGCGCTCGCGCCGGCCTTCCTCGTCCGCCCGCTGAGCTTCCCGTTCCTTCTCCTGTGCCGCACGCGCAGCCTCCCGCTCCTGGGCAAAGCGCTCCTCTCGCAGGGCACGACGCCTTTGCACCTCCTGCCGGGCTTGCTCCCGATGCTCTTCGCTCAGTTCGCCGGCCGGGTTGCCATCCAGGTCAAAGCGTTCCGTCGAATGTGCGAGGGACTGCAGGTACGAGGTCGAACCGGTGTAGCGACGCAGGAAGGCCGACAGCACCGCCTTGGTGAAGACCCCCGGCGCACGCGCCTGGATGTCGGCCTGGATGCGCAGCTTGAGGGGCCTGGCGCGTTTGCCGAACAAGGCAGGGAAAAGCGCCGCCAGCTGCTGAGCACATTCCGCGGGGGACAGCACGGGCGTACCCGTCGCTGCGGGCAGTTGCGTGGCATCGACGCCGTCTTGGCGCTGTTCGATACCGGAAGGGGTGCCCTCGTCGGATGGCAGGGATGCGGATTCTTGTGGGGTATCAGGGCACATGGCGGTCGGAAGGACGTGAACCGTTGATCGCTCGGCCTCAGCCGCAGCAACCGAGGACGAATTGTGCCCGCTTGGCCGGCCCGGTGAGTGCGGACAGGATCAGACCGCACCGAAGGCCGTTGTTCGGACCTTCAGACACAGCCCGCAGCGTCGATAAACGAGACCGTCGACCGCCGCACATCGGGTGTGGACCGGCCACCCTGACCATGTCGATTCCTTCTTGCTCCATCTCCCAGCGTTGCGTGTCCGGAAAGGACGCGCGATGAGACTGCGCACCGTATCCAGGGGATTCTTCGCGTTGGTGCTGGTTGCGCTGGCGGTGAACTTTGCGTTCCTGATTGCCATTGGCAGTGCCTTCCGTGCCAACCTGGCGGCCGAGCAGCGCCGCGCAGAGAGTACCGAGGTGGTGGATGACCTGCGGCACGAGACAGAGCTGCTTGGCAGGTTGGTGCGGGCCTACACCGCCACAGCCGATGCGCGCTACCTGATGGTCTACTACGACATCCTGGCCATCCGCGCCGGCGAAAAGCCGCGCCCAACCGGCAGCGATCCGGCACTGTTCTGGGAGCGTGTGGTGGCAGGCACTCAGCCGCATCAGCTTCCGCCCGACGGACCGCGCGAGTCCCTGGCATCGAGGGTGCAGCGGTTGGACTTCACACCGGCGGAAGTCCAGGCGTTGCAACAGGTGCTGGCTGCCACAGACGCGCTCAAGCGTACGGAACAGATCGCCTTTGCTGCGACCCAGGGCATGTACGACGTGCAGCGTTCGGAGTTCACCTCCGACGTCCCTCCGCAGCGTGAGTTTGCGCATGCACAGGTCTACAGCCGTGAGTACGAGCTGTTGTCGGCCCGGCTGGTGGATGCGGTGGCTCACCTCGGTCGATTGACCGACCAGCGGACCGCTGCGCAGGTGCATGACACCGCAGCGCGCCTGGAGTCGTTTGTTGACGCGGCCCAGGCGGTTGACCTGGCAATGGTGGTCCTTGTGGCGGTGGCGCTGGTAGTAGTGCAAGGGCGTGTTCTGCGCCCAATCAACCGGCTGGCCGAAGCCGCGCGGCGCTACGCGCAGGGTGACTACACCGCGCGCTCCGGGTTGGAGGGCCGCCACATGGATGAGGTCCAGGCGCTGGGGCAGGCGCTTGACCGCATGGCCGGCTCGATCGGGAGCGACATCGCCATGCGCGACCGACACGCCCAGGAACTGCGCGCCGCCCGCGAACAGGCTGAGGCGGCCACGCAGGCCAAGTCGATGTTCCTGGCCAACATGAGCCACGAAATCCGCACGCCGATGAACGCCATCATCGGCATGACCCACCTCGCCCTGGGCACCTCCCTGGACGCCCAGCAGCGCGACTACCTCCACAAGGTGCACCGCGCGGCAACCATGCTGCTGGGCATCCTCAACGACATCCTTGACTTCTCCAAGATCGAGGCCGGCAAGCTGACAATGGAGGCGGTTCCCTGCACCGTGGAGGAGCTGGTGGACAACGCCCTGATGCTGCTTCGTGAGCGAGCTCAGGACAAGGACATCGAACTGCTGTGCGACTACGATGAGCCGGCGTTGCTGGGGGAGGCGGGGCATTTCTGGGGCGATCCGCTGCGTCTGGGGCAGATCCTCACCAACCTGCTGTCCAACGCCGTCAAGTTCACCCAACGCGGTCATGTGCGCCTGCGGGTGTCCGCGCCGCAGCCGTCGGCCGGGGACAACCGGCGCTGGCTGCGTTTCGATGTCGAGGACAGTGGCGTGGGGCTCAGCGACGAGCAGCTCGCGCGGCTGTTCCAGGAGTTCACCCAGGCCGACGGTTCCACTACGCGTCGTTTCGGGGGCACCGGGCTGGGCCTGACCATCGCCCGCCGTCTGGCTGAATTGATGGGCGGACGCATCGAGGTGAGCAGCCAGCTGGGTGCAGGTTCCTGCTTCTCGCTGTGCCTGCCGGTGCAACTCGCACCGGTCCAGTCTGCAGCGCCGCTGGATGCGGTGCAGGGACTGCGGGTGCTGGTGGTGGACGACCTGTCGGAAACCCGCGCCAGCCTGCTTGGCCTGCTGCGGGCCTTGGGAGTGGGCCAGTCTCCCGGCGGTCTGGTCGAAGCGGTGGCCAGTGGCCAGCAGGCCCTGCAGCGCAGCCGGGATGCGGCATCGGTGGGGCAGCCCTTCGACCTCATCCTGCTGGATTGGGTGCTGCCGGACATGGATGGTGCGCAGGTGCTGCAGCGCCTGCACGAGGACAGCGCGCGCGGTGGGCCCCGGGTGATGGTGATCTCCGCCTACGGCTGGGACAACTTGCGTCAGCAGGCGCTCAAGGCAGGCGCCAGCGGCTTCCTGCCCAAACCCATCGTGCCGGACGCGCTGCGCCGCGTGCTCCAGCCGGCCTTGGTCGTCACAGGGGCACAGGCTGTTGGGGCCACCGACGAACGCCAACCCCTGCTGGGATTGAAGGTCCTGCTGGTGGAAGACAACCCGGTCAATCGCCAGCTCGCCGGTGAACTGCTGCACCTGGCGGGAGCCCAGGTCGACATGGCCGAACACGGCCAGCGCGCTCTCGACCTGCTGGAATCCAGAGGCCCGCAGCATTGGCATGTGGTTCTGATGGACTTGCAGATGCCCGTGCTGGATGGTTACGAGGCCACACGCGCCATTCGCGCCCGTCCCGACTGGCGCGACCTGCCGGTGGTGGCGATGACGGCCCATGCCATGGTGGAAGAGCGAGAACGTTGCCTGGCCCTGGGCATGCGGGGGCACATCGCGAAACCGATCGACCCGGCGGGTCTGGTGCAGTCCCTGCTGGCCTACCTGCCGCAGCCAGCAGCTGGAGGTGCACCCCCCAGTGCGCAACGGCCACAGCCTGCAGCTGAAGGCGCGGACCGGGTGCCGGCACGCACATTGGCGGCCGATGCGGCCCGTGAAGGCGACGCCGTGGCCTGGCCGGGCATCGACTTTGCCGACGCCTGCCGCCGCTGCGGTGGTTCAACCCTGGCGCGCCGCAGCCTCGCCCAGTTCGCCCAGCACTATGGGCCGGAGCTGGGGCCGGCGGGACCAATGCGCTCGGCCCTGGCAGCCGGGCAACTGGAGTTGCTGAGCCGGGAGTCCCACACGCTCAAGGGCCTGGGCCGCCAGCTCGGAATGACCCGGGTGGCTGAACAGGCCGAAGCGTTGGAGCGGTCGCTGCGCGCTCCGGCCGAGGTGCGCGGCAGCGAGCCCGTCGCTCCGGGAGCGACTCAAGCCGTGGCTCAGGCACTGGAGGCCCTGCTCGATCAGCTCTGTCCCGTGCTGCTGGCGCTTCAGGCCGAGCCTGCCGTGGGCGCCCTGCCAGTGACGCAGCCTGCCCGGACTGCAGACATGAGCGACGCGCTGCGACAGAGCTGGGACCGCCTGCGTGAACTGCTGGAGGTAGCCGACAGCCAGGCGCTGGTGCTCTGGCACGAGGTAGGCACGGACCTCAGTGCGGCGCTGCCGCCGCCGGCTGCCCGTGCCCTGGGGGATGCGATGCAGCGCTGCGATTTCCAGCAGGCGCTGGACTGTCTGCCGCACCTGGAACGGGAGAACACCTGATGCCGTACCTGAATGCATCGAACCCATGGCCCGAACCGGTGCTGGATGAACGCGCCAGCCTGCTGGTGGTGGATGACACGCCCGCCAACCTCAGCTTGATGGCAGGCTTGTTGCACCAGGCCTACCGGGTGCGCCTCGCCAACTCCGGCGCCCGCGCCCTGGAGCTGGCGCGGCGCGAGCCGCCGGACCTGATCCTGCTCGACGTGATGATGCCGGAGATGGATGGCTACACCGTGTGTCGCCAGCTCAAGCTGGACGAGCGCACCCGCGACGTGCCGGTGATCTTCGTCACCGCGATGAGTCAGCCCGACGACGAGACCCGCGGTTTCGAGGCGGGTGCGGTGGATTTCATCCACAAGCCCATCAGCCCGCCCATCGTGCAGGCCCGTGTGCGCACCCACCTGGAGCTCAAGGCCTGGCAGGACTCGCTGCGACGCCGCAGCCGGGGGCTGGAGCAGCAACTGCAGCGCCGTCTGGAGGAGGTGGAGCAGCTGCGCGACACCACCCTGTATGTGATGGTGTCGCTGGCAGAGTTCCGCGACGAGGACACCGGCAACCATGTGAAGCGCACCCAGGAGTACGTGCGCGTCCTGGCCGAGCACCTGGCCGAGTTCCCGGACTGCATGCCCGGGCGCACGGAACGGCTGGATCCTCGCACCATCGAGCTGCTGGCCAAGTCCGCGCCGCTGCACGACATCGGCAAGGTGGCCATTCCCGACCACATCCTGCTCAAGCCCGGTCCGTTGACCACGGAGGAGTTTGCGCAGATGAAGAAGCACACCCTCTACGGCTGGGAGATGCTGCAGCGAGCTGCCCAGCGCATGGGCGGCGAACGGGGCTTTCTGGACTTTGCGATGGAGATCGCCCGCCACCACCACGAGCGATGGGATGGCACAGGCTACCCGGACGGCCTGGTTGGCCAGGCGATTCCCTTGTCTGCCCGGCTGATGGCGGTGGCCGATGTCTACGACGCCCTGATCAGCCGTCGGCCCTACAAGCAGGCCTTTCCGCACGAGGCGGCCATGCGGCACATCACCGAGGCTTCCGGCGGTCATTTTGATCCGGACGTCGTGCGGGCCCTGCTGGCCATTGAAGACCGTTTTCAGCACATCGCAGACACCTGGAGAGACTGAGCTGCGCCATGAACACTCCCCAAATGCCCCAACTTTCTCGCCTGGCCCTGACCTTGGGCGCAGCCCTCGCCGTGTGTGCAGCCCAAGCTTCTGAGCAGGAGGTTCGAGTCGCTGCACCGCCCGCCGCTGAGCCCGCATCGGGCCCCACCTCTGGCCCTCCTTCGGCGTCGCCGACCCCGGGTGACTGGGCCCAGGGCCTGTCCCTGCAGGGGTCCGGCTTCGGTACCCTGGGTTGGGCCCGATCCAACCGGGACTGGGCCTACCAGCGCTTCATCGACCGCGATGGCACCTTCAAGAGCGACACGCTGCTGGGGGGGCAGCTTGATCTGAAGATGGGCGACCAATGGTCGGCCACCGTGCAGCTGACGCTTTCGCCGCACGCGAGCGACGAGCACCGTTGGCAGCTCCAGCCGTCTTGGGCCTTTGTGGCCTGGCGCCCCAACAACGACTGGCTGCTGCGCGCCGGCAAGTTGCGCGTGCCGATCTTCTTTCGTTCCGAGCAAATGGACGTGGGGGCCACCTACGACGAGGTGCGGCTCCCGCCGGAAATCTACGGCATCGTGCCGACCCAGGATCTGACGGGGGCCCACATCACGCGCAGCTGGGCGGTCGGGCAGGGCGACCTCAACTTCGACCTGTACCTGGGCCGGGCCCATCAGACTCAACGCTCCTGGCTGCGAGAAGGTCTTCCGGGGGCGGTCAACCCAGGTCCCTACTACGTCGACATCAACACCGATGCAGTGGGCGCCGTGGCGACCTGGACCGACGACAGCAGCAAGTTCCGCCTGGGGGTGCATCGGGTCAACGTCAGTCGAAGGAATGGCGCTGGACTGCCGGTTCGCCCGACCTGGGTGGAGCTGGTGCCCGGCAGCGGCATCGGCTACTGGAAGACCGACACTTCCCTGCCGGGCCCTGGCGTCGAGATGGTGGATGCCATCCAGAACGCCGTGTACATCGTCGGCACAGAGTTCAAGCCCGGTCCTGCCTGGAAGGTCATCGCGGAGCTGGGGCGCATCCAGCAGCGCAATACGGAGCGCAGCATCGATTCCCTGCAGGCCTATGTCAGCCTGTTCCGTGAGATCGATGCCTTCACGCCCTACCTCACCCTCTCCAGAGTGCAGTCCACCCACAAGTCGCGCGACTGGGTGAAGAAGCTGGAGGAAACCACCGTCCCTTCCTGGGTGGATGGGACCGGGATGCTCAACGCCTCCATGCGCCTGGCCGCCGACGGTGTCCCGGTCTACGACCAGTACTCGATTGCCCTGGGAAGCTCGTACAGCCTGTCGCCCACCAGCAAACTCAAGGCCGAGTGGCTGCACACCCGTGCCAAGGCTTCAGGCATGTTCGACCTGCCCCCCGCTGCGAAGCTGTTCCAGCCGCGCAGCGTGGACGTGCTGTCGGTGAACTACAGCTTCGTGTTCTGAGGAGGCCGCCATGCAACGACGTGCATTCCTCAGCCTGGGGGCATTGGCCCTCGGTGGTGTCCATGGCGGGCCTGCAACCGCCGACGAAGGGGTGGTGGTGATCGGCCACCCCGGCCTGCGCGGATTGGATGTTGAGGCCCTGCGCCGCATCTATGCCGGCCGGATGGTGGAGCTCGACGGCCAGCCCTTGCGCCCGGTGCAACTGCCGGCCGGGCACCCACTGCGCCGGCGCTTTGCCACGGCCATGCTGCAGCAAAGCGACGAAGACTTCATCGCCTACTGGACGGTGCGCCGCTACATCGGCAAGGGTGCTCCGCCCCGGGAGCTGGCCTCTGTCGCCGAGGTGGTGGCCCATGTGCAGTCCACTCCGGGTGCGCTGGGCTACATCGACTCAGCCGACCTGCGCCCCGGTCAACAGGTGCTGCTGCGCCGCTGAGCCACCGCAGCCGGGTGTGCATCGCAGGCTCGGGCCAGGACCAGGACCAGGACCCGGTCCCGGTCAGCCGGCGGTGCGTGCCCGCAGCAGCCGCTCGGCCACCTCCGCAAAGCCGCCACCCCTTTCGGCCTGGGTGATCCAGGCGGGGCGGTGGAGCAGCCGCGGCAGGCTGGCGGCGATGTTGGCGACCCCGACGCTCGCGGGCAGCCGGCGGAACATCACCTCGTCATTGGTCGAGTCACCGACGTAGATCCACCGCCCGGGTTCCAGCGGGCGATTCAGCACCGCCTGGACCGCCCATTGCGCGCCGCTCCACTTGTCGTGTTCACCCAGCCAGCCGTTGATGTGGATGGAGCTGACGGTCGCCGTCAGCCCGTGCGAACGCATCACCGCCAGCACCGCCTCCTGTCCGGCGCGGTCCAGGTGGTGGTGTTCGCTGTGATCGATGGCGATGTCCGTGTGCCGGCCCGGGCTGTCCAGCGCCAATCTGGCATGCGGCACCTGCTGCAGCACCTGCGTGGCGCAGGCCTGCAGTCGGGCGAAACGCTCGGCGCGCTGCCGGTCGTCCACCGTGTACTGGTAGGTCACGGTGCTGCGGCCCTGGCGCCGCAGCAGCACGCCGCCGTTCTCCGCCACGATCGCGGCCACCGGCCAGCTCCGCAGCCCCGGTTCGCTCCAGCCGGCGGGCCGGCCCGTCACGGCGATCACAGGCCACCCTGCGGCGTGCAGCCGGCCGATGGCCTCCAGCGCCTGGGGCTCGATGCGACCCTCGCGGGTGAGCGTGTCGTCGATGTCGGTGAGCACGCCCCGCAGGCCGGCCAGTACCGCGGCGGGCGCCTCCTGCCAGGGCAGCGGGTGTGGGGTGTCGGGGAGGGCGAGCTCCATCATGGCTGCAGTCTCCCACAGCCCTGGCCGGCCCCCGTTCCACGCGCTCGGTTCCAGGTGAGGCTTGACGTTGCTCAAGGACGCTCACCCCGTCACGCTTCCATCATCGATCCTTCAACCTGCTGACATGAAAGCCCACTCCATGACCCAACCCGAATCCACTGCCCCCGCGCCCCGTCGTCCCCGTGCTGCCCCGCGCCGCAACGGTGCGGCGCCGGTGCCGGCCGGGACCTCGGAGGCACGGGCCACCCGCAAGAAGCTGGAAACCTTCGTTGCCGAGACCTCGTCTGAAGATGCGCAGGCCGTGCGCGCGCTGGCGCTGGGCGATCTGCTGGCCTCACACGCCCGCGGTGAAGTGGCCGAGCCGGACTGGCTGCCGCGCCTGAAGTCGATGGTGGATGGCGCCTCCCCGGACGACGTCAAGGCGCTGCGCCGCATGCTGTTCGAGCGCGAGGCCGAGAAGCCGACACCCGGCATCGACCCCGACCTGGAGTTGGCCGCCGGCTGGCGCGAGGGCGCCTACCCCTACAAGAACCTGTTGTCGCGCAAGAACTACGAGAAGCAGAAGTACCGCCTGCAGGTGGAGCTGCTCAAGCTGCAGGCCTGGGTGAAGGAAACCGGCGCCCGGGTGGTGATCCTCTTCGAGGGCCGGGATGCGGCGGGCAAGGGCGGCACGATCAAGCGCTTCATGGAACACCTCAATCCCCGCGGTGCGCGCGTCGTGGCGCTGGAAAAACCCAGCGAAGTCGAACGTGGTCAGTGGTACTTCCAGCGCTACGTGCAGCACCTGCCCACGCGCGGCGAGATCGTCCTGTTCGATCGCAGCTGGTACAACCGCGGCGGCGTCGAGCGGGTCATGGGCTTCTGCTCCGATGCGGAGTACGACCAGTTCATGCGCGAGGCGCCGGAGTTCGAGCGCCATCTGGTGCGCAGCGGCATTCACGTCTTCAAGTTCTGGTTCTCGGTCAGCCGCGACGAGCAACGCCGTCGCTTCAAGGAGCGCCAGAGCCACCCGCTCAAGCAGTGGAAGTTGAGCCCCATCGACATGGCCAGCCTGGACAAGTGGGACGACTACACCCGCGCCAAGGAGGCCATGTTCCTGCACACCGACACACCGGATTCGCCCTGGACGGTCATCAAGAGCGATTGCAAGAAGCGCGCGCGCCTGAACGCCATGCGCTACGTACTGCACCGTCTGTCCTACGGCAAGAAGGACCTGGGCTCCATCGGCGCGGTGGACCCGCTGATCGTCGGCCGCCCCTCGCTGGTGTCCAGCAGCTTCGACGATCAGCTGGCGCAGTCACCGGCGGGTTGAGGGCGCAACCCCCAGGGGCGGGAGAGCCCCTGTCCTGAGTGCAAGCATGTGCCGCCGGGCTGGCAGGCTCTGGCCGCGCGTGGGAGCATCTCCCTAGAATCGCGCGCATTGTCGCGGGAGGGGCTGTGGGTCAAGCCCGATAGCGGCAAGCGCGGCCCATAAGAGGAGACAGCCCATGCGCAATCAGGACGAACCTGCTGGCAATACGACCGGCGAAAGCGAAGGCGAGGGGGGTGACGGCGGTGCCCTGGTGACGCTTCAGCAGAGCCGCAGGCAGTTCATTGTGGCCATTGGAGCCTCTGCCGGTGGGCTGGAGGCCTTGTCCCAGCTGATCGCACACCTGCCTGCCGACCTGAACGTGCCCTTTGTGGTGCTGCAGCACCTTTCGCCCACCTACCGCAGCATGCTGGCCCAGTTGCTGGGGCGGGAGACGAAGATGCGGGTGCTGGAGATCGAGGACGGTGTGGTGCCCGAGCCGAACTGCATCTACACCACCCCACCCAACCGCAACCTGGAGTTCAACGACGGACACTTCCGCCTGGTCGAGCCGGCGCTGGAGGTGTTGCCCAAACCGTCGGTCAACACCTTCCTGTACTCCTTGGCGGAGGTGCGTGCGGAGGACGTGATCGGGGTGGTGCTGTCGGGCACCGGGTCGGATGGCGCCTCCGGCCTGCGTGCGGTCAAGGCCAGCGGCGGGCTGACCTTTGCGCAGGACCCGACCACTGCCAAGTACACCGGCATGCCGCAGGCGGCCATCGACACCGACTGCGTCGACTGGGTGTTGCCGCCGGCCGACATTGCCCGGGAGATCGCCGGCATCGTGCGCACCCACGGCCAGATCCAGCCGCCCGGGCCGGACACCGCCAGCCCGGCCACGCTCAAGACGCTGCTGGCCAAGGTGTTGCGATACACCAAGGTGGATTTCTCCGGCTACAAGGAATCCACTGTCTGGCGGCGCATCCTGCGGCGCATGGCGGCCAACCGGGTTGGCACGCTGGACGAGTACATCGCCTTGACCCGCAAGAACCCGGAGGAACTGGGCCACCTGTGCAAGGACATCCTGATCTCGGTGACCTCCTTCTTCCGCGATCCGGAGGCCTTCGCTGCCCTGCGTCAGTCTCTGGCCGATCGGCTGGCGACCAAGCCGCAGGGGGAGGAGATCCGCATCTGGGTGCCCGGTTGTGCCACCGGCGAGGAGGTGTACACGATCGCCATCCTGCTGTTCGAGCTGCTCGGGACGGCCCGCCACGAACGCAAGATCCAGATCTTCGCCACCGACATCGACCTGGCGGCCATGGGCATCGCGCGGCGCGGCCAGTATTCCGAGGCCAGCCTGGCCGGGGTGGACCCGGCCATCGTGCAGCGCTATTTCAAGCCCCAGGGCGACACCTACGAGATCCACAAGGAGCTGCGCGAGGTGGTGGTGTTTGCCCGGCAGAACGTGGTGCAGGACCCGCCCTTCCTCAGGCTGGATCTGGTGTCCTGCCGCAACCTGCTGATCTACTTCCAGAACTCGCTGCAGGAGCGGGTGCTGGACATCTTCCACTATGCGCTGTCCTCCGGCGGGATGCTGTTCCTGGGCAAGTCCGAAACCACCTACCAGCGCGAGGGCCTTTTTGACACCCTGCACCGCGACCAGCGCCTGTTTCGCCGGCGCGATGTGGCATCGAGCAAGTCCGCCGTGGTCTCCCTGATGATGGAGCAGGTGCCGGCCCACCGGCCCGGCCCGGCGCCCAGCAAACCGCGCACGCTGGAAGAGCGGTTTTTCTCTGCGGCAGCCTCGTTCTATGTGCCGGCCAGCGTGCTGGTGAACTCGCAGCTGGAGTTGCTGCATGTGTTCGGCGATGTCGGTGACTACCTGCGCCTGCCGTCGGGCCGGGTGGACTTCAACCTGCAGACGCTGATCCGCAAGGAGTGGTGCACCGAGGTGCAGACGTTGGTGCACCAGGCACAGCAGAAGCGCGCTTCGGTATACGGTCGCCAGCACGAGGGGGTGGGTCCGGGTCAATGGGTGCGACTGGCGGTGCACCCGCTGCCCGGCAACGAGGCCGAGCCGCTGTTGTTGCTGGGCTTTGAAAAAGGCCAGTCGGTGGAGCCCGGCCGAAGCGCAGCAGAAGCACCGATGCCGGCAGGCCTCAGCTCCCGGGACCTGGAAGACGAGCTGGTGGCCACCCGCGAGCACCTGCAGACGGTGATCGAGGAGCTGGAAACTTCCAACGAGGAAACGCAGGCGCTCAACGAGGAGATGCAGGCCTCCAACGAGGAACTGCAGGCCGCCAACGAGGAGCTGCAGGCCGCCAACGAAGAGCTGCAGTCCACCAACGAGGAGCTCACCACCGTCAACGAGGAGCTGCAGGTCAAGTCGGCCGAGCTGGGCGAGGCGAATGCAGACCTGGAGGGCATTCAGAACAGCGTGGACTACGCCATCGTGGTCGTGGGCGAGCAGCAGCGTCTGCTGCGCTACAACGAAACCGCGGCACGGTTGTTCGGCCTGGCGCCCATCCGCCTGGGTGACCACCTGCGCGATGTGCTGGCCGGGCACCGGCTGGCTGGTGTCATGGAGGCGGTTGAGGAGGTGATTCGCACCCGGCGGCCGCTGGAGCGCGAGCTGACCGAAGGCCAGCGCCACTACCTGCTGCGTGCCTCTCCCCGCGCCACACCCCAAAAGGAGGCGCGGGGCTGTGTGCTCAGCCTGATGGACGAGACTGAGCTGTTCGAGATCCAGCGCGCGCTGCGCGAGAAGCAGCAGCGCCTGATGGCCATCATGACCTTCTCCACCACCTTGATTTCGGTGAAGGACGCCAGTGGCCGCTACGAGTTCGTCAACCCGCGCTTCGAGGCCTTCCTGCAGGAGGCGGCCGGTCTGAAGGGGGGCGATGTTCTGGGCAAGACGGACCAGCAGGTGTTTCCGAAGGAAATTGCCCGCATCTTCCGTGAACGGGATCTGGACGTGCTCCGCAGGGGCAGCGCCAGCGAGGTGGCCGAAGAGTTGCAGGTGGCCGGCGAGCGGCGTCGCTACATTGCGCTGCGCTTCCCGCTGATGTCCGAGGACGGCGTGGCCACCGCGGTGTGCACGAAGCTGGTGGACCTCAGCCACATCGAGGGCTGGGCAGGCGAGCGTGAAGACTGAGTCCCTGCGCCGCCGTGCGGGGTCTGGCCCGGTGGGGCGAGTGGATGGCAACACCGCCGCAGGGGGGCCGGAGTCGGTCTTGCCGGAAGCGGTGCCGGCAGGCAGCACAGCTCCGGACGATGCGGGCGGGATGCGGGCCCTGCTGGCCATCTCCCGCGATGCGGTGCTGGTGGTGCGGCGGGCCGATCGGCGCATTCTGGAGGTCAGCCCCTCGGCCGAACAGATCTACGGCCTGCGGGCCGAGGCCCTGCGGACCCTCAGCTACGGCGACCTTGTGACCAGCCAGGCCGGGGTGGACGACATCTTCGTGCACCACCGTGAACATGTGCCCCTGCGCTACCACCGCCGCGCGGACGGCTCGCGCTTCCCGGTGGAGATGCGCATCCACTGGACGGCCGGTACTGCCGACATGGGGGAGCTGGGTTACTTCCGGGTGCGCGATCTGTCCCGAATGGAGCAGGAGGAGCGCCAGCTGCGTGCGGCGCGGGCGGGTTACCAGGCCATCTTTCGCGCTGCGCCCTTCCCGGTGCTGCTGCTGGACCGGCGTGGGGCGGTCTCGGATGCCAACGAAGCGGCCCTGGCGCTCTACGTTCACAGCGCCGCCAGCCTGGTCGGCATGCCGGTGTCGGCGTTGTTGCGCCGGCCGGCCGACACACGCGATTGGTTCCGTCGCCCCCACAGCAGCCTCACGGCCCAGTGGCACCGCCGCAGCGACGGGCAGATGTTCCTGGCCGACGTGGAGGTGTCGATCGTCTGCTTCTCGGCCGAGGTGCATGCGATCGTGGTGGTGCACGACACCACCGAAGCCCACAACTTGATGGAGCGCCTGCGCGCCAGCGAGGCCCGCTGGCGCTTTGCCATCGAGGGCCATGGCGATGTGCTATGGGAGTGGGACCTGCAGCAGCATCGCTTTCAGCTGTCGCGGGCCCTGCCGTACTTTCCGGAAGGCGATGCCCAGGTGCTCGACGAAGACCCTGAGCACTGGGGCGCGCGGGTCCATCCGGTCGATCGCAGTCGCTTCCGGCGCGACCTGGTGGCGCACCTGAAAGGCGAGACGCCCCTGGTGGACTCGGAAGTGCGCCTGATGGTGCCGGGCGGCGCACAGCGCTGGGTGTGGCTGCGCGGTCGGGTGCTGGAGCGTGATGCAACCGGCCGGGCACTGCGTCTGCTGGGCAGTGTGCGCGACATCCACGACTCCCGGCAGCAAGCAGAAGAGCTGGTGCGCTGGCGCGAGCAGGTGCTGCACACCTCCCGCGTGACCAGCATGGGGGAAATGGCCGCCACGCTGGCCCATGAGCTCAACCAGCCGCTCACCGCCATCCGCAACTTCAGTGCCGCAGCGCTGCGCCAGATGGAAGCCCAGCTGTCCGCCCCTGCCCCTGCCCCTGCCTTCGCCCCGGGGCCAGCGCCTGAGGCGGGGGCTGCGCAGCGCCCGGCCGGTTTGCGCCTGGCGGTCGAACTGATTGCCGAAGAGGCCATGCGTGCTGGCCGCATCCTGCACCACATCCACAACTTCGCCCGCAAGGGCAGCCTGCACCTGGAGCTGCTGTCGCTCAACGATCTCGTGGCCGGCTTCCAGCGCTTTGCCGAGATGCAGGCCGGGCGGGCCGGGGTGCACATCGAGCTGGAGCTCACGGTCGGCCTGCCCAAGGTGCAGGTGGACCCGGTGCTGATCGAGCAGCTGCTGTTCAACCTGGTGCGCAACGGGGTGGAGGCCATGGGGGTGGTCCCCGTGCCTGAGCCGGGTGTGCCCCCGCCCCCACCCTTGTCCCTTCCTGCGCAGGAAGACTTGCGCATCGAGATCGCCACCGCACCCGGGCAGCCCGGTGAGGTGGAGCTGCAGGTTCTGGACCGCGGCCGCGGCCTTCCCGACGACCGGGTGCAGGACATCTACGCGCCCTTCGTCAGCAACAAGTCGGGCGGGCTGGGCATGGGCCTGGCGATCTGCCGCTCCATCGTCGAATCCCACCATGGGCGACTGTGGGCCACCCCACGGCCGGGGGGTGGCACGGTGTTCCACGTCGGACTCCCGGTGCCCCGCGCCGAGCCGGTTTCAACCTCCTCCTCACATGAGGCCGAACATGCTTCCTCACCGACCGCTGCCCAAACCGCTCGTGTGCGTCGTCGATGACGACGAGATGGTGCGCACCTCCCTGCACATGCTGCTGGAGGTGTTGGACATGCGGGTGAGCACCTATGCCAGCGGTGCGGCCTTCCTGGACGACCCCTTCGCACAGGACTGCGACGTGTTGATCCTCGATGTGCGCATGCCAGGCCTGAGCGGACTGCAGGTGCAACAGCTGCTCAACGAACGGCATTCTGAGGTGCCGATCCTGTTCATCTCCGGCCACGGCGACATCCCGATGGCGGTGCGGGCCATGCGCGCCGGGGCGCTGGACTTCCTGCAGAAGCCCTTCAACGACCAGGTGCTGATCGACTGGATCCACTCCGCCATCGCCCGCCGGGAGGCGGCTCGCAGGCATGCCGCCGAGGCCGCAGAGTTTCGCGGGCGGCTGGAATCGCTCACCACACGGGAGCGCGAGGTACTGGACGCGGTGATGGCCGGCAAAGCCAACAAGGTGATCGCCGCGGACTTCGGCATCAGCCTGAAGACCATCGAGCAGCACCGCGGCCGGGTCATGGCCAAGCTGGGTGTGCGCAAGGTGGCAGACGTGTTCCGCCATATGCAATTGCTGGAGGGGCCGGCATCGGGGTCGTCGCCGGGGGATTCAACCGCTGCGCCCGGTTCAGCGCACTAGATCACGGCAGGGCCCGGCGCAGTGGGGTGCTGAAACCCCGCCGGCCCCCGCGGTCAAGGGGGCTCTGGCTAGAATCCGCGCCTTGGTTCGAGGAGCGTTGCAAGGCGGCATGAACCCCGCCCCAGGCTCGAACCCCTTCTTCAAGGCAACGGCGCTCACCCGCTCGCACTCCCGGCGAGTCTTCAGGGTGAGTCGCATTCGACCCTTCCCCCTGCTTTGACTTGACCGGTGTGCAGCGGACTCAACTGGAGTGACGCTATGAATGCTGTGGTCAAGCCCCTGAAGGATCAGGATTACATCGTCGCCGATCTGTCGCTGGCCGACTGGGGTCGCAAGGAACTGAACGTCGCCGAGAGCGAGATGCCCGCGCTGATGGCCATCCGCCGCGAATTCGCCGCCAGCCAGCCACTCAAGGGCGCGCGCATCACCGGCAGCCTGCACATGACCATCCAGACCGGCGTGCTGGTTGAGACGCTGCAGGCGCTGGGCGCCGAAGTGCGCTGGGCCTCGTGCAACATCTTCAGCACGCAGGACCACGCCGCCGCCGCCCTGGTGGCCGCGGGGACGCCGGTGTTTGCCTACAAGGGCGAGACGCTGGTGGACTACTGGGACTACACCCACCGCATCTTCGACTTCGGCGCCGCCGGCACGCCCGGTGAAGGCCCGAACATGATCCTGGACGACGGCGGCGACGCGACGCTGCTGATGCACCTGGGCAAGAAGGCCGAGAAGGACCTGTCGGTGCTGGCCAACCCGGGCAGCGAGGAAGAGCGCATCCTCTTCTCCGCCATCAAGGCCAAACTCGCTGTGGACGGCAGCTGGTACAGCCGCAAGAGCGCGCAGATCCTCGGCGTGACGGAAGAAACCACCACTGGTGTGCACCGCCTCAACGAGATGTCGGCCCGCGGCCAGCTGATGTTCCGCGCCATCAACGTCAACGACTCGGTCACCAAGAGCAAGTTCGACAACCTCTACGGTTGCCGCGAGTCGCTGGTGGACGGCATCAAGCGCGCCACCGACGTGATGATCGCCGGCAAGATTGCCGTGGTGGCCGGCTATGGCGACGTCGGCAAGGGCTCGGCCCAGGCCCTGCGCGCGCTGAGCGCCCAGGTCTGGGTCACCGAGATCGACCCCATCAACGCCCTGCAGGCGGCGATGGAAGGCTACCGCGTGGTGACGATGGAATGGGCGGCCGACAAGGCCGACATCTTCGTGACCACCACCGGCAACCGCGACGTGATCACCTACGAGCACATGGCGGCGATGAAGAACAACGCCATCGTCTGCAACATCGGCCATTTCGACAACGAGATCCAGGTCGCCCGCCTGGAGGCCGACTGCCAGTGGGAGGAGATCAAGCCGCAGGTCGACCACGTCATCTTCAAGGATGGCAAGCGCATCATCCTGCTGGCCAAGGGCCGCCTGGTGAACCTGGGCTGCGGCACCGGCCACCCCAGCTATGTGATGAGCTCCAGCTTCGCCAACCAGACGCTGGCGCAGATCGAGCTGTACGCACACAGCGACGCCTACGACGTGGGCAAGGTCTATGTGCTGCCCAAGCACCTGGACGAGAAGGTGGCTCGCCTGCAGCTGACCACGCTGAATGCCCAGCTGACCACGCTGACCGACGAACAGGCTGCCTACATCGGCGTGCCGGTGCAGGGCCCGTACAAGCCCGATACCTACAGGTATTGACCCACTCCCTACGGCCTGTCGGCCGCCCCCTTCAGGGAGTCAAGCCAGCGGACCGGCACAGCCGGATCCGCAGCTTGCGCTGGTCTGAGCCACCGAGATGTTTGCCATGCGAATCGATCAACTGATCCTCCAGCGCGGCCTCGCGCCCACCCGCTCGGCCGCCCAGCGGCTGATCGAGCGCCGGGCCGTGCGCTGGCTCGGCCCCAAGGGCTGGTCCGTACCGGCCAAGGCCGGCGAGGATGTGCCTGAGGAGGCCCAGGTCGAGGTGACCGACGACGCAGAGCTGCGTTTCGTGTCGCGCGGGGGCCTCAAGCTCGAAGGCGCGCTGACCCACTGCGGCCTGGCCGTTCAGGGCCGCACCTGCCTGGACGTGGGTCAGAGCACAGGCGGCTTCACCGACCTGCTGCTGCAGCAGGGCGCGGCCAGGGTGGTGGGCCTGGACGTGGGCCGCGACCAGCTCGCCGCCAAGCTGCGCGCCGATGAGCGGGTGGTGGCCTACGAGGGCGTCAATGCCCGCGACGTCACCGGCAGCGCCTTTGCGCAGGACTGGCCCGCCGCCAGCTTCGGCTTCATCACGGCGGACGTGTCCTTCATCTCGCTGACCCACGTGCTGCCCACGTTGTTCACCTATCTGGCCACCGAAGGTGACCTGCTGGTGCTGGTCAAGCCGCAGTTCGAGCTGCAGCCTGAGCAGATCGGCAAGGGCGGCATCGTGCGCAACAAGGCCCTGTTCACCGACGTGGAGACCCGCGTGCGCCAGTGCTGCCGCGACCACGGCATCAAGGTGCACGCCTACTTCCAGAGCCCCATCACCGGCGGCAACGGCAACACCGAATTTTTCCTCTGGGCTCGACACCTCGCGCCCACCGACAAGCCCATCGCCAAGTCGACGCCCAAGAAGGCGACGACCTGAGGCCAGGGCTCCACCGGACCTGCCATGACAACTTCCCTCTCCTTGCCGCTGAGCCTGGAGTTCTTCCCGCCCAAGACGCCCGAGGGCACGGCCAAGCTGGCGGTTGTGCGCCAGGAGCTCTACACGCTGAAGCCGCAGTTCTGCTCGGTCACCTACGGCGCCGGCGGCAGCACCCAGGACGGCACCCTGGCCGCCGTGCAGGCCATCCTCGGCGAAGGCCAGCAGGGCGCCTCGCACTTCACCTGCGTGGGTGCCACGCGCGAATCGGTGCGCGAGCGCCTGGCGCAGTTCCGTGCCATGGGCATGCGCCGCATCGTCGCGCTGCGTGGTGACCTGCCCAGTGGTTACGGCCAGATGGGTGAGTTCCGCTACGCCGGCGACCTGGTGGCCTTCATCCGCGCCGAAACGGGTGACCACTTCCACATCGAGGTGGCCGCCTACCCGGAGGTGCACCCGCAGGCCCGGTCGCCCCAGGCCGACCTGCAGGCCTACGTGGCCAAGGTGCGGGCCGGCGCCAACTCGGCGATCACCCAGTTCTTCTTCAACGCCGACGCCTACTTCCGCTTTGTTGACGAGGCCCGCGCACTGGGCGCCGAGGTGCCGGTGGTGCCCGGCATCATGCCGATCACCAATTCCAGCGGCATCCTGCGTTTTGCCGACGGCTGCGGTGCCGAGATCCCGCGCTGGGTGCGCCTGCGCCTGCAGAGCTTCGGCGACGACACGGCCAGCATCAAGGCCTTCGGCCTGGACGTGGTGACGGCGCTGTGCGAGCGCCTGCGCAGCCAGGGGGTGCCGGCGCTGCACTTCTACACCATGAACACCAGCGCCACGGTGCTGGAACTGTGCCGACGGCTCGGGCTGCATGCCGATTGAAGGCAGCGGGTGTCTGTGGGCGGCATTCCGCGGCCGCACCGGCTCGTTGTGCAAGACTGCGATCCATGCAAGGTGAGCACCTCAGCGCGGAACTGTTCGACTGCCCGGTGGGCCTGGCATTGCTGACCGATGCCCGCCGGCTGCGCGAGCGCTGCCTGCTGGCCGCCCAGCAGGCGGGGTTGACGGTGGTGGGGGAGCTTTTCCACCGGTTCCCGGGTGAGTCCGGGGCCGGGGCATCGGCAGGGCAGACCGGCGTGACCGGGGTGCTGCTGCTGGCCGAATCGCATCTGGCGGTGCACACCTGGCCGGAGCTGGGTGCGGTGACGATGGACGTGTTTGTCTGCAACCGTTCCCGCGACAACCGGGCCGCCGCGCAGCGGCTGCAGCAGGCGTTGGTGGAGGCCTTTCAGCCGGGTCGCTGGGTGGGGCGGGTGCAGCAGCGGCCACTCCTGGATTCTTCGGGCGATCCGCCGGCCGCTGCCTGACCTGCGGCGCACTGTGGGAAGTGCGCAGAGCCAGCCAGCGTCCACCGGCCGGTCAGAGCGCCTTCAGCGCATGCAGCAGCAGACCCACCAAGCCGCCCACCAGGGTGCCGTTGATGCGGATGAACTGCAGGTCGCGGCCGATGGCCTGCTCCACCTTGTCGCTCATCTCCGTGGGTGACCAGCGTGCCAGCTGCGTTTCCAGAAAGCGTGCCGCCGCGCCGCGGTGGCGCTGCACCAGGCCGGCCAGTGCAGCCGCGAGCGCGGCGTTGATGCTGCGGCGCAGTTCGTCCTCGGTCTGCAGGCGCAACCCGAGGCCTTGCACGCGAGCGGTCAGGGCGTCGGCCAGCGGATGAGGGGCCTGCGCGCTGCCCTGCGCCTGCAATGCAGCGTGCAGCCTGGCCTTGAGCCGGGGCCACAGCCGAATCAACCAGGCCTGTGCCGTCGGACTGGCCAGTCCATCGTGGCGCCAGTGCTCAAGCCTTACCTGCCAGCCCGGATGTTCGGGCAGTTCGGCCAGCCACTGGGTGACCCACTCGTCCAGTCGGGGCCGCCAGGGGTGGTCCGGGCTGTCGTGCAGCAGGCCGAGCTGCTGGGCGATGGCCTGGGTGGCGCGGGGGGCGGCGGTCTTGATGACGCTGCGGTAGAGCGGGTGGTCCAGGTTCAGCGCCCGGGCGATGAAGTCGGTCACGGCCGGCAGGTGCTCCGGGTCTTCCAGGTAGCGCTGCAGCGCACGGGCCACTGCGTCCAGCACCCGCTGGTGCTGCTGCTCGGAGGCCAGCCGTTGCAGCACCCTCAGGCCCAGGCCCGGCGCGTCCAGGCGGTTGAGTTCGGCCTGCACGGCTTCGGCCAACCAGGCGGACAGTTGGTCGTCGTCCAGCGAATCCAGCAGGCCCGGTGCCGCCTGCAACAGCCAGCCCGCGAGCTGTCGGGCCGTGGCGGGCTGCTGAAGCGCTTCGGCCAGCCGGGCGGCCAGATCCCCTTCGGCCACCTCCTGCGCCAGGGCCTGGGGCGTGAGCAAATGGGTCTCGACAAATTCGCCGACGTTGCGGGCGATGTCGTCCTTGCGCGCCGGGATGATGGCGGTGTGCCAGATCGGCAGGCCCAGCGGGTGGCGAAACAGCGCGGTGACGGCGAACCAGTCCGCCAACCCGCCCACCAGTGCGGCCTCAGCAAAGGCCCCCACCCAGGCCCAGGCTGGGTGGCTGTGCCGGGCCCATCGGGCCAGCCCCCAGAGCGCCGCTGCGGCCAGCAGCAGGCCGGTGGCGCGCCGCTGCATGCGCCTCAGATCAGCAGCGGGCTGCGCCGCGACCATTCGGGCGGGCGGAGCAGGGGGAGGTGACAGGTCTGGCCGGGCCATCGTGCACCGACCCTAGCACGACCGGGACCGGTGCCCCCAGGACCGGCAGGGCCAAGGCCATGGGTGGATCATGCGCACCGCCGAACCAACCGCTGCAGGGGGTGTGCAATGTCGCTGCGATCCGTCCTTTTCCGCCGGCGGCTTTCGGGCCTGCCCGGGCGCCTGTCCACCATCGGGCTGCTGGCCGGGGTGCTGGCGACGGCCATGCTGGCCCTGCCGGCACAGGCGGCCCTGAAGGTGGGGGCCGCTGCCCCGGACTTCAGCGCCGAGGCGGCGGTGGGGGGCAAGGCCTTTGGATTCCGGCTGTCCGAGTCGCTGGCCAAGGGACCGGTGGTGCTGTACTTCTACCCGAAGGCCTTCACCTCCGGTTGCACCGTGGAGGCGCATGCCTTTGCGGAAGCCACGCCGCAGTTCCAGTCGCTCGGGGCCACTGTGGTCGGCCTGTCCAACGACGACATCGAAACCCTGAAGAAGTTCTCGGTGGAGGCCTGCCGCAACCGTTTCGCCGTGGCTGCCGATCCCCAGGCCCGGGTGATCCGGGCCTACGACGCCGGCTTTGCGCTGCTGCCCAGCACCGCCGACCGCATCTCCTACGTGATCGATCCCCAGGGGCGGGTGATGGCGGTGCACGCCAGCATGGACCCGCAGTCGCATGTCACCGAAACCCTGAAGGCAGTGGAGCGCTGGAAGGCGGCACAGACGAAAAAAAGCCCGGGCTGAAACCCGGGCCTGTCAAGGATCCGTTCACCGACGCAGCGGTGAGGTCCCAGGAGATGAATCGATGCTCACGGCCAGAGGCATTCCGGCCCTGGAAGGCATCCAGCGGCACTCAGGCGCGCTTGGCGCTCTTCTTGACCGCTTCGCTGGCCGCCTTGGCGGTGGACTCGGCGCTGGCGGTCAGGGTCTTGAAGTTGGACTCGGCGACGCTGGCGGCCTGCTTGGCAGCCTTCTGCACGCTGTCGAAAGCTGCAGCGGCGTTGGCCATCGCGGTCTGCACGGCGGCCACGGCGCTTTCGCTGCCGGCCGGGGCGTTCTTGGAAGCGGCATCCACCAGCGACTTGAACTGAGCCTGGGCCTGGGCCAGCTGGGCTTCGGCCAGCTTGGTGATTTCAGCCTGGGTGCTGGCGGCGATGTCGGCCACCTGCTTGCCGTAGGCAACGGCTTTTTCCTGGGCCGGCTGCAGCAGGTTGACCTGCAGGTTCAGCAGCTCCTGCGGTTCCTTGACGTTCAAGGCGGCCTTGGCCTTCTCGGCGGTTTCGTCCAGGGTGGAGCGGGCGGCGGCCAGGTTCAGCTCGACCAGCTGTTCCATGCCCTTGAAGGCTTGCTGGGCGAAGCCCACCAGCGCATCCAGGTTGGCCTTGTTGGCGGCGGCGATCTGCTCGGGGGTGATGGTCATGGTGTGACTCCGTTGAAATGAAGCGGTTGGGGCCGGAGGCCGGGTCGACAGCGTGGTGTGTCAGTTTTGGGGCTGCAGTTTTGTTGCACTGCAGCATGGAACGAAGTATTGGGCATGTCGGGCCGGCTTGCAAGTGGTTTTGCTGCAGTGCAGCAAACTCTAGGGACAGAACTCTAGGATTTCACGCGGTGGAGCCGCCGGAGCACAATCCCGTCAGTGGACCGCAGCGCATTGGGCGCCTGCGGCCGCAGCCACCCTGAACCCAGAGCAGAGGCGCAGTTGGAGCCCGGCAAGACGCGTGTCTTCATCGTTGACGATCACCCGATGATCCGCATCGGACTGCGGGCCACCATCGCCGCAGAAGACGACCTGCTTTTTGTCGGCGAAGCCGCCGACGGGGAGGAGGCGGTGCAGCTGATCCCGGCCTGCCGGCCCGACGTGGTGCTGGTGGACCTGGTGATGCCGCGGCTGGACGGCATCGGCGTCATCACCCGGTTGCGCCACCTGCTGCCCAGTCAGCCTCCCACGCGTTTCGTGGTGTTGACCAGTCTGCTGGAGCCGGCCGAGGTGCGCAGGGCGATCGAAGCCGGCGCCAGCGGCTACCTGATGAAAAACGCCAGCTCGCAGGAACTGTTCAGCGTGATCCTGGCGGTGCGCAGCGGACGGCGGGTGCTCGGTCCGGAAGTCACCGACGCCCTGGTGGGTGATGCCCAGCTGCCCCGCGTCGGCGCCGACCTGACGCAGCGCGAGCGCGAGCTGCTGGCGCTGATGGCGCAAGGCATGAGCAACCAGGAGATCGCGAAGCGGTTGGAGATCGCCGTTCCGACGGTGAAGTTCCACATCACCAACATCCTCGACAAGCTGCAGGTGGGCAACCGCACGGAAGCCGTCATCGCCGCTCTGGAGCACAAGCTGGTGCCGCGCTGAGTTCCCGGCCGGGCACAGGGCCCCGACCCGGGTATGGGATGGGGCCCGACCGCCGATGCGTGCGCCTGATGGGCCACAGCGGTAGCCTGTTGGGCCCTGTGCCCTGGAGAGCCCGATGCTTGACCTGCTGATCGATGCCCTGCCGCTGGTGATCTGCGCCGGCTCGCTGGGCTACATGGCCGGTCATGTGCTGTGCGACCGCCAGGCCCGGCACCACCAGCCCCTGCTGGATGAGGGCCAGCCGGGCAATGAGCCGGGGTTTGCGCCAGCGACATTGCCCTTCGACCTGCCCTTTGACGACGAGTGCCATCCGCCCCTGCTGCTGCGCGAGGACATCGCCCGCACCGCCGCAGCGCCGTCCTCGACGCATCAGCCCAGGCGGTAACCGCAGTCCTTTTCCGCCAAGCTGCGTGCGAAGTGCAGGTCGGCCGGGAACTGCGCATGCAGGCGGTACAGGGTTTGGCCCGCCTCCACCCGGTCGCCCAGCTTGGCCAGCAGGTCCACCCCCGCACCGGCGACCTGCGGGGCGCCGGCCAGGCGGGCCATGCGCGCGAGCTGCAGGTTGTCGACGCCGATCACCTGCCCACTGCCCGGGGCGGGCAGTTCGTGGGTCAGCTCACCCAGCTGCGGCGGGCTGCTGCGCCGGCCCTGGGCGTCGATGAGGGCCTCCATCTGCGCCAGCGCGCGGCCGGATTCCAGGATGTCGCGTGCGATGCGCCAGCCGTCGCCGCCGCGCACATCCGGGTCGAACTCGATGATGCGGCCCGCCAGCCGCAGCGACTTGTCGCGCAGGTCGCTGGGCGCGCCGGGTTCGCCGCGCAGCACCTGCATCACGTCGCGGGCCTCCAGCACCGGGCCGATGCCGCGGCCGATGGGTTGGCTGCCGTCGGTGATCATCACGTCCAGCTGCAGTCGCAAGCGGTCGGCCACGTACTCGAACAGCTTGCGCAGGCGCTGGGCCGCGGGCATCGAACGCACCTTGGCCGTCGGGCCCACCGGGATGTCCAGCACCAGGTGGGTGGAGCCGGCGGCGATCTTCTTGCTCAGGATGGAGGCCACCATCTGGCCGGGCGAGTCGATCGCCAGCGGCCGCTCCACCGAAATCAGGATGTCGTCGGCCGGCGAAAGGTCGGCCGTGCCGCCCCAGGCCAGGCAGCCGTTGGTGTCGCGCACGATCTGCTGCAGCCGCTCGAAGGGCAGCTCCACATCGGCCAGCACCTCCATCGTGTCGGCCGTGCCGGCCGGGGAGGTGATGGCGCGCGAGCTGGTCTTGGGGCAGAGCATGCCATGGGCGGTCACGATCGGCACCACCAGCATCGAGGTGCGGTTGCCCGGGATGCCGCCGATGCAGTGCTTGTCCACCACCGGCCCGCCGCGCACCGCGTGCTGCCAGTCCAGCCGGCGGCCGGCCTCGATCATCGCTTCGGTGAGGTGCAGCACCTCGTCGCGGTCCAGGTCCCAGCCGTTGGTGGCCACCACGAAGGCGGCCAGCTCGATCTTGGAGTAACGTGCCGCGGCCACGTCCCGGATGATGGCGTGCAGGTCGTCGCGCTCCAGCCTTTCTCCGGCGATCTTGCGGTGCAGCGCCGGCAGCGAGGCGGGTGGCTCCGCCGGGGCCACATGCGCCGCGTGCCCTTCCTCGATGCCCAGCCGCGCGAAGGCGTCCTCGGACAAGCCCAGCTCACAGGCGGAGACGATGCGCTCGTCGTCCACCACGTTCAGCACCGCGCTGATGGTCTGGCCGTTGGCGCGCACCTGCACCTTGGCCAGCGCCTGAAAGCCGGCGGCGCGCACCGCCTCGCAGTCGCGGTGCAGGTAGGCCACGCTCTCACGCCAGGTGTCGATGCCGACGCGCCGGATGCTCAGGGTATGGGTGTCCATGCGGCCATGCTACGACTCACCGCCGGCAGCGCCTTGCGATGGATGGACAATCGGCGCCTTTTTGATCCTGGCACCGCTTGGTACTGCTTGGTACTGCTTGGTACTGCTTGGTACCGCTTGATGACGCCTGGGGCTGGTCACTTCCAGCCCTGACCCGGGGAGCCCGCACATGTTCAAGAACCTCATCGTCTACCGCATCGCAACCGACTGGCAGCCGCCCGAGCTGACCGCGCTGGAGGCCGAACTGGCGTCGTCCGCCTTCGTGCCCTGCGGGGCCAGCCAGCCGATGTCGCTGGGCTGGGTGCCGCCGCGCGGCCAGCCGCACGCCCCGCTGGTCGAGAGCGTGGGGGGCGGGCGGCACTGGCTGCTGCGGCTGAAGGTGGAACGCAAGCTGCTGCCGGCCTCGGTGGTCAAGCAGCGGGTGGAGGAGATGGCCGCGCAGATCGAGCAGACCGCCGGGCGCAAGCCGGGCAAGAAGGAGCGCGGCGAGCTGAAGGACCAGGCCACCCAGGAGCTGCTGCCGATGGCCTTCACCAAGACCAGCGCACTGCAGCTCTGGCTGGACCTGGAGCAGCGCCTGCTCTGCGTGGACGCCGGCAGCGCCAAGGCCGCCGACGAGGCCCTGAGCCTGCTCGTGCGGTCGATGGACGGCATGGCACTGGCGCCGCTGCACACCGCCCAGTCGCCGCAGCAGGTGATGGCCGACTGGCTGGTCAGCGGCGAGCCACCGGTGGTGTTTTCGGTGGACCGGGAATGCGAGCTCAAGTCCACCGACGAGATGAAGTCCGTGGTGCGCTACGCCCGTCACCCGCTGGACACCGAGGAGGTGCGCGAGCACATCGCCCAGGGCAAGCGGCCCACACGGCTGGCGCTGACCTGGGGTGGCCGGGTGTCCTTTGTGCTGACGGAGACCGGCCAGCTGAAGAAGCTCGACTTCCTCGACGGCGTGTTCGAGGGCCAGGGTGCGGCCCGGGGCGAGGACGAGTTCGATGCCGACGCGGCCATCCTCACCGGTGAGCTGGGCCGGCTGCTGCCGGACCTGATCGAGGCGCTGGGCGGTGAGCAACAGCCCGGCATCCCGGCGTCGGAGGGAGGCGCAGCGGCGTCGCCGGCCACGCTCCCGGCAGGGTTCGACCCGCATCCGGCACCGGACTCGCCGCCGTTCTGAACGCAGCGGCACGGCCGGGGTTGGGCCGTGGGATCAGGGCCTGGCAGCGCTGGCGCCTGAGCCCGGGGCGTGCTGACGGTCGTGTTTCTGACGATGGATGCGACGGCTGGCGGCGTCCTGACGGGATTCGATGCGGGCGGCCTCGCCCTGGGTCACGGTGCCATCTGCCTTGGCGCGGTTCTCGGCACGGTCGATGCGGTCCTGCTGCCGCTCCAATCGGCGTGCCTCGCGCCGATTGAGCTGACCGGACTCCAGTCCCTGGTCGACGCGCTTTTCCTGGCGGGCCTGCCGCTGGTCGATGCGTTGTTCCGCCGCGGAACCCGCCGGCGCGGTGGCCTGTGCGAAGCTGGAACCGGCCAGCAGCGCCAGACTGCCCAAGGTCAGAATGCCACGAAGGGGAAGGGTCAAGCGGGACATGAGGAACTCCAGAGTGGGATGAAGCCGGCGTGTGAAACGAGGCTTCGGCGGTCGCCGGCTGATGCTTCAACGTCGCCGTGACGTGTTCGGTGCACCGGGGCGTGTTTCGCTTCGTTGCGCCGCACCGGGGTGGGCCTGGAGGGGTCAGGATGCCGACTGTTCCGGTGGACGGTCCAGTTTCAGGTCCATCCAGGTGTTGGCGTCCTGGCGGATGAAGATGCGCACCGGCAGCCACTGCAGCTGCGGTGCGTACCAGATCTCGACGCTCAGCGCATCCGGGGAGGCGGCGCGGCGCGGCTTCACATGCACGGTCGGCTGCGGGCCCAACGGGGTTTCGAGGTTCTCGTTGGCGACGACGTCGTAGGCCCAGCGGTCCACCCGGTGGGGCAGCGCCAGCGGGAACTCGATGCTGCGGCCGGGCTCTCGCAGCTCCGGCCGGGTGGTGAGCAGGTACACCATCTGGATGAACTGGCTGGCGCTGTCCTGCACGCCGGGGGCGGGCGGCACGCGCTGACCGCGGCTGAGCGTGATGCCCAGATCGTCGAACACCAGCCTGGCGCTGCGGCTGCGGCCGATCACCTGCCAGGTGAGCTGGTCGAAGCGGCTGGGCACCAGGCCCTGACTGTCGATGCGGCCTTCGCTGCTCATGCGGCGGGTGGCCAAGGGGGCAAAGCCGGGGCCGATGGTGACGTCCAGGTGCACCTGGTAGCGCCAGCCCTGGCGCAGGAATTCGACCTGCGCCTGGCCCAGCACCTCGCCGTTGTACCAGCCGTTCATCGCATAACGCAGGCGGGTGGAGGCCGGCCAGGGGCGACCGTCGCTGAGCTGGGGGCCGTCCCTGTCCCCGTCGCTGCCGCTGGCCAGCGCGGTGGGGGCGGTATCGGTTGAGGCCGCCGATGCCGCAGAGGCCTCTGTCTGCGCTGCTGCAGCGGAAGCGGATGGGGCCGGGGCCTGTGCCGCCGAGGTTGCTGCTGCAGAAGCAGGGTCTGCCGCGATGGGGAAAGATTCGGTGGCAGCAGGCGGCGCCGATGCGGCAGGGTCCGCCGGGTCAGGCGTCTGGAGTTGCGTGGCCTTCAGCTGTTCCCGGGCGCGTGCCAGGCGATCGGCGCGTTCTGCGTCCAGTTCGGCAGCGCTGAGGCGGCGGGCCTGGGCGGCAACCGGCCGCGCCGCGCTGCGCCGCGCAGGGGTCCGTGCCGCGGCCGGTGCAGCTTCGGCCGCGGGATCGGTGGGGGCCAGTTGGCGGGTGTAAGTGGCCTGCAGGCGCTGCATCGACGGCGCTGGCCGTGCGGGGCCATCGAACAGCGGGCCGAGCCACTCGAAGGTCACCCCGTGCAGCAGCAGGGCCAGTAACAGCGCTCCCCAGCCAGCGCGACGCCGCCACCAGGCCGGGCCGCGGGCCCGGTGTGGGCGGGGCCATGGGCTCAAGCGCCCGTTCGGCTCCACCATCGTGCTCGCCGCTGCAGCGCTTGCGGATCGGGCTGCGGGTCCACCGTCAGGCTGACGGCGCCTTCCACCGTGCCGGCCATGGCGGGCAGCACCAGGCTCAGCAGGCGGCGGTCCCGGCTGACCAGCAGCGACTGCGGCTGCTCAGCGTCGAAGGCGCCGTAGAGGGTCAGGTCGTCCACCTTGGCCAGACGCCAGCCGCCCAACGCCAGCAGCTCGTCGCCGGCGGCCAGTCCCAGGGTGGCGGCCAGGCCGCCGTCGAGCACAGCCTGCACCTTGGGGCCACCCGGGGCCTCCTGCAGCCGGGCGCCCAGGCGCTGGGCCAGCGTGGGGGCCTCGCGGTTCCAGCGTACGCCGCCGCGCTGGAGCAGCGCCTGCAGCGGCAGTTCGTTGCGGCCGTGCACCCAGGCCGCCAGTACCGGCGCCAGGCTGCGGCCGGCCACGGCCTGCAATGCCTCGGCGATGTCTGCTTCCGTGATCGGGCCGCCGGCGCTGCCGCTGCGTTCGCTGGCGACCTGCCAGAGCCGGCGCATCACCGCGTCCAGGTCACCGCAGTCCTCGCCGCGCAGCGTCAGGTCCAGCGCCAGGGCGACCAGGGAGCCCTTGGTGTAGTAGCTGACGGTGGCGTTGGCGCTGTTCTCGTCCGGCCGGTAGTACTTGATCCAGGCGTCGAAGCTGGCCTCGGCCACCGATTGCACCGCCCGCCCGGGCGAACCCAGCACCTGGTTGAGGTTCTTGGCCAGCAGCTTGAGGTAGCGCGCCTCGTCCACCAGCCCGGCGCGCAGCAGGAACAGGTCGTCGTAGTAGCTGGTGAAGCCCTCGAAGAACCACAGCAGCTCGGTGTACTGCTCGGCGTCGAGCCGGTAGGGAGCGAACTCGGCCGGCTTCAGCCGCTTGACGTTCCAGGTGTGGAAGTACTCGTGGCTGATCAGGCCGAGCAGGGTCACGTAGCCGTCGCTGGCCGGTGGTGCCGAGGGGGTCGAACCGTTGGCGGGTGCCGCGATACGCCGAGGCAGGTCGCGGCGGTTGCAGATCAGCGCGGTGCTGTTGCGATGCTCCAGGCCGCCATAGCCGTCGTCCACCGCGTTGAGCAGGAAGACGTAGCGGTCGAAGCAGGCCGGCGCCTCGCCGTGCCAGAAACGCAGCTGCGCCTCGCAGATGCGGCGCGTGTCGGCGAGCAGCCGTTCGCCATCGAAACCCGGCGGCGCGCCGGCCACCACGAACTCGTGCGGCACCCCACAGGCCTCGAAACGGCCGCGCCAGAAGGGGCCCAGCTCGAAGGGGTGGTCGATCAGGTTGTCGTAGTTCGGCGCGCACCAGCCTCCGTCCACGGTGCCGGGCAGACCGGTTGCCACTTCCCAACCGGACGGGAGCCCATCCAGCCGGACCTGCTGCTCCCGCTCTTCGAAGCCCTCGGCACTGAGGAACAGGCTGCTGCCGTTGAAGAAGCCACGCTGCCGGTCCAGCCAGGCGCTGCGCACCGAGTTGTCGAAGGCGTAGACCCGGTAGCGCAGCCGCAGCGGGCCGCTGCCCGGGGCTTCGACCGCCCAGCGGTGTTTGTCCAGCGGGGTCAGCCGGGCCGGTCGGCCGTCGCGCTCGGCACTCAGGCCGCTGAGGTGGCGGGAGAACTCGCGCACCAGGTAGCTGCCGGGGATCCACACCGGCAGGCTGACGGTGAGTCGTGCCGGCGCATCGGCCAGCTCCATGGCGATATCGAAGTGGTGGTCGTCCAGGCGACCGACGTCGACCCGGAACTGCACCGCTGGAAGGGCGGGGGATGTCATCGCGCGGTGTCCGGTGCGTCTGTCGGGAGGCTCAGGTGCGTGCAGCGCCCAGGAAACAGGCCAGCACGGCAAACACCGTCAGGCGAAAACGCAGCGTCAGCCAGCCCGACAGCCCGTGGGCCGGGTAGCTGCGGCGGTCCCAGAGGTAGCAGCCGATCAGCATCAGGGCGTCGATCACCAGCCCGGCGTAGGCGGGCATCACCACCGCGATCCAGGCCACCAGCGAGGGCACGACACTCCAGGCAAAGGGGGCCGGCGAGGGCAGCTGCGAGCGCATGCCCAGGCCCCAGTGGATGCCGCCGAGGAAGGAGATCACCACCGCGGCATAGCCCGCCAGCGCCAGCACCACATAGGGGTGGGCATCGTCGCGCACCACCAGCGACAGGAAGGCGCCGAACACGAAGGGCAGCAGGCCGAGGTAACCCAGCTTCACCGCCACCGGGTTCGGTGCGGTGGCGGGCAGGCGTGAGCCGGGCCGGGTGCGGTCGCTGCCGCCGTGCAGGGGATCGGGCGAGGAGGAATTGGGCAGAGGCTGGGAGGACACGGTGGGGCAGTCGGTCGCGGCGATGCGCGATTGTCGCCGTGCCGCGTCCGCCCCGCAGCGCGATCGGGTTCAGGGCACCAGCCAGCGCCGCCCTTGTGTGTCGAAGCTGGCGCGGCGGTGGCCCTGGGCGTGCACCTCCAGCCAGTCGATCGACTGCACGCGGGCCGTCAGCACCCCGAAATGGCCGCGCTGCACGCAGGCCGAACGCGCATCGTCCGAGCTGGTGGCCCCACCCGCCCTGGGGTCGCGGACCACACTGCCCGGTGCCAGGGGAGACAGGTAGTCTTGTGCCGCGGGCCGGTGGCGAATGCCGGCCCAGCGGGAGGTGACTTCCAGCCCGTCATCGGCCAATTCGAGGTGACAGCGCAGCCGCAACTGCCAGCCCATGTCCGGGCACCAGCAGACCAGGGTGGCGCGCGGGTCGTGTTCGATCTGCCGGGCTTTGGGGGAACGGGTGTCGGTGTAAATCACCAGCTCATGCAGCGCGGGTCGGGCCTCGCGCAGCACCACCACGCGGGCGTCTGCGCCGTCCTCCCCGGCCGTGGCCAGCACGGCGCGGTGCCAGCCGTGGCCGGCGTCCCGGGCGCAGCGGGCCAGCTCCTCCCAGAGCCGGGTTTCGATCGCCGTCAGATCGCTCAACCGTGTGTCCTGCAGCATGCTTCGTCTCCCGCGGCTCGCCTCATCCTGCCGGGCGTTCCGGCCGCATCGGTGAAAGTACACCGGCGATCGCAGGGCCGGCAGCGGGTTTGCCAGCAAATGCAACGTGACCCGAGGGCTCAAACTTCACCGGGATCAATTCAGACCCTCAGGGGGAGCGTCAGAGTGGGGCAAACTGGTTGCACTTGACCTGACCTTGATTCATGTCCGACGCCACCTGCGCCCCCTCCCGTCCAGGCCATCGCTCCGATCTGCAACGCCGCCGGCTGCTGGGCCTGGGGCTGGGCCTGGGCGCGCTGGCCAGCGGTTGTGCCCCGCAACCCGTCCAGCCTGTGCAGCCGGACTCCGGACAGCCGCGCTTTGCGCTGGGGGTGGCCTCCGGGGCCCCGCGGCCGCATTCGGTGGTGCTCTGGACCCGCTTGACCGGCACCGGGCTGCCGCAGCGGGTGGAGGTGCAGTGGGAGCTGGCGGTCGACGAGGGTTTTGTCCGGATCGTGGCCCGCGGGACCGAAACCGCCGAAGTGGACTGGGCCCACAGCATTCACGCCGAGCCGCAGGGACTGGAGCCCGGGCGCTGGTACTGGTATCGCTTCACCGCGCTGGGACAGCGCAGCGAGATGGGGCGCACCCGCAGCGCACCGGCGGCCGACGACGGGGCGCCGCTGCACTTCGTCACCGCCTCCTGCCAGCGCTGGGACCATGGCCACTATGCGGCCTGGCGGCATGTGGTGCGGGAGGCGCCGGACCTGGTGGTCTTCCTGGGCGACTACATCTATGAAAGTGCGGCAGTGCCCGGCCGGGTGCGATCGCACGACCCCTTTGCGCACGGTGGTGGCTGTCGCAGCCTGGCCGACTACCGCAGCCGACACGCGCTCTACAAGTCCGACCCGGCGCTGCAGGCCGCCCACGCCGTGGCGCCCTGGGTGGCGATCTGGGACGACCATGAGGTGGAGAACGACTATGCCGGCCTGCAGGGCCAGCGGCTGCAGCCGGACTTTGCCGATCAGCGCGCTGCGGCCTACCAGGCCTGGTGGGAACACATGCCGGTGCCGCAGTCGATGCGCCCGCAGGGTGGGCAGGTGCGGCTGTACACCCACTTCGACTGGGGGCGGCTGGCCCGGTTGATCTGCCTGGACACCCGCCAGTACCGCGATCCACAGGCCTGCCCCAAGTCGGGCCGCGGAGGTTCCAACGTGGTGCGCATGGCCGAATGCCCCACGCTGGCGGACCCGCGGCGCAGCCTGCTCGGGTCAGCGCAGGAGGGCTGGCTGGCCGACACCTGGAGCACTGAGCGGCGCTGGAACCTGCTGGCCCAGTCCACCCTGATGGCACAGGCCGTGGGCGGCGACCGCTTCGACCCGTCCCGGGCCCTGGTCTGGACCGACGGCTGGGACGGTTACGCGCCAGCGCGGCAGCGCCTGCTGCAGACCGTGTCGCAGCGGCGCATTCCCGGCTGCGTCGTGCTCGGTGGCGACGTGCACGCCACGTATGTGGCCGATCTGAAGGTGGATCCGATGGCTCCGGGCTCGCCGCGGGTGGCCACCGAGTTCTGCGGGACCTCGATCTCCAGCCACGGCTGGGAGCAAAAGCGCACCGATGCCCTGCTGGAGATGCATCCGCACCTGCGCTACGGCCGGGCGGATGAGCGGGGTTACCTGAGCTTCCGTGCCGAACCGGGCCTGCTGCGGGTGCAGGTCCAGAGCGTACTGGTGCCCAACGACCCGGACAGCGGTATCCGTACCGCTGCGGCCTTCGTGGTCGAGGCGGGCCGGCCGGGTGCACAGCCGGGCTGATCGATCCCATCGGGACGTCTCCAAGATGCTGGACCTGCTGTTGGCCGCGGTGGCGCTCGCCATTGCCCTGTCGCTGCGTCCCTGGCGGGTGGTGGGCTCCGCAGGTCCCCCCTGGCCCTGGATGGCACTGTGGGCCTGCCTGCCGCTGGTGTGGGGCGTGGACCGGTACGTTGGCCTGGCGGTGGTTCAGCCCTTGTCCGGTGCGGTCCTGCTGATGCTGCTGGCGGGTTGGCCGCTGACGGTACTCAGCCTGATCCCGGTGGCGCTGGTCACCGGTGTGCTGGCCGGGCTGGAGTGGGTACAGGTGTTGCAGCGCTTCGTCTGGCTGGGCCTGGTGCCGGCCACCCTGGCGCTGGCCTGGGGTGGGCTGCTGCGGCGCTGGCTGCCGCATCACCTGTTCATCTACATCCTGGGGCGGGGCTTCATCGGCACCGCTCTGTGCACCGCCGCAGCGGGCTGGCTGTCCGGCTGGCTGCACGGCAGCCCGCCCGGGGTGGACGACTCGGAGCTGGCCATCGCCCGTTGGCTGGCCGCCTGGGGCGACGCCTTCCTGGCCGGCATGCTGGTGGCGATCTTCGTGGCGTTCCGCCCGCAGTGGCTGGCCACCTACTCCGACCGGCTGTACCTGGACGACGATCGCCCGCCCGAGCCTTGATCTGCCAAGCGGTGAGGCAGGGTCGTCAGAGCACCACCTTGACCATCGGGTGGCTGCTCAGGGTTCGGTAGAGCTCGTCGAGCTGCTCGCGGCTGGTGGCGGTGACGGTGATCGTCAGGCCCAGGTAGTTGCCGCTGGAGCTGGGCCGATGCTCGACGCTGTCGGCATCAAAACCGGGGTCGAACTGCTGCGCCACCGCGACGATGGCCTCGGAAAAGCCCTGGACATGGCGGCCCATCACCTTGATCGGGAAGGCGCAGGGGTATTCGATCAGCGACTGTTCGGGCGGGATGTCGGCCATGGCAGGTTCTCCGGCTGGGCGGGTGCTGGTCGCTGCGCGACTCACTTGATGGTCAGACGCAGGCCGTCCCACAGTCGGCCGATCAGTCCGGCCTGCGGCACCGCCTCGGCCACCGTCACCGGCACCTCGGCCACCACCTTCTGCCCCGAGATGACCTTGAGTGTGCCGAGTTTCTGGCCCACCGCCAGCGGCGCCAGCAGTGGGTCGCTGCGGGTGAGCTGGGTCTTGAGCTGGGCGCCTTCGCCCCGCGGCACCGTCACCACCACCGGCGCCAGCGTGGTCAGCTCGATCACGTTTTTCGTGCCCTTCCAGACGTCTGCCTTGGCGATGGGCTGGCGGGCGTCGAACAGCTTCACCGCATCCCAGGCGCTGTAGCCCCAGTTCAGCAGCTTCTGGGCTTCCACCGCCCGGGCCTCTTTGGAGGCCGCGCCCAGCACCACCGCGATCAAGCGCCGCTGGCCGGCGGGCAGGTCGCGCTTGGCGGTGGCGATCAGGCAGTAGCCGGCCGCGTCGGTGTAGCCGGTCTTCAGTCCATCGACCGTCGGGTCGCGCCACAGCAGCAGGTTGCGGTTGGGCTGGGTGATCTTGCCGAAGCTGAATTCCTTGATCGTGTAGTACTTCGCTTCACCCGGAAAGTCCCGCAGCAGGCGGGAGGCGATCACCGACAGCTCACGGGCGGTGCTGACATGGCCCGGGGCCGGCAGCCCCTCCGGGTTGCGGAACTGCGTGACCTTCAGGCCGAAGGCCTGGGCCTGGCGGTTCATCATCGCCACGAAGTTCTCCAGCGAGCCGCCCACCGCTTCGGCCAGCTGCACGGTGGCGTCGTTGCCGCTCTGCACGATCATGCCCTTGATCAGGTCCTCGACCTTCACCGGGGTGCCCACCTGGATGTACATGCGCGAGGCATCGGTCATGCCGGTGCGCCAGGCGCGCTCGGACACGGTGAGGGTCTGGTCCAGCGAAAGCTTCTTCTCGTGCAGCGCCTGGAACACCAGGTAGGCCGTCATGAGCTTGGTCAGAGACGCCGGTTCGACGGGGGCGTCCGCGTCGCGGGCCGCCAGCACCTGGTCGGCACTGGCGTCGAGCAGCAGGTAGGCGCGCGCTGCCACCTCCGGTGGGGCGATCTGGGCGCTGGCGACGCCCGGCAGCAGCAGGCTTGCGCCGGCGAGCAGGCCGAACGCGAGACGCTGCAGGCGTTGTTGCAGGTCCTGGAACAGCGGGAGGGGGAGGGCCGGTGAGTGCAGGGACATCGGGTAGGGGAGCAGCTCGGAGAAGAAGAAGGAACGGGAAACCCGTGCGGGCCGGCCGCGATGCTCGCCGGGCCGGCTCAGGGGGTCTGCGCCGCAGACGGGGGAGGCCCACCGCTGCAATGCGGGAAATGGGCCCCGGACTGGGGAGGGTCAGCCCTCCTCAGTGCCAGAAACGCACGATGTGGTTCCGCAACTGGGTCAGCTGGCCATGGAAAAAGTGACCGACGCCTGGCATCACCACCACCGGCAGGTGCTGCGGGCGGGCCCAGTCCAGCACCGCCGACAGGGGCACGACGTCGTCGGCCTCGCCGTGGATGATCAGGGTGTCGGCCGGCACCGGCGCGGGCGTGGCGCGCTGGGTGGAGGGGCCCACCAGCAGCAGACGCTCGGCCTTTTCACCTTCTGCCAGGGCGGCGGCGGCCAGCGTGGTGACGTAGGCACCGAAGGAGAAGCCTCCCAGCACCAGACGCTCACCCACCTGGCGTTGGGCCGCGATCACCGCCAGCAGGTCCTCGGTCTCGCCGCGACCTTCGTCGTGGCTGCCGGCCGTGCCGCCCACACCGCGGAAGTTGTGCCGCAGCACCCGGAAGCCCAGTTGCAGCAGGGCCCGCACCATGGTCTGCACCACCTTGTTGTCCATCGTGCCGCCAAACAGCGGGTGCGGGTGCGACAGCACCGCCAGACCTGCGGGGCCGACCCCGCTGGGGGGCAGATCCAGGGCGCAATCGATCGGTCCGGCTGGCCCGTTGAGGATCAGCCGCTGGGTGTGTGCATTCATCGGGATGCCAAGGCGATGGAGTTCAACGGCCCACGTCCGGCGCCAGCATCAGGCGCTCGACCGGGCGGCCCTGCTTCAAGTGCGACTCGACGATTTCGTCGATGTCCGAACGGTCCACGAAGGTGTACCAGACCGCCTCCGGGTAGACCACCGCCACCGGACCGCCGGTGCAGCGGTCCAGACAGCCGGCCTTGTTGACCCGCACCTTGCCGGCGCCCCCGGCCAGTCCGGCCGCCTTGACCTGGGCCTTGCAGTGATCGAAGGCCTCCTGCGCGGCATGGTCGGCGCAGCAGGCCTGACCGTTGTCGCGCTGGTTCAGGCAGAAAAAGATGTGCCGCTCGAAATAGCTCATGGAGGGATTGTAGAAGTCGGGGCCAGGATCAGCGCCACAGGATCAGCGCCACTGGGGGGAGCTGCTGCCCCGTGGCCCATCGCCGGTCGGGGGGGCGATGCTGCGCGCCGTCAGGAAGGCCAGCGCGCCCAGTGGCCAGAACCAGCCCACCCACTGGGCCAGTCCGTGGAAGCGGATGAATCGGCCCTGTTCCCAGCCCTGCAGGCTCTGGGCGAAGTACGGGTCGGTGCCGATCTGGTTCACCAGGGCGATCAAGGAGGTCAACGCCACCAGCCCCAGTGCAGCCACCAGACGATGGGGCAGCAGCGCCAGCACGCTGCCCAGCACCAGGGCCACCCAGATGGCGGGTTGCAGCACCGGGGTCACCCAGGTGAGCGCATGTTCCGGGCCGAAATTCAGCGCCGTCGACAAGGTGGTGGCACTCAGGCCGATGAGCAGGGCCCCCACCAGCAGCACCAACCGCTGCCAGAGGCGGCGGGTCATCACGTACCCCACCAGGCAGGGGGCAAGCAGGCCCAGCGCAATGGTCAGCAGCTCCAGCCCCGGTGCCAGCCGTCCCTGTGCATCCGGCCACAGCCCCCAGCCCTGGAAGGCGGTGTCCGCCAGCAGTTCGTCGAGCCACTGGGCCAGGCGCAGCAGGATCTGCCCCTGGGCAAAGGGCAGCGGCGGCGGGAACAGCAGGCCCACCGGCCAGGACAGCAGCAGCAGCAGCCCCGCGGCGCCATGCGGCACCAGCCAGCGATCGCGCAGGCTCTGCCAGGCGACCAGCCACCCCAGGCGCGACATGCCCGCGGCCGCCAGCGCACCGACGGCCGTGCCCGCGCTGTTGAGGGCCCAGTCGATGCGCGACGGGGCCCGCATCGGCAACAGGTGCTGCAGCAACTCCATCAGCAGGGACAGAATCACCCCGGCGGTCAGAGCCCGGACCAGCGCCGAGGTGGCCGTGCGGCCGTTGCGCTGCGCGGCGATCGAGATCAGCAGCCCCAGTGGCAGGTAGCCCAGGAAGTTCGACCAGAGGTCGAAGCGCGAGGAGTGGGGGGTGGGCAGCCAGAGCAGTTGCAGGACCTGCGTGGCCGACCCGAGTGCCATCCAGCGCCAGCCGCTGAAGGGGTGCAGGCTGGCATAAACGATCAGGCCCACCCAGATCCACGCCAGCGGCGCGGCGGAGGAGCGTGAATGGGCAAGGCGGTGCGAGGGCATGCGACCTGTCGGCGGTACGGCTCGGCCGATGGACGGTCGCTCAGAAGGGTTTGACCGTCACCAGCACCACGATGCCGGCAAACAGCAGCACGGACACCTCGTTGTAGACCCGGAACCAGGTGTGGCTGCGGCGGTTCTCGCCTCGCTCGAAGCGGCTCAGCATCCGCCCATTGACGTGGTGGAAAGCCAGTACGCCCAGCACCAGTGTCAGTTTGGCGTGCATCCAGCCGTTGCCGGGCCCCAGGCCGATGCCCACTCCCAGCCAGAGCCACAGCCCGCTGGCCAGGGCGATCAGCATCAGGCCGGTGGCAAAGCGGGCCAGCTTGCGGCCCATCAGCAGCAGGCGGTCGCGTTCCGCCACGCTGTCGGCCGGCACCATGGCCAGGTTGACAAAGATGCGCGGCAGGTAGAACAGCCCTGCAAACCAGCTCGCCACAAAGACGATGTGCAGGGCCTTGATCCAGAGGTAGGAAGCACTCATGACGGAATGATAGGCCGCAGCGCCCTGGAAGTGATGCAGCCCGTCGGACCAGGGGTCGGGCGGGGGGGGCGCCGGCTTACTGGGCCTTGGCCTCGGCCTGGCACTTCTTCATGAAGCTGTTCTTGGCGGCGCCCGCCAGGGCCTTGCCGTTTTTGTCCACCGCCTTGGCTTCGCAGCTGGAGCCGCCGGCTTCGGCCTGGCACTTCTTCATGAAGCTGGACTTGGCGGCGCCGGCCAGGGCCTTGCCGTTCTTGTCCAGCGCCTTGGCTTCACAGGCGGCAGCGTCCGCGGCGTGGGCGGTGGAGGTCAGGCCGAACAGGGCCAGGGCAACGGCGGCGAGCAGTGACTTCATGTTGGACTCCGGTGGGAAGGATGACGGGGATGTCGGGGCGCGGCGGGTCTGAGTTCCCGTTCTCCCGCCGCACGCATTCAACCGCGCGGTGCGCACCGCTGCAATCGAACATCGCCCAGACTCAACGCGGCGGCCCGGCATGTGGTGTACACGCCGCAGGCCTTCCTGCCGGCAGCCTGCTGATGCCGCACGACAGGCCGAGTCAGAGGATGCGACGGGGATGCGCCAGCGCTTCATGTGCCGCGTGCAGACGGCGCACCAGCACGCGGATGAAGGCCTCATCGAAGAGGTGGCGGCAGCTCGGGCTCAGTCGGGCGAGCGCCTCGGGGGTGAAGGAGATGGTGGTGGCCTTTTCGGTCACCACCACGTCGGTGCTGTGCTGGCGCAGTTCCGGGCTTGGGGCCAGGTAGGCCATCTCGCCGACCGAGGTGCCGGAGCCCAGCTGCGCCACCCGTCGCCCGTCCCGGTACACCTCCACCGCACCGGCGGCAATGATGTGGAAGCTGCGCCCCTCGTCGCCGCGGGTGTAGAGCTTATGCCCCACCGGAAAGCGCTGCCAGCGTGCCCGGTGCACCACCTCCCACAGCGCCACGTCGCCGAACTGGGTGAAGAACTCCAACTGCCGCAGCAGCGTGAAGCGCTCCGAGTCCAGCACGCCCTGCAGCGCGCCGCGAGGGACGTGGTGCAGCGCGATCAGCTGCGACAGCGCTTCGCCCAGCGCTTCCCAGCTCGGGTAGCGGTGGTCGGCGCGCTTGGCCAGGCAGCGTTGCACCACCCGGTCCAGCGCCTCGGTGACGCCGCTGCGCTGGCCGACCAGGCTGGGCGCGTCGGTGTGGCAGATCTGGTGCATCAGGCTGGCCTGGTTGGACGCCTCGAAAGGGGCCCGCCCGGCAATCAGGTGGTACAGCACCGCGCCCAGGGAGTAGATGTCGGCCCGCGCGTCCAGCTCGCTGCCGTCGAGCTGCTCTGGCGACATGTAGGCCAGCGAGCCCACCCGGTGCACCTGGGTGGCATCGGACGTGAGATTGAGGGCGCTGCCGAAGTCGGTGACCTTGACGTCGGTGACGGTGCCGCTGGTGTCGATGGTCAGGATGTTGGCCGGCTTGACGTCGCGGTGCACCAACCCCTGGCGGTAGCAGTATCCGAGCGCCATCGCACACTTGAAGCCCACTTCGACGATCTGCTCCAGCCCCAGTTGGTGTCCCGGTTGGCACCAGGCTCGCAGGGTGGTGCCGGGCACGTACTCCATCACCACGTAGGGTGCGATCGGGTCGGGTACCGCGTCGTAGATCTGAACCACGTTGGGGTGGTGCAGTCGCCCGGCCAGTGCGGCTTCGGACGCAAAGAAGCGCGCGAAGACGTGGCCATCCACGCTGTCGGCCAGCGCGGCGGCACGCACCCGCTTGACGGCCACCGGGCGGTCGTGGAATTCGTCATGGCCGAGGAAGACCTCGGCGGTGGTGCCCTCACCCAGGCGGCGCACGATGCGGTACTTGCCGATGCGCTCGGGCAGCACGGGAACGGTGGAGTCGAACATGACGCCATCGTAGCGGCCATGCTGCCGGGAATCGCCGGGTGGTGCCTGAAGGCCGTCGCCCGGTCGCTGGTTTCGTGCCGGCCTACCGCCCGGGGCATGTGGAATCGACCCGGCCACCCCCAACCGTAGAATGCCCGAATGATTCGCGCGAAAGAAGAACTGCTGATCGCCCTGAGCCAGGCCCTGGGTGAGCTGGCCCCCGGCACCACGCTGCTGCCGGCCTTTGAAACCCCCAAACAGGCGAGCCATGGTGACCTCGCCTGCACCCTGGCGATGCAGCTCGCCCGCCCGTTGAAGAAGAACCCGCGCGAGCTGGCGCAGGCCCTGATCGAGGCCCTGCAACGCCAGCCGGCGGTGCAGCGCTGGGTGGCGGCGCTGGAGATCGCCGGCCCCGGCTTCATCAACCTGCGCCTGCAGAGTGCGGCCAAGCAGGCGGTGGTGGGTGAGGTGCTGGGTGGGGGCGAAGGTTTTGGCCGCCGGGCGGCCAATGGCCGGAAGCTGATGGTGGAGTTCGTCTCCGCCAACCCGACCGGGCCGTTGCACGTCGGCCATGCCCGCCAGGGTGCGCTGGGCGACAGCCTCTGCCACCTGTTCGAGACGCAGGGCTTCGAGGTCCTGCGCGAGTTCTATTACAACGACGCCGGCGTGCAGATCGCCACGCTGGCGACCTCGACGCAGTGTCGCATCCAGGGTCTCAAGCCCGGTGACGACGGCTGGCCGGAGAGCGCCTACAACGGCGACTACATCGCCGACATCGCCGCCGACTTCCTGGCGAAGAAAACCGTCCAGTCCGACGACCGCACGTTCACCGCCAGCGGCGATCCGGAAGATCTGGACGGCATCCGCCAGTTCGCGGTGGCCTACCTGCGCCACGAGCAGGACCTGGACCTGCAGGCCTTCGGCGTGCAGTTCGACAGCTACTACCTCGAATCCAGCCTCTACACCTCCGGCCGCGTCGAGCAGACCGTGCAGCGGCTGGTCGATGCCGGCAAGACGTACGAGCACGAAGGCGCCCTGTGGCTGCGTTCCACCGATTACGGTGACGACAAGGACCGCGTGATGCGCAAGTCCGATGGCTCGTTCACCTACTTCGTGCCGGATGTGGCGTACCACATCGCCAAGTGGGAGCGCGGCTACGGCAAGGTGATCAACTGCCAGGGCACCGATCACCACGGCACCATCGCCCGGGTGCGCGCCGGCCTGCAGGCCGCGGGCGTCGGCATCCCGCAGGGCTACCCGGACTATGTGCTCAACACCATGGTGCGGGTGGTGCGCGACGGCGCCGAGGTCAAGATCAGCAAACGCGCCGGCAGCTACGTGACGCTGCGTGACCTGATCGAGTGGACCAGCCGGGATGCGGTGCGCTTCTTCCTGATCAGCCGCAAGGCCGACACCGAGTTCACCTTCGACGTCGATCTGGCCTTGAAGCAGAACGACGAGAACCCGGTGTTCTACGTGCAGTACGCCCATGCGCGCATCTGTTCGGTGCTGGACACCTATGTGTCCGAGCGGGGCGGTGAGCTCGCCACGTTGGCGCAGGCCGACGTTTCCGGCCTGGTGGCCCCCACCGAGCTGGCGCTGATGCACCGGCTGGCGCACTACCCGGACATGCTGGCCGATGCGGCGCGCGACCTGGCCCCGCACGACGTGGCGTTCTACCTGCGCGACCTGGCTGCGGCCTTCCACAGCTGGTACGCGGCAGAGCGTTTCCTGGTGGACGATGTCGCCTTGATGCGCGCACGCATGGCGCTGCTGGCGGCCACCGCCCAGGTGCTGCGCAACGCGCTGGCGCTGCTGGGTGTGGGTGCGCCGCGCAAGATGTGACGTGGCCGCGCCGTGATGGACAGCCCCCGGTTGGGCGAGGAGCGAAGGCGATGACGATGGCCTCCAGGAACACGGCCCAGCGGGGTGGTTTTGCGCTGGGCATGGTGTTGGGCGTGCTGCTGGGCCTGGCGCTGGCGCTGGGTGTGGCGCTGTACATCAGCAAGGTGCCGGTGCCCTTCGTGGACAAGGTGCCGCAGCGCACCGCGGAGCAGGATGCCGCCGAGGCGGAACGCAACCGCCACTGGGATCCGAATGCCCCTCTGGGTCAGCGTCCACCGCCGCGACCGGGCGCTTCGGGTCCGGTCGGACCCCTGGGGGGGCCGGGCGGCGGAGTCGGGGCCTCCGCGCCGGCTTTTCCGCCTCCGCTGCCTGCTGCGTCGCAGCCGCTGCCGCCCATGCCGCCTGTGCGCGGGGCTTCGGCGCCGCCCGCAGGCCGTTCGGCCAGCGACGTGTCGGCCAAACCGGGGGCTGATCCGTTCACCTACTTTGTGCAGGTGGCGGCCTATGCGCGCAGCGAGGAGGCCGAACAACTGCGCGCACGTCTGGCGCTCACCGGTCTGGGCGCCAGGGTGACGGAACGCGAGCAGGCCGGACGGGTCATGTACCGTGTGCGCCTCGGACCCTACGAGGTGCGCGAAGATGCGGAGAAGGTCAAGCAGCAGGCGGCGGACGCCGGTTACCCGGACGCTGCGCTGGTGCGTGTCAATCGATAGCGGCCGCTCTGGCCGCGGCATGGAAGGACAGGTTCGAGATGGATCGACGTGAGTTCATGGCCCAGGCGGGTGTGGCGACGGTGCTGGGTTCGGCGGCTTGGGCGGTGCCGACGGCTCAGGCACAGGGCGGCTTTCAGGAAGGGCGGCACTACGTCAGGCTGGCACAGCCGGTGCCGGTGTCGGCGCCCAGCGGCAAGGTCGAGGTGCTGGAGTTCTTCTCCTACGCCTGTCCGCATTGCGCTGCCTTCGAGCCTGCGCTGGAGGGCTGGGCCAAGAAGCTGCCGGCCGACGTGGCCTTTCGCCGCGTGCCGGTCAATTTCCTGATGGCTGCCGAGGTGTTTCAGCGCAGCTACTTCTCGCTCGAAGCCCTGGGCCAGGTCGAGGCGATGCAGCGCAAGATCTTCAATGCCATCCACGGCCAGCGCACGCGGCTGTTCAGCGCCGAGGCCATGACGGATTTCCTGGTGCAGCAAGGGGTGGACAAGGCCAAGTTCACCGAGCTGTACAGCTCCTTCAGCGTGCAGAACAAGGTGGTGCAGGCCCGTCAGCTGGTGGAGCGCTACAAGATCGACGGTGTGCCTGCGCTGGGCGTGCACGGCCGCTTCTACACCTCCCCTTCGCTGGCGGGAGGTGACAATGTGCCCGAGACGGTCAGCCATGGCCGTGCGCTGCAGCTCACCGATCAGTTGATTGCGCAGGTTCGCAAGGGCTGAAGGTCCTGCGATTTTCGCGGGTGAAGGCAGTCGCCGCTGCCGATGCAGCATGGCCATCGTGCGAAGCGTCAACAGGCTGTCGATGGGGCTGGCCGAGAGGGCCACACAGGGCTACAATGAAAGCAATATTTATGCCTTCATGACCCTGACAACCCCTCCTGCCCGTGAACTGCTTCACTTCCGTTGAACTGTGTCCAAGGCGAATCAGCCGGTGGTGGGTCCTGTTGCTGGCCCTGATGGCCGTGCAGGTTCAGGCAGAGCGTGCCGACAGCAGCCAGCCGCTGCAGTTTGATGCCGGGCAGCTGCGCATCGACGGCAAGCGCCGCATCCAGTGGCTCACGGGCGGGGTGGAGCTGACGCAGGGGAGCCTGCGCATCCAGGCCGCCGAGGTGGAGCTGCGCGATGTCGCCAACGGTCGGCTCGCGCTGGCCGACGGGGGGAGCGGCGGTGCGCTGGTGACCTTCCGGCAAAAGCGCGACGGTGTCGATGAGTGGATCGAGGGGCAGGCCCGGCGGG
>JADJCH010000002.1 GCA_016703325.1 Burkholderiales bacterium | reverse complement strand
CGAAGCCGGTCTCGTTGCGGAAGAACAGCAGCATCGCTGCATAGGTCAGCGCCTGGGTGATGATGGAGAAGTACACCCCCTTGATGCGCGAGCGGAAGGCGAACCAGCCGAACACGAAGGCCAGCAGGCCAGGCACCAGGATCACCAGCAGCATCTGGGCGATGAAGCTGTCGGACAGCGCCCAGGTCCAGGGCAGTTCCTTCCAGTTCAGGAAGACCATGAAGTCCGGCAGCTCCGAGCGGTACTGGCCGTCGCTGCCGATCTGGCGCATCAGGTACATGCCCATGCCGTAGCCGCCCAGCGCGAAGAACAGGCCGTGGCCCAGGCTGAGGATGCCGGTGTAGCCCCAGATCAGGTCCATCGCCAGCGCGCAGATGGCGTAGCACATGATCTTGCCGACCAGCGCGACGTAGTAGTCGCCCAGGTGCAGCGCGGAGCCCGCGGGCACCAGCAGGTTGAGCACCGGCACCAGCACCGCCACGGTGATCAGTGCGGCCACCACGCCGGTCCAGCCGCGGATGCCCAGCAGCAGGCCGCGGCGCGGCTGCATCGAGAAGTCGGAAGAGGAGTTCAAGACGGCGCTCATGCTTCGGCACTCCTTCCTTTCATCGCGAACATGCCTTGCGGACGCTTCTGGATGAAGATGACGATGAACACCAGCACCATGATCTTGGCCAGCACCGCACCGGCGTAGCCCTCCAGGAACTTGTTGATCAGCCCCAGGCCCAGCGCGGCATACACCGTGCCCGCCAGTTGGCCGACGCCGCCCAGCACCACCACCATGAAGCTGTCGACGATGTAGCTCTGCCCCAGGTCCGGGCCGACGTTGCCCACCTGGCTGAGCGCGCAGCCCGCCAGGCCGGCGATGCCCGCGCCCAGGCTGAAGGCGTAGGTGTCCACCCGGGCGGTGTTGACACCCATGCAGGCGGCCATGCGGCGGTTCTGCGTCACGCCGCGCACGAACAGGCCCAGCCGGGTGCGGGCGATCAACAGCGCCACGCCGGCCAGCACCACCGCAGCAAACACCAGGATGGCCAGGCGGTTGTAGGGCAGCGTCAGGTTGCTGAACACCGCCACGCCGCCGGAGAGCCAGCTGGGGTTCTCCACCGCCACGTTCTGCGCGCCGAACAGGCTGCGCACACCCTGCATCAGCACCAGGCTGATGCCCCAGGTGGCCAGCAGCGTCTCCAGCGGACGCCCGTAGAGCCAGCGGATCACGCTGCGCTCCAGCGCCGCACCCACCAGCGCCGCGCTCAGGAAGGCCATCGGCACGGCGGCCAGCAGGTACCCGTCGAAGGCGCCCGGCAGGTGCTGGCGGAACAGGTTCTGCACCACGTAGGTGGCGTAGGCGCCGATCATCATCAGCTCGCCGTGGGCCATGTTGATCACGCCCATCAGGCCGTAGGTGATGGCCAGGCCGAGTGCGGCCAGCAGCAGGATGCTGCCCAGGCTCACGCCGGTGAAGAGCACGCCCAGGCGCTCGCCCCAGGCGAGCCGGCCTTCGACGGCCGAGAGGGCCGCGGTCAGCGCGGCGCGCACCTCGGGGTCGGTCTCGGCAGCGGGGGCCAGGCGCTCCTGCAGCAGGCTCTTGACGCTGCTCTCGCCGCTGGCGGCCAGGGCCTGCGCGGCGGCCAGGCGCTTGGCCCGGTCGTTCGCGCTGACGAGGATGGTGGCGCGCATGCGCTCCAGCTGCGCCTTCAGCGCGGCATCGGTTTCGGCCGCCACGGCCTTCTCGATCATCGGCAGCTGGGCTTCTTCCAGCGCCTGCTTGCTCAGCTCGGCCAGCGCCGCGCGGCGCACCACCACATCCGGCGACACGAGCTTGAGCGTGCCCAGCGCCGCTTCCAGCGCGCCGCGCATGCGGTTGTTGTTGACCACGTCCTCGGCATCGGCCGGCACGGCCGCCTCGGTGCTGCTGCCGGCCAGCAGCGTCTTGCCGTCCCGTGTGACAAAGGCCTTGCCGCCCACCACCTTGACGGCATCGTCCAGCAGCGCCTGCAGCAGCACCGCCAGGGCCGGATCGGCCTGCGCAGCGGCCTGGTTCAGCGCCGCGATGCGGTCGTCAGTCTCACCCACGGCGATGGCCGTCGCCTCCTCGGGTGTCAGGGCCTGGGCCCAGGGCGCCGCGAATGCAGCCAAGGCCATCGAAAGAATCAGGAATATGCGTCGCATCGCGGCTGCACCATGTTCCAAAGCACGAAAACGCGGGCCGGCAATGCCGCCCGCGCCTTCCAGCGGACGCCGTGGATCCGGCTTTGCCGGTCCACCGGGGTCGCCCCCCTTGAGGGGGGAGCGGCGTCAGCCGCAACGGGGGGGGTCACTTCTTCGCGGGAACGTTCTTCTTGCCCTTGTTCTCGGCGATGTAGTCGCTCCAGGGGTCGGCCACGACCGGGCCCTTGGTCTTCCACACCACGTTGAACTGGCCGTCGGCCTTGATCTCGCCGATGAACACCGGCTTGTGCAGGTGGTGGTTTTCCTTGTCCATCGTGGAGGTGAAGCCGCCCGGGGCCGGCATGGTCTGGCCGGCCATGGCCGCGATGACCTTGTCGGTGTCGGTGGACTTGGCCTTCTCGACCGCCTTGGCCCACATGTGCATGCCGATGTAGGTGGCCTCCATCGGGTCATTGGTCAGCGGACGGTCCTTGTGGCCGGCGATGCCCCGGGCCTTGGCGTAGTCGCTCCACTTCTTGACGAACTCGGTGTTGGCCGGGCTCTTGATGCTCATGAAGTAGTTCCAGGCAGCCAGGTGGCCCACCAGCGGCTTGGTGTCCACGCCGCGCAGTTCCTCTTCACCCACCGAGAAGGCCACCACCGGCACGTCGGTCGCCTTCAGGCCCTGGTTGCCCAGTTCCTTGTAGAAGGGCACGTTGGAGTCGCCGTTGATGGTGGAGACCACCGCGGTCTTCTTGCCCTCGGAGGCGAACTTCTTGATCTTGGCGATGATGGACTGGTAGTCCGAGTGGCCGAAGGGGGTGTAGTCCTCCATGATGTCCGCGTCGGCCACGCCCTTGGCCTTCAGGAAGGCGCGCAGGATCTTGTTGGTGGTGCGCGGGTAGACGTAGTCGGTGCCCAGCAGCACGAAACGCTTGGCCGAGCCGCCGTCCTTGCTCATCAGGTATTCCACCGCGGGAATGGCCTGCTGGTTGGGCGCGGCACCGGTGTAGAACACGTTCTTGGACAGCTCTTCACCCTCGTACTGCACCGGGTAGAACAGCAGCGAGTTCTTCTCTTCGAACACCGGCAGCACCGACTTGCGGCTCACCGAGGTCCAGCAGCCGAACACGGCGGCCACCTTGTCCTGGTCGATCAGCTGCTTGGCCTTTTCGGCAAACAGCGGCCAGTTGGAAGCGGGGTCCACCACCACCGGTTCCAGCTTCTTGCCCATCACGCCGCCCTTGGCGTTGATCTCGTCGATGGTCATCAGCGCGACGTCCTTGAGCACCGTCTCGGAGATGGCCATCGTGCCCGACAGCGAGTGCAGGATGCCGACCTTGATGGTGTCGGCGGCCTGGGCGAACAGCGGCAGCGTGGCAACGGCTGCGCCCACGGCGACAGCGCTCAGTTTGGCAGCGAAGGAACGACGGGTGCTTTGCATGGGGGAGGGCTCCTGTGTGGGTGACCGGTTGCCGCCAGCGTGGGGATCGGTTGATTCCGCCGCGGCATGGACGCCAGTGTCGAAGCGCCGCCCCGAAGCGCCTATACGCCGAGTGGCGTAGGCCGGCTCCGGCCTTCCCTTCAGCCCACGTGAAGGTTTCAGTCTGTAAAGTCACGGGATTGTCATCGTCTTCACCATGTCGCGCCCCATCTCCAGCCTGCACATCATCGGCAGCCGCCGCCTCGGCGGTGCCGAACGTTTTTTCATTCGCCTGGTGGAGGCCCTGGTGGCCCGCGGGCATCCCGCGGTGGCGGTGATCCGCCAGGACAGCCCGGCGGCGGGTGCCCTGTCCCCCGCGGTCGAGCAGGTCCATGTCGGCATGCGGTCGAAGTACGACCTGTGGTCGGCCTGGCAGCTGCGCCGCCTGATCTCGCAGCGCAGGCCCGACATCGTGCAGACCTACATGGGCCGCGCCTCCCGCCTGACCCGGCTGCCCGGCAACAGCGGCAGCGTCCACATCGCCCGTCTGGGCGGGTTCTACGGGCTGGACCACTACTACCGCCACGCCCACGAGTGGGTGGGCAACACCCACGCCATCGTCGACTACCTGCGCCGTGAGGGCCTGCCGGCCGACCGGGTCCACTACATCGGCAACTTCGTTCCGCCCGGGCGGGTGGCCGATGCGGCCGAAGTGGCTGCGCTGCGCCAGCGGCTCGGCCTCGCAGCCCCCGCGCGGGTGGTGCTGGCCATGGGGCGGCTGATCGAGAAGAAGGGCTTCGACGACCTGCTCGACGCCTGGGCTCAGCTGCCCCCCCACGATGCCGAGGGGCGGCCGCTGCACCTGGTGCTGGCCGGCAGCGGCGGTCACAGCCAGGCCCTGGCCGAGCGGGTAGCCGCACTGAACATCGCTGCCCGCACCCACCTGGTCGGCTGGCAGAACGACCTGGCGCTGTGGTACGGGTTGGGCGAGATCTTTGTCTGCCCCTCCCGCCAGGAGCCCCTGGGCAACGTCATCCTGGAGGCCTGGCGCTATCGCATCCCTGTGCTGAGCACCCGCAACGAAGGGGCCAGCGAACTGGTGCGCGACGGCGACAACGGCCGCCTGGTGCCGCTGCGCGACCCCACCGCCCTGGCGGCGGGCATCCTGTCGCTGCTGCAGGCCCCGGCGACGGAGCGGCAGCGGCTGGTCGAATCAGGAGAACGCTGCCTCAACGAGGAACACAGCGAACAGCGGGTGGCCCAGGCCTACATCGAGCTGTACGAACAGGCCCTGCTGCGCCGGCAGCGTTGAGCAGGACTCCTGCGGGTTGGCGCCCCGGGTGGGCGGAGGAAAGACCGGACCGGAGCGCTCGCTTTCAGGGCCGCGCCAGCCACCAGGCCAGGAGGATCAGCGCCACCACCGCCAGCAGCCAGCCCAGCATCAGGCGGCGCCACAGCGGTGGCGCCTCGCGCAGTTCCATGAAGTCCAGCACCACCCAGCGCCCCTTGACGATCGACAGGCCGAACATCAGCAGCACGCTGAAGGCCCCGGCGCGCTGCGCCCAGCCGCTCTCACCCAGCCAGCCGGTCACGAGAGTGGCCAGCGCCAGCATCAGCCAGATCCGGTTCAACGAGGGGGATTTCATTCGAAGCCTCCGCAGGGTTGGGGTTCACCTCATCACATAGACCAGCGGGAACAGCACGATCCACAGCAGATCCACCATGTGCCAGAAAGCCGCGGCCGTCTCCGGCACATGGCTGCGGCCCGGCCCGTACACGCCCCGACGGGTCTGCACCGCGCAGATCACCAGGAACACCACACCGGCCGCCACATGCAGGAAGTGAAAACCGGTGAGCAGGAAATAGAACATGTAGAAGGTGTTGGTCTCCAGGTCGATGCCGGCATCGGCCTTGGCCGCGTACTCCACCCCCTTGAGGACCAGAAAGGCCAGGCCGCAGGCGATGGCCAGCCCCCACCACGCCTGAGCGGCTCCGATGCGGCCCTGCCGCAGTGAGCGCACCGCATGCGCCACCCCCGCGCTGCCGCTGATCAGCAGCAGGGTGTTGACGACGCCGAAACGCAGGTCCAGCGTGGCCTGGGAGGCATTGAACACCTCCGTCTGTGCCACCCGGGCGAAGGCGAAGGTGGCAAACAGCAGGCCGAAGGTGACCAGCTCGGCAGCGATCACCAGCCAGACGGCCAGGTCGCCCCGCAGCCGGGGCGCTTCGTCGTGCGGCGCCGGGGACGCAGCCTGGAGCGCGGCTTCAACGGCCATGGGGTTCATTGGATTCAGCGACAGCGGGGGTGACATGGGCAGGGCAACAGACTGGGGTCCGGGACGAGACCGCAAGTGTCACCTGCCGCAGCGGCAAGTCGGCCGATGGCCCTGCGACGCGGGGCCCCATTCGGGTCGATTCGGGTCGATTCGGGCCGGTCGGGCATGACCCTGCTCAAGGCCCCGTGCGCCGCACGGGCATCAGCGCCCCGGCGCCATGCGGCGCACCTGACCCATCGCCAGAGCGGCGGCGGCGGTACGGGTCTCCACGCCCAGCTTCTCGTAGATGTGTTCCAGGTGCTTCTTCACCGTGGCAGGGCTGGAACCGAGGATGTCGCCGATGTCCTTGTTGGTCTTGCCCTTGCCCACCCAGTAGAGCACCTCGGCCTCCCGGGTGGTGAGGCGAAAGGCCGCCATCAGCGCCTCCAGCACGGCGGCGTCGTCGGCCTCGCGCAGCACCAGCAGCCATTCGCCGTCGCCGGTGGCCTCGTGCAGGGTGAAACGCAGGCGCCGCCCCGCAGCCTCCAGCTCCATGGCCGGGGACGGCTGGATCGCGCCCTCCACGGCACCCAGCCGGTCCGCTTCGCGCTGCAGCCAGGCCAGCACCGCGGTGGGGGCGCGCCGGCCGTCCCAGTCCTCGAAGTGGCTTTGCAGGATCTGCCGGGCCAGCGCGGTCTGCCAGACCAGGCGGCCATCGATCAGGCGCACCACCAGGGTGGCGTGGCCAAAGGCGTCCAGCGCATTGCGCGCCTGGCGCTGCTCGCGTGCGGTGTGGGTGTGCGCGGCGATGCGCGCCAGCACCTCCGGCACGCGGATGGGTTTGGTGACGTAGTCGCAGCCACCGGCGGCAAAGGCCGCCACCACATGCTCGGTTTCGGTCAGGCCGGTCATGAAGACGATCGGGATGGCGCTGGTGCGGGCATCGGCCTTGAGGCGGCGCGCCACCTCGAAGCCGTCCATGCCCGGCATGACCGCGTCCAGCAGCACGATGTCCGGCCGCGCCTGGGCCGCACGCTGCAGGGCCGCCGTCCCGTCCAGTGCCACCAGCACGGTGCAGCCGGCCTCGTCCAGCGCGTCGTGCAGCACGGCCAGGTTGTCCGGCACGTCGTCGACGATCAGCACCACCTCACCGGCATTGCGGTCCAGGCCGGCCATGGACGGCGCTGACGACTCGTCAGGTTCAGCTGTGGGCTCAAGTGGGGTCATCGTGGCGAGGGGTGGTTCTCTGAAGGGGAGGCGGCCGCACGGGCGGTGGCCAGTTGCTGCTGCAGTGCATCCAGCTGGAAGCGCCCTGCCAGTTCACGCAGGCGGGCGATCCAGGCGGTGGCGGCCGGCTCGGCCTGTTCGATCTCGTCCAGCTGCCGCCGCACCCCGCGCAGGTGCCCGAGCGACAGCGCCTGTTCCAACGCCAACAACCGGGGGAGCGAAGGGTAGACGATCGGCAGGGAGTCCCTCGAGGCAGGGGACGGCAGGGCCACCGCAGGCTCGGCCAGGGTCCACTGCAGTTGCAATCGGCGCTCCAGCCATTCCAGCAGTTCGGTCAGCCGCACCGGCTTGACCAGGAAATCCGCCGGGCGGATGCCCACGTCGTTGTCCAGGGCGCGGTCGAAGGCATTGGCTGAGACGATTGCTGCGGGTGGCAGCGGCCGACCGTTCTCGGCGCTGATCAGGCGCATCCGGCGCAGCGCCTCCCAGCCGTCGATGCCGGGCATCGCCAGGTCCATGAACACGGCATCCGGCCATTCCTTGCCTTCGATGCCCGCCAGCCGGGCCAGCGCCAGGTCGCCGGAGGCGGCGGTGTCGATCACAAAACCCAGCGGCTCGAGCAATGAAACCAGCAGGCCACGGTCGGCCTCCTCGTTGTCCACCACCAGGATGCGCCGGCGCGGGCCCAGGTAGCCGCTGCGGCTGCGCCGCGGCAGGCTGGGCCCGGCCTGCGGCGCCTGCACCGCCGGCAGGAACAGGCGGATGAAGAAGCGGGTGCCCACCCCGGGTGTGCTGCGCACGGTGAGCTCCCCGCCCATCAGGTCGGTGAGCATGCGGCTGATGGTCAGGCCCAGGCCGGTGCCGGCTGCTGCGGTGGCCGCCTGGCCGCGTTCGAAGGGCTCAAAGACGCGCGCCAGCTCCGCCTCGGTCATGCCCGGGCCGCTGTCGCTGATCTCGATGCGCGCCATCTGCCCGCTGTAATCCAGACGCAGCAGCACCTCGCCGGGGCGCACCGGGTGGCCGGGGTTCGAGTCGCCCGCCCCGGGTGGAGCAGGTGGAGCAGGTGCAGCAGGTGCAGCTGGCGGTGCGGGCGGGGTGAACTTGACCGCATTGCCCAGCAGGTTGATGAGGATCTGGCGCAGCCGCTTCTCGTCGGCCCGCACCACCTCCGGCAGGTGCGCCGAGAACTCGTGCCGGAACACCAGGCCCTTGTCCTGCGCCTGCAGCTCGAACAGGCCCACCAGTTCTCCCAGGCAGTCGCGGAACCGCATCGGCCGCAGGTCCAGCTTGAGTTTGCCGGTCTCGATGCGCGCCAGGTCCAGTGTGCCTTCGATCAGCGACAGCAGGTGGTCGCCGCCGCGGCGGATCACACCGACCGCCTGGCGCCGGTGCGCCGGCATGGCGTCATCCTCCTCCAGCAGCTGGGCGTAGCCGAGGATGGCGTTCAGCGGCGTGCGCAGCTCATGGCTGATGGTGGTGATGTAACGCGTCTTGGCCTGGTTGGCCGCCTCGGCCTGGGCCTGGGCGCGCTCTGCGGCGGACTTGGCCTCCTGCAGCTGGGCGTCGGTGCGGCGGTGGCTTTCGATCTCCGCGCGCAGCAGCTCGGCCTGTTCGTGCAGGGCCTGGGTCTGGCGGTTGGCCTCCTCCTGCGCCACCTCCCGGCTCTTGTGCGCCAGCACCAGCCACCAGGCAAACACGCCGGTCACCAGCAGCAGCGCCGCCCCGGCCTTGACAAAGCCCGCCCGCAGCGCCGGCCCGACCACGTCGATCAGCCCCCCCGCGGGCAGGTCCTGCCGGCTCAACAGCAGGCGCATCTCCTGGTGGTGCAGCAGCCCGAACAGCAGGCCCAGCAGCGGCGCCAGCAGCAGCATCAGCAGCAGGTAGTGGCCCAGACCCTTGTCGATGTAGGGCCGCAGCACCGGCCACCAGGCGCGCGGCAGCAGCCGTTGCAGCAGCTCGGTCCACTGCACGGACAGGCGGGCCTGGGGTTTGCACAGATCGTGGCAACGGGCGTCCAGCGTGCAGCACAGGGAGCAGATCGGCCCGCCGTAGGCCGGGCAGCTGGCCATGTCTTCGCCTTCATAGTCGCGGTCGCAGAGCGTGCAGCGTTGCAATGTGGCCAGACGCCGGTAGGTTCCGGCTGGATCGATCGGCGTCGCCCCGGAGATCGGTGCCGCTGCGTTCACGGTTGCCCACGGTCGACGCTCACGGCGGTGCAACGCCGCCTGCGCAGCGTCCCATTGCGGCCCCCGCGCCAGGTAGAAGCGCCCGCGGGTGACCCAGGCCAGCAGCGGGGCAGCCAGCAGCGCCGCCGCCAGCGCGATCAGGGCCGACCAGGCCTGCGCCATCGGCCCGAACAGCCCCAGGTAGGCGGCCACCGACAGCCCGGAGGCCAGGCCCATCGCCCCCACACCCACCGGGTTGATGTCGTACAGGTGCGCCCGCTTGAACTCGATGCCCGGCGGCGACAGCCCCAGCGGCTTGTTGATCACCAGGTCGGCCACCACCGCCATCATCCAGGCGATCGCGATGTTGGAGTACAACCCCAGCACACCGCCCATGGCCTGGAACACGTCCAGCTCCATCAGCATCAGCGCGATGCCGGTGTTGAACACCACCCAGACCACCCGGCCGGGGTGGCTGTGCGCCACCCGGGAGAAGAAGTTGCTCCAGGCCAGCGAGCCGGCGTAGGCGTTGGTCACGTTGATCTTGAGCTGCGACACCACCACGAACACCGCGGTGGCCGCCACCGCCCAGCCGTAACGCGGAAAGACATGCTCCCAGGCGGCCAGGTACATCTGGTTGGGGTCCACCGCACGTTCAACCGGCACCATCAGGCCGATGGCCAGGAAGGCCAGCAGCGCCCCGCCCAGCATCTTCAGCACCCCCGGGATCACCCAGCCCGGCCCGCCCACCAGGGTGCCCACCCACCAGCGCCAGCGGCTGCGACGGTCCACGCCCGGCTCGGGCATGAAGCGCAGGTAGTCGGCCTGCTCACCCATCTGCGTGATCAGCGCGATGCCCACCGTCATCGCCGCACCAAAGGCCAGCGGGTCGAACCTCGTCAGGCCCGGCTCGCCGCCGTAGTGCAGCAGTTCATTGAGCAGCCCGGGGTTCTTCTGCAGCACCACGGCGTAGGGCAGCAGCAGCATCACGATCCACAGCGGCTGGGTCCAGACCTGCAGGCGGCTGATCACGGTGACACCGTGGGTGACCAGCGGAATCACCGCCAGCGCGCAGAGCAGGTACCCCCAGGCCGGCGGGATGTCGAAGGCCAGCTCCAGCGCGTAGGCCATCACCGCGGCCTCCAGCGCGAAGAAGATGAAGGTGAAGCTCGCGTAGATCAGCGAGGTGACGGTCGAGCCGATGTAGCCGAAGCCGGCGCCCCGGGTCAGCAGGTCCATGTCCAACCCGAAGCGCGCCGCGTAGACGCTGATCGGCAGCCCCGCCAGGAAGATCACCAGCCCGGTGGCCAGGATGGCCCAGGCTGCGTTGACGAAGCCGTACTGCACCAGCAGCGTCGCCCCCACCGCTTCCAGCACCAGGAAGGACGACGCTCCAAAGGCGGTGTTGGCCACCCGCCAGGCACTCCAGCGCCGGTGGCGGCGCGCGGCAAAACGCAGCGCGTAGTCCTCCTTGGTCTCGTCGGCCACCCAGGCGTTGTAGTCGCGGCGGATCTTGACCACCCGCTGCGGTGCCGAGGTCCTCTCCACGGGCACGGAGGCCATCCCCACGGCAGGTGTGACAGCAGATTCAGGCACGGCGGAAGTCATCCGGCCGCAGCAATCAAGTTCCGCACCAACCCGGGCTGCGCAGCAAACCCCACAGCCCGACAGCACATCCCCACCACCGATACCGCGCATTTGCACCGGAAACGGGCCCTCACGTTTTCACTGGGAATTCTGCCCATTTGTTCACGCGCTTCGTTCTCCGTGCCGTTTTTCACCCCCTAAAGTGCCTGGAAGGACGTCAAACCGCCGCGGGGGCGGTCGATATGTCATCGCGTCCCGGACCCACAGAACCCTCAAAGGAACCCTCATGCCTGCATTGCGTACCCTGTCTGCTGCCCTTCTTCTGGCGTTTGGCCTCGGCGCCTGTGGTGGAGGTGGCGGTGGTTCCTCGGACGGCACAGACACCACCAGCTCCAGCGGCGTGCTGGTGGACGACCGCATCGCCGACGCCACGCTGTTCTGCGACAGCAACGGCAACGGCAGCCTGGACGAAGGAGAAGCCACCACCACCAGCGACGACCACGGCGCCTTCACGTTCAGCCCGGCCTGCAGTGCGGCCATCGTCACCGTCGCGGGCACCGGCTACGACAAGACGCTGCTGAAGTCCCCGAAGAGCCGCCTGCGCGCTGCGGCCGGCTCGGCAGTGGTGTCCTACTTCACCACGCTGCAGCTCGACAGCGGGCTGAGCGCGGAGGAGTTCCAGGCGGTGATGACCAAGCTGGGACTTTCCGGCGTCAACCCTGCCACCTTCGACCCCAGCCAGGACAGTACCGAGCGCTTCGGCAGTGCGGCAGCCCTGTCCAAGATCCTGAATGAGCTGGCGGAAATCGTCGAGACCCTGGGCGGTGACTCCCAGACTGCCTTCCGCGCAGCGGCACTGGCCCTGGTGGAACAGGCCCGCAACCTGCCCAGCGGCAGCACGGTATTCACCAGCGACGACACCCTGGGCAATCTGGTGCAGGCGGCGGCCGCTGCCGCCTTTGCCACGGTCGACAGCAGCACCTGGTCCGACACCGCCAAGGCCAATGCCGCCGCCATCGCCACCGACGGACTGCGGCTGGCTGCCCAGGTGGTGCGCGGTCACCGCAATTTCGACGATGCACACGATGACCTGAACAACGGTTCGGTGGGCAGCATCATCTCGGAAACCGACCTCGAGGATGCCACCCGGGTCAGCGAGGCCCGCGAGCGCTGCAGGGACCACGACGGCGAGACCCGCCGCGCCCAGTATGTCTACACCGACGGGGATGCCTTCACCTTCGTGGACGGCAGCGACGCGCTGCGCAGCTTCACGCTGGAGCAGCTCGATGCCGGCGTTGACCTGAGCGACACCACGCTGGGCGCCCTGAAGCGGCTGGAACTGCCGCTGCGCGCCACGTCACTGGCGCTGTCGCGCCACGGCCAACGGGTGGCACTGGGCCTGTCGGTGGAACAGACCGACGGCACCCGTGTGATGCAGGTGGCCTTGGACAAAGTCACGCTCAAACGCGACAGCAGCACCGGCGTGGTCAGCGCCACGGTGCCGTCCAGCGCGAAGTTCTACTTCTATGCCAGGTCGGCCAGCGGCATCGAGATCGGCACCGGCGCAGCCGGTTTCTCCGATCTGAACGCCGAACTGCTGAGCTCCACCTCCACCGGCCTGTCGATCGACCTGCAGGTGCTGGCCGAGAAGATGAAGGGCCGCTTCCCGACCCAGACCGCGCTGCTGGACAACCTGTTGCAGGCCAAGGGCAACTTCAAGGTCAAGGTGGTGATCGGCGAGCTGGATCTGCGCCATGCCGACGGTGACCGCTTCGGCGTTGGACGTGTCGCGGTGGCCATCCCCGACAGCCATCGCAGCGCCTACCGCGTCAACGGCACCGCGGTGAACGGGCGGGTGACGTTCTGATCCGCGGCCGCATCGCGCGGCTGGTGGCCGGGCTGCTCACCGGCCTGGCCGCAGCGACCTCGGCCGCCCCGCTGGACGCCCTGCTCACCGCCCGGCCCACCGAGGCCGGGCGCGGTGCCCCCTCACCGCGGCTGGAGCTGGAAGCCGGTGGCGACCTGGCCAACGACCAGGTGGACGTGCTCGGCCTGCGCCGCGGCAGCGCCTACGAAGGCACAGGCATCGGCGACTACCACGGCAGCCACCTCAAGCTCACCGCCCGGCACGGCCCCTGGCAGGCCGAACTGGGCGGCTGGCAGCGCCGGCTGCGTGACCGCGACAACACCCACCGCATCCACAGCTGGCAGACGGCCCTGCAGTGGCGCCTGGACGGCGCGGACGACGGCACCGCCTCGCCCGGCACGGCCTGGGCGCTGCGCGCCTCCGCCTGGGGCAGCCGCTCCGGGCAACTCAGCCGCAGCACCGGTGCGGACCTGCAGGTGGAGGACCTGGACGCCGGCATGACCGAACTGCGCCTGCATGGCCAGCGCGACCTGCAGACCCAGTTCGACCTGATCGGCAGCCGCGATGCCTTCGGCCTGCGCTGGTCCGGTTTTGTCGGCGGCGGTCGCAGCCGGGTGCGCAACGATGCGGTCAGCGCCAGCGGCATCGTCGGCGGCTGCCCCTATGCGTTCAACTTTGCACCCGGCAAGCTGGTCGCCACCCCCGACGCCAGCTGCGGCGACGCGCTGATCTTTGTCATCCCCAGCCACCTGATGCCCTACGACGCAGCGGCCGAGACCACCTGGCGTGCCCGCTGGATGCACGCCGGCGGCTCCCTGCGCTGGGTCGGCGAGCAGTGGACGCTGGCACTGGGCTATGAGTTCCAGCAGTGGCAGCGCAATGGCATCGATGCGCTGATCACCGCGCGGGGCGGCACCGCCTACCGGCGCAACCACACCCTGGTGGGTGAGGTCGGCTGGTCACCGCAGCCCGCCCTGCGGCTGCTGCTGCGCGGCCAGCTGATGCAGCACCAGTGGCTGGGCGAGTTGCCGATGGCCTACAACACCCAGACTGCCACGCACTTCGCGCAACGCCACGGGCTGGTGACGGCCGGAGTGCAGCTGGTCTACTGACCGCCCATCGACCCCGAACGGGTCGCCTCCGGGGTGGCACATCGCTTGCGGCGGGAGGACACTGTTGTCCTCCTCCCCACAGAGCCTGCACCGGCCGCCCAAGAGATGGAACTCACTCCCCGCGAGAAAGACAAGCTGCTGATCTTCACCGCAGCCCTGCTGGCCGAGCGCCGCAAGGCCCGTGGCCTCAAGCTCAACTACCCGGAGGCGGTGGCCCTGATCACCGCGGCGATCATGGAAGGCGCCCGGGACGGCAAGACCGTTGCCCAGCTGATGAGCGAGGGCAAACAGGTGCTGAGCCGAGAAGACGTGATGGAAGGCATCGCCGAGATGCTGCCGGACATTCAGGTGGAAGCGACCTTCCCGGATGGCACCAAATTGGTGACAGTGCACCAACCCATTGCATGACGATCGATTGATGGCACCGCTGTGGTGCCCATGATCCGCGCTGCACTGCGCCCTCCATCGACCCCCTTGCTGCACACCGGAGCGCCCATGATTCCTGGCGAACTGATGACCGACGACGGTCAACTCGACCTCAACCCAGGCCGCCGCACCACCACGCTGGTGGTGGAAAACGCCAGCGACCGCCCCATCCAGGTCGGCTCGCACTACCACTTTGCCGAAACCAACGCCGGCCTGCGCTTCGACCGCGGCATCGCCCGCGGCATGCGCCTGAACATCGCCAGCGGCACGGCGGTGCGCTTCGAGCCCGGCCAGCAGCGCACGGTGGAACTGGTGGACCTGGCCGGGGACCGTGTGGTCCACGGTTTTCGCGGCCTGACCCAAGGAAAGCTCTGACCATGGCCCAGATCGGCAAACGCGCCTATGCGGAAATGTTCGGCCCGACGGTGGGAGACCGCCTGCGGCTGGCCGACACCGACCTCATTCTCCAGGTCGAGGACGACCTGACGCTGCGCGCAGGAGGCTACGGCGAAGAAGTCAAGTTCGGTGGCGGCAAGACCATCCGCGACGGCATGGGCCAGGGCCAGCGCCCCAACGGCCCGGGCGCCGCAGATGCGGTGGACTGCGTCATCACCAACGCGCTGATCCTGGACCACTGGGGCATCGTCAAGGCCGACATCGGCCTGCGCGGCTCACGCATTGCGGCCATCGGCAAGGCCGGCAATCCGGACATCCAGCCGGGGGTGAACATCGTCATCGGCCCGGGCACCGAAGTGATTGCCGCCGAAGGCCTGATCGTCACCGCCGGTGCCATCGACACCCACATCCACTTCATCTGCCCGCAGCAGATCGAGGAGGCGCTGGCCTCGGGCGTCACCACCATGATCGGCGGCGGCACCGGCCCGGCCACCGGCACCTTCGCCACCACCTGCACCCCCGGGCCGGAAAACCTGGCGCGCATGCTGCTGGCGGCCGACGCCTTCGCGATGAACCTGGGCTTCCTGGGCAAGGGCAACGCCAGCCAGCCCGCCGCCCTGCGCCAGCAGGTGGAGGCCGGCGCGATCGGCCTGAAGCTGCACGAGGACTGGGGCACCACCCCGGCGGCGATCGACAACTGCCTGTCGGTGGCCGAGGAGACCGATGTGCAGGTCGCCATCCACACCGACACGCTCAACGAGTCCGGCTTTGTGGAGGACACCATTGCCGCCTTCAAAGGCCGCACCATCCACAGCTTCCACACCGAAGGGGCGGGGGGCGGCCACGCGCCGGACATCATGAAGGTGGTGGGCGAGGCCAACGTGCTGCCCTCCTCCACCAACCCGACGCGCCCCTACACCGTCAACACGCTGGACGAGCACCTCGACATGCTGATGGTGTGCCACCACCTGGACGCCGGCATCGCCGAGGACCTGGCCTTCGCCGAAAGCCGCATCCGCCGCGAGACCATCGCCGCCGAGGACATCCTGCACGACTTGGGCGCCATCAGCATGTTCAGCTCCGACAGCCAGGCCATGGGCCGGGTGGGCGAGGTGATCATCCGCTGCTGGCAGACGGCGCACAAGATGAAGCAGCAGCGGGGCTGGCTGGCCCCCTCACCCCAACCCTCTCCCACCAGGGGAGAGGGAGCCCTTGTGGAAGCCTCGTCGCGCAACGACAACGCCCGCATCAAACGCTACATCGCCAAACTCACCCTCAACCCGGCGCTGGCCCACGGCATCGCCCACGAGGTGGGTTCGATCGAGGTGGGCAAGTGGGCCGACCTGGTGTTCTGGAAGCCGGCCTTCTTCGGCGTCAAACCCAGCCTGGTGGTCAAGGGCGGCTTCATCGCCATGGCCGCCATGGGCGACCCCAACGCCTCGATCCCCACACCGCAGCCGGTGCACTACCGGCCGATGTTCGGCAGCTTCGGCGGTGCCGTGGCCCGCACCTCCCTGACCTTCCTGAGCCAGGGCGCGGTGGCCGCCGGCGTGGGCAACACCCTGGGCCTGACCAAGACCCTGGGGGTGGTGCGCGGCTGTCGCAGCGTGAAGAAGGCCGACATGGTGCACAACCACTGCACCCCGGTGATGGAGATCGACGCCCAGACCTACACCGTGCGCGCCGACGGACAGCTGCTCACCTGCGAGCCGGCCACGGTGCTGCCGATGGCGCAGCGGTACTTCCTGTTCTGAGGGAACCCGGTTCGCAGAGTCAAAAATGGGAAGGACACCCATACGCAGCAAGACCTTGCTGCAAATGGGCCGCATGCGTGGCGCGGATGAAACGTTCGCTCCACCAACACCTCCGAACATGTAAATCGCTGCGCAGGCGCCTTGCTACACCCCGGAACGAAATGATAAAAACTTCTCCGTAGTTGGCTGCGACCGGATCGCCCGGGGGAGGCAGCGTCTAGCTTGACGGAGATCATGAAACAAGAATCGTCGCAGCCCCGCGCGGGCGCCCGGCTTCAATCTGCCAGGCGCTTCGGCCTGATGGTCCTGGTGGCATCCACACTGCTGCTGGGGGGGTGCCTTTCATCGGTGCCCGGGCTCAAGAGCGGCCCGCCGGAATGGGTCAACCAACCGCCGCCCGACACGGGTCGGGCCTGGTACGGCATCGGTGAGGGCCACGACCTGAACACCGCCCGCCGCCTGGCACTGCGCGACATCGCCGCCAAGTTCAAGGTGTCGGTGGAGGGCCAGACCACCAGCCAGATCAGCGAACGCAACGGCCGGGTCGACCGTGGCGGCTCCGTCAAGGTGTCGGACCGGGTCGAAGCGGTCGAGTTCAAGAACCCGGTGGTGGAGAAGACCGCGCCCTCGCCCAATGGTGGGGTGTATGCGCTGGTGCGCATCGACCGACTGGCCTTCTTTCAGGATCTGCGCGAGAAGTTCAATGGCGCAGCCGACCAGGTGTCGGCAGCCACCGCGGACCTGGGCAGCAAGACCCAGGTGGAACAGCTGCTCGTGCTGCGCCGCCAGGACAAGACCATCGACCAGGCCATGGGCTACTACCCGCTGCTGCAGCAGGGCGGCCTGACCGAAGAGGACCGCAGCAAGGCTGCCCAGCTGACCGGCGTGCGCAGCAAGTCGGAGCTGATCACCCAGCAGCTGGTGTTCGTGGTGCGCACCGCTCGAGAGCACCAGGACGTGGCCGATGTGGTCACCAAGTTCCTCACCGACAACAACGTCAAGACCCGCTCAGACGGCGGCTCCGCCAGCGCTACGGTCGAGGCCACGGTGAAGCCTCGCCTCGACAGCGTGCAGGGCAGCAAGTTGGTGCGCCTGGACGTGTCACTGCAGGTCAAGGACGATCGGCAGCAGACGGTCTCAGGACAGAACTACGTCGCGTCAGGTGCGTCGCTGACCAGCCACGACAACGCACGACAGCAGGCGCTGAACAAGCTGCAGGACGACTTGCGCAAGGCCGGGTTGATCAACGGACTGGGTTTCAAAGTTCAGTAGGGGCTTTGTTTTTGGCGGGGCGAGGTGTGACGGCGGAATCCGGCGCCGTTTTGATCAACCGTTCGAAGGGGGTTTTGATGAGTCGATTGAAGGGCCTTTGGGGGCCTGTGGTGGTCGCGTCCACGCTGGTGTTGAGTGGCTGCCTGTCCAATCCCGTGTCCAAATCGGAGTACGCGCAATACCAGAGCGCCCCCCTGATGGACGCGGAGTACATGCCACCGGAAGAGGAACTCACGAACCAGCGCATCCGCGTCGTGATCCTGGAAGGCGAGGACGGCGACACGCTGTCCAGGGTGGCGGATCTGGGGACTGCTGACCAAAGCCATCGCAGGAAAGGTGACGCAACGCGGTGTGGAAGTCATCGACTCCAAGCTCGCGCCGCGCTTGTCTGACGCCTTGCGGGTCGCCGAGTCAAAGGGCTCCTCTGAATACACAGGGCCCAAGGTGGCGAACTACGCCATCAAGCCCCTGCCGCGCGGCCCCTCCCGCGCTTTAGGCCCCGCAGCCGTGGCCTCATCTGCTAAACCTTCCACGGTCAACTCCACGTTCAACCAAGGCAGCGAGTTCACCGACAAGAAGGGCAAGGTCACCCGCATCCCGCCGTCGTATACCCACAAGGGCGAAGTGACGGCCTCCGTTGCCATCTATTCGATGCCAGCCTTGAAACTGGTGACGACCATCCCTCTGAACGGCAGCAAGTCCAGCACAGGCAACTCCAACGCGCAGATTCCGGGCGGGGGTGTCCCCCTGGTGCAGGCCGCAGCCAAGGAAGCCGTGGAGGAGCATGAACACGACCTGTTCAATTTCTTCGCGGGCCGTGGTTACGTCAGCTCGAAGAAGATGCTGGCCAAGAAGTCCATCTTCGAAATCACCATCGGCAAGGAGGATGGACTCAAGCCGGGTGACAAGGTGATCTTCTACTCACGCCGCAAGACCGAGGGCGGCGGACTGAAGAAGAAGCAGGCCGAAACGCTGGAGGAGATCGTGGTGGCCGAAGGCTTGGTCACCGACAACGTGACCAACGAAGAAGCCTGGGTCTACGTCTCTGACGAAGACAAGGCCAAGAAGATCATGCGCGGCGATGTGGTCAAGCCAGAACACAGCGGCAGCTTCTTCAAGAAGGTTCTACGCAACAGCCTCGGCAGCCTGTGAGCAGGATGCCGAACACGGAACAAGTCCGCTGCGCTCGGTTGCTGCGCGGCTTGCTGTGGCTGGGCGCCTTGGCAACCGTCGCAATGTTTACCGGTTGTCTTTCCATGCCGGGCAAGTCGGCCCAAGGTTCAGGGCCGCCCCGGCTGGATCGACAACCCCGGCGATGGGGCCTCCGCTTCCGCCGGCATGCATGTGATGGGCCGCAACGCCCAGGAAGAGCTGGCGCTCAGCCGGGCGCGCGAAGAACTGGCCAAGCGCCAGGGCGTCACCATCGGCAGTGAACACGAGGTGCAACAGGTCACCGAGAACGACCGTTCGTCCACCATCGCGAGCAAGACCATTCGCGAAGAGGTGAAGGACCGCGAAGTGAAGGCGGTGCTGAAAAGCAAGTGGCTGGACCCCGCCAACGGAACCCTGTGGGTCTGGGTGGTCCCGTCCAAATGAGGGAGCGCAAGGGGCCTCCCTTCGTTCAGGTTTGATGGATATTTTTCTGTAAGGAGTGAACGTGATGAACAAGCTGGGATTGGTGGGTGTGGCTGTGGCAATGGCTTTCATGGCCGGTTGTGCGTCGAAAAAGCAAGTGGCCGCCGCACCGGCTGAATGCGTGTTCCCGGACTCGCCGAAGGATCCGGCCCCGCTGTGGGTCTGCGACACCCCAGTGGAGGGTGTGGCGGTGTCGGCAGTGGGCTCGCACGAGAAGTCCGCAGCCGGCCCCCAGTTCATGAAGGACCAGGCCACCGCCTCCGCACGCGTGGTGCTTGCCCAGCAGATGAAGGTGCGCGTCACCAACATGGTCAAGCAGTATGTGGAGACCACCGGTGCGGCCTCGTCGGAAACCGTCGACAAGGTCAACACCAGCGTGTCCAAGCTCATCACCGCCGAAACCATTTCCGGCTCGCGCGCCTTCCGCAGCACCGTCAGCCCCAAGGGCACGATGTACGTGCTGGTCGGCCTGGACCCCAAGCTGGCCGAAGACCAGACCAAGAACGTCCTGAAGACCAGCATGCGCAACGAACGCGCGCTGTGGCAGCAGTTCAAGGCCAAGCAGGGCCAGGACGAGCTGGCGGCTGAAATCGCCAAGATGGACGCCAAGCAATGACGGTGCACCTGACTGCGGCCTGAACCGGCGCAGTGACTGAACGCAGCTGAATGACCGTTCAAGAAGCCCCCAGTCACCCTCGGTGCTGGGGGCTTCTTGTTGGCGTGACAGTCTCGACACCCGGCTTCGGAGCATTCGGTCGACCCCCAGATTCACCACGAGATGACCTCGGCGGTCAGGTCGTGGATGCCCATGTCCACGGAGGATTTCATGCAGAACAACCTATTCCCGACCCCTACCCCATCCAGCGCCATGCGCCTTGACAGGGGGCGTACCCACTCGGCAAGTCATCTCCTGCGCCATCTGGCCCTGGCGGCCAGCCTCGGCCTGGTCCAGGTGCCGCTGGCGCAAGCGCAGTCGCATGTGCCCGTCTGCCCGGCGGATTCGGCCTGCTGGTCGTCCAAGGAGCTGGCGGTGTTTGTGCGCTCGGTGAGCAGCACCAGCAGCGGCGGCTGGAAGCATGTCAACGTGTCGCTGCGCTTCTTCAACCGCAGCGCCCAGGCCACCGCACTGGCCTACGTCGGCCGGGAACTGGTCATTTCGGACAACCGCAGCCACCGCTCGGACAACCACGGCCGCACCGGCGGCATGCCGCGCTTCGAAAAAGGCCAGACGCAGACGAACTTCCGCGTCGAGCCCGGTGAACACCGCGACGCCACCATCGAGTTCAACGTCTGGACCGGCCAGAAGGAGCTCGGCGACCTCTTCGAGGTCTCGATGCTGGTGCGGGAACTGCGCCAGATCGGTGACACCAACCGCGTAGAAGGCGGCATCGAACACGCCATCGTCATTCCGCGCCTGCGTGAGGGCACTTACTCGATCGGCGCCGGGGCCGCCGCTGTGTCCGCTCCGATGCCCGGTGCCACGACCAGCCCTGCCCCCCTGCCGCCGGCGGCCCAGGCGGCGGCGCCTGTCGATCCCTGCAAGGGGGTCCCGCTGTGTGCCGTGGACGGTCCGCTGCGGGTGGAGGTGGTGCGAATCGGTTCCTCCACCCTGATGAACGAAGGCCAGTTCACCGACCCGCAACTGGCGGTGGTCAGCCTGAAGTTCAAGAACCTGTCGGAAGCCCCCCTGCAGCTGACCCACAAACTCGGCGACTCGCACCTGAGCGACAGCGGCGGCAACAAGTACGGCGAGGTGGCACCGCCCGACCCCGGCAAGGAGGGTTTCCTGCCCTTCACGATGAAGGACGGCAGCGTCTCGTCCGACCTGGTACTCGGCCCCGGGGCCACCCGTTCGGCCTCGCTGATCCACATCCTGGAGCGGGCCTCCAAGCTCAATCTGAAGGACCGGTTCAACTACGAGATCGACCTGGCGGAGTTCAATCCGCAGGAGCGCAAGGTCAGCCGGGACTTCACCGTCAAGTTCAATGGCGTGAACGGCAAACTGGAGATCACGAAGCGCAAGTCCGGCTTCGAGAAGTTCAAGGACCAGCAGGCCGAGGACTTCGAGAAGTTCAAGAACCAGTGAGCCCTGATCCAGCCCGTTTCCGGCCTTGATCCGGCCCTGGGCTCGCGGTCTGCGCCGGAACACGCTCTGGCGCGACAATGCGGGCCATGCTGACCGTCAACAAACTCATCCCCCAGGGCCGCGGCCTGGCGTCGGTGCTTCTGCGGCGAGCCTCCCATGTGGAGCTCGATTGGGACCAGCGGCAGAAGAGCCGCTTCGACACCACCGACAGCGGCGGCCGCCACCTGGGCATCTTCCTGCCGCGCGGCAGCCAGCTGCGCGGCGGCGATGTACTGGTCACCGAGGACGGCAGCCTGGTGCGGGTGCTGGCGGCCCCACAGCGGGTGCTGGTGGTGCGGGCCTGCGCAGAACACGGCAGCGTCTTTGACCTGATGCGCGCGGCTTACCACCTGGGCAACCGCCATGTGCAGCTGGAGCTGCAGCCGGACCACCTGAAGCTGGAGCCTGACCATGTGCTGGCCGACATGCTGCGGCAGATGCACCTGATCGTCGAGGAGGCCGAGGCCGCGTTCGAGCCGGAGGGGGGGGCCTATGCGGCCGCCGGGTCTGGGCATTCACACGGGCACGCTCAAAGCCACGTGCACGGCCATGCTCATGGGCACGACCACGGGCACGACCACGGGCAAGGCGGCCATGATCATCCGCACGATCACGCCCGGGATCATGGGCACGGTCATTCCCACGGGCAAGGCGTTGTGAGCGCCACGGCCCAACCATCTGCAGCCGCAGCCGTCCCGGTGCGGGGCCGGCCGCTGTCCATCGGCGTGCGCTCCGAGCCGGTGCCACATGTGCACGGCCCCGGTTGTGGACACCACCATCATCACAATCACCATCACCACAGTCCGCCTGCGGCATCGGTGGAGGTTGCAGTCGGCACCGCCGCGGGCAACCCACCCAGGCCCGCATGACGGCCCGACCGGCCGCCGCGCTGCTGCGACTGCTCTGGCTCGCCTCCCCGGCCCTGCCGGTGGGTGGGTTCAGCTACTCCGAGGGGCTGGAAGCGGCGGTGGACGCCGGCCAGGTGCACGACGAGGCCAGCACACGACGTTGGCTGATCGACCAGCTGCACCTGGCGCTGGCCCGCTCCGACCTGGCGGTGCTGCTGCCGGCGATGCAGGCCTGGCAGGCGCTGGACGGCGATCGCCTGCAGACCCTGAACAACTGGCTGCTGCAGACCCGGGAGAGCCGGGAACTGCGTCGCCAGACCGAGCAGATGGGCCGCTCGATGCTGGAGTGGCTGCGCAACCTGGACCCGGCGGCGGCGGCTCAGGACCCTGCCCTGGCCCTGCTGGCGCAACTGCGCCCGGCGCCGAGCTGGCCCGTCGCCTGGGCCCTGGCGGTGCAGCGCAGCAACCCGCCGCCTGAGCCGGAGGAGGCCCTGCTGGCCCATGCCTTCGGCTGGGCGGAGAACCTGGTGCAGGCGGCCCTCAAGGCCGTACCGCTGGGTCAGAGCGCCGGTCAACGCATCCTCGCAGCCTTGATCGAAGAGCTGCCCGCCGCGGTGGACACCGCCCGACGGCATGCCGACGACGCGATCCGCCAGTCGCACAGCCCGATGCTGGCCATTCTCAGCGCGCGGCACGAGGCGCAGTACTCGCGGCTGTTCCGTTCTTGAAAGTCTGACCCTGTCCGTGTCCTCATCTTCAAGCCACTCCCTGGCCGACCTGCTGGCGGTGCGGCCCTTCCTGCACTTCTGGTGGGCCCGGCTGACCGGGCAACTGGCCAGCCAGATGGTGATGGTCGCGCTGGGCTGGCAGATGTACGAACTGACCGGCAGCGCCTGGGACCTGGGTCTGGTCGGTCTGGCGCAGTTCCTGCCCGCGCTGCTGCTCACCCTGCCGGCCGGCCACGTCGCCGACCGCCACAACCGCGTCCGCATCGTGCTGGCCTGCACGGCCCTGCAGTGGGCGGCCATCACGCTGCTCTGCACCGCCACCCTGACCGACAGCATCACCCGCGAAGGGATCCTCGGCCTGTCGGTGGCCTTCGGCGTGGCGCGGGCCTTCCAGATGCCGGCCTCCCAGGCGCTGACGCCCTCGCTGGTGCCGCCGTCCCTGCTGGCGCGGGCCATGGCGGTCAATGCCAGCGGCATCCAGGTGGCCGTGATCGGCGGGCCTGCGCTGGCCGGCGGCCTGTTTGCGCTGGGCATCGGCTGGGTCTACGGGGTGAGTGTCGGGGTGAGTGCCCTGTCGCTGTGGCTGATGAGCCGGGTGCGGGTGCCCGCAGCCGAATCGCGCGGCGCGGCCGACTGGCGCAGCGTGCTGGACGGCGTGCGCTTCCTCTGGCAGCGGCCGGTGCTGCTGGGGGCCACCTCGCTGGACCTGTTCGCGGTGCTGCTGGGCGGCGCCACCGCGCTTCTGCCCATCTTCGTCAAGGAGATCCTGCAGGCCGGCCCCTGGGCGCTGGGCCTGCTGCGCGCCGCGCCTGCCGGCGGGGCGCTGCTGATGTCGCTGTGGCTGGCGCGGCACCCGCTGCAGCACGGGGTCGGCCGGCAGCTGATCGGCTGGGTGGCGGTGTTCGGCGTCTGCATGGGGGTGTTTGCGCTGTCGACGCAGGTCTGGCTGTCCTTCGTGGCGCTGTTCATCTCCGGTGTGGCCGACATGGTCAGCGTGGTGATCCGCCAGACCCTGGTGCAACTGGAAACCCCCGACGACATGCGCGGCCGGGTGAGTGCCGTCAACTCGGTGTTCATCGGCGCGAGCAACCAGCTCGGCGAATTCGAGTCCGGCGCCACCGCCGCCTGGCTGGGGCCGGTGGGCTCGGTGCTGCTGGGCGGTGTCGGCGTCCTGCTGGTGGCAGGGCTGTGGATCCGCCTGTTCCCGGCGCTGTGGGCACGCGATCGGCTGCAACCGGAATGAAAAACACCCGTTGCGCACCCGCCCGCTATGATCTGCCAACACACGGAGGCACACCATGGCTGACATCGTCGCCGAGCTTGCAGACCGCGGCCGATCGCTCGCACCCGACGACCGGTCTCGCCTCGTGGAGCTGCTGCTGGAATCGCTGCACGAGCCCCCGCTTTCCCACATTGAAGCGGCCTGGGACGCCGAGATCGTGCGCCGCGTTCAGACCTATCAGCGCGGAGAGGTCAAGACCTACGCCGCCGAAGACGTTTTTGCAGAAGCAAGGCGCATCGCGCCTTGAATCAGGCCCGCTTCACTCAGGCCGCCAGGTCCGAACTGCTTGGCCAAACCGCTTACTACGAGACGATGGAGCAAGGTCTCGGGGCCAGGTTCCGATCAGCGGTCGAGGCCGCAGCCCAACGTGCGGCGGCCTTTCCGCTTCACGGCAAGCCGTCTGCCGGCGGAACCCGGCGCAGGCTGGTGACTGACTTTCCGTTCTCCATCGTCTACACGGAAGAAGAGTACGGGGTACTCATCCACGCTGTGGCAGACAGCAGGCGTGTGCCGGAGCACTGGTTGAGCCGCCTTCGGTAACGCCCAACGACGAAGGATGCATCGCGCGAAACAGCGCTGCTGCAACGCAACAGACTCTTGGCAGAATCCGGGCCTGGCGAAGCGGCCCCAGTGGCGCGCCCTGTTTCGCCGCGTCCCGCTTCCACCGTTCCGTGCGCGCCCGTCTGGAGTGCTGCCGCATGCGCCGAGTCGTGTTCAATCAGAAGGGCGGGGTCGGCAAGTCGACCATCACCTGCAACCTCGCCGCCGTGAGCGCCTCGCGCGGGTTGCGCACCCTGGTGCTGGACCTGGACGTGCAGGGCAACTCCACCCGCTACCTGCTGGGTGATCAGGCCGATGGTGTCGAGGACGGCACGGTGGCCGACTTCTTCCAGCAGACCCTGGGCTTCAGCTTCCAGCCCAAGCAGGTGGGCGAGTTCATCTACGAAACCCCCATCGAGCATCTGCACCTGATGCCCTCCAGCCCCACGCTGGACGAGCTGCACGGCAAGCTGGAGTCGCGCTACAAGATCTACAAGCTGCGCGACGCGCTGGAGAGCCTGAGTGACCGCTACGACCGGATCTTCATCGACACCCCGCCGGCGCTGAACTTCTACACCCGCAGTGCGCTGATCGCGGCCGAGCGCTGCCTGATCCCCTTCGACTGCGACGACTTCTCCCGCCGCGCGCTCTACACCCTGATGCAGAACGTGCAGGAAATCCAGTCCGACCACAACCCGGCACTGAAGGTGGAAGGCGTGATCGTCAACCAGTTCCAGCCCCGCGCCAGCCTGCCGCAGAAGCTGGTGGCCGAGCTGATCGAAGAAGGCCTGCCGGTGCTCCAGCCCTACCTGAGCGCCTCGGTGAAGATCAAGGAAAGCCACGAGCGCGCGCTGCCGATGGTGCAGCTGGATCCGCGGCACAAGCTGAGCCTGGAGTTCGTCGCTCTGTTTGACGCGCTGGAGGGGTGAGAACCTGAGGCCGCGGCAGCCGGGCGGCCTGCGCAGGCCGTGTGGGAACGAGCCCTTCGCCGCGGTCGGCAGGTTCGGTGCGGCGTGACATACTGATCGGCCCCCAGCACCCGCCACGGCCGGTCGCCTGATGCCCAAAGCCCGCTTCGCCGAACTGCCCCCGCCCGACGACTGCAACCCCAGCGGCAACCCGAGCCTCTGGGATCTGCTCGACAGCGCGCCCAACCGGCGGCATTGGCTGCGCCAGGGCGCGGCGGCCTGGTTGACCGCATGGGCCGGCGCCTCCCCTGCGGTCGCGGCAGCCCCACCAACTCCACCAGCCCCGCCAGCCCCCTCGGCATCCGGCCGCCTGGGCTTCCAGCCACTGGCCATGACCGCGGGCGGCGCGGCACTGCAGGTGCCCACCGGCTACACCGCGCGGCTGCTCTACCGCTGGGGCGATCCGGTCGGCATGCCGGGCCACATGCCGGAACTTCCCCCGGACGCCAGCCACAGCGCAGCCGACCAGGCGCGCATGGCCGGCATGCACCACGACGGCATGGGCTGGTTCCCGCTGCCCGGGCCGGAGGCACCCGGGGCCGCAGCCAACTCAAGGCACGGCCTGCTGGCGGTCAACCACGAGTACACCGACGAGAACCTGCTCCACCCGGACGGCATGACCGGCTGGAATGCGGCCAAGACCGCCAAGTCGCTGGCCGCCCTGGGCGTCTCCATCATCGAGGTGCAGGCCGAAGAGCCCGGCGCCGGCCAGCCACCCCGCTGGGCGCTGCAGCGCCCCTCCCGCTATGCCCGCCGCATCACCGCCGGCACGCCGATGCGCATCGCCGGCCCGGCGGCCGGCCACCGCATGATGCGCACCGAGGCGGACCCGCAGGGCCGGCGGGTGCTGGGCACTTTCAACAACTGCGCCTGCGGCGTCACGCCCTGGGGCACCTACCTCACCTGCGAAGAGAACTTCCACGGCTACTTCGAGCCCCCCGAGCAGCTCAGCGACCACCACCGCCGCTGGGGCCTGCGCCCGGGCGGGCGCTGGCACCGCTGGCATGAGTTCGAGGAACGCTTCGACCTCCGGCGCCACCCCAACGAGTTCAACCGCTTCGGCTGGGTGGTGGAGATCGACCCCTACGACCCCACGTCCACCCCGGTCAAACGCAGTGCGCTGGGACGCGCCACCCACGAAGGCGCGACCTGCGCCCTGCTGCGCGATGGCCGGGTGGCGGTGTTCATGGGCGAAGACGCCCGTTTCGAGTACCTCTACCGCTTTGTCAGCCGCGACCGGGTGCGCCCGGGCGGCGCGGCCGCCAACCGGGACCTGCTGGACCACGGCACGCTGTCCGTGGCCCGCTTCGATGCCGAGGGCCAGGGCCGCTGGCTGCCATTGCGCCATGGCCACGGCCCGCTGACCCGCGCGCAGGGCTTTGCCGATCAAGGCGAAGTGGTGATCAAGGCCCGCCAGGCCAGCGACGCCCTGGGCGCCACGAAACTGGACCGACCGGAGTGGACCGCGGTGGACGCAGCCAGCGGCTGGGTCTACGTCAGCCTGACCAACAACAGCGCCCGGGGCAAGGCGGAACTGCCCGGCGCCGACGCCGCCAATCCACGCGCCCCCAACCCGATGGGCCACATCCTGCGCTGGAAACACCACGGTGACCTGGGGTCCGAGACCTTTGACTGGGAGGTCTTCGCGCTGGGTGGCGAGGCCGAGGGCGATGCCTTCGGCGGCCCGGACGGGCTGATGATCGACCCGCGCGGGCTGCTCTGGGTGGCCACCGACCACTCACCCACCGCCGTGCCGGCCCAGCCCGGCGACCGGCTCTGGCTGCCGCGCAACCAGCTGCTGGCCTGCGACCCCGCCGCCGGGCCGGGCGCGGCGGCACTGCGCCGTTTCCTGATCGCCCCGCACGGCTGCGAGGTCACCGGGCCGGTGATGACGCCGGACTGCCGCACGCTGTTCCTGAACCTCCAGCATCCGGGCGTGGACCCGGCCGCCGACGCCAGCCGCAACCCCTGGGCCGGCGCGTGGCCGCAGCCTGGCCAGCGCCCCCGCTCCGCCACGGTGGTGATCACGAAAGACGATGGCGGCCCCATCGGGAACTGACCTTCGGGAGCTGAACGGCCCATGACGCACCCCACCGCTGCAGACCACTCGGGCACCGCCCCGGACACCGCCTCGACCCCGCCAGACGCCGTCCACGGCGCACCGCCCAGCCAGTTTGCGCTGCTGCGCCAGCGCCGCTTTGCACCCTTCTTCTGGACCCAGTTCCTGGGCGCGGGCAACGACAACCTGTTCAAGTTCGCCCTCACCGTCCTGCTGACCTACCAGCTGCAGGTGGACTGGCTGCCACCGGCCATGGCCGGGCTGGTGATCGGTGCGCTGTTCATCCTGCCCTTTGTGCTGCTGTCGGCCACCAGCGGCCAGCTCTCGGACAAGTATCCGAAGGAGCTGGTGATGCGCTTCGTCAAGACGCTGGAGATCGCCATCATGGCGCTGGCGGCCTGGGGCTTCTCGCGCCAGGACGTGCCGATCCTGCTGGGCTGCGTCTTCCTGATGGGGGTGCATTCCACCCTGTTCGGCCCGGTCAAGTTCGCCTACCTGCCCCAGCACCTGAGTGAGCGCGAGCTGACCGGCGGCAACGGCATGGTGGAGATGGGCACCTTCGTCTCCATCCTGCTGGGCAACCTTGTGGGCGGCCTGCTGATCGCCCTGCCCGACGTGGGCCGCAGCGCGGTGGCCGTCTCCTGCCTGGCGGTGGCCGTGGCCGGTCGGCTGGCGGCGCAGGCGATTCCCCATTCGCCCGCACCCGATCCCCAGCTCAGGATCGAATGGAACCCCCTGGCCGAAACCTGGCGCAACCTCCGCCTGGCGCACGGCAACCTGGTGGTGTTCCGCTCGCTGCTGGGCATCAGCTGGATGTGGTTCTTCGGCGCGGTTTTCCTGGCCAACTTCCCGGCCTTTGCCAAGGAGGTGCTGCACGGCGACGAGCACGTGGCCTCCGCGCTGCTGATGGTGTTCTCGCTGGGCATCGGCATCGGCTCGCTGATGTGCGAGATGCTGTCCAAGCGCCATGTGGAGATCGGCCTGGTGCCCGTCGGCGCGATCGGCATGACGGTGTTTGCGGTGGACCTGTACTTCGCCTCCAGCAGCCTGCCGGTGCGGCCGGTGATGGGGCTGGGGGCTTTCCTGGCCGACCCCGCGCACTGGCGGGTGATGGCCGACCTGGGCCTGCTGGCGCTCAGCGCCGGCCTGTACAGCGTGCCGATGTACGCACTGATCCAGCTGCGCAGCCCGCCCACGCACCGTGCCCGCATCATCGCGGCCAACAACATCCTCAACGCCCTGTTCATGATCGTCAGCTCGCTGGGTGCAGGGGCCATGCTCGGTGCCGGCTTCAGCATCCCGCAGGTCTTCCTGGCCACCGGCCTGCTGAACCTGCTGGTGGGGCTGTACATCTTCCTGCTGGTGCCGGAGTACCTGCTGCGCTTCGTCGCCTTCCTGGCCACCCGGCTGGTCTACCGGCTCAAGGTGGAGGGCGACGGACACATCCCCACCCGCGGTGCGGCGGTGCTGGTGTGCAACCACGTCAGCTATGTGGACGCCATCGTTCTGATGGCGGTCAGCCCGCGGCCCATCCGCTTCCTGATGGACCACCGCATCTTTCAGGTACCGGTGCTGGGCTGGCTGTTCCGCCTGGCCAAGGCCATCCCGATCGCGCCGCAGAAGGAAGACCCCGCCACCTACGAAGCCGCCTTCGAGGCGGCCGACCGGGTGCTGGCCGAGGGCGACCTGCTGGGCATCTTCCCGGAGGGCGGCATCACCCGCGACGGCCAGCTGCAGCCCTTCAAAGGCGGGGTGATGAAGATCCTCGAACGTCGCCCGGCACCGGTGGTGCCGCTGGCGCTGCGCAACCTCTGGGGCTCCTACTTCTCCCGCATCGAAGACGGCTCCGCCATGGTGCGACCCTTCCGCCGCGGCCTGTTCAACCGCGTCGAGCTGTTGGCCGGCGAGCCGCTGCCGCCCATCCAGGTCAGCCCGGAGGGCCTGCGCGAGCGGGTGCGCGAGCTGCTGGAGCGCTGAAACGCTCCATGGTCCCGGGGCCCTGCCGTCCCCCGGCGCCCTGGCCCGCACCCTCGTTCGCACCCTTGGATCAGGCCGCTGCAAAGGGGTGCATCGCCCGCCCCCGCTGCGCCAGCACCTCGCGTGCAGTGGGGCTGCCGCGCACCGCGCGCTCGATGGCCTCGCGGGTGGCGCGGTAGTTGTAGTCCTGGATCTTGCGGTCGTCCTCCGCCTGCCAGTGGATGAACACACCCACGCAGATGTAGAGCTCGTTGGCCTGCTGAGCCGGCAGGGTGCCCGCCTCCAGGCAGTCGGCCACCGCCATCGCCACGCCGCGCTGGGCCGGGCCGAACATCTGGACTGCCTGCTTGGCGCCCTTGAGGGTGACCTTGTTGAACATCACCGTGTTCGGCTTGGCCAGCAGGTTGGGCGCCACCACCGACAGCAGCGCGGTGAAACCGTCCTTGTTGTTGGTCAGGCAGTTGGCGAAGGCCTTCTCCGCCGCCGACCCGGCCGGGCCGATCAGCAGGTCGATGTGCGCCACCTCGTTGCCTTCACCGACCAGCGATTCGCCGACGCACAACTGCGTGATGGGGGCGGCCACCGGTGTGGGTGCAGGCCTTGGTGCGGCCACGGGGGCTGCAACCGCCTTCGCAGGCGCGGCGGCGGGAACGGGGGTGGGAGCCTTCTTCTTGCCGAACAGGAAATCCAGGATGCCCATGTTGTGTACCTCGGACCGGTGGAATGGGGGGGAACACCGCGGCCGGGCAGAGAGCGCTGCACCCACCTGCGGCAGCGCCCGATCCGCATCAACCATGCCGACATCGGGGTTCTGGGGTCACAAGCGGTCCAAATGGGGGAAAGTCCGGGGCTGCAGGGGCGCTGTACCCGCCGAAAGGCCCATCGCACAGCGCGTGAGGGGGCAGTGAGCTGAACGCCCATCCCGCGCCTCTCGGCTGGAACACCGCCCACGATGCAACAGCCTGTGTCAGCCGCCGGACCGACGTGCGCACATCACAAGGACAGACCGAACCCTTCACCCCTGTCGTGGAGGCGCGCATGCGCGACAACGGCCAACCCTGGGGTCAGGTCAACCGCATCGAGCCACTGCTGGCATACCTGGCGAGATCGTTGCGCTCATCGAACGGCGCTGTGCCCTCACCACCGGTCGGCTGACCGACAAGGACGCTGCGCCATGGTCAGTCCTGAGGCTTGGCCTGTCCCGGCGGGGCTGCCCGCAGGGACAGGCCAAGCCCGGTGCGATAGAGGCGCATCAGCGGCTGCGCGGTCAAGCCATGAACCACCACCGAGGCGGCGATGGTCCACAACACAAGGGTCATGAGCGTTTCGGCCAGGGGCTGGTCGATGCCCTGGTTCACGGCATAGACCAGGTAGTAGAGCGATCCGATGCCGCGGATGCCGAACCAGCCGATCATCGCGGCCTGGGTGCCGCTCAGCCCTTCTCCGGCCGTGGCGGGCAGTGTCGACAGCGGGCGCAGCAGCAGCAAGATCATCGGCACGAACCACCACGCCGCGGGTAGCGGGCGGGTGTAGGCCAGCATGGCGCCCACCAGCAGCACCAGGGTGAGTTCGGCCAGTTTCTCCAGCTGCCCGTTGAACAATTGCACGGAGTCAAGCATGGTGGCGCTGGCGTGGTGCGAGTGGCTGGCCAGGACGTCGTAGGTGTGGCCGGACGCCTCCGATGAGGCGATCAAGGGCTCGGTACCACCGAGCGGGCGTTCCCGCACCCGCTGCAGCGCCAGTCCGCTGGCAAATACCGCAAGGAAGCCCGAGGCGAGCAGCAGTTGCGCCAGTCCGTAGGCCAGCGCGATCAGTCCCAGGCCGAGGAACACGTCCAGCCCCAGCGCTTCCCGGTAGCGCGAGCGCAGATAGACCACCAGCCGGCCGATCAGCGCGCCGAGCGCGGCGCCGATGGCCAGCCCGCCCAGCATGGACCACAGCAGGTCCAGGCCCCACCAGCGCCACAGCCCGGGTCCGGTGTCGTGCAGGCCGAGCAAGCCCAGGCCCAGCATCACGAAGGGGAAGGCCGCGCCGTCGTTGAGGCCGCCCTCGCCCGCCAGGCTGAAGCCCAGGCGGTCGGGGCTGTCGCCGGGTTCGGCCTGCACGCCAGATGCCAGCACCGGATCCGTGGGTGCCAGGATGCCGCCAAGCAGCACGGCCGCCCCCAGCGGGAGCCCGAGCAGCCAGACACCGACGGCGGTCACCAGGGCCACCATCAGAGCCATCGACAGGAAGGCCAGCCGCAGGGGCAGCCACCAGCGCCGATCGCGCAGGGGCACGCCCAGCTGCAGGCCGACTGCAAACAGGGAGATGAGCAGTGCGGCCTCCGATGCGCCCTCCAGCAGCGCGGCGTACCGGGAAGGGTCCGGCATGAGCAGGTTCAGTCCATCCGGTCCGAGCCCCCAACCCAGAAACAGATAGAGCATGGCGCTGCTCAGCGGCAGGCGTCCCAACCAAGTGCCCAGCAGCACCAGCGACAGCAGCAGCACCCCGATGAACAGGGACCAACCGGCAAATGTCATGCAATCCTTGGTCTGGGGCCCGGCCTGATTGCATCCACTGCAAGCATGCCCAGGGCAGGCGCATACTGGCAGGCGAGGCCCGGAAAGGAGCCCATGATGCACCTCGGCGCAACTCCAGCCCATCGATCGGTCATCGGGCGGCTCTGCGCCCGGTCAGTCGTCCCGTGCTGAGCGCCCTGCAGAACTCCTTCAGCCGCTTCCTGCACCGGCGGCACCGGCGCCGTCACTTCGGTCGTCATCCCCTGCAGGACCTGCTCGCCGGCCGGGGGCCGCGCCCGGCGGTTCCGCAGCCGTTGGCGCAGGACCTGCTGCAGGTGGCGGCCGACGACTCCCCCGCCGCGCTGGCCCGACTGCACTCCCGCGCCGAAGGGCTGCAGCCGCGCGAGGCCGCCGTGCGGTTGGCCCGGCAGGGGCCGAATCTGGTGGAACACGAGCCGCCGCTGCCGGCCTGGCGGCAGCTGTGGCACTGCTACCGCGATCCGTTCAATCTGCTGCTGTCGGCGCTGGCGGTGGTCTCGTACCTGACGGAGGACGCCAAGGCCACGCTGGTGATCGGCGCGATGGTGCTGCTGAGCACCGGAATCCGCTTCGCGCAGGAGCGGCGCTCCCATCACGCCACGGAGGCGCTGCGTGCGCTGGTGTGCAACACCGCGAGCGTGCTGCGCGGGACGCTGCGCGAGCTGCCCATCCGCCAGCTGGTGCCCGGCGACGTGCTGCAGCTATCGGCCGGTGACATGATCCCGGCGGACTGCCGGGTGCTTTCAGCGCGTGACCTCTTCGTCGCCCAGGCCGCGCTGACCGGCGAGGCGATGCCGGTGGAGAAGTTCGCCGATCGACAGCACGTTCCCCCGGGTGCGACAGGCGCCGCGAATGCCCCGGGCGACGCCGTGCTCGACCAGCCCAACCTGCTCTTCATGGGCACCAACGTGGTGTCCGGTGCGGCCACGGCGCTGGTGGTCAACACCGGCGCGCGCAGCGTCTTCGGCGCGCTGGCGCAGCGGGTGAGCGACAGCGACGTGCAGGCCGGCGCGGTGCCCAACGCCTTCCAGGCGGGCATCAACCGGGTGAGCTGGCTGTTGATCCGCTTTGCGGCGGTGATGGTGCCGATCGTGCTGCTGGTCAACGGCTTCACCCAGGGCAACTGGCTGGCGGCCTTCCTGTTCGCGCTGTCGGTGGCGGTGGGGCTGACGCCCGAGATGCTGCCGATGATCGTCACCACCACGCTGGCCAGGGGCGCGGTGGCGCTGTCGCGCCGCAAGGTGGTGGTCAAGCGGCTGGACGCGATCCAGAACCTGGGCGCGATGGACATCCTGTGCACTGACAAGACCGGCACGCTCACGCAGGACCGCATCGCACTGGTGCAGCAGGTGGACGCCTTTGGCCGCCCCTCCCAGGCGGTGCTGCAGCTGGCCTACCTGAACAGCCACTACCAGACCGGGTTGAAGAACCTGCTGGACCACGCGGTGCTGGCGCGCGTGGAGTTGCAGGCCGAGCTGGCGCTGGACCAGGCCTTCCGCAAGATCGACGAGATCCCCTTCGACTTCCAGCGCCGCCGCATGTCGGTGGTGGTGTCGCGGCGCGACGAGCAGCACCTGCTGATCTGCAAGGGTGCGGTGGAGGAGGTGCTGGCCATCTGCACGCGGGTGCGTGGCGAAGCTGCCGGTGACACTCTCGATGGCGGTGGCAGTGGCGGTGCCGATGCACCAGACATCGCCCTCGATGCCGTGGCGCTGGGGCGCGTCCAGCAGTCCGCGGCGCGGCTGGCGCAGACCGGCCTGCGGGTGGTGGCGGTGGCGATGAAATCCTTGCCGCCCAGCCAGACGGTCTACGGCGTGGCTGACGAGGCGCAGCTGGTGCTCGTCGGCTTCGTGGCCTTTCTCGACCCGCCCAAGGAGTCCGCCGCGCCGGCGCTGCAGGCATTGGCGGCGCATGGTGTGCGGGTGAAGGTGCTGACCGGCGACGGCGAGCGGGTCACCGGCCATGTCTGCGCCCAGGTCGGCCTGCCGGTGGGGCCGATCCTGACCGGCGCGGCCATTGAGCGCCTGGACGACGCCGCGCTCGCGCAGGCGGTGCAGGCGCACGACCTGTTCGCCAAGCTGGCACCGCTGCACAAGGAGCGCATCGTGCTCAGCCTGCGCGCCCAGGGCCACGTGGTGGGCTTCATGGGCGACGGCATCAACGACGCGCCGGCGCTGCGCGCGGCCGACATCGGCATCTCGGTGGACTCGGCGGTGGACATCGCCAAGGAGGCGGCCGACGTCATCCTGCTCGAAAAGAGCCTGATGGTGCTCGACGAGGGCGTGGTCGAGGGCCGGGCCACCTTCTGCAACATGCTGAAGTACATCCGCATGACGGCCAGCTCCAACTTCGGCAACGTGTTCTCGGTGCTGGTGGCCAGCGCCTTCCTGCCCTTCCTGCCGATGCTGCCGATGCACCTGCTGGTGCAGAACCTGCTGTATGACGTGTCGCAGACCGGCATTCCCTTCGACCATGTCGATGCCGAACTGGTGCGCCAGCCCCTGCAGTGGAACCCCGGCGACATCGGCCGCTTCATGCTGTTCTTCGGGCCGATCAGCTCGCTGTTCGACTTGACCACCTTCGCGGTGCTGTGGTGGGTGTTCTCGGCCAACACGCCCGCCGAGCAGGGGCTGTTCCAGTCCGGCTGGTTCGTGGTCGGGCTGCTGGCGCAGACGCTGATCGTCCACCTGATCCGCACGTCCCGGCTGCCGCTGCTGGAAAGCCGCGCCTCCCCGACGCTGACGGCAATGACCGTGGCCATCATGCTGCTGGGGCTGTGGCTGCCGATGGGCCCCTGGGCGGCCTCCTTCAAGCTGCAGGCGCTGCCCGCGGCGTTCTTCCCCTGGCTGGCGGCCATCCTGCTCGGCTACGCGCTGCTGGCCACCGCGATGAAGCGGCTGTACATCCGGCGCTACGGCTGGCAGTGAGCCGGCGTTCACCCCGGATCTCTCCCCCACCCGAGGACACCAGTCATGTCATCCGCATCGCACTACCAGCGCAGCGACCTGGCCCACATCGCCTGCGAGGTGATGCGCGAGCGCGGCCTGGAGCCGGAATTCCCTGCGGCCGTGCAGGAGCAACTGCGCCACCTGAAAGGCCCCCGCCAGGAGGCGAAGACCGCGCCGCTGCACGACCTGACCGGGCTGCCCTGGTGTTCACTGGACAACGACGACTCGCGGGACCTGGACCAGCTGACCGCCTGCAAGCCGCAGCACGGCGGGGCGGTGACGATCTTCGTCGCGGTGGCCGACGTGGATGCGCTGGTCGAACAGGGCACACCCATCGACCGCCACGCCTGGCACAACACCACCGCGGTCTACACCTCGGCGCGCAATTTCCCGCTGCTGCCCGAGCGCCTTTCCACCGACCTCAGCTCGCTGAACCCGCACGTGGAGCGGCTGGCAGTGGTGACCGAGATGCTGATCGCCGCCGACGGCACGTTGCAGAGCGAGCGGATTTACCGCGCGCGGGTGCGCAACCGGGCCCAGCTGGCCTACGACGCGGTCTCGGCCTGGATCGAGGGCGAGGACCCGCTGCCGCCAGCCGCGCGGGCGGTGCCGGCCCTGGAGCAGCAGCTGCGCATCCAGGACGAGGTGGCCCAACGCCTGCGCGCGCGGCGTCACGCCGAGGGCTCGCTGGAGCTGGAAACCCTGCAGCCGCGTGCAGTGTTCGACGGCGAGCAGCTGGTGGGCATCCAGCAGCAGGTGCAGAACCGCGCACGCCAGCTGATCGAGGAGTTCATGATCGCCGCCAATGGCTGCAGCGCGCGCTTCCTGGCCCGCGCCGGCACGGCCTCGCTGCGCCGGGTGGTGCGCTCCCCGGAACGCTGGCAGCGCCTGGTGGAACTGGCGGCACGCCACGGGCATGTGCTGCCGGCCGCACTGGACTCGGGCGCGCTGGCGGCCTTCCTGGCCGCGCCACCGGGCCGACCCGCTGCGCTTCCCGGACCTGTCGCTGGTGGTCGTGAAGCTGATGGGCTCGGGCGAGTACGTGGTGGAGCACCCGGGCGGCCCGCCGATCGGCCACTTCGGCCTGGCGGTACGCGACTACACCCACTCCACCGCGCCGAACCGGCGCTACCCCGACCTGATCACCCAGCGCCTGCTCAAGGCCACGCTGGCCGGCAGCCGGCCGCCGTATGGCGCGGCGGAACTGAACGCCCTGGCCAAGCACTGCACGCAGCAGGAGGATGCTGCGCGCAAGGTGGAGCGGCGCATGCGCAAGTCCGAGGCCGCGCTGCTGCTGCAGTCCCACCTGGGCCAGCACTACGACGCGCTGGTCACCGGGCAGTCGGACTCGGGCACCTGGGTACGCATCCTCACGCCACCGGTGGAAGGCCGTCTGGAGTCCGGTGCTGCCGACGACCTGCAGGTGGGGCACTCGCTGCGAGTGGAGCTGATGTCGGTGAACGTGGAGCGTGGCTTCATCGACTTCGCTCGGGTGGATTGAACAACCCTCAACGATGCGGGGCGGGCGGGAGTGATCCCGTCAGCCCCGTCAGGCGATGGGCCGTCCGCCCGAAGGGGCGGAGGCTGTGGCGTCAGCGGCTGGCGCTGGCCGGCGTGCCTTCTGCCTGGCGGGCCTTTTCGTATCTTTTGGGATGGAGCTCGTTGAGCTTCTTGCCGGACTCGGCATCGGTCATGTCGCCGGTACGGATGGCGGCCGCGGTGTCTGCTTTGACCTGCTGGCGGGTCTTGCCTTCCGGCTTGGCGACGGCGGGGTAGCGCTTCGGATTGGCCTCGCGCGCGGTCTGACCGGTCTCGCCCGTCACCGCTTCACCCTTGCGCTGGGCCTCCACCCGATCGGCACGCACCTGCTCACGACTCGAACGCGTGGCTCCCGGACGTGCTGCCGGCTCGGGGTCCACTTCGCCAGCGTAAGTGATGGTTGCCAGGGAGGCCAGGGCCAGCGCGAATGTTCCCAGCAGGAGTCCCAAGGGATGCAAGCGGCCCGCGGCCCGCCTGAGTTGGCCCATCGAGGTGGGCCGGCACAGAGCTTGTAGGTTGTTCATGGATGGCTTTCAAGGGTCAATGTGCCTCTCCCAGAGGCACTGCTTTCCTTGTAGGGGCCGGCACGCGTGCGGTCTGTACGCTGGCGTACTTCGCCAGATGCCGATCTGCCCGGTCAGCGCTTTCCTGCAGGCTCCGGGCGTGGCGGGTCATCGCGGTTTGCCTTCCAGAACTTGCTGTGCCTCCTGCCTGGTCACTGTTGAGCTTGCGGGTGTCGAAACAGCCGAGGCAGCGTGTTGGCGAACCCTGGGTGGCAGGCTGCTGCCGAAAATTGCGTCCCAGACACCGCTGGTGACCCCGTAGTTGCCACCCACCGCATCCTGGTGGTGGCGGGCATGGCGACGCTGCAGCCGCAGCAGCAGGGGTGACCGGCTCCTCCCATGGTGGATGGCGTGATGGGTGAGGCTGTAGACCGAATAGCCTGCGAGCACCCCCAGGCTCAGCGCGCAGGCCAGCCAGATGTCGCCGAGCCACAGCGGCAGCAGGAAGAACAGCGTCGCGAACAGCGGTGCACTCAGCAAGATGGGTGTCCCGATCAGTGCAGCAGGCCGCCGATGGTGCATCGCATGCCAGCGCTTGAACGGCGGCAGCGCGTGCAGCACGATGCGGTGCAGCAGGTACTCCAAGAGGGTCCAGCAAAGCAGGCCGGCCGCGACAACGAGCAGCAGAGACAGCTGACGTTGGGGTGGGGCTCGGGCAACCAGCAGCGTCGTCAGCAGCAGCACCGCCCCCAGGTACAGCAGGATGTCGGCCCAATAAGCCACCTTGCCCTGCTCCAGTGAAACCCACATCATGCGTATCCTTGACAGGCATCGCGCCGGAACCCGAACGGTTCGGCACGCACCGATGCGCCGATGCTGGACAAATGGCGTGGCGCCCGTCTGTGCGCTCACGAACATTCCGGCCTACAGTGTCTGCTTATAGTCGCCCCTGCTGCTTGCCTGCCCGCGCCCGGGTGGCGGCCCGAAACTCTGCGAGGCCTGCCCATGAAAAACCCGCCGAATGCGCATGATCCGAAGGACAACCGACTCATCGCAGCCCTGCCCGCCCTGGAATGGCAGCGCTGGCAGCCCCTGCTCGAGTGGGTGGAATTGCCGCTGGGCCAAGTGCTCTACGAGTCCGGCCTGACGATGTCGCATGTCTATTTCCCAACCACGGCGATCATCTCGCTCCTGTATGTCATGGAGAGCGGTGCCTCCGCCGAGATCGCGGTGGTCGGCAACGAGGGACTGGTGGGCATCGCGCTGTTCATGGGCGGTGAAACCACTCCCAGCCGAGCCGTGGTGCAAAGCGCAGGCACAGGCTTTCGCCTCAAGGCCCAGGTGATCAAGGACGAGTTCAACGGCTCAGGCCCCGTCATGCACCTGATGCTGCGCTACACCCAGGCCTTGATCACCCAGATGGCCCAGACGGCGGTGTGCAACCGCCACCACACGCTGGATCAGCAGCTGTGCCGCTGGCTCCTGCTCAGTCTGGACCGCCTGCAGGGCAACGAGTTGGTGATGACGCAGGAGCTGATCGCCAACATGCTCGGCGTGCGCCGAGAAGGCGTCACGGAAGCCGCGCTCAAACTGCAGAAGGCCGGACTGATCCGCTACGCCCGCGGCCACATCACCGTCATCGACCGCGCCGGTCTGGAAGGCCGCACCTGCGAATGCTATGAGGTGGTCAAGCGCGAATACGACCGGCTGCTGCCAGACCGGACCGCCACATAGGTCGTGCGACCAGGGCCCGACCTGCCATCTGCACTTGGCTCTATGTGCGCTGCAAGACAGTGAAACGGGGGCGTCAGGCGCACAGTGGGGAACACTCTGTCGCCGACCTCGTGACCCCTGCCGACAACCTGCTGATCGATTCCCTTCCGCCTGCAGTGCGCACCCGCCTGCTGGCTGTGTGCGAACCCGTGGCATTGCTGCCCCATGCCATCCTCTGTGAACAAGGCCAGCGAAGCCGGGCGGCCTACTTTCCCACCGACGGTGCCATTTCGCTGATGACCGTGGTGGCAGGGGAATCGAACGTCGAAGTCGCACGGCTCGGGCCCGAAGGCATGCTGGGGGCTCATCTGGCCCTGGGCATCTCCGAATCCCCGCTGCGTGCAGTCGTCTGCTACCCAGGTTCGGCCTGGCGGCTGACCAGCGTGGCGCTTCGCCGCGAGTTGAATCGCGGTTCCGCCCTGCAGCGTTGCTGCCGGCGCTATCTGTATCTGTTGACGTGCCAGCAGGCCACATCGGTTGCCTGCGAACGCCTGCACACCATCGGCGCCCGACTCGCTCGACTGCTTCTGATGCTTTGTGATCGCACCCGGACCAGGCCACTGCTCGTCACCCACGAGTCCCTGGCCCTGACGCTGGGCGCACGCCGCGTCAGCGTCACCATGGCAGCAGGCCATCTGAGCCGCGACGGCTTGATCACTTATCACCGAGGTGAACTGCAGGTGCTGGACCGCCCTGGCCTGGAATCCGTCGCCTGCAGCTGCTATGCGGCGGATCGCCTGGAGCAACAGCGCTGGATGCCCGATCCGCGTGCCGGGACCGAGGTGGACCTGGTACCGGGCAGCAGCATGCGGCGCCCCCCGCAGCGGAGAAGCACGTGAGGACGACCTGCCTGCTGTGCCTGACCCTGGCCACTCTCGACGCCCCTGGCGCAGCCTGGCAGCGCTCAGCCCTTGACCGCGGGGTCCACCGCTTTCAGCCAGTCTGTGGCCGAAGCGGCGCAGGCGGGGATGGGCTGGAGCGTCAAGAAGAGCGCGCTCGGACGGATCCTCCACAGTGAAGCAGGAGAGCGGATCGGCCGGATCGAAGACCTGGTGATCTCGCAGGACAGGAGCCTGTCTTTCCTGATCGTCGATACAGGCCCCTACGTCAGGCCCGGTGAATTGAAGGTGAGCGCTGCCTGCGCGCCCGAGGGGGACCGGTCGAGGATCGATGCCCGGGAAGGCCTCCTGAGGGACGATCTGGCGTTCGCCGAGAGCCGGGTTTCGGACATGCTGCGCGCCCGCGCGCAGCACTGGCGCAGTTTCGAGCAGGAAGCCACGACCGCGCTGCGGCGCCTGCACAAGTCAGTCGAAGCCACGGCCTGCTGAACCCTGCGCGCGCGCAGCTGATTCAGGCCCGCAAGGACGCTGTGGACGCCATGCCCGCGCCGCCTCCTCGAGGTCCCGCGGTGCCGCATCGATCATCTCCACAGGCGTGCGCCCACCGAGCCAGTGGTTGGGACTGGCAAACCAGCAGGCCTGGTTCCACCCGGACCACAGGACCGGCAATTCATCGCGCACGCGCTGCGAGCCGGGCCGAACCGACAGGTCGTCCGGATTGAACTGGAACATCGGGATCCAGAGCGTGTCACGCCATTCAAAACCGAACACCTGCCGGGTCGCCAGCAGGCGCGACAGGCCGCCAGACACGCCACCCGATACACCGTCGGCAAGACCACCTCGCAAACCCCGTCCGCAGGCCTTGAGCAGGCGATCCACCACGGCCGCCTCAAGTGTGCCGCCGCAGGAAAAGAACGCATGGATCAGGCCCACGAAACCGTGGCCATCGGGCGCTTCTCCCCATCGGGGCAAGGGTGCGCAGAGCCCCTGCTCCGCGGGATCTCCCCTCGCCACCTCTGTGACGGGTGTCCCCCCCGGCCCTGCCGCCTGGGGCGCATGGTCGTCCCCTGCCCCTGCGGTGGGCCAGGTCGTGGTCCCGGGAGGAGAGGATCTCGACAGGCCGCCGGCAAGCGAGGGGCCTGTCCTGGGACGAACGGCATTCAGGTGCATGGATCCTCCTGGATCACGGAAGCGTGGGCGCGGATTGCCTGGCGCGTCGGCGCGTTCACCGACCGGCACAGAAGTGACCGGGCCCGCAGGCACGGCACGAGTCAGGCGGCTGCGGTTGCGGTTGCAAAAGGCCACACGAGGCAGCCAATGTGGGAGTAGGCCCGTCCAGCGTCTGTGCGGTAAGCCACACAGGTCTCCGGCTTGGCGCAAGGGCGATGGGTTCGGCACCGCACAGACGCCGTTCAGCGTACTGGATACAAGCTTTCAGGCGAACCCGTACTGCAGTTTCAGCGCAGTGCTGCCAGGGGCGCCTCCATCGGGCCGGCAGACGCCAGCCGCCGCCGCACTGCAAGAACGGAATCCCATGAACACGACCCCTGCACGCAGCCCGAACTGGAGCACCGCCTCCTTCGATCAGGCTGCCGACACCACGCCGCTGGAATTGGGTGCGTTGGGCGAGCACCTGACCCTGTGTCGCGGGCGACACGGGCGCTGGTCGGTCCTGTCCGGCGCGATGCAGGCGCTGCACTGCGCCATCACCGCCAGGGCCATGACCAGTTGGCTGCTGGCAGGCCTGCTGCTGGCCGCGGTCATCGCCGCCATCTGACCCATGGCGCGCCCACGGCTGAAGCACCTGATCCCGCAGGCTGGCACCGAACTGCTGTCCTTGCTGGACGCGTCACGCGGTTTGCTGCTGCCCCCGCTGCGCTCCGAGATCTTCGGGCCACTGCGCCTGGCCGCCCATGGTCGCAGCCTGGGGGCCACGCACCGGGCCGCCACGCCGTCCTGGCGCACCGTCACCTTCTTCCCTCGCCTGCGCAGCAACATCCGGGTGCTGCGCGAAGCCTACCGATTCATCAGCGCACAGGCCCGCAGTGGCCATGAGATCGGTCCGGCCGACGAGTGGCTGCTCGACAACTTCCACCTGATCGAGGCGCAGTTCGAGGCGGTGCACGAGGGGCTGCCGCGCAACTACTACCGTGCCCTGCCGGTGCTGCTGGACGAGCCGCTGGCCAGCCTGCCACGCGTGTACGGCATCGCCTGGGCCTTCGTGGCCCACAGCGACGGCGCCTTCGATGAAGAACTGCTGCTGCACTTCCTGGCGGCCTACCAGGAGAGTTGCGAGCTCACGCTGGGCGAGATCTGGGCCCTGCCCACCACGCTGCGGGTGGTGCTGATCGAGAACCTGCGCCGCCTGGCCGAACGCCTGGCCACCCACAAGGCTGCCCGAGAGGTGGCCAACCTGTGCTGCGACCGGATCGACGCCTGCCACCCGGCTCCGCTGGATGAGCTGCTGGGGGCCATGACCCGCCGTGGCGTGGCGGCGGTGTTCCTGGCCCAACTGGCCCTGCGGCTGCACGAGCACGGCGAGGGCCCGGCCTCCCCGCTGCGCGCCTGGCTGCACGAGGCGCTGCCGGATCCGTCCGCCGCCCTGGCCCAGCACAACGCCGACCTGACGGCCGACAACCTCAGTGTCGGCAACGCCGTGACCTCGCTGCGCCTGATCGGCGAGGTCGATTGGACCCAGCTGGTGCCACGTGCCAGCCGGCTCATGCAGGTGATGCTGGGCTCGCCCCTTTTTGAGGCCGAACACACCCGCACCCGCGACCACACCCTGCACGCCATCGAACGCTTCGCACGGCGCGGCCGGCGCAGTGAAGTGGACGTGGCACAGGCCCTGCTGGGGCTGATGGCCTCGTCCGGCGCCTCGGCGCCGGACGAGGCTGCCGCCCGTCAACTGGGCGCCACCCATTGGCTCAACGGCGACGGCCGGGCTGACCTCGCACAAGCGCTGGGCCTGCCGTCGGGTTCCGCACCGGCCTGGCATCGCGCACGTCGGCACCTGGTGCTGCCGCTGTACCTGGGTGCTGTGGCGCTGGGTACGCTCACTGCGCTTGGGTGGCTCCTGCATGGCGGCCGCGGTCCGGCCGACCTGACGTGGTGGAGCCTGCTCACCGCCGGCTTGCTGGTGCTGCCGGCGTCCGAGGCAGCGGTAGCGCTGGTCAACCGGCTGGTCAGCGAGTCGGTGCCGCCGCGGCAATTGCCACGCCTGGCACTGGCCGGTGGCATCCCGCCGGACCACCGGGTGATGGTGGTCATTCCGGCCCTTCTGACCTCCCCGGTGTCCATCCGGACGCTGGTGCACCAACTGCACCTGCACCACCTGGCCAATCCCGAACCATGCGCCCAGTTCGCGCTGCTGACCGACTGGGCGGATGCCGATGCGGAGCAGGTCCCCGGCGACCAGGACCTGCTGGCCGATGCCCTGGCGCAGATCGAGGCGCTCGAACGGCTGTGCCGAACCGGGCCGCCCGGCGCCCCGACCGCTGCGCCAGCCGGCCTCGATGCACCCCGCTTTCTCCTGCTGCACCGCGCCCGCCGCTTCAGCGCCACCGAACAGCGCTGGATCGGCTGGGAACGCAAGCGCGGCAAGCTGGAGCAGCTGGTGGCGCAGCTGGCCACGGGACAGGCCGGGGCCTTCCTGGACCTGGGGCGGGCCTCCCGCACCGTGGCAGGGGTGCGGTACCTGGTCACACTCGACAGCGACACCCGACTGCCTCCCGGACGGCTGCGCGAGCTGGTGGGCGTGGCCGCCCACCCGCACAACACACCGTGGCTGGATGCCCGTCAGCGCCGCATGGCGACCGGGTTTGCCATCCTGCAGCCGCATGTGGCGGCCCCGCTGCCGGCCCCGGGCGAGCGCACGCCCTTCCATTGGCTGTTCTCAGGACCCTGCGGCACCGACCCCTACAGCAGCGCGACCTCGCAGCTGTACCAGGACCTGTTCGACGAGGGCAGTTTCGCCGGCAAGGGCCTGCTTCACGTGCAGGCCGTGCACGCGCTGCTGGGGAGCCGCCTGCCCGAGGACCGCGTGCTCAGCCACGACCTGCTCGAAGGCGCGCTGGCGCGCTGCGCGGCGCTCAGCGACATCGCCGTCATCGAGGCCCCCCCCAGCCACGCCGACGTGGCTGCCTCGCGGCGCCACCGCTGGACGCGCGGTGACTGGCAGCTGCTGCCCTTCCTGCTGCAGCCACGGCGCTGGCCGCTGGGCGCCGTCAACCGCTGGAAGGTACTGGACAACCTGCGCCGCTCACTGGTGCCGCCGGCCGCGCTGGCCGGGCTGTGCCTGACATTGGCGGGCGCGGGCCTGTCGCCCTGGCGCACATTGCTGCTGGTGCTGCTGGCCTTGGGTGCCGGGCCGCTGATGGGCGCGCTGGCGGGCAGCACACCGTCGCGGCGACAGGTGGCGCGTCGGCCCTTCTGCCACCAGGTGGCCACCGACTGGCTGCGCGCCCTGGGCGCCACGCTGTGGACATTCGCTTTGCTGCTGCACGATGCCCTGGATGCAGCCGACGCCATCGTGCGGGCGCTGTACCGCATCTTCGTCAGCCACCGCCACCTGCTGCAGTGGACCACCGCCGAAGCCGCCCAGGCCGCCGCCGCCGACGCCAGCGCCATGAGCCTGCGCGGCACGCTGCGCCGCCATGCCCGGGAACCGGTGGCTGCCGCGACCCTGCTGGCAGCCCTGTGGGCCCTGGACACGCCGCTCCAGGGCCTGAGCCTCACCCTGTGCCTGCTGTGGGGCGCCGCTCCGCTGTGGACTTGGTGGGCCAGCCGGCCATCGGCCGACCTCATGGCCTGGCCGCGCGCTGCGCTGGCCCTGCCCACGCGGGCCGCAAGCAGCGTCGAGCAGCGTCTGCTGGCCACGCTGGCACGCGACACCTGGCGCTACTTCGAGCGCTGCGTAGGCGCACAGGACCACCACCTGCCGCCGGACAACCTGCAGACCGCCCCCCACCCCATCCTGGCGCACCGCACCTCGCCCACCAACATCGGCCTGTACCTGTTGAGCACGGCCTGCGCACGGCGCTTCGGCTGGATCGACACCGCCGACCTGCTGGCCCGCCTGGAGGCCACGCTGGGCACGCTGCGGCAGCTGCAGCGCCACCGCGGCCACTTCCTGAACTGGTACGACACCCGCAGCCTGGCGCCGCTGCTGCCGATGTACGTCTCCACCGTGGACAGCGGCAACCTCAGTGGCCACCTGCTGGCGGTGGCTCAGGCCTGCCGGGAACTGGCGCAGGCCACGACCCGCCCGGCCGAGGCCGAGCGCCTGCTGGCGCTGGCCGAGGCCTTCGAGCCCCTGGCCTGGGAGGCGGATTTCAGTTTCCTGTACAACCGGCGGCGCCACCTGCTGCACATTGGCCACCGGGTGGCGGACGGGCTGCCGGACCCAGCCTGCTATGACCTGCTGGCCTCCGAGTCGCGCCTGGCCAGCCTGCTGGCCATCGCCAAGGGCGACGTGCCACTGCGCCACTGGGCGGCGCTGGGCCGCCCGGCCTGTGCGGCGGGCAGCACCGCCGGTCTGCGCTCCTGGTCGGGCTCCATGTTCGAGTACTTCATGCCCGGGCTGGTGCTCGACGAGCCAGAAGGCAGCGTCCTGCACGAGGCCTGCCGCGCGGCACTGCAGGAGCAGGTGGCCTGGGCACAGGCCCATGGGCTGCCCTGGGGGGTCTCCGAGTCGGCCTATGCGGCCAACGACCACACCCTGGCCTATCAGTACGCGCCACAGGGGGTGCCGAGCCTGGCACTGCGCCGCACGCCGCCCGACGAATGGGTGGTTGCGCCCTACGCCACGGTGCTGGCCGCCGGCCTGGCCCCCCGACTCGCCTGCCGCAATCTGGCGGCGCTGGAGGCGTTGGGCGCGCGCAGCTCCTACGGCTTCATTGAGGCGCTGGACTTCACCCCCGCCCGGCAGACGTCGGCCGGGGGGCCCACGCGCGTGCAGACCTTCATGGCCCACCACCAGGGCATGAGCATCGTCGCACTGGCCAACCTGCTGCTGGGCGGCACAGCGCGCCGCTGGGGCATGGCCAACCCCCACCTCCAGGCGGTGGCCACACTGCTGCATGAACGCGCGCCGCGGGAGGTGCCGGTGATCGTCGAACCCTTGCCGACACCGCCGGCCCCGCAGCGGCCCGGGCCAGTCCCCGGATGGGTGCGCGAGCTGTGGCCCGATGCCGAGGCACTGCCCCCCACACAACTGCTGTCCAACGGGCACTACAGCGTCACGCTGCGCCCCAACGGCGCGGGCTGGAGCCGCTGGGGCGTCGTGGGCGTGACGCGCTCACGTGACGATGCCCTGCGCGACGCACTGGGCAGCTTCCTCTACCTGCGCCACCAGCGCCATGGACCGGTGGTGTCGCTGACCAGCCACCCGGCACCGGATGACAGCGCCACCTACGGCTGCGTCTTCCATGCCGACCGGGTCTGTTTCGACGCCCGCTGGCCGCACCTGCTGGCGCGCACCACCGTGTGGGTCAGCCCGGAGGACGACATCGAGCTGCGCCGGGTTGAACTCCACAACCTCGGCGACGCAGCGATCGAGATCGAGCTGATTTCGGCCTTCGAGGTCAGCCTGTCGCAGCCCCAGGCCGATGTGGCCCATCCCGCCTTTGCCAACTTGTTCGTGAGCGCGCGCTGGCAGGCGCCACAGCAGGCCCTGCTGTTCGAGCGCACGCCACGCCTGCCCAGTGAACCGGCGCTGCAGATGGCCCATTTCCTGGCCGAGACCGACCCGCTGCTGCTGGAACTGCAGATCCAGACCGACCGCCAGCTCTGGGCCGGTCGCAACCGCAGCAGCACCCACCCCGCAGCGCAGATGGCCGCGCCACCGCTGCACGGGGTTGAACCCGGGGTGGCTCTGGCCACCGGGCTGGACCCGGCCTGCGCGCTGTCGGTGCGGCTGCGTCTGCCGGCCTCCGGCCAGGCCCGGTTCACCTTCGCCACTGCGGCCAGCGACCAGGCCGGCACCCTGCAGGCGGTGATCGACAAGTACCGCCAGGCCAGCCAGGTTGAACGTGCCTCACTGATGTCGACCACGCTGGCGGGCGTGCGCCTGCGCGCACTGCAGACCCGCGCCGAGGACCTGGCGGCCATCCAGCGGCTGACCACCGCCCTGGTGTGCGGGCTGACCCGTGTGCGCCACGAGGCTGCCTGCCTGCCGCCCGAACACACCGGCGGGTGCGACCGGCGCCTGCTCTGGGCCCATGGCATCTCCGGGGACCGGCCGATCCTGCTGGTCACGGTGGGTACGCCTCAGGGTCTGGGCCTGCTGCGGGTGCTGACGCAGGCGCTGAGGCTGTGGTCCTGGTGTGACATCGCCTGCGACGTGGTGGTGCTCAACATGGAACCGGTGTCCTACGAAATGGCGTTGGCGCATGCCCTGGCAACGCTGCAGCAGCGCTCGCTCGGCGACGACCACCTGCCCAGCCGGATGACCACGTCCAGCCTGCAGGTGCTGCGCGCCGACGACCTGGGCGAAGACGTGCTCAGCACACTGAGGCACCTGGCGCGCGTGCAGTTGCATGCCGATGGCCGACCGCTGCACCACCACGTGCAGGCCTGGGCCGACCAGCACGAGCTGGCCCGTGCACTGCGCCTGCGCGAGTCGGGCTGTGCCGTGCCCGGCCCCACAGCACCCGTCGAGGCCGTGCCGGACCCGCTGCCGATCGCCCCGCCACGGACCGTGCCGGGGCGGTTCCTGCCCGGTCGGGGGGGCTACCAGTTCGACGTGAGCGCCGCTCAACGCCCGATCCGCCCCTGGATCAACGTCCTGTCCAACCCCCAGTTCGGCACCCAGGTGTCGGAGACCGGCGCCGGCTGCACCTGGGCGGTCAACAGCCGACTGCAGCAGCTCACCGCCTGGTCCAACGACCCGGTGGCCGATCCACCGCACGAGTGGTTCCTGCTGCAGGACACCCGCACACGGGCCGTCTGGCATGTCGCACCTTCGGCCTGGGGTGATCCCCTGGCCACCTACCAGGTCACCCACGACGCGGGCAGCACGGTGATCCGCCACCGGCGCGACGCCCTGGAGGTCACCACCACCTGGTGTGTGGATCCGCAGCAGCGCCTCCTGCAGGTGGGTCTGCGGCTGGTCAACCACGGCCGGCGCAGCCTCTCGCTGCGTCTGATCGGTCTGGTCGAGTGGCAGATGGGCGCCTCGCCGGCCGACCGCCTCACGGTGCACACCGCCCGGCACGGCGAACTTCTGACCGACGAGGCCGCCGTGCACCCCGGCCGGCCGGCAGCGGCCAGTCCAGGCACCCGGCTCACGGCCCTGTTGGCCACGCAGCTGGACCACTCGGCCGGTTTCGGCGGCAGCACCGCCTTCCTGGGCCTGATCGAACCAGCCGACCCGTCTGACGACCGGCCGGAGTGGACCTGCGACCGCCGCGAGTTTTTCGACGCCAGCGGGCGCGTGACCCTGCCGGACCACTTCGGCCAGCGTGCCGGTGGCGGACTGGACCCCTGCGCAGCACTGTCCACCACCCTCTCGCTGATGCCGGGGGCTCATGCGGAGCGGTTTTTCCTGCTGGGCCATGCCGACGACGCAGCCGCGGCACGCAGGCTCGCGGCCGAGGCCGCAGCGTCCACCCGGGTGGACGGCCAACGCCTGGTGCGCAGCCGTGCCCACTGGGACGACCTGCTGGGCGCCGTGACCGTGGCCACCCCAGACCCGCTGCTGGACGTGCTGGTCAACCGCTGGCTGCTCTACCAGACGGTGTCCTGCCGGATGTGGGCCAAGGCCGCCTTCTACCAGGCCGGCGGCGCCACGGGTTTTCGTGACCAGCTGCAGGACGCCATGGCGCTGGCCTGGGCCGCACCGGCGATGCTGCGCGAGCAGATCCTGCGCTGCGCGGCCCGCCAGTTCGCCACCGGTGACGTGCAGCATTGGTGGCACGCACCCAGCGGGGCGGGGGTGCGCACCCATTTCTCCGATGACCTGCTCTGGCTGCCGCTGGCCTGCGCCCACCATCTGCGCGCCACCGGGGACGCCGCTTTGCTGGACCAGCGTGTGCCCTTCCTGGCCGGTGCCGCGATTCCCGACGGCGCTGAAGACGTCTACGACACCCCATCGCCCTGCCAGGAAGTCGCGACGGTGTACGAACACGCCGCCCGCAGCATCGACCACAGCCTGGCGGTGGGAGCCCACGGCCTGCCGCTGATGGGCAGCGGGGACTGGAACGACGGCATGAACCGGGTCGGCAGCGGGGGCCAGGGCGAATCCGTGTGGCTGGGCTGGTTCCTCTGCACGGTGGTGGCGGGTTTCGCCCCTCTGGCGCGCGGGCGCGGTGAGGTCGAACGCGCCAACCGCTGGGAGGCCGCCGCAACCGGCTGGCGCCAGGCGCTCAACACCACGGCCTGGGACGGCGCCTGGTTCACCCGCGCCTACTTCGACAACGGCCAGCCGCTGGGCTCGCAGCACAACACGCAGGCCCGCATCGACCTGATCGCCCAGGCCTGGAGCGTGCTGTCGCAGGCCGGCGAACCCGCCCTGCAGGTTGCTGCGATGGACTCAGCCCGCCAGCTGCTGATCGACGTGCCGGCCGGCCTGGTCCGCCTGCTGGACCCGCCGCTCACCGACGCACAGCCCAGCGCCGGCTACATCCAGGCCTACCCCCCGGGCGTGCGCGAGAACGGCGGCCAGTACTCCCACGCCGGCGTGTGGGCGCTGATGGCCCTGGCCGAGCTGGCCCGCGGTGGACCGGCGTCGGCGCAGGATGCCGCCGGGGACGAGGTCTACCGCGTCCTGTCCCTGCTCAGCCCGGCGCACCGCAGCGAACACCTGGTCTGGGGCGCCGCCTACGGCCTGGAACCCTACGTGATGGCCGGCGACATCTGCAGCCAGCCCCCCTACGTCGGGCGCGGCGGATGGAGCTGGTACACCGGGGCGGCCGCCTGGATGCACCGGGCGGTGATCGAGAGCCTGTTCGGGCTGCAGCTGCAGGCCCATCAACTCAGCCTGCGACCCTGCCTGCCTTCTCACTGGCCGCGTGCGGAGCTGACGCTCACGCGGGAGGGGCGCCGCTTGCAACTCATCGTGCTGCGGGCCGATGCCGCCACCGCGCTGGCCGCCACCGCCATGCAGGGTGCGCACCTGCTGCTGCCCGGGCAGGTGCTGGACTGGCCACACCTGGACCGCCACGCCTGCTTCGTGCTGCCGCTGCTCGAGGCCAGGGCGGCGCAGCCAGCCTGACCCTGGTTGAACCGCGCGGTCCGGTCGATTCCCCCCCTTCACACCACCCTTCACCCTTCACAACACCCTCAACGACCCGAACCCGACCCCTGCCGAAGGGGCCTGCAGCAAGGCTCCGCCAAACGGATCAGAATGGCCCGGCTGACCCGCTCCTGTTCGTCGATTGGGCCGACCAGCCCTGGAACGCGCTGCCTCGCGTTCTCCTTCTGCCGGTACCGCACGCCGTGCGCATGCCGCCGCAGATTCCACAGGAGACGTTCATGTCCCTGACCCTTCGACCCGCAGACAGCCTGCGCAGCCTCACCCTGGGTGAGGGGAACATTGCCCAGTTCCACGCCCTGGGGGCCCTCCCGGACCTCGGTCTCGGGGTGACCCGCGACGAGCTGCTGCGCCTGCCGGTGTCGCTGCGCATCGTGCTGGAGTCCCTGCTGCGCCATGTGGACGGCCGCCGGGTCACCGCGCAACAGGTGCGCCAGTTGGCCCGATGGCAGCCCAACGCCACCCGCCAGGAGGAGATCCCCTTCATCGTGGCGCGCATCCTCCTGCAGGATTTCACCGGCGTGCCGCTGCTGTGCGACCTGGCCGCCATGAGGGACGCCGCCGTGCGCCTCGGCCACGAGGCCGGCGTGATCGAGCCGCAGGTGCCGGTGGACCTGGTGGTGGACCATTCGGTGCAGGTGGACCACTTCCGCGAGGCGGATGCACTGGACCTGAACATGCGCCTGGAGTTCCGACGCAATGCCGAGCGCTATCGCTTCATCAAGTGGGGGCAGCAGGCCTTCCACCATGTGCGCGTGATCCCGCCCGGCATCGGCATCGTGCACCAGGTGAACCTGGAACACCTGGCCCGCGGGGTGATCCGCCGCGGCGACCTGCTGCTGCCCGACACGCTGGTGGGCACCGATTCGCACACCACCATGATCAACGCGCTGGGCGTGGTCGGCTGGGGCGTGGGCGGCATCGAGGCCGAGGCCGGCATGCTCGGCCAGCCGGTGTCCTTCCTGACGCCCGACGTGGTGGGCGTGCACCTGCGCGGCCAGCTGCGCCCGGGCGTCACCGCCACCGACCTGGTGCTGGTGGTCACCGAGAGGCTGCGACGCTTCGGCGTGGTCGGCCAGTTTGTGGAGTTCTTTGGCGCGGGGGCCGCCTCACTGTCCCTGCCCGATCGCGCCACCCTGGCCAACATGGCGCCCGAGTACGGCGCCACGATGGGTTTCTTTCCGCCCGACGAGGTGGCCGCCGCCTACCTGGCCGCCACCGGCCGCAGCGCCGCGGAGGTGGACGCCTACCGCCGCTATTTCCAGGCCCAGGGCCTGTTCGGCATGCCCGCCACAGGCGACATCGACTACAGCCGCGAACTGCTGATCGACCTGGACGAGGTGACGGCCTGCGTGGCCGGCCCCAAGCGCCCGCAGGACCGCATCGCGCTGCCGGACCTGAAGGCGCGTTTCGCGCAGCTGCTGAGCGCGCCGGTGGCCGAAGGCGGCTATGGCCGCGGCGACGAGCCGGCCCGGCCGCGCGTGCCGGTGGGCAGCGGGCAGGACCTGGGCGATGGCGACGTGCTGATCGCCGCCATCACCTCCTGCACCAACACCTCCAACCCCGGCGTGATGCTGGCCGCCGGCCTGCTGGCGCGCAAGGCGGTGGCGCGCGGGCTGCGGGTGGCCACCCACATCAAGACCTCGCTGGCACCGGGCTCCCGCGTGGTGACCGACTACCTGGGCCGCGCCGGCCTGCTCGAGCCGCTGCAGGCACTGGGCTTCCGGGTGGTGGCCTATGGCTGCACCACCTGCATCGGCAACGCAGGGCCGCTGGCCGAGTCGGTGGAGCTGGCGGTGACGCGCCATGACCTGGTGTGTGCGGCGGTGCTGTCGGGCAACCGCAACTTCGAGGCACGCATCCACCCTGCCCTGCGGGCCAACTTCCTGATGAGCCCGCCGCTGGTGGTGGCCTTTGCACTGGCCGGGCGGGTGAACATCGACTTCACACGCGAGCCGCTCGGGGTGGACAGCCAGGGCCGACCGGTCTGGCTGCACGAGATCTGGCCGACCGGCAAGGAGCTCGCCACCACGCAGACCCGGTTTGCGGACCGGGCCAGCTACCGCGAGCTCTATGCCGAGGCCGCCAGCCAGGAGCCGGCCAGCCACCCCCTGTGGGCGCGCATTGCGGCCCCCAAGGGTGAGCGCTACACCTGGGAGGCCTCGACCTACATCGCCCGTCCGCCCTTCCTGGACGGCGTGACACGGGCGCCCGCTGCGCTGCAACCCATCATCGGGGCGCGGGCGCTGGCGATCTTTGGTGACTCCATCACCACCGACCACATCAGCCCGGCCGGCTCGATCGCCCCCGGCTCGCCCGCGGGCACCTGGCTGCAGCGGCAAGGCGTGGCGCCGGCCGACTTCAACAGCTACGGCTCGCGCCGCGGCCAGCACGAGGTGATGCTGCGCGGCACACTGGCCAACACGCGCCTGCGCAACCGCGCCCTGCCGCCGGGGCCCGACGGGCAGGTGGTGGAAGGCGGCTTCGCGCTGCGCCAGCCCGATGGTTCGCTGGACAGCCTGTTCAACGTGGCCATGACCTATCAGAAGGAGGGCACGCCCACGCTGCTCTTTGCCGGCGAGGAGTACGGCAGCGGCTCCAGCCGCGACTGGGCCGCCAAGGGCACCCGGCTGTTGGGAGTGCGGGCGGTGGTGGCGCGCAGCTTCGAGCGCATCCACCGCGCCAACCTGATCGGCATGGGGGTGCTGCCGCTGCAGTTCATCGACGGTGAAAGCGTCGACTCGCTGCATCTGCGGGGCGATGAACGCTTCGACCTGCCTGGGGCCGACGGCGATCTGAAGCCCGGGCAGCGGCTGACGCTGCACATTGAGCATGCCGACGGCCACCGCAGCCAATGCCATCTGCGGCTGCGCATTGACACCGCCGTCGAGGCCGACTACCACCGCCACGGCGGCATCCTGCCCTTCGTCCTGCGCGAGCGCCTGGCCACCGAGCTGGAGCCGGCATGAACACCCGCACGGAACACGACAGTCTGGGCCCGGTGCAGGTGCCGGCAGATGCCCTGTGGGGCGCCCAGACCGAGCGCAGCCGGCGGCTGTTCACCATCGGCGGAGCCGGGCGGCAGCGCATGCCGCTGGCGCTGATCCACGCCATGGCGCGCATCAAGGGCGCCGCCGCACAGGTCAATGCCGGTCTGGGCAGGCTCGATGCAGCGCGAGCCGGTGTCATCGCCGAAGCGGCCCTGCGGGTGGCCGTCGGCGAGTTCGACGACGCCTTTGCGCTGTCGATCTGGCAGACCGGCTCGGGCACACAGAGCCACATGAACGTCAACGAGGTGATCGCGCGCCTGGCCTCGCAGGCGCTGGCGGACCAGGACGGCGCCCAACCGCTGCCGGTGCACCCGAACGACCACGTCAACCTCGGCCAGTCGTCCAACGACGTGTTTCCGACCGCGATGCACATCGCAGCCCTGCAGGGCGTGCGCGAGCTGGAAGCGGCCCTGGCCGGCCTGCGCAGCGCACTGCAGGAGAAGGCCGCGGCCTGGGCCGAGGTGATCAAGGTCGGCCGCACCCACCTGCAGGACGCCACTCCGGTGACACTGGGGCAGGAATTCGGCGGCTACGACGCCCAACTCGGCCTGGCGGCTGCAGCCCTGGCGCACACGCTGCCGGCGGTGCAGGCGCTGGCCATCGGCGGCACGGCGGTGGGCACCGGGCTCAATACCCACCGCGAGTTCGGCCCCCGCGTTGCGGCCGTGCTGGCGCGGCGCCTGGGCGAGCCCTACACGGTGGCTGGCAACCTGTTTGCCGCCCTGGCCGGGCACGAGCCGCTGGTGGGCCTGCACTCAGCACTCAAAACCCTGGCGGTGGCGCTGATCAAGATTGCCGCCGACATCCGCCTGATGGGCAGCGGCCCGCGTGCCGGCCTGGGCGAGTTGCAGTTGCCGGAGAACGAGCCGGGCAGCTCGATCATGCCCGGTAAGGTCAACCCCACCCAGGTGGAGGCGCTGCTGATGGTCTGCTACCAGGTGCTGGGGCATGACGTGGCGATCGGCATCGCGGCCAGCCAGGGCCAGTTCGAGCTGAACACCTGCAAACCCCTGATCGCCGCCAACCTGCTCGACAGCCTGCGCCTGCTGACCGATGCGATGGACAGCTTCACCCGCCACTGCGTGGTCGGCCTGGAGGCCCTGCGCGAGCGGCTGGGCGAGCAACTCGACCGCAGTCTGATGACGGTCACGGCGCTCACGCCCCACATCGGCTACGAACGTGCAGCGGCCATTGCCCGGCACGCTCACCAACAGGGGCTCAATCTGCGCGAAGCTGCTGCAGCGGTGGGCGGTCTGAGCGCCGTCGAGTTCGACGCCTGGGTGCAGGTGGGGCAAATGCTGGGGCCAGCCGGATGAAGCGCCACCGCCGGTCAAGACACAGACGCCGTACCAGGAGCGCGTCACACTCCCTTCAAGCCCGTTGGTGGGTTTCCTGGGCGCGGTCCATCGCATCGGATTCCTGGGTCGGGGCCACAGGCCTGTCCATATATCGAGGCTTGGCAACCTTGACCACCGCGGGCGCCTGAGACGCTGGCAGGGCTGGTTCTGCAGGTGTCGTGCCATCGGTTGCCGCGACACCGCTGGTAACGCAGTCGGCGCCCGGAGAGCGGTCGTCTCCTTCATGTCTGGGATCGAATTGCGGCTCCTGGCGATGTCGGTGAACACGGGTCATGCGTTGCTCCTGAAAAATGGGGCAGGAAAGGCCCGGAGGTCTGCACCGCAGACAGACGGGAACCGACTGACAGCCTGAAGGCACAGGAGCGTCTCGTCTGTGCGGCAGGCATCAGAGCGGCCAAGGCATTGCGGCGGCAGTTCAGGGCGACGACCTCCGCGAATGCGCCGCAGGGCGCCTGATAGACTGGTTTCGCAGCCGCTCCAACGATCAGCTGGCAGCAGCTCAGTGGGTGCTTGTGGGTCTCATCCGATCTCTGGTGGGATCACTTCAGATCGTCCGAATTGGGTAGCCAGCTGGGTAGCCAGAACATTCATTCGCAGATCACATGGAAAAAAACATCATAAAAATCAATACCATAGCGCTCTCATGAAACTCGCCACCTGGAACGTCAATTCCCTGGCCGTGCGCCTGCCGCAGCTGCTGGCCTGGCTGGAGCAGCAGCAGCCCGACGTGCTGGTGCTGCAGGAAACCAAGCTCACCGACGACAAGTTCCCCGCCGCCGAGATCGAGGCGGCCGGCTGGCAGGTCGCCTTCCATGGCCAGAAGACCTACAACGGCGTGGCGCTGCTCAGCCGCACCACGATGCAGGCCCCACAGGACGTGGTGAAGAACATCCCCGGCTTCGCGGACGAGCAGGCCCGGGTGATTGCGGCAACGGTGGACGGTGTGAGGGTGGTGGGCGGTTACTTCCCGAACGGGCAGGCGCCAGGCAGCGAGAAGTTCGCCTACAAGATGGGCTGGCTGGAGGCGCTGACCACCTGGCTGCGCGACGAGCTGGCAGCGAATCCGCAGCTGGTGCTGATGGGCGACTTCAACATCGCGCCGGAGGACCGCGACGTCTACGACCCGGTCGCCTGGGCCGGGCAGATCCACTGCACCGACGAGGAGCGTACCCACTTCCGCGCCCTGCTCGGCCTGGGGCTGGTGGATGCCTTCCGCCTGTTCGAACAGCCCCCCAAGAGCTGGAGCTGGTGGGACTACCGCAACCTGGCCTTCCGCAAGAACCAGGGCCTGCGCATCGACCACATCCTGGTCGGCGAGGCGCTGCGCCCCCGGGTGACGGCCTGCAGCATCGACAAGGTGCCCCGCAAGAATGAGCGGCCCAGCGACCACGCCCCGGTGTGGGTGGAGCTGGGGGCCTGAGGCGCCCCTCCGAGCGCCAGCGCGGGACCGACCGGCCGGACCGAGGGACCCCCCCCCCCCCCCCCCCCCCGCCCCCCCCCCCCCCCCCCCCCCGCCCCCCGCCCGCCCCCCGCCACAAAGCGCGGCCCCCGGGGGGTGGGACGGCGGCCGGGGGGGGTTCCCCCCCGTTCACAGGCGATCCGCGGCCCGTACACCGGCAGCGCCGCACCCAGTTCATAGGCCCCGGCATCTGGCTTGGTGCCGCTGAAGCCGTCGTTGATGCCGGGCAGGACCTGGCCGACGTCGGTGGCGCCGCCGCCGGACTTCAGCCGCAGGTCGGGCGGGGTGAACGAGGTCATGGCCGCCGACGGAAAGGCGATGCTGGCCGCAAAGGCGCCCAGACCCACCTGCACCGCGTTCTTCTGCGTGGTCTTGGCGCGCAGGTCGGCCAGCGTGCTGGTGCGGATGCTGCCCATGCGCGAGTCGAAGCTGCCCAGGGTGGAGCCCAGCGCGTCGTGGTCCAGCGATGAGTTGGCGGTGTTGAGCGTCTCCAGCGCGATCACCTTGCCGCTGCCGGCCGAGTAGCCGCCCCAGCTGGCCCCGGGCCCGCCGATGAAGAGGTTGTTGCGGCTGTAAAGGTTGTGGATCGGCACCCCTGGGTAGGCCGCCAGGCCGTCACCGTTCTTGACCACGGTGTTGTGCAGAAGCACGTCGCCGTAGGAGGTGCGGTAGAGCTTGAAGGCCACGTGGGCCACGTTGTAGGCCACGTTGCGGATGAACCAGGTCGGCCCGCCCAGCCCCGGCTGCGAGGACATGGCGATGAAGGTGTTGGTCAGCCGGTTGCGCATGATGCGGCAGTTGTGGAAGCAGAAGTCCGCCTCGATGCCGTCATCGGCCGCTTCGCTGATCTCGTTGTTGAGGATGTCGATGCTGTACTGCCGCACGGCACCACTGTCCTCCAGCAGCGAGATGTTGTCGCGGAAGCCCCGCACCCGGTTGTTCATCACCACATGGCCCGGGCCAGCCACCAGGATGCCTTCGCCACGGTTGGCGCCGTTGTTGCCGAGCGCTGCAGTGTTCCAGAGCGTGGTGCCGACCACGGTGTTGTCGGCGATGTAGGCGTTTTCGGAGGCGTTCCAGGTGACGATGCCGTCGCCGTTGCCCACCGAGGTCTGGGCGTTCACCTGGTTGCCCACGATGGCCAGTCCCAGCGATGAGTTGTAGCGGATGCGGCCATTGACCGTGAGCCCGCGGATCTGCACGTACTTGCGACCGATCAGCGACAGCTCACCGCTGACCACCACCGCGCTGCGCGCCACGCCGGTGGCCGGGCGGATCACGATGGGTTTGGCCTCGCTGCCGTCCTTGCTGACGGTGAACGAGGTGTAGGTGCCGGCGGCCAGCTCGATGATGTCGCCCGACTGCGCGGCGGCCATCACCGTCTTGAAGGTGGAGGGCGTGGCCGGTTTGATCGGCGCACCGGCCATCGGCGCGGGCACCGCCCGGGTGGTGACGTTCACGGTGCGGGTGCTGCTGCCGCCGTCGGCGTCCACCAGGGCCAGCTCGATGTCGTAGGCGGTGGCCGGCTGCAGGTCGAACACGCTGCCGGAGTGACGCGTGGCCCAGCTCTTGCCCTGGGTGGTTCCAGCCGAGATGCGGCGCAGCGGCAGGCTGTTGCTCCAGGTGCTGCTGCCGGTCTTGCGGTAGCGCACGTTGACCACCGCATTGGCGTTGGCGTCCCCGGTGAAGGCCCACTCGACGGTGATGTTCTGCAGCGTCGGGTTGGGGGTGGTGACGGTGCCGGGCACCGAGACGTTGGCCGGGTCGACCGCGGCCGTGCCCACCAGTGCGGCCGTGGCCAGCGGGAACGTGGCAGCGCTGTCCTCGGTACCGGCCGTGGCGACCGCAGGGGCAGCGGCTGCGTCCGACTCGACGGCCGCCGCGTTGGCGCCCACGCCGTACTCCTCGTTCGTGGCAGCGTCGCCGTCAGCGGCGTTGACCTCCTGTGCTGCCGGCGAAGACTCGGTGCCTGCGTCGGTCTGCCCTCCTCCGCAGGCGGCCAGGGCGGCACAGGCCCCCAGCAGGGCGATGTGGAGCAACCGCAGGCGCGGCGTGGTGGGCGAAGACGATGGGGACATGGCGGAACACCTCGGCTCAGTTCGGATGTCGCCATGGTCGAAGCGCCTTCGATGGCCCGCGTATCGATCGGCAAGGACACCGGGCCTTACGCCTGAGAGACTCGGCACCGCTTCCTGGGCGGGTATTTCGTGACCCATTTCACGATCTGATCACCCTGCCGGGTGTTTCCGCCGTGGACGATTCGGCATCGGGTCGCCGAGGCGACCACCCCCACGGCCCGCCGCGGTTACAACTGCACCGGGCCCGGCGGCAACATCCCGATGCAGTCCGCCCGCTTCGGCAACCCTCGACACATTCTCAGGACATGATCCAGGCATGACCTCGCAGCTCTTCTCTCCCTTTCACAGCGCCCACCTCGACCTGCCGCACCGGGTGGTGATGGCCCCCCTCACCCGCAACCGCGCGGTGGGCCAGGTGCCCAACGATTTGATGGTGGACTACTACCGCCAGCGCGCCAACCCGGCCAGCGGCGCCGCGCTGATCGTGAGCGAAGGCACCCCGATTGGCCCGATGGCGCATGGCTACCTGGACACACCGGGGATCTACACCCCGGAGCAGGTGGCCGGCTGGCGCCGGGTGACCGATGCGGTGCATGCCGAGGGCGGACGCATCGTCGCGCAGATCTGGCACGTGGGCCGCATCTCGCATACTTCTCTACTGCCCGGCGGCGCGCAACCGGTGTCATCCACCGCACAGGCCGCGCGCAGCAAAACCTACATCGCCGGCGGCTTCGCCGATGTGTCCGCACCCCGGGCGCTGGGTGTGCAGGAGATCGCCGGCATCGTGGCCGACTACGCCCGCGCCGCCCGCTGTGCGGTGCAGGCCGGATTCGACGGGGTGGAGATCCACGCCGCCAACGGTTACCTGGTCGAGCAGTTCCTGCGCGACCGCATCAACGACCGCGACGATGCCTACGGCGGACCCATCACCCACCGTCTGCGTTTCCTGGCCGAGGTGATGCAGGCGGTCACCGGCGCCATCGGCGCGGGCCGCACGGCCATCCGCCTCAGCCCGGTAACCCCCGCCAACGACGCCGCACTGGACAGCGACCCCCAGGCCCTGTTCAACGCGGTGGGCGACATGCTGGGCGAGCTGGGCCTGCTGTACGTGCACGTCGTCGAGGGCCAGACCGGCGGTGCACGCGACTACGCACCCTTCGACTATGAACAGCTGCGCCGGCGCTGCCGCAGCACCTGGATGGTCAACAACGGCTACAGCGCCGAGATGGCCGAAGCCGCCATCGCCGAGGGGCGTGCCGACCTGGTGGCCTTCGGCCGGCCCTTCATCTCCAACCCGGATCTGTCGCTGCGGCTGCGCCAAGGCCACCCGCTGGCCCCCCTGCAGCGCGAGACGCTCTACGGCGGCGGCGCGGCGGGCTACACCGACTACCCGGTCTGGAGCCCGACGACTGAGAACTGTTGATCGCAGCAAACTCACAGGGTGCAATGCGGCCGTGCACAAGCCACGTCCCGGGATGGGCAACACGGCGGTGATGGCGCTAAAGTGCGGCCCGATGTCCAGGCCTTCACCCCACCCCGCCGCTTCGCCCCTCTGTCTCCGGACGGGGGCGGCAACGCGATCGACGGTTTTCGGCCCGGCGGTGCTGGCGCTGGCCGCCTTGCTGACCGCCTGCGGCAGCACCCCACCGGCACCGCAGCGGCCTGCCGAACGGCCCGCCGCCGCGCCGGCCCCACGGCCCGCTGTGCCCGCCCCGACCCTGCAGAACCCTGCAGCTCCAGCGGAATCGGCCGCAGCCGCAGCGCCGTCCGGTGCCGATGGCCCGCCCGAGCTGCCCCGCGACATCCTGCCCGCGCTGCCCAGACCGGAGCTGCTCAACATCCCGGACCCGGAGCCGGTGGTCGAACCCATCCGTCCGAAGGGCCCCAACAAGCCCTATGCCATCGGCGGCTGGACCTACGTGCCGGAGACGGACGACGTCGAATGGAAGCAGACCGGCCTGGCCTCCTGGTACGGCAAGAAGTTCCACGGCCGGCGCACCGCCAGCGGCGAGGTCTACAACCTCTGGGGCATGACCGCGGCCCATGTCACCCTGCCGATCCCCAGCTACGCCCGGGTCACCAACCCGAAGAACGGCCACTCGGTGATCGTGCGCATCAACGACCGCGGACCGTTCAGCCGCGACCGCATCATCGACCTGTCCTGGGCCGCCGCGGCCAAACTCGATCTGCTGCGCGGGGTGGCCACGGTGCAGATCGAGCGCATCACCCACGAGGCCATCCGCTCCGGTGAATGGAAGCGCAACACCAGCGCGGCGCCGGGCTACGACATCGGCGGCGAACGCCTGGGCGACAGCTCAGCCACCCGGCTGCAGCCGATCAACACCTTCGGCCCGCGCGAATCCCGGGTCCTGGCTCGCCAACCGGACCGCAGGAGCCGCCCCCGCTCGGACGGCCCTCCGGCCGAACTGGCGCCGGTGCTGGACAGCAGCGCCCGGCAGCTGGCCCTCGCCGAGCTGCCTGCCACCCCTGCTGCGGCGACCGACCTGCATGAACCCCCAGCGGTCCTGCACACATTGCAGCAGGAGCGCGCCGGCACCCAGGCCGGCCGCGGCTGGTGGCTGCAGCTGGGCAGCTTCTCAACCCAGGACCATGCCGACGGCTTCTACCGCCGCCTGGGGGAGCTGCTGCACGGGCTGGACCCGCTGCTGACCATGTTCCAGGAATCGAAGCAGCACAAGATCCAGGCCGGCCCCTTCGAAACCCGCGAGGAGGCCGCCACCTTCGGCCAGCGCCTGCGCGAGAAGCTCAAAGGGCTGGCGCCGACCCTGGTCGAGCGGAAGTAGGTCTGAACCGGCAGGTCCTCAGACCACGATGGGTTCCGGCTCCAGCCGAATGCCGAAGCGCCCGTAGACACTCTCCTGGATCGCCCGCGCCAGCGTCATCACCTCGCCGCCGCTGGCCCCGCCGCGGTTGACCAGCACCAGGGCCTGCTTCTCGTACACCGCAGCCGCGCCGACGCTCTTGCCCTTCCAGCCGCAGGCGTCGATCAGCCAGCCGGCCGCCAGCTTGAACTGGCCGTCGTCCATCGGGTAGTGCACCAGGTGCGGGTCGCGGGCGATGATGTCGCGGCACTGTTCGAGTGACACCACCGGGTTCTTGAAGAAGCTGCCGGCATTGCCGATGACGGCCGGATCCGGCAGCTTGGCGCGGCGGATCTCGCAGACCCAGTCGAACACCTGGCGGGCGCCGGGCAGCCGGCCCTCGATGAAGCCGGCCTCCTCACATTTGCGCTGCAGGTCCAGGTACTCCAGCACCGGCTGCCAGGGTCGCGGCAGGCGCAGGCGCACCCGGGTGATCAGGCTCTTGCCGGCCAGCTCCCGCTTGAACACGCTGTCGCGGTAGCCGAAGCGGCAGCGCGCCCGGTCCAGCGTGACGCTGCGCCCGGAGATCAGGTCCACCGCATCCAGCGAATCGAAGCGGTCGGCCAGCTCCAGCCCGTAGGCGCCGATGTTCTGCACCGGGGCGGCCCCCACCGTGCCGGGGATCAGCGCCAGGTTCTCCAGGCCGGGCAGGCCCTGCCCCAGCGTCCAGGCCACCAGGTCGTGCCAGCGCACGCCGGCACCGGCCTCCACGATCACCGCATCGGCGCGCTCCTCCACCACCCGCAGGCCGGTGATCTCCACCTTCAGCAGGCAGGCAGTCACATCGCGGGTGAACACCACATTGCTGCCGCCGCCGAGGATGAACTTCGGCGCCGGGCCGAGCTCCGGGTGGTTGACCACCTGGCGCACGTCCGCCTCCGAGGTGATGCGCACCAGCGTCGCCGCCGTCGCCGGCAGGCCGAAGGTGTTGCAGTCTCTGAGGGAAATGGCGGTCTCGATGTGCATGGCAGAATTTTGACCGATCCCACACTGCGCCCCCTCCAGGGCAGAGAGTCAGTCCATGCCCAGCTTCGACACCGTCCTCGAACCCAATCTGGTCGAGGTCAAGAACGCCATCGACCAGTCCAACAAGGAAATCGGCACCCGCTTCGACTTCAAGGGCAGCGACGCCCGCATCGAACAGAAGGACAAGGAGCTGACGCTGCACGCCGACAACGACTTCCAGCTGCAGCAGGTCACCGACATCCTGCTGGCCAAGATGACCAAACGCGGCGTGGACGTGCGCTTCCTGGACACCAGCGCCAAACCCGAGAAGATGAGCCACGACAAGCTCAAGCAGAAGGTCGTGGTCAAGGCGGGCATCGAAAGCGACCTGGCCAAGAAGATCCAGAAGGCCATCAAGGACAGCAAGATGAAGGTCCAGGCCAGCATCCAGGGCGACACCGTGCGCGTCACCGGCGCCAAACGCGACGACCTGCAGGCCGCGATGGCGCTGCTGAAGAAGGAAGTCGACGAGATGCCGCTGAGTTTCAACAACTTCAGGGATTGAAGCGACGCGGTACCCGCCAGCGAGGCGCATGGCCCCCACTGCCCGTCGCCGTCAGAGCAGCCGCAGGTGCTCCGGCCGGGCACCCGGCACGCTCGACAGGGAAATGGCCTGATCCAGGGTGACCAGGCAGCCCCCGTGTTGCACTGCCAGGGCCAGCAGGTAGAGATCGGTGATCTGGTTGTGACCCTGCACGCGGCTGAAGTCCACCCGCGAATCGTCTCGCAGACTCACGTCGTCGGGCCAGAATGCGTGGTCCAGGCTGCGACAAGCCTCCTGGAGCCGCTGCCGAACCCGTTGCATCGGCAAGCCGCCTCGGCGCGCATAAGCCGGCATGCTCATCACACGGATGACACCGTTTTCCACCAAGGGGCAGGTCGCCACCTGCAGACCAGGCGAGTCGATGAACGCATTGGCCCGTCCCGAGAACTGGTGTGCATCGTCGAACAGCGCGATCCAGACGTTCACGTCCAGCAGGCAGCGCAATGGCGTCGTTTCCGCAGCCAAGCTCACAGGCCCTCGCGCTCCATCAACTCGCGCACGTGCTGCGTGGTGATGACCTCGTCACGCTGCGGCAGCAGCGCAAAACGCCCTCGCAACGGCGGCTGGGTCGGATCTGCAGCACTCGGCTGCGCCGCACCTCGACGCAGGAGTTGCGAAACGGCTTCACCCAGCGATACACGCTCGCGCTGAGCATGCAAACGGGCGGCAAGCAGGGCGTCGTCTTCGATGTTGAGGGTGGTGCGCATGCCGGTCAGGCTAGCATCAAATCGGCTCTGACGCATCACCTGCCGCCCCGCTCCGACGACTCCCAACCCGCCACCCGCCGCGCAAAGGCCTTGGAGCGCCAGCGGATCATCCGCCGCCACGGCTCGAACCAGCCGACCCGCCGCCACCCGGGCCCGCGCTGCTCGAGGCTCGCATCCGGCCACCAGGGGATGGGCAACCAGTCGTGGTCGGCATCGTCGCGCAGCTCACGAGCGTTGTTGATCCAGCTGTCCAGCCGTGTGAAGGGCGTGTGCGTCTCCAGCCGCCAGCGGCACCAGCTGTCGTCGATGTGGGTGACATCGCGCCAGCCGCCCCAGATCACCGCCCTGGCCTCGCTCCAATCGATACCCCGTTGCGTGGCGATGCGGCGCAGCCGCTGCCGGATCACCTCCACCGCCTTCAGGACTTCCCCGGGCCACTGCGACGCATGCGGGTGCACCTGCGGGGCCAGCCAGTCCAGCTCCAGCGGGCGTTCACAGCGCCAGGACAGCCCGACCAGGGCAGCGGCCCGGCGGCCGAACAGCAGCGCACTCAGGTCCCGCGCCGCACCGTGCAGCCAACCCTTGGGCCGGTCGAACCACAGCGCCGGCTGCGCACCCAGCCCGTGGGCCCGCTCCAGATGCTGCGCCAGCCCCATCAGCAGCGGCGCACTGTCGGCCTGCAGGCGCCAGCGCAGGTCCTCACGCGCCGCCACCACGCGTCGCAGCGTGAAGTAGGCGGCCGGGAAGTCGCTGTCGTCCTTCTGACCTTCCCAGGGCTGCAGCCACAGCAGCGGGCGCTGCGGGTCGATGCCGGCCGGCAGCTCGGCCCGCGCCCGTGCCAGCCCCACCCGCGCGGCCGGACTGCGCCACTGCCAGACCCGCGTGGCCCAGGCCGCCAGGCGGCGACAGCGCCGAGCGCTCTCCTCACCTGCCGGCGCCTGCACCGGCTGCTTGCGCGCGTCCCCCGCCGTCCGAGGCGCATCCGGGCGGGCGACCAGCGAGCCGGTCCAGGCCATCCAGGCCGGCAGGGCCAGCGCCGGGCCGCGCAACAGCGGGTGCAGCACCTCACAGCGCATCGGTGCGGCGCCCAGCGCCTCGCGCTCGACCAGCCGCTGTGCCAGCAGCCGCAGGTGCCCGGCCCGGCGCGCGGCCACGCAGGCCTGCCAGCGGCGCCGCGCCGCCTCGGCCAACCCTGCGTCGTCGAGCTGCCAGGGGCTGAACGGGCGATCCAGGCGCTCCCGGGCGCGGTCATGCAGCCGGCAGGCGCGCGCCCACTCCTCGAACGGCATGCGCCGAAGCACGGGGAAGTCACCGTCCGCATGCACCAGCAGCTCGCCATCGACACGACGAACCACGGCCACCGGCGTATCGAAGGGCGCCAGGATGCAAGGTGTGCCGTGCGCCCACCCTGGGATGTCTGCCAGCCTCCCGACAAATTCGATCCGGCCCAGCGCGCTCAGCTTTCCCCAGTACGGGTCGGAAGAATCGCCGCAGGTCACCGTGTCCCCAACCTGCCACTCCCACGCTTCTTTCATGCGCATCTCCCACGTCGTGTTGCGTCGAAACCGGATTCTTTCGCAGCACAGGCTCACCTGGTGAGCCCGTCACGGCGCAGACTGGTCACAGTCCACCACAAACCGCCATGAACACCCATCCACCCCGCTTCACCCGCCAGCGGGTGCTGGACATGCTCCTGCTGGCCAGGGACTTGGCGCAGTGGCAGAGCGGCCTGCGCGGCAGGATGACTGGCCGCTGAAACACAGGGCGCGCCGCTTGCACGAGCCGTACAGAGCCGCCTCGCCCCTTTCACTCCCCTGCCAGCCGCAACACTTCGGCGCGCAGGGCCGGGCTGACGAAGTAGCCCTGCCGTCGCAGTTCGTCGATCAACGGCCCGACGCTGGACAAACGCCCCATGGCCTTGCCCCGCAGCAACAGGCCGCAGGCACCGATCACCCGCAGGCCCACTGCGCGCGCAGCCTGCCGGCCAGCGGCCTCGTCGATCAGCAGGTCGGCCCTCTCTTGTTGAAGCGCCAGGGAGATCGCAGCACGCTCGCCCGCGTCCAGCCGCAGCAGCGCCGGGTGTCCGTCCGCCGGCGCATCTTCACAGGCATGCAGCCAGCCGGCAGACAGCGCGGCCTCGATCGCCATGGCATCGGGAAACACCCCCGTTCGGGTGCACTCGTGCAGCACGGCGGCCGGCACCCACACGGCCGGGTAGATCGCCGCCGGCAGGTCCAGCAGCCGCAGCTTGGCCAGAGCGATCAGCGGCCCACTGTCAGCGACCAGCAGGCGGCTCGATCTGCTCAAGGTGAGCCACCTCGTCGGCCAGTTCATCGGCGGGATAACGCACCACCGCCACCCCCTGTGCACTGCAGCGTTCGGTGAACGTCGACAGCGGCTCGCCGGCCAGTTTGGCGGCCTGACGCAACGTGAGCACGTCGGTGTCGAAGAGCTTCACCGCCAGCGCCCGCCGCACACCGCCGTCCAGCAGCGCGTCGTCGAAGGGTACAGCCACGAACACCGGCGTGCCGTGCTTGGTCACCACGGCCAGTTCACCCGCCTCGGCGCCGCGGATCAGGTCTCCGGTGCGCTCCCGCAGGTCTCGAACGGTATACGCTTCCATTGGCAGATCCTTTCACTTTGTGCCATCAAAAGATAGCACAAACCCCGATGCGGCGCCTCCCTGGCCGAGGCCAGGAAGTTCCGCGACCGGAGCAGCAGAGGAGCCGGCCTCGCTCATGTGATATCTCCCACAACGCGCTGAGTCCGGATCCGACCCCTCCGCCCCACAGGCTCACCTGGTGAGCCTCACGACGGGCAGACCGCCTTCATGCTCAAGGGAACCGCCATGAACACCCATCCACCCCGCTTCACCCGCCAGCGCATCGACTCGCCGCATGTCATCACCTTCTGCGCCGAGATGGGGGCAGTGCTGCTGGCAGCACGGGCGCGTCAGCGCAACCCGCAGCGCGGCGCCGCGCGGGCCGCGCGGGCCACGCGGGCCACGACCCGTGATGCGACGCAGCAGCTCCAGGCCGACATCGCCGAGCTGCAGCAGGCCGTGAAAACCTACGCCGAGCTCATCCAGCGCATCTGCAGCCGTATCCTGGCGCCGGAGATTGCCCTCAGCGGCGAGCCGCAGACCACCGGCGCCACAGGGCATGCGAGCATGTTGCGCGCAACGGCGCGAATGGCATAGACTGCCTCTGCCGGCGCGGGTCATCAGGCTGACTCGGCCCACCGCCGCAAGGCGGTGGATGAGCCGACCAGGGTCGCCAACCTGGCCCACCGGCGCTTTTCACCTTCGTGACCGCCGATCAGCGAATCCGGACCGCCCCCTTGGGCGGTTTTTGTTTGCTGCTGATGAACAGCGACAGGAACCACGCCTCGTCGCCCGTCCGGTCGATCTTCAGCGCCGCCCGGTAGGGTTTGCCTGCCATCGTGAGCAGAACGAAGCGGCGTTCCTGCGGCCCGGCCCAGACCTCTCCGAGACGCAGCAGCTCCGGAATGCGAGCGTAGTCGTCCAGGCCGACTTCCGGGTGCGACCGGCGGTGCGCATCCAGCGACACCCGCGACAGCCACAACTCACGGGCGCGGGTTCCGAACAGGGCTCGTTCTGCGTCCGAGAAGCGGGCAACCACCAGGAACTCGGGCGCTTCGGGCCGGGCGTGAAAGAAGTCTTCGAGCTGCCTCCCATCCATGCCCGAATTCTCGCCCGGCAGTCACGCGTCGCAGCTGGGGCTGTGCGGCAAGTGCCGCCCGCGCCAAGCCCCTCCCGAGATAATCTGCCACGGCGTTCTGCCGCCTACAAAACCCGGGAGACACCACCATGCAGTCCGCTTCGACCTCGCACACGCCGGCGTCCGACGCCTCCCCCACCCAGCTCGCCGCCTTCCACACCCGCTGGAGCACCTCCGGCGGCAGCGAACGGGCCAACTACCAGCTCTTCATCACCGAACTCTGCGCCCTGCTGGGCGTGCCGCGACCGGACCCGGCGCGTGACGACACGCGCGACAACGCCTACGTGTTCGAGCGCCGCGTGGTGTTCAACCACGGTGACGGCTCCAGCACCAACGGCTTCATCGACTGCTACCGGCGCGGTGCCTTCGTGGCCGAGGCCAAGAAGATCCGCGACGGCGCCGCGCTGGCCGGGGCCGGGCGCAGGGTCTTCGACGACGCCCTGCTGCGCGCCCGCGCCCAGGCGGAGGCCTATGCCCGCGCGCTGCCCGCCGGGGAGGGCCGCCCGCCGCTGCTGCTGGTGATCGATGTGGGCCATGTTGTGGAGGTCTATGCCGAGTTCAGCCGCAGCGGCGCCACCTACACACCGTTTCCGGATGCACGCAGCCACCGCCTGAGCCTGGCCACACTCTGTGACGCCGGCCCGGCCGGTGCCGCCGCCCGGGACCGCCTGCGCGCCGCCTGGCTGGACCCGCTGAGCCTGGACCCGAGCCGGGCCAGCGCCCGCGTCACCCGCGAGGTGTCGGACCTGCTGGCCGGGCTGGCCACCCGGCTGGAGGGCGCCGGCCACGCGCCGCAGAGTGTGGCGGCTTTCCTCAGCCGCTGCCTGTTCTGCATGTTCGCGGAGGATGTGGGGCTGCTGCCCAAAGTGAAGGACGGCAAGGACGGCCGCGGCGCCTTCATCGCCCTGCTTGAAGACTGGAGCGAGGAGCCGGCCACGCTGGCGCTGATGCTGCGCTCGCTCTGGGCCACGATGGATGCGGGCGGCTTTGCCCCGGCGCTGGCGCACACCCTGCTGCGCTTCAACGGCAAACTCTTCAAGGGCAGCGCGGCCGACGACTACGTGCTGCCGTTGACGCGCGAGCAGATCGAGCTGCTGCAGCGTGCGGCCGCGGCCAACTGGCGCGAGGTGGAGCCGGCCATCTTCGGCACCCTGCTGGAACGCGCCCTGAGCCCCACCGAGCGCCACGCCCTGGGCGCGCACTACACGCCGCGCGCCTATGTGGAGCGGCTGGTGCTGCCCACGGTGATGGAGCCGCTGCGCGCCGAGTGGGCCGACGCCCGCGATGCCGCACTGCTGCTGGCCCGCGAGGCGGAAGCGCTCGATGGCAAGAAGCGCGCCGACCGCCTGGACGAGGCCCGCGCCGAGCTGCGGCGCTTCCACCACCGGCTGTGCAGCCTGCGGGTGCTGGACCCGGCCTGCGGCAGCGGCAACTTCCTGTACGTGACGCTGGAGCACCTCAAGCGCATGGAGGCCGAGGTGCTGGATGCCCTGGCCGCCCTGGGCGACACGCAGAGCCGCCTGGGCCTGGAGGGCGAGACGGTGACGCTGCAGCAGTTCCTGGGCATCGAGCTGAACCCGCGCGCGGCGGCGCTGGCCGAGCTGGTGCTGTGGATCGGCTGGCTGCAGTGGCAGATCCGCAGCTTCGGCAACCAGAGCGTGGCCGAGCCGGTGGTGCACGACTACCGCAACATCGATTGCCGCGATGCGGTGCTGGCCTGGGATGCGCAGGAGCCGGCGTATGGGGCGGACGGGAAGCTGCTGACGCGCTGGGATGGCCGCACGACGAAGCGCCACCCCGTCACCGGCAAGGAGGTGCCCGACGAGGCGGCACAGCTGCCGCAGTGGCGCTACCTGAACCCGCGCGCCGCCGAGTGGCCGCAGGCGGACTTCATCATCGGCAACCCGCCCTTCATCGGCGCCGGGCCGATGCGCGAGTCGCTGGGCGACGGTTACGTGGAGGCCCTGCGCGCGAGCTGGCCGGGTGTGCCCGACAGTGCCGACTTCGTGATGTTCTGGTGGGCCAAGGCCGCCGCCGAACTGCGCGCCGGGCGTACGCAGCGGCTGGGGCTGATCACCACCAACTCGCTGCGGCAGACCTTCAACCGCCGCGTGGTGGAGGCGGCGTTGACCGGTGACGCTGCGCACCTGGCCTTTGCGATCCCCGACCACCCCTGGGTGGACAGTGCCGACGGCGCGGCGGTGCGCATTGCGATGACGGTGCTGGCGCCCGGTGCAGCGCCCGGCAAGCTGGTGACCGTGACCGCTGAGCAGGACGGCGAGGGCGGCGAGGTGCAGGTGGCACTGGCCGAACGCAGCGCCCTGCTGCACGCCGACCTGCGCATCGGCGCCAACGTGGCCGCCGCGAAGCCGCTGCGTGCCAACCTGGGCATCTCCTCGCCGGGCGTCAAGCTGCACGGTGCGGGGTTCATCGTCACGCCGGCCGAAGCGGCGGAACTCGGGCTGGGCCGCGTGGCAGGGCTGGAGCGGCACATCCGCTCCTACCGCAACGGCCGGGACCTGACCGACCGGCCGCGCGGGGTGCGGGTGATCGACCTCTTCGGCCTGGACGCCGATGCCGTGCGCGCCCGGTTCCCGGCGGTCTACCAGTGGGTGGCTGACCGGGTCAAACCGGAGCGCGACCAGAACAATCGCGCCACCTACCGCGACAACTGGTGGCTCTTTGGCGAGCCACGCAAGGACCTGCGGCCGATGCTCGCCGGCCTGCCGCGCTACATCGCGACGGTCGAAACCTCCAAACACCGGCACTTCCAGTTTCTGGGCGATGACGTACTACCGGACAACATGCTGATCGCGATCGCCCTGAGCGACGCGCTGCACCTGGGTGTGCTGTCGAGCAAGGTGCACGTCGAATGGGCGCTGGCCACCGGCAGCCGGCTGGGTGTCGGCAACGATCCGGTCTACGTCAAGACGCGCTGCCTGGAGACCTTCCCGTTCCCCGACGCCACCGACGACACCGGCCTCACCCCCGCGCTGGCCGAGCGCATCCGCTCGCTGGCCGAGCAGATCGACGCGCACCGCAAGGCGCGGCAGGCTGAGCACGAGGCGGTCACCCTCACCGGCCTGTACAACGTGCTGAGCAAGCTGCGCCGCGGCGAGGCGCTGACCGCCAAGGAGAAGGTGCTGCACGGCCAGGGCCTGGTCGGCGTGCTGCAGAGCCTGCACGACGAGCTGGACGCCGCCGTGCTGGCCGCCTACGGCTGGAGCGACCTGGGCCCGGTGCCCTGGGCCGACGACGCCGCCCACGCCGCCTGGACCGAGGCGCTGCTGGAACGCCTGGTGGCGCTCAACACCCGCCGCGCCGCCGAAGAGGCAGGCACCTGGCCGGGCAGTCCGCCCGGGGGCACGGTGCGCTGGCTGCGCCCGGACTTCCAGGATCCACAGCAGCGCCGCGGGGCGGCAGCCGCCGTGAGCACCGCCCCCACCGAGCAGCCGGCCCTGATCGAGCCCGCAGCCCCCGCACCCGACGCACCCGACGCAGAGGAAACCGACGCCGCAGCCGCAGCCCCAACCGCAGCGGCGGCCACCCGCCAGCCCTGGCCCACCGACCTCAAGGCCCAGCTGCGCGCGGTGGCCGAACTGCTCGCCGCCAGCCCTGCCGGCCTGAGCGAGGCGCAGATCGCCGACCGCTTCACCGCCCGCGGTGCCTGGAAGAAGCGCCTGGCCGACGTGCTGGCCACGCTGGAGGCGGTGGCCCGGGCACGCTGCGAGGACGGGCGCTGGCGGGGGGTGTGAGGGCGCAGTTTTGCGCCCGGATGTGCCGAATCAACCGCCAACGCCATTGCCAACCCATCAAAGTACTTTGATAATGAAGCTATGAAACCGCTGCGCTTCGTGGGTTCGGCGCTGGAGGACCTGGCCGGATTTCCGGAGCCGGCGAGACGGGCGGCGGGATTCGAGCTGTGGCAGGTTCAGGTCGGAGCGGAACCGAGCGACTTCAAGCCGATGCCCTCGATCGGCACAGGCGCTTACGAGATCCGCATCCGTGTACAAGGCCAGTGGCGTGTGGTCTACGTGGCCAAACATGCCGAAGCGGTGTACGTGCTGCACTGTTTCCAGAAGAAGACGCAGAAGACCGCCCGCGGTGACCTCGAACTGGCCGCACAGCGTTACCGATCGATCGGAGCCCGAACATGACGAGCGACACGAACCTCCCTGCCGCACCCTCTGCCCCCGCTGTGCCGGCCGGCATCACCGAATCGGGCGGCAACGTCTTCCTGGACCTCGGCTTTGCCCCCGGCGAGGCCGCCGTGCTGGCGCTGCGTGCCGACCTGATGGCCAGGCTGCGGCTGATGGTGCAGGCCGAAGGCTGGACACAGGCGCAGGCAGCCGAGCGCTTCGGCATCGCCCAGTCGCGGGTGAGCGACCTGATGCGCGGCAAATGGGACAAGTTCAGCCTGGACATGCTCATCACCCTGGCCGCCCGCGCAGGGCGGAAGGTGGAGCTGGCCATGGCTTGAGGCAGAGCTGTCGAAGGGAGCCGCAGAACATGGACCTACCTCCTCACCACTTCGCCACCGCCAACGCCCGCGCCGCGCAGCGGTTCGCCCACGAGACCCGCGCCGTTGCGGCGCGCTACGACCGCCGCACCGCGCGGCTGGTGATCACCCTGGACAACGGCCTGGAACTCGGCCTGCGCCCGCAAGATGCCCAGGGACTGGAGAACGCCCGGCCTGCCGATCTGGCTGTGCTTGAAATCTCGCCCTCCGGCCAGGGCATTCACGTGCCGGCGCTGGACGCCGATCTGTATGTGCCCGGCCTGCTGCAGGGCCTGTTCGGCTCGCGCGCCTGGATGAGCCGCCGCGCCGTGGAACGCCAGGCCGCCGCAGCGCTGGGCGCCGCCGGCGGCCGTGCACGCAGCGAGGCCAAGCGCCGCGCTGCACAGGAAAACGGCCGCCTGGGCGGGCGGCCTCGCAAGGTCCTGACGGAGACGCCGGGCACACCCATGGCAATGCGCGCTGCGGCATTGCTCGAAGCAATCCAAGGCTTCGACGAGGAGTTCATTCGATCAGCTGAAGAACTGCGCCAAACTCCGCAGTCGCAGGCGCAGTCGCAGCAGGGCGCCGAAGCGAAACCGCAGCCCCCGCTCAATCCTGCGGCGCCGTCGCGCTGAGGCGCGCTGTACGGGTGACTGCGGCGGCGGGGCGGCCGGTGGGTGCGGCCGATGCGGCTGGCGCATCGAACTCGCCGCCGCCGATCAGCTCGGGCTGCAGGTGGCGGCGCACCACGGCGTCCATCAGGTCGTCTTCGCTGAAGCCCAGCCGGTCCACCGCCAGGAAGCGTGAGGAGTACTCGCCCAGCTGACCATCGGTGTTGCGGATCTTCCAGCCGGCGTCGCGCAGGCGCTGGGCGATCAGGCCATTGATCAGCATGCCGCTGAAGAAGGCCGACACGCCGAAGGACACCGTGGCCAGCGCCAGGGAACCCAGCACCGGCAGGCTGGCCGCATGCCGCCACAGCCGCAGGTGAGCCACCGCCGCAAACGCGGCATAGCCGAACCAGGGCAGGCCCAGGCCTCCGGCGGCGTCCGCCAGCCGCACCAGACCGCACAGCGCCCCTGCAACCACCAGCAGGTGGTCGGGGCCGACGCGCACGTCGCGGGAGGTCAGGGTGACGGGATGAACAAAGGTGAGGGACTGCCGCATGGTGAAGCTTCGCCGGACTGAGAAAACCGGACGACTCCGCCCGGAGTCGTCCACCCCCACTGTGTCGGCCGAATGCGATGAAACTTCAATGCCAAAGGGTCTCCGGCTTCCACAGCGCGGCGGAATACCCCACCGCGGGTCAGTGCCACTGCATGCGCACCGGCGCGGGGCGGGGCGTGGGCACGGCGCTGGGGCCACCCCAGGGAAAGCACCGAGCCGCCGCTGTCACGGCGCAGACAGCCCCTGCCGCAGCCCGGTGCTACAAACCCGACCATCCCCAGGAGACCGCAGGATGGACCTGAATTTCACCCCCGAAGAACTGGCGTTCCGCGCCGAAATCAAGCAATGGGTGGCCGAGCATCTGCCGGCCGACCTGAGCCACAAGGTGCACAACGCAATGCGCCTGACCCGCGAGGACATGCAGCGCTGGGCGCGAATCCTGGGCAAAAAGGGCTGGCTGGGCTACGCCTGGCCGAAGCAGTTTGGCGGCCCGGGCTGGAACGCGGTGCAGAAGCACCTGTTCGAGGAGGAATGCGCCATGGCCGGTGCGCCGCGCATCGTGCCCTTCGGCCCGGTGATGGTGGCGCCGGTGATCATGGCCTTCGGCAACGCCGAGCAACAGCAGCGCTTCCTGCCCGGCATCGCCAGCGGCGACGTGTGGTGGAGCCAGGGCTACAGCGAGCCGGGTTCGGGCTCGGACCTGGCGTCGGTGAAGACCCGCGCCGAACGTGTATCGACGAGTTCAGGCAACAAGTACATCGTCAACGGCCAGAAAACCTGGACCACGCTGGGCCAGTACGGCGAATGGATCTTCTGCCTGGTGCGCACCAGCACCGAAGGCAAGCCGCAGACGGGCATCAGCTTCCTGCTGATCGACATGAAGTCGCCCGGCGTGACGGTGCGCCCGATCATCCTGCTCGACGGCGAACACGAGGTGAACGAGGTGTTCTTCGACAACGTCGAGGTGCCGGCGGAGAACCTGATCGGCGAGGAGAACAAGGGCTGGACCTACGCCAAGCACCTGCTGGCGCACGAGCGCACCAACATCGCCGACGTCAACCGCGCCAAACGCGAGCTGGAGCGGCTCAAGCGCATCGCCCGGGCAGAAGGCGTCTACGACGACCGGCGTTTCCGCGACCAGATCGCGCTGCTGGAGGTGGACATCGTCGCCCTGGAAATGATGGTGCTGCGGGTGCTGTCCGCCGAGAAGAGCGGCAAGCAGAGCCTGGACGTGGCGGGCCTGCTCAAGATCCGCGGCAGCGAGATCCAGCAGCGCTACACCGAGCTGATGATGCAGGCCGCCGGGCCGTACGCGATGCCCTCCATCCATGAGGCGATGGAAGCCGGCTGGCAGGGCGACGCACTGCTGGGCGGCGTCTGGCCGGGGGGCGCCGGGCACTGCGCACCGCTGGCCGGCAATTACTTCAACTACCGCAAGACCACCATCTACGGCGGCAGCAACGAAGTGCAGCGCAACATCGTTTCGCAAACGGTCCTGGGAGCTTGAACATGGATTTCGATTTCACCGAAGACCAGGCCTCGCTGCGTGATGCGGTGGCGCGCTGGGTGGACAAGGGCTTCAGCTTCGAGCGCCGTCACGCACTGGCCCAGGCCGGTGGCCACACCCGCGAGGTGTACCGCGAGCTGGCCGAACTGGGGCTGACCGGCCTGGTGGTCGCCGACGAACACGGCGGCATGGGCATGGGCACCGTCGAGGCGATGGTGGTGATGGAAGAGCTGGGCCGCGGCCTGGTCAACGCGCCTTACCTGCACGGCGCCCTGGTGGCCCCCGCCCTGCTGGCTGCTGCATCCGCCGAGCTGCAGGCCCGATGGCTGCCGAAGGTGGCCAGCGGCGAGGCGCTCGTGGTGCTGGCCCACCAGGAGCGCGGCGCGCGCTGGCGCCACGACCAGGTGAACACCCGGGCGGTGGAACACGGCTTTGAGTGGCGGCTGGACGGTGTCAAGGGCGTGGTGCCGGCCGGTGACGAGGCAGACGCCTTCATCGTGCCTGCGCACACGCCGCACGGCATCCGCCTGTTCCTGGTCGAGAAGGCTGCGGCCCAGGTGCGCGGCTACCCGACCCAGGACGGCGCCCGCGCCGCGGAGTTGACTCTGGCGGGTTCACCCGGCCAGCTGATCACCGCCGACGGCCTGGTGGCGCTGGAGCGGGGTCTGGATGTGGGCATTGCGGCGGTCTGCGCAGAGGCGGTCGGCCTGATGGACCGGTTGACCGCCCTGACGGTGGACTACATGAACACCCGCAAGCAGTTCGGCGTGACGCTGTCCACCTTCCAGGCGCTGCGGCACCGCATCGCCGATGTGAAGATGGAGCTGGAACTGGCGCGTTCGATGAGCTTCTACGCCACGCTGAAGCTGGGGGAGCCCGCCGCGCAGCGCCGCCGTGCCCTCAGCCAGGCCAAGGTGCAGATCGGCCAGTCCGCCCGCTTCGTCGGCCAGCAGTGCGTGCAACTGCACGGCGGCATCGGCGTGACCGACGAGTACGTCGGCAGCCACTACTTCAAGCGCCTGACGATGGTGGAGATGCAGTTCGGCGACACGCTGCACCACCTCGGCGAAGTCACCGAGCGCATGCAGGACCACGCCGGGGTGTTTGCGTAGCCGTCATCTTCGGGAGCCGCGGTGCCGCCGTTCCCTCGCAGGCGGGAGCAGAAGCACCGTCATTCCCGCGCAGGCGGGAGCCGTAGCACCGTCATTCCCGCGCAGGCGGGAATCCAGAAGGTGCAACGCACACGCGTTGTGTAGCCGGACGGTGGAACTGAGGCCTGCCACGCGCTCTGGATCCCCGCCTTCGCGGGGATGACGGGAACCATGGACCAGCCCTTCCAGGGTCACCGCCCAGCAATTGCCACCGTCATTCCCACGCAGGCGGGAGCCGTAGCACCGTCATTCCCGCGCAGGCGGGAATCCAGAAGGTGCAACGCACACGCGTTGCGCAGCCGGACGGTGGAACTGAGGCCTGCCACGCGCCCTGGATTCCCGCCTGCGCGGGAATGACGGGCAGGGTGCTGGTGGGGCTGCGGGCAGCAACCTGGATCCCCGCCTGCGCGGGAATGACGGGCAGGTGCCCCGAAGCTACTCGGAGCGGAACACTGCCACGGAGCGGTCGAGGATCAGCGCCTGGCCCTCGAGTTCGCGGCAGGACCGGGCGGCGCGTTCGGCCAGGTCGGCGTTGTGCTGGGTGGCTGCATCGAGCTGGCGCACTGCCTGGTTGATCTGGGCGATGCCTTCGGTCTGCTGGCCGGCGGCGGCGCTCACTTCGTCCAGCCGTTCGGCCACGTCGCGGGCCTCCTGCACCACCTCGGCGATCTGCAGCGCTGCACCTTCGATGCGGTCGGCACCGGCATGCACTTCGGTGGTGGAGGTTTCGATCAGCCGGCCGATCTCCCGCACCGCGTCGCGGCTGCGGTGGGCCAGGCCACGCACCGCGTCGGCCACCACCGAGAAGCCCCGGCCCTGGTCGCCGGCGCGGGCGGCTTCCACCGCGGCGTTCAGCGCCAGCAGGTGGGTCTGTGCGGCGATTTTTTCGATGGTCTCCACGATGTCGTGCATGCGCCGCGACGACTCCCGCATCGAGCGCATGGTGTCGGTGGCCGCGCGCATGCGCTCCCCGCCCTCGCCGGCGCGTGAGCTGGCCTGGCGGCTGAGGCGGCTGAGCTCGTGGGTCTGCCGGGCGGTGTCCTCCACCGTGCCGGAGACCTGCTGCATGGCTGCGGCGGTCTGTTCCAGGCTGGCGGCCTGCGCGTCCACCTGGGCGGCCATCTCCCGGCTGCCGGCCGCGAGTTGGGTGGTCGCGCGGCGCATCAGCTTCACCTCATCGCGCACCTCGGAGACGATGGCGCGCATGTTGAGGTTGATCAGGTCCAGCCGGCGCAGCAGCGAGCCCAGCGGGCTGGTGGGGCTGTAGTCCAGCCGGGCCGACAGGCGCCCGCTGGCCACCTCGGCGGCCAGGCGCAGCGGTCGCGCCACCTGGATCTCGAACCACACCAGCAGGGCGGTGATCACCGGAACACCGAACCACCAGCTGCTGGTGATCAGCATCCAGTCCGAGGGCTGCCAGCCCTGCAGCCAGCCCATCACCTCGGCGCCCTTCCACAGCAGGGACGGCAACGCGGTGGCCAGGATCATGATCAGCATGGCGCCGGTCATGCGCTGCGCGAGAGTCAGTCGCCACACGCGGTTGGGCCAGTCGATCCAGCCGGTGCGGCGCACCCGGCCGGCGTGCAGACGGAAACTCGGCCGGGCAAGGCTGCGCTCCCCGATGATGCGGCGGTACAACGCCTCGGCCTCGGCCACTTCCTGCCGGGTGGGCTCCAGGCGCACCGACATGTAGCCCACCGGTTTGCCCTTTTCCAGCACCGGCGTCACATGGGCCAGCACCCAGTAGTGGTCACCGTCCTTGCGGCGGTTCTTCACCACGCCGCTCCAGGGGCGCCCCCGTCCGATGGTGGCCCACATGTCGCGAAAGGCCTCGTGCGGCATGTCGGGGTGGCGGATCAGGTTGTGCGGCTGGCCGATCAGCTCCTCGTAGTCGTAGCCGCTGATGGCCACGAACTCCCGGTTGCAGTGGGTGATGCGGCCCTGCGGGTCGGTGGTGGTGATCAGCATCCCCCCGGAGGGGAAGGGGTACTCCCGGCCCGTGGTGGGACGGTGCAGCGGTGGGTGTGAGGTCACGATAGAGAACTTCCCTTGAAGATGGCTCTGGTGGCAGGCCGCTTTACCGCTGCGGCACTGCAACATGATCGTGATGTGCAGGGACGGGGATCGAACAAATAGCGCCGATTTATCGAACAGACGCTGTCGATCACGGAGCTGTATCCACCGGGCCGGTCCCGGCCCCAAATGACGCACACTTGCGACATGGCAACCGTCCTTGATTCCCCACCTTCGCAGCCGGCCTACCCTGGCGCGATCACCGATGTCGCCCCACTGAAGGTGGGCCATTTCACCGACCCGCGCCGCCCCACCGGATGCTCCGTCGTGCTCTGCGAAGCTGGCGCCACCTGCGGGGTTGACGTGCGCGGCGCCGCACCCGGCACCCGCGAGACCGATCTGCTGCGCCCGGACAACCTGGTCGAGCAGGTGCATGCGGTGATGCTGGCCGGCGGCAGCGCCTTTGGCCTGGACGCTGCCGGCGGCGTGATGCGCTGGCTGGAGCAGCAGGGCCACGGCTTCCCGGTCGGGCCGGCGCGGGTGCCGATCGTGCCGGCGGCGGTGCTGTTCGACCTGCTGGTGGGCGACCACCGCATCCGCCCGGATGCCGCGGCCGGTTTCGCCGCCTGTGCGGCGGCCAGCCGCCACCCTCCGGCCCAGGGCAACGTGGGCGCCGGCGCGGGTGCCACGCTGGGCAAACTCTTCGGCATCGCCCACAGCATGAAGGGGGGCATCGGCAGCGCCTCGCTGCGTGCCGGGCGCTACACCCTGGGCGCACTGGTGGCGGTGAATGCCCTGGGCGACGTGCGCGACCCCGCCAGCGGCCGCCTGCTGGCAGGCTCGCGCAGCGCCGACGGCCACCGTCTGCGCGACGCAGCCGCCCGTCTGGCCGCCGGGGACCTGCCTGCCGGCGCGCTGGCCGGCATGGCCACCACCCTCGGCATCGTCGCCACCGATGCCACGCTGACCAAGGCCCAGGCCAACAAGCTGGCCACCATGGCCCACGACGGGCTGGCCCGCAGCATCTCGCCGGTGCACACCATGACCGATGGCGACACCCTGTTCGCCCTGGGCACCGGGCAGGTGGAAGGGGCGGCGGACCTGACCGTGCTGGGCGCGCTGGCCGCGGAGGTCACCGCCCGCGCCGTCGTCAATGCGGTGCTGAGCGCCCATGGACTGACGTTGCCCGACGGGCAGCACCTGCCGGCCGCCCGCGACCTGATGGAGGCCCGCGACCAGATGGAGACCCGCTGATGGCCCGGAAAAACTCGGGAACTCCCCCCGCCACCGCATCCGCCCGGTCCACCCTGGCCCTGGCCGATGCGCTGTTCAGCCAGGGCTTCGGCACCCGGCGGGAATGTGAGGGGCTGGTGCTGGCCGGCCTGGTGAGGTTGAACGGCCGGACGATGCTGGAGCCCTATGAACCGGTGACCACCGCCGGCCTGCTGCTGGAGGTGGAGGGTGTGGCCTGGCCCTTCCACGCCCAGGCCTTGATCCTGATGCACAAGCCCGCCGGCTTTGAATGCTCGCGCAAGCCCACCGCCTGGCCCAGCGTGCTGACGCTGCTGCCCGCACCGCTGCGCCGCCGCGACGTGCAGCCGGTGGGCCGCCTGGATGTGGACACCACCGGGCTGCTGCTGCTCACCGACGACGGCGCACTGATCCACCGCCTGACCCACCCGAAACGGCATGTGCCCAAGGTCTACCAGGTGCGCACCGCCCGGCCGGTGGAGGACACGCAGGTCGAGCGCCTGCGGGCCGGCGTGGTGCTGCACGACGACCCGTCACCGGTGAAGGTACTGGCCTGCGAACGCAGCGGCGAGTGCGGCCTGCGCATGACGCTGGGCGAAGGCAAGTACCACCAGGTCAAGCGCATGGTGGCGGCGGTGGGCAACCATGTGGAGGCACTGCACCGCAGTGACTTCGGCGCCCTGAGCCTGCCTGCCGACCTGCCTGCCGGCCAGTGGCGCTGGCTGGAGGGGCCACAGGTCATCACCGGCTCCACCTCCACCAGCTGACCTGGGCAACGCCGCCCCCAGCCCCTGGAAGATCAGCCGTTGGAGCCCGGGCGCAGCTCGTCCGGCAGCTCGATCTTGACCTCCAGCACCTCCAGGTTGTCCTGACGGTCCAGCGAGACCTTCAGGTCCGACGGTGCGATGTGCACGTATTTGGAGATCACCGCCAGCAGCTCCTCCTTGAGCTTGGGCAGGTAGTCGGCACGCGGAGTGCCCCGGCCGCTGCGCTCATGCGCCAGGATGATCTGCAGCCGCTCCTTGGCCACCGAGGCGGACTTCTTCTTCTCGCCCACGAAGAAGGACAGGAAGGACATGGCGCTCACCTCCCGCCGAACAGGCGCTTGAAGAAGCCGGGTTTGATCGCCTCGGTGAAGCGCAGCGGCAGCTCCTCGCCCAGGAAGCGGCCCACCAGGTCCTTGTAGGCCTCGGCCACGTCGGCCTCCTTCAGGTGGATGGCCGGCAGGCCCTGGTTGCTGGCATCCAGCACCGCTTCGCTCTCCGGAATCACGCCGATCAGCGGGATGCGCAGGATCTCGCCGATGTCCTCCAGCGACAGCATCTGCCCGCCTTCCACCCGCAGCGGGTTGTAGCGGGTGACCAGCAGGTGCTCCTTGACCGGCTCGCGCCCCTCGATGGCGCGCTTCGTGCGCGAGGCCAGCATGCCCAGGATGCGGTCGCTGTCGCGCACCGAGGAGACCTCCGGGTTGGTGACCACCAGCGCCTCGTCGGCATAGTGCATGGCCATCAGCGCCCCGGTCTCGATGCCGGCCGGCGAGTCGCAGACCACGTACTCGAAGCCCATCTCCGCCAGCTCGGCCAGCACCCGCTCGACGCCCTCCTGCTTGAGCGCATCCTTGTCGCGCGTCTGGCTGGCGGCCAGCACATGCAGGTTCTCGCAGTGCTTGTCCTTGATCAGGGCCTGGTTCAGGTTGGCTTCGCCCTGGATCACGTTGATCAGGTCGTAGACCACACGGCGCTCGCAGCCCATGATCAGGTCGAGGTTGCGCAGGCCGACGTCGAAATCGATCACCGCGGTCTTGTGCCCGCGCAGTGCCAGCCCGCTGGCGAAGCTGGCGCTGGTGGTGGTCTTGCCCACACCGCCCTTGCCGGAGGTGACGACGATGACTTTGCTCATGGGAAAGGGGGTCCTCTCTTGTGGGATGGGGTGCTGCAGCGACTTCGCGCCGAATGCTTCAGGCCTCAGAACTTGAGGGCCTCCACCACGATGCGCTCACCCTGCAGGGACACCTGGGCCGCACGGCCCAGAACCTCATCCGGCAAGGGTACCTCGGTGGTGCGGTAGATGCCGGCGATGGACACCAGCTGCGGGTCCATCGCGGTGCTGAAGATGCGCGCCGACGCATCCCCACTGGCTCCGGCAATGGCCCGACCGCGCAGTGGTCCGTAGACGTGGATGTGGCCGTCGGCAATCACCTCCGCACCGAAACTCACCGCCGACAGCACCACCAGGTCACCGCCACGGGCATACACACGCTGGCCGGAGCGCAGGGGGGTGTCCACCACCAGGGTGCTGCCGCGCAGCAGCGCCGCAGGCTGCGACGCGTCCGGCGCGGACAGGGGCTCCTCCTCCTGCGCGACGGCAGCCACAGCGGTCGCCCCACCTGCTTCGGGAACAAAACTCCCGGCAGGCTCAGCCGCGCCGGTTCCGGCATCGGCATCGGCATCGGCATCGGCATCGGCATCGGCCGCAAGGCCTGAATCACCGCCATCGACCGCATCAAGCGCAGCACCCGCATCAGCGGTCGCCTCGGAGCCCACCGGAGACGGCGCCCGAGGCAGCGCTGCCGCCGCCTCCGCCAATCCCAGGTCCAGCGCCTGGGCGTGCTGCTGCGCCGTCCCGCCCTGCACCGCCACCGGCAGCATGCCCTGGGCCCGGAGCGCCTTCAGCAGGCCCGGCAGGTCCAGCACCTGCTCCTCCCCGGCCAGGCTGCTGAGGTCGAGCACCACCGGCTCATGCTCGAACAGCCCGGGCGCCTCCTCGGTGCTGACAGCCAGTGCGGCGGACAGGACGGTCGGGTCGGTGGTGTGCACCCGCAGGACGGTCAACGTCCAGGCGCGGCTCTTGAGATCGAAAGCCGGGAGGTCCGGCACCGTTGGGGGCATGGGGCAGCGGTCGAGGGGTTCGGATCGACCGGAAGCCGCTCACGCGGCGCCAGCGGTCTGGGCCGGCAGTGTAAAGGCCCGAGGATCCCCGACAGAATCCTCCAGGCCATCGCCAGAAAAGGTGCGACAGATCCTGAGAGGGACCCGGCCTCGCACAAACGCCCCGGCGACAGGGCGTGGGGCCGGTCGCGTTCAGCGGCCGGGGGCCTGCCAATGCCCGCGATGATGGCCATGGCCATGGCCAGAACCGGCAAATGGCGGCACCACACAACAGGCCACCAGGGTGGACACCAGGCCCAGCAGGGCTGCACGTTTCAACCAGATCTTCATCGGGACTCCTTTCAGGGGTTCGGCGGGGCCGCCTGCGGTGCATGCGCCGCCCTGCATTCCTTCAACGCGGCGCAGCATGAGGCGGTCGTTTCGCGCCGGTCAAGCCCAGGTAACGCCCAGGTAAAGCTGCCGGCCGGCGCGCCCGGGCTGCGCGGCGGCCGCAGCGCAGTCGCAGCTGACCGCCTCGCCCCACAGTTGCGCAAAGGCCGGCCGATAATCCCGCCCATGCGTATCTTCCGTGGCTACCACCACCCCGGCATCGCCGCGGCCTGCGCGCTGACCATCGGCAACTTCGACGGTGTGCACCGCGGCCATCAGGCCATGCTGGCCCTGCTGCTCAATGAAGCCCGGCACCGCCGCCTGCCCAGCTGCGTGATGAGCTTCGAGCCGCATCCGCGCGACTTCTTTGCCCTCAAGGCCGGCAAGCCGGAGCTGGCGCCGGCCCGGGTGGCGACGTTGCGCGACAAGCTGCAGGAGCTCGAGCGCTGCGGCGTGGACCAGGTGGTGCTGCTGCCCTTCCAGGAGGCGCTGGCCTCACAGTCTGCGCAGGCCTTCATCGACGACGTGCTGGTACGCGGTCTCGGTGCGCGTTACGTGCTGGTGGGCGATGACTTCCGCTTCGGTGCCAAGCGCGCGGGCGACTACGCCATGCTGGACGCTGCCGGGGAGGCTGCCGGCTTCGATGTCGCGCGCATGCTCAGCTACGAGGTGCACGGGTTGCGCGTGTCCAGCTCCGCGGTGCGCGAGGCCCTGGCCGCCGGTGACATGGCACGCGCCGCGGCACTGCTGGGTCGGCCCTACAGCATCTCCGGCCATGTGCTGCATGGCCGCAAGCTGGGCCGGGAGCTGGGCTTTCGCACCCTGAACCTGCGTTTTGGCCACCCGAGGCCGGCCGCCCAGGGCATTTTTGTGGTGCAGGTGCAGGGCCTGGCCGGCAGGCTGCTGCCCGGTGTGGCCAGCCTGGGCGTGCGCCCCACGGTGGAAGACGCCGGCCGGGTGCTGCTGGAGGTGTACTGCCTGGACTGGCCGGCCGAGCTGGGCAGCGACGGCGGCTATGGCCGCGTGGTGCAGGTGGAGCTGCTGCACAAGCTGCACGACGAGCGCCGCTACGAGGGGCTGGAGGCCCTGCAGGCTGGCATCGCCCAGGATGTGGCCGACGCACGCGCCTGGTTCGCGCGGCGCTGAGCCGCCCCAATGCGCAGGAGCGGACGATGTCCTCCCGCGTCGATCCGGCCGAGGTGCAGTTCAGCGCCATCCGCGCCCAGGGAGCCGGCGGTCAGAACGTGAACAAGGTGTCCTCCGCGGTGCACCTGCGCTTTGACATCCAGGCCTCCTCGCTGCCCGAAGGGGTCAAGCAGCGGCTGCTGCAGTGGCCGGACGCGCGCATCACGGCCGACGGCGTGGTCGTCATCAAGGCCCAGGAGCACCGCAGCCTGCCGATGAACCAGGCCGACGCGCTGCAACGCCTGCAGGAGCTGGTGAATGCCGCCGCCCACGTGCCCAAAGCGCGCCGGGCCACCCGGCCGACGCGCGGATCACAGCAGCGCCGGCTGGAGGGCAAGGCGGTGCGCTCGGGCATCAAGGCGGGGCGCGGCCGGGTGACGGAGTGAGCCGGGGGGACGGGAAACCGGGACGCCGACCGCCGCCCCTGGAAACAGGCCTCACACGGCGCGCTTGAAGGTGGCCAGCAGCGCTCCGGCGCCGACGAAGAGCGAGCCGAACACCCGGTTCATCACACGGATGTGATGCGCCTCGCGCAGGCTGCGCAGCACGCGCGCGGCCAGCGCGGTGTAACCGGCCATCACCACCAGATCGGTGAAACCCAGCGTCAGCGCGATCACCCCGTACTGCGGTGCCAGCGGCTGCGCCAGCTCCAGGAACTGCGGCACCACCGCCAGCAGGAACACCGTGCCCTTGGGGTTGACGGTGTTGATCATCCAGCCGCGCAGCACCAGTTCCCGCCGCCGGGTGCGCAGGCCGGCGCCCGCAGCGTCCGAATCCTGCGTGTCGACCTCGGCCACCATCGGCTTGGCCGGTGCGCGCCATTGCTGAATGCCCAGCCAGATGAGGTAGGCCGCACCGGCCCACTTGACCAGTGTGAAGCCCGGCGCCGAGGTGGCGATCAGCGCACCCAACCCCAGGCCGACAACCAGGATCTGCGTCCAGATGCCCAGCACCAGGCCCAGCGTCATCGCGTAGCCCCGCACGAAGCCATGGCTCAGCCCCGCGCTCATCGCGGCGACCGCACCGGCACCGGGCGACAGGCTGATCGCCCAGGAGGCGGCGAAGAAAGCAAGCCAGGTGGACCATTCCATGGAGGGACTCCGACCAAAGCTGCGATTGTCCGCGCAAGCCCGCCCGGCGTGCAGCGAGGCAGCCCCGCGACAATGCGTCATGAGCCGAGCCAAGACGATCTACACCTGCAGCGAGTGCGGCGGCACCAGCCCCAAGTGGCTGGGCAAGTGCCCCAGCTGCAACGCCTGGAACACGCTGGAGGAAACCCTGGCCGAGCCCGCTGCCGGCACGGCAAAGAACCGCTACCAGCCGCTGGCGCGCACCCAGCCGGTGGCGACGCTGGCGGACATCGAGGCCGCCGACGTGGCCCGCACGCCCACCGGGCTGGAGGAGCTGGACCGGGTGCTGGGCGGCGGGGTGGTCGAAGGCGGCGTGGTGCTGATCGGCGGTGACCCGGGCATCGGCAAGTCCACCCTGCTGCTGCAGGCGGCAGAGGCGCTGTCGATGCAGATGAAGGTGCTCTACGTCACCGGCGAGGAGTCCGGCGCGCAGGTGGCGCTGCGGGCCCATCGACTGGGGCTGGCGGGCCGGCAGCTGCGCGTGCTGGCGGAGATCGGCCTGGAGCGCATCCAGGCCACGCTCACGGCCGAAGCGCCGCAGTTCTGCGTGATCGACTCGATCCAGACGCTCTACTCCGACCAGCTCAGCTCGGCCCCCGGCTCGGTGGCGCAAGTGCGCGAGTGCGCCGCCCAGCTTACCCGCACCGCCAAGGCCAGCGGCTGCACCATCGTGCTGGTTGGCCACGTCACCAAGGAAGGGGCGCTGGCCGGGCCGCGGGTGCTGGAGCACATCGTCGACACGGTGCTGTATTTCGAGGGCGACACGCACAGCAGCTTCCGCCTGGTACGCGCCATCAAGAACCGCTTCGGCGCCGTCAACGAGATCGGTGTGTTCGCGATGACCGAACGCGGGCTGAAAGGGGTGGCCAACCCGAGTGCGATCTTCCTGTCCACCCACGGCGCACCTGTGCCGGGCTCCTGTGTGCTGGTGACGCTGGAGGGCACCCGGCCGATGCTGGTGGAAATCCAGGCTCTGGTCGACTCCGGCGGGCCCAGCCCGCGGCGGCTGTCGGTGGGCCTGGAGCGCGACCGGCTGGCCATGCTGCTGGCGGTGCTGCACCGGCACGCCGGGGTGGCCTGCGCCGACCAGGACGTGTTCGTCAACGCGGTGGGCGGCGTGCGCATCAGCGAGCCGGCTGCCGACCTGGCGGTGCTGCTGGCGATCCAGTCCTCGCTGCGCGGCAAGGCCCTGCCGCGGGGTTTTGTCGCTTTTGGTGAAGTCGGCCTGGCCGGTGAGGTGCGCCCGGCGCCGCGTGGCCAGGAACGGCTGCGGGAAGCCGCCAAGCTGGGCTTCTCCCGCGCGCTGGTGCCTCGGGCCAACGCCCCGAAGAAACCGATCGAGGGGCTGGAGGTGATTCCGGTGGACCGCATCGAAGAAGCGATCACCCAGGCGCGGGGGTTCGACTGAGGCGAATTGCCCGAAATCGGCAAAACAACAGACCAACACCCTCACAACAGGAACCTCAAGCTGCGGGAACTGCTGGGCCGTCGGTAACATCCAAGGCTGATCTGCCGGCGCGCACGGTGGAAGTTGTACGCTCAGGACAGGCAGGAAGTCCCAACGATGAGAATCCTTCGCAGCAATGGTTTTGGTGGTCTGTTGGCCGGTGTGGCCATCCTGGGCGGTGGTTTTCTCTATGGCTGGCGTGGGGTGGCGCTGGGACTGACGATCGTGGTGTTCTGGATGATCCTGCAGTTCAGCCAGGCTTCCCGCACGCTTCGCCATGTGGCGCAGACCCCCAAGGGCCGCATCGACAGCGTCGTGCGGGTGCAGTCCAAACTGGCCCATGGCATGACCCTGGGTGAGGTGCTGGCCGTCACCGGCAGCCTGGGGCTGCCCACGAAGATCCGCGATGAATTCATCTGGCAGGACGACACCGGCCACGACATCGCCATCACCCTGCGCCGCGGCGTGGTGGTGCGCTGGGCGGTGACCCGCGCCGACGACAGCCGCTTCATGGACTACCTGGACGACGAGCAGCAGGACAAGGCGGCCTGAGCGGCGCCCGCTCCCATTCACCTGACAACGGCCCGGACCTCCCAGGCCGTTTCACTTTTTCAGGCGTTCACTTCTTCAGGCGAAGTGGCAGATGTAGTGGTAGGGCTCGCCTTCCACCTGAATCTCGAAGCTGGCGTTGCCGGGCACGTTGAAGGACTGCCCGGCACCGAAGCTCTGCCACTCGCCGGAGCCCGGCAGCTTGACGCGGCAGGCACCCGCCACGGTTTCCATGATCTCCGCTGCGCCGGTGTTGAAGGTCAGCGTGGCCGGCAGGATCACCCCCACACTTTTCTTGCTGCCATCGGCCAGGGTGATCGAGTGGGAAACGCAGCGGCCGTCGAAATAGACATTGGCCTGGGTGCGGACGGAGACGGAATCGATCGTTTCGGTGGTCATGTCGGGCCTGCAGAGGCATCGGTTTGAAAGAGGCGGCACCTGCGCCGCCAGCGACGCGGCATTGTAGGTAGGGCACCTGTCCCGGCAGCGACAAGCCCTCCGGGACTGTCCTGTGGGCAGAGCCGGACCGCGGGCGTAGCCTGCAGGCATCACCGCTCCCGACCCCACCTCCAGGAAGATGCCGCATGCCGCTCGCCGATCGTCCCCTGCCGAACCGTCCGCACCACGCTCACTGGCCCAGGCGGCTGCCGCGCGAACTGGCGGTGCCGCAGACCTCGCTGTGGTTCAACCTGGAGGTCAGCCGCCAGCGCTGGCCGGACCGGCCGGCCTACATCCTGTTCGGCCGGGAACTGACCTACCGCCAGCTGTTCGACCAGGCCGAGGCCCTGGCCGGCTGGCTGCGCAGCCGGGGCTTGCAGCGCGGCGATCGGGTGGCCCTGTTCATGCAGAACCTGCCGCAGTTCATCATCGCCTTCTACGCCGCGATGCGCGCCGATGCGGTGGTGGTGCCGGTCAACCCGATGAACAAGGCCGATGAGTTCGGCCACTACATCACCGACCCCGATACCAAAGTGGTGATCACCACCGCCGACCTGGCCGGCATCGTCGCCCAGGCCGATGCGGCGTTGCCCGGTGGGCCGCAAATCGCTGCGCTCCTGGTCAGCCAGGTGGGTGAGTACCTGCCCGAGGCCTTGCCGGACGACCTGCAACCGTCGGCTCCGGTGGCGCAGTGGCTCACCACCCCACTGCCGCTGCCGGCCGGTGCCACCGCCTGGGCCGATGCGCTGGCCGCCGGCGCTGCGGCGCGCAGCAGCCTCGGCCCCAGCTGCGCGGGTGCGGAAGATCTGGCCCTGCTGCCCTACACCTCCGGCACCACCGGTCTGCCCAAGGGCTGCATGCACCCGCACCGCTCACTGATGCACAACGCAGTGGGCAGCGCCGCCTGGGGCCAGTGGGGCCCGGAGTCGGTGGGGCTGGGGGTGGTGCCCTTCTTCCACATCACCGGGCTGGTCAACGGCGTGCTGGCCAATGTCTACACCGGTGGCTGCACCGTCATCCTGCCGCGCTGGGACCGCGAGCTGGCCGGCCGGCTGATCTCGCGCCACCGCATCACCCACTGGACCTGCATTCCGACCATGGTGATCGACCTGTTCGCCAGCCCGAACTACCAGAGCTTCGACCTGTCCAGCCTGGTCAGCCTGGCTGGTGGCGGTGCGGCCATGCCGCAGGCGGTGGCCGAGCGGCTGCAGCGCGAGTTCGGCATCACCTTCACCGAGGGCTACGGCCTGACGGAAACCGCCGCCCCCAGCCACCTCAACCCGCCCGACCGCGCCAAGCTGCAGTGCCTGGGCATCCCCTTCTTCTCCACCGACGCGCGGGTGGTCGACCCCACCACGCTGGAGCCGCTGCCGCCCGGCGAGGTGGGCGAAATCGTCATGCACGGCCCGGAGGTGTTCAACGGCTACTGGAAACACCCGGACGCCACCGCGGCTGCCTTCTTCGAGCTGGACGGCCGGCGCTACTTCCGCTCCGGCGACCTGGGCCGCATGGATGAGGAAGGCTACTTCTTCATCACCGACCGCCTCAAGCGCATGATCAACGCCAGCGGCTTCAAGGTCTGGCCCAGCGAGGTGGAGCTGCTGCTGTACCGCCACCCGGCGGTGGCGGAGGCCTGCATCATCTCCGCCCGCGACGAATACCGCGGCGAGACCGTCAAGGCGGTCATCGTCCTGCGCACCGAGGCGCGCGGGCAGACCAGTGCGCAAGACATCATCGCCTGGAGCCGCGAGCACATGGCCGCCTACAAGGTGCCCCGGCAGGTGGAGTTCGTCGACAGCCTGCCCAAGAGCGGCTCGGGCAAGGTGATGTGGCGGCTGCTGCAGGAGAAGGAGCAGCGCGGCGGCTGAACCTGTGCAGAATAGGCCACGCACCCGCCACCCTCTGCAAAGCACCTCCTCATGGCGACCCGTTCGATCCCGTCCCTGCTCGCCGACCTCCAGCTGCTCGGCGGTGAACAGTTCGCCATCGTCGAGGCCGTGCGGGCGCAGGTGAAGACACTCTGGCCGGCTGCCACCGAGGAGGTGAAGTACGGCGGGATCCTGTTCAGCGCCGAGGGGGTGACCTTCGGCGGGGTGTTTGCCTACCGTCAGCATGTGTCGGTGGAGTTCGGCCGGGGCGCGCACATCCAGGACACCCTCGGGCTGCTGGAAGGCAGCGGCAAGGGTCGGCGGCACCTGAAGCTGAGAACGGTTCAGGACCTGCTGGACCGGCAACTGGCGCACTACCTCCCGCTGGCGCTGCAGGTGGCCCAGAGCGCCAACGGCGCCGACTGATCGCAGCGTCGAGGCCGCGTTTCAGAGCGCCAGGCGCCCTTCGACACAAGTGACGCTGTGGCCGCCGACGCGGATGGCGTCGTCCTCGATGGTCAGGTGGATGCGACCGGCCCGGCCGATGGCAGCGCCCTGGCTGGCGGTGCAGCGGCGGCCGATGCGCCCGGTCAACCCTTGCTGGCGGATGTAGGCGGCCACGCAGCCATTGCCGCTGCCGCAGACCGGGTCCTCCGGCACGCCGTGCAGCGGGGCGAAGGATCGCACTTCGATCTGCGTCGGCGCACCCGGCGGGTGGGCACCAAAGACGGTCAGGCCGGTGCTGCACAGCTCGGTGTCCAGCGCCTTCAACCGCTCCAGGTCCGGCTGCAGCGCCAGCACCGCGGCGGCACTCTCCAGTTCGGTCACCACCCAGCGGGGGCCGACGTCCACCAGCAGCGGCGCCGGATCGCGGCACAGCGGCTGGCCGAGCAGGGCCTCCAGGGCATCTTGCTGGGCGGCGCTCAGCGCGCTGAAGGTCGGCCGCGGCAAATCGAACATCAGCGCCAGCGCATCGTCACCGTCACCGTCACCCTCACTTCCACCGGGCTCGACGCTCAGCGTGATCAGCCCGGCAGCGCACTCCTGCACCAGGCGGCCATCGCGGGGGGTGATGCGCCTGGCGCGGAGCAGGGCGTAGGCGCTGCCCAGGGTGGGGTGGCCGGCAAAGGGCAGCTCTGCTCCGGGTGTGAAGATGCGCAGCCGGTAGTCCGCCCCGGGCCGGGTGGGTGGCAATACGAAGGTGGTTTCCGACAGGTTGGTCCAGCGGGCGATGCGTTGCATGGCCGCACTGTCCAGCCCATCGGCCTCCAGCACCACCGCCACCGGGTTGCCCAGGAAGGGCACGGAGGTGAACACATCGACTTGCTGAAAGGCAGAGCTGGGCATGGCGGCAATTGCTGAGACTGGACGGTCGGGCGCCGTTGCAACAGCAAGGGCCCGAACCAGAGGCGATCCCACCGGCGGTATCGCATTTCGGCAGGTACAGTCAGGGACCCATAGGACCCCTACAGGGGTCCCAGCGGCAGCACCCGCGGCAGATCAGACCTGCTCTGCCCGTGGCAGAGGCTCGCGGGTGGGGCTGCGCTGTTCCATCCAGGCTTCGAAGGCCTGCACCGGCATGGGCCGGGCAAACAGGTAGCCCTGAGCAAAATCACAGCCGGCCTCGTGCAGCCAGTCGCGCTGGGCCTCGGTTTCCACGCCCTCGGCCACCACGCGCATGCCCAGCTCATGGGCCATGGACACGATGGCGCGGCACAGCGATCGCCCGGTCAGGTCCGAGCCGGCGCCGCTGACGAAGCTGCGGTCGATCTTGATCACGTCGATGCGAAAACGGTTGAGGTAGCCCAGCGCGCTGTAGCCGGTGCCGAAATCGTCCAGCGACAGCGACATGCCGCAGTCGCGCAGCGCCTGCAGTTGTTGCGACACGGCCTCGTCGTGTTCGAGCAGCAGGCCTTCGGTGATCTCCACCGCCACAGCGCTGCCCGGCAGGCCGAGGGCCGCCAACTGCTCCGGCCAGGACTGCGCGGGCGTTCCGCCATGGCGAAACTGCAGCGGTGAGCGATTGACGCTGACCTGAAAGTCGACACCGAAGCGGCGGCGCCACTGCTGCACCTGCAGCGCCGCCTGCTGAAACACCCAATCCCCGATCACGCCGATCATCCCGGTGGACTCGGCGATCGGAATGAACTCGGCCGGGCCGACCGGGCCGCGCTCCGGATGGGTCCAGCGCAGCAACACCTCGGCCTTGTGCACCGCGCCGGTGGCCAGCTCGAGGATGGGCTGGTAGACCAGGTGCAGTTGCCCTCGGGGCAGCGCCTCGCGCAGGTCCGCGGCGAGCCGGGCTCGCAGCAGGCTGCGCTGCATCAGCTCGGGAGTGAAAAAGCTCTTGCGCTGGCGCCCTTCGTCCTTGGCACGGTACAGCGCCTGATCGGCGTCCTGCAACAGCACCTCCACCGACTGCGCATCGTCCGGATAGACCGCAATGCCGATGCTGGCCCCCACATGCACCCGATCGCCCTTCAGATCGTAGGGTCGCCCCAGCACCTCCAGGAGGCGATCGGCCACCCGGGCGGCTTCGGCCGACCCGGCCTGCAGCGGCAGCACCAACGCAAACTCGTCGCCGCCCATGCGCCCCAGGGTGTCCGACTCCCGCAGGCTGCCGCGCAGGCGCTGGGCCGCCTGCACCAGCAGCAGGTCACCACAGCCGTGGCCCAGGGTGTCGTTGATCTCCTTGAATCGATCCAGATCGATCAGCAGCAGCGCCACCTGCTGGCCCTGGTCCGGCCGACAATCCTTCAGGGCCTGCCCGAGCCGCTCGTTGAGCCAACGTCGGTTGGGCAGATCGGTCAGCAGGTCGTGGTGGGCCTGGTGCCAGACCTGAGCTTCGGCGCGCTTGCGCTCGGTGACATCCACCATGATGCCGTTGTGCACCACGCCCTGAGGATCCCGCTGCACCTCGTTGCTCTCGACACGCACCCAGCGGGTCGATCCATCGGCCGCCAGCACGCGAAATTCCAGGCTGCGCGCCAGCCCACCCGCAGAGGCATCGTTGAACAACGCCAGGATCTGCTGCCGATCCTCCGGCAGGATGCGACGGGCCAGTTGGCGGGCGTCGGACTGAAGCGCCAGAGGATCCATCCCGAACAGGCCGATCGAACCCGGACTGGCGTACAGAAAGGTGGGATGGCCCTGCGCGTCCAGTCGCAGGCGATAGACCATGCCGGGCACCTGGGCCGCGATCTGCCGAAGCAGTTCCTCGCTTTCGCCCAGAGACCGGGCCGCCCGCTGCCGGGCCCGCAGCGCGGTCTCCAATCGTCGCAGCAGGAAGCGCACCGACAGGATCATCAGCAGCCCGAGCAGCAGCACATTGGCAGAAAGGTTGAACCAGCGCAGCAGTGAGCCGTTCGGCGTACCGCCCACCACGTTGAGTGGGATGTTGCCCAGATGACCCAGCCCCACCAGGCTGGCACAGCACAGGAGCATCACTCCGACCGCCGGTGCCGTGCCGATCAGCAGGGCTGCCATCACGGCGGCGGACAGAAAATAGGCCATGCAGGCCGCCGCGGCGCGCGACAGCAGCCACACCCCGATGGCCCACAGGACGGCCACCGCCACCCCCGCCTTCAGGGCGGTCGGCAGACGGCTGCGCCGCGCCAGGACGACCGAGGTGGCCAGGGCCCCCCAGGCCACGAACAGGTGTCCCCAGTCCTGCTGCTGATAGGCCGACAGGGTGGTGGTGGCGGCCAGACCCGCCCCCACGATCAAGCCGACCTTCATCACCAGGTCCACCAGCTGCGCACGCCAGGCGACCAGCGCCAAATCGAGCTCGGCGCAGGGGCTCTCGGAGGTGGAGTGGGACGCTGCAGGCATGGCAACAGGAGGTTCGTCGATTGGGCGGCCCCGGCCGGGGCCCGGCCACTTTCCATGACACGAAAGCCACAGGACAAAGCCTCCGGTGGACCTTGGCGCTATCGACTGAACCCGTCGAACCTGAAGACCGAACTGCGTCAAAGACAGCCCGGATGCCCAGCGCTGCACTTGCCTGGAACGGAGGGGCGCAAATGCTTCCCTTGAGAGCACCCCCAAGGGCCGGGCATTGCCCGGCCCGGCCCCCGCGGGGGCGCCGGTCTATTCGCTCGCGCCCGACACCTCGCTGGGCACACGCACCACGGTGACGGTGCAGTCCGCCTGTGCCACCACCTGGGAGGACACGCTGCCGAGGTAGCGGCGCAGTGCCGAATTGCCGCGCGCGCCCATGATGATGTGGTCCACCTGGGTCTTCTGCGCAAACTCGACGATGGCGGTGGCCGCATCCGGCGCCTCCAGCACATGGAAGGTCAGCCGCGTGTCCTCCAGCTCCAGGGCCTGGGAGATCGGCCGGGCCCAGTGCTTGAGGCCCACCAGTTGCTTGACGTGCAGGCTGTTGCCCTGCTGGTCGGTGAGCTCGTCCAAGCCGATGCGGGCGGTCTTCATCACACTCACGCAGGCCAGCCGGGCACCGGGCTCGGTGGAGAGGATGCGGCGCACCGTTTCGCGCACCAGATCCAGCAGGGCCGGGGTCGCGCCCTGCACATCCACCGCCGCCATGACGATCGGGGCGCGCTTGAGTTGCTCGCCGGCGCTGCCGCGCTCGCTGGGCTCGGCCCCCATGGCCTTGAACCAGCGCTGGAAGGTCTTGAGCGCCCCGGCCTGCGACGCCTTCTCGGCCCGCTCGGTGAGGCGGATGTGCTTCGGATCGAGCAGGTCCTGCGCCAGGTGGGCGGCACTGGGGTGGCGCTTGGCGGCATCCACCTCCAGGCAGCGCAGGAGGATCTCCTGCAGCCAACCCGGGCAGTCCGGCCGGTGCAGGCGCGGCGGCACCGGCTCCTTGTACAGCCGCTCACGCAGTCCACGCACGCTGCTGGGCGCACCAAAGGGGCGCTGGCCGGTGGTGAGGTGGTAGAGCATCACGCCCAGCGCGAACAGGTCGCTGCGCGGCTCATTGCGCACGAACTGCACCTGCTCCGGCGACATGTAGGGGCCGGTGCCCATCGGCAGATTGAACTCCTCGTCCAGCAGGTCCGGCAGGTGGTCGTGGCGCGACAGGCCGAAGTCCACCAGCACCGCAGTGCCACAGGCCGAGCCATCGGTGGGCGCACGGAACAGGATGTTGCTGGGTTTGATGTCCAGGTGGATGACGTGCTGGCGGTGCAGGTCATGCAGCGCGGTAGCCACCCGTGCGCCGATCAGCGCCACCTCGTCGAAGGGCAGGGGCGCTGCGTCCAGGCGGGGGCGCAGCGACTCGCCGGGGATGTGCTCCATGACGATGTAGGGCCGCGTCGCGAAGTCGCCCTTGGCAATGAAACGCGGCACGTGCGGGCCCTTGATCATGGGCAGCAGCATCATCTCCACCTCGAAGCCGACGATGGTGGCCGGGTCCTCCCCGCCCTTGATGCGTGGCACCTTCATCAGCAGCGGCATCGTGTGCGCCGGGTGGGTCACGCGCCACAGGTAAGCCATGCCGCCCTGGTGCAGGCGCTCCTCCAGCCGGAAACCGTCCAGCACCTGGCCCGGCTCCAGCGGGGGCAGCACCAGGCCGAAGTGCCCTGCCAAGGGCTGGGCCGTGGCGACCTCGGCAGGCGGTTGCACCGGTGCCCGAGTGTTCGTATCGCTGCTGCTCATGTCCGACAGACCCTCTAGAGGTGAAAGGTGGGACCGGGTTCAGGTCAGCCCAGGGTCAGGCTCAGGCCCGACTCAGGTGCCGGCATGCAGGCGATCGCCCAGGGCCCGCGGCAGGCCGGCGGCGATGATCTTGGCCGCCGTGGCCTCGTGGTCGTAGGGCACGCGGTGAAAGGTGAGGGTGTGGTGCGCGTCATCGAACATGGCCCAGCAGGCCGCCGGATTGCCGTCGCGCGGCTGGCCACAGGAGCCGGGAATGGCCAGCCACTGGCGGTGCGAAGGCACCGGCACGGCCACACCCGGGACCGGTGTGAAATCGGCAATCTTGCCGGTGCTGGAGAGGTGGTACAGCGTGGGCTGGTGCACATGGCCGACGAAGGTGTGCCGGCAGTGGGTGGCATGCATGCTGCGCACCGCTTCCGTTCGCCCCAGGACGTACTCCCAGTCGCTCGGCGCGAAGGCATTGGCGTGCACGAACAGGCAACTGCCCAGTTCGCGGCTGTAGGGCAGCGCTCCCAGAAAGTCCAGCTGCTGCTCGTTGAGCTGGCCGCGCGTCCAGCTGATCACACGGCGGGCGTCCTCGATCAGGTTCGGACTGGGGCCCTGCACCACCGCCTCGTCGTGGTTGCCCTTGACGGCGATGGCCCCCTGCGACACCAGGTCACGCACCTGTTCCACCACCCAGGCCGGGTCGGCACCGTAGCCGACGAAGTCACCCAGCAGCGCAATCCGGTCGGCACCGTGCAGATGGGCCTGTTCCAGGCAGGCCTCGAAGGCCTCGCGGTTGGCATGGATGTCCGTGATCAGGGCCAGTTTCATGTGCAAGTCTCCTCGTAGGAACAGCCTGTACCGTCTGCCTGACGGTGCGCTGTCAGGGCGGCACCAGCGGTTCGGCCCGGTTGATCCGCCTCACCAATGATGCTGCCATCCCGCGAGGCATTCGCGCCGTCCGGCATCGCCCTGGCGCCACTGGCGTTCGCACTGCAGCATCAGCTGGCCGCTGCGCCCCAGGCTGCGGCGCAGCTTCAGGCCGAGGCTGCGTTCCTGGGGCTGCGAGGCCAGGTACCAGCGCGCCCGGCCCTCCAGCTGCAGGCGCCAGCCCGGCGCCGGGTCGAGCAGCAGGCCCAGTTGCAGCCCGCTGCCCAGGGCCACGCGGCGGCCGTCGGCCACATCGCCGTCCTGTCGGGCCAGGTTCAGCTGGTTGTCCATCAGTGCGTAGACCATTGCATTGCGCCCCGACCCGAGCTCCCAGGCCGCGCCTGGGCCCCCGTTGACCTGCGCCACCAGCGGGGCATCGGCAGCAGGCCGCCCAAAAGCCCGGTTCAGCCCGAAGCGCACCTTCCAGGAGGTGGCACCCAGCAGGCGGTCGCGCGGGGTCAGCGAAACGATGTCCACCGGCGTCAGACGCTCCAGCCGGGGGCGATGGCCCGGCTCACCCGCCAGGTCCAGGGAGAAGAACTGGATCTGTGCCCCGCGCTGGAAGCCCGCCTCCGGATCCATCAGCTCGTGGTAGGCCGGTCGCCAGCCCAGACGCCAGGCCGACTGTCCGTCGCGCCGGCCCACCCAGAGGTCCAACCGGGCGGTGTCATGCCCGGCTTCCGGCGGAATCGGTCGCGGCGGCTGCCTCACCGACAGCACCGGAAGACGAGCGCGTTCGGCCAGGATGGCCATGCGCCGGGGCTGCACCACCACCTCACCCAAACCCTGCACAGCACCCAGGTAGGTGGCATGGCGTTCGGCCAGTTCCAGCGCGCCGGCCCGCCTCAGCGGGTCTACCCCGGCGGTGGCCAGCAGGTCGCGCGGCGCACGCTGCCCCTGTGCCACCTCGCGGGCCTGGGCCACCGCCACATCGTCCAGCTGGTCAGCCTGGAAGCCGAGTTCGGTGCTGTTGGACGGGCGGTAGTGGCTGCCGCGCACCAGGCCCGGCACCTCGAACAGCACCCTCACCGTGTCCACCGGGATGGCCCACCAGGTGAAGCGGTCGGTCAGCCGCAGGCCCGGGCGCGCCACATCCAGCAGCGACAGCAGGTGGTAGGAGCAGTTCTCGTCGAAGAAGTAGTAGTCGAAGCGGGTGAAACCCAGCTCCCAGGTGTGCGCCACCAGCTGGGTGATCTCTTCGGCGGTCAGATCGAGGTCGTACTCCCAGATGTCGCGGTTCTCCAGGTGGGTGTATTCCTCGATGCGCCGGTAGTACGGCGTGGTGGTGAAGATGCCCGGGTACAAGCCGACCAGGCCGCGGAAGGCAAAGGCCAGCCCGTCGGCCTCGTTGCCGGCTGCCGCATAACTGATGGTGTAGGCCAGCATCGGGTTGCCCTGCACCTCGCCGCCGGGATTGATGCGCAGGAAGGTGTGCCCGTACATCGATGCCGGGCTGTTCACGTAGGCGGCCGGGAAGATCAGGCTGACGCCGCCGGGCCGCAAACCGGTGCGCCACTGGTCGTAGCGCTCGCAGGCCACCTGGGGCAGGTCATCGACCTGCAGATCCAGGCGTTGGCGCAGCCAGCGCAGCCGGGCCGGGAAACGGCACTGCGCGGCCTGCTCGCCGGAGCGGTTCGGGCGCGGGTCGAGGAAGGCCTGCAGCGTGGCGTCCAGCTCGGCCTGTGGATCGACGGCACCCTGCGGTGCGTTGAAGAAGCCGGCGTCGTCGGCCAGGCTGCGCCAACGGCCGGTGACGGGATGGCGCTTGAAGTGCAGCAGGTCCAGCCAGGCCGGATCCTGGGCCAGCGCGCGTTCGCGTGCGAGAGCCTGCCAGACCGACAGGCGCTCGCGTTGCGCGGCCGTCAGCTCCGCTGCAGCGGCATGCGGCGCCTCCTGCGCCCGCACCGGTGTGGCGGTCAACAGCAGAAGCCCGCCCAGCGCTGCCCCCGCAAAGGCCACGACAACGGACGGCCAGCGGCCAGCGGAAAGCGAAAGGACGCGCAACAAGAGGCGACGCATGAACCCACCCGGTTGGCAGAAACGAAAAGGCCCAGCCGGAAGGCTGGGCCTGCTGAGGTCGCCGCGCGGCGGGAATGCCCCGTCCGCACGACGCCGGTGCGTCAGGTCAGATGGCCTGGGCGTAACCCGCCAGGCGAGCATCGGCAGCCAGCACGCCGCGCAGGTTGGCGGCCACGGTCTCGCCGGTGAACACGGTGGAGAAGTTGTCCTTCAGGGTGGTCACGAAGTGGCCACGGTCGGCTTCGGACACACCCATCACCACCATCAGCGCGGCGAGGGATTCACCCTGGCCGGCAGCGGTGTCGCGGGCCAGTTGCACACGGTTGCCGTCGATGAACATCGCGGTCTTCCAGGTGGAGCTGACCACGCCGTCCTGGGTGCAGCCGGAGGTACCGAAGGTGATACCGAAGGTCTGGTTGCCGGAGGTACCGTTGGTGGTGGCCGCCAGCACCTGCGGAGCCACACCCTTCTGGCCCTGGAACACCTTGGAACCCCAACCGCAGGAGCCGACGTTGTTGGCCTGAGCGAAGGCCATCGGAGCGGCAGCGATGAACGCAGCGGTGACGAGCAGTTTCTTCATGGATACCCTTTCCGTTTGAGCTGTGTGCCGGAAGGCACCTGCCTTCCGCAGTTCCATGCTATCAGAGCCCCGGCGAGCGATTGAAACAGCCTGATGACACTGGCAACCGTTCACGAACGTTGTGACACAACGTCCTTGCGGCAGCTCATCCGATGCGCCCCAGCAACAGAAACTCCATCAAGGCCTTCTGCACATGCATGCGGTTTTCGGCCTCGTCCCAGACCACCGACTGCGGCCCGTCGATCACCTCGGCGGCGACCTCCTCGCCCCGATGGGCCGGCAGGCAGTGCATGAACAGGGCATCCGGCTGGGCTGCGGCCATCATCTCGGCATCGACGCACCAGTCGGCAAAGGCAGCCTTGCGGGCCTCGTTTTCAGCCTCAAAGCCCATGCTGGTCCAGACGTCCGTCGTCACCAGATGGGCACCACGGCAGGCCTCCAGCGGGTCGGCGAAAACCTGGTAGCAGCTGCGGTCCTCGATGCCGGCCAGCACCGGGTCGACCTCATAGCCGCCCGGGGTGCTGACGTGCACCTTGAAGCCCAGGATCTCGGCCGCCTGCAGCCAGGTGTTGGCCATGTTGTTGCCGTCGCCCACCCAGGCCACCACCTTGCCCTGCAGGGCACTCAGGTCGATGCCCTCCGGCCCCAATGAGCCGCGGTGCTCCAGCCAGGTGAACAGATCGGCCATGATCTGGCAGGGGTGAAACTCATTGGTCAGGCCGTTGATGACCGGCACCCGCGAGTGTGCAGCGAAGAGCCGCAGCTTCTCCTGCTCGTAGGTGCGGATCATCACGATGTCCACCATGCGGCTGATCACGCGGGCGGAGTCCTCGATCGGCTCGGAGCGGCCCAGCTGGCTGTCGCCGGTGGTCAGGTGCACCACCGAGCCGCCCATCTGGTACATGCCGGCCTCGAAGCTCACGCGGGTGCGGGTGCTGGCCTTCTCGAAGATCATCGCCAGCGTGCGGTCGGCCAGCGGCTGGTACTTCTCGTAGTTCTTGAAGCGGGTCTTGATCAGACGGGCCCGCTCGAACAGGTAGGCGTATTCCTCGGCCCGGAGGTCCTTGAACTGCAGGTAGTGTTTCATCAGGCTCATCCCCGGTTTCATGCCGCCAAACTCTCTGCACCACTCAGGAAGGCCTGGATCAGCGGCACCAGGATGGACACGATTTCGTCGGCCTCGGCCACCGTCAGGATCAGCGGCGGCACCAGGCGCACCACGGTGTCGGCGGTGACACTGAGCAGCAGGCCGGCCTGCATCGCGCGGGTGAGGATCTCGCCACAGGGACGGTCCAGCTCGATGCCCAGCATCAGGCCCTCACCACGGATTTCCACCACACCGGCCAGGCCGGCGAGTTCCCGCTGCAGCGCGGACTTCAGGTGCGCGCCGACCGTGGCGGCATTGGACAGCAGGCCCTCTTCCTCCATGATGCGCAGCGTCTCGATGCCCGCGCGCATCGACAGTGGGTTGCCGCCGAAGGTGGTGCCGTGGTTGCCCGGGCCGAAGACGTTCGCGGCGCGCGGACCACAGACAATGGCGCCGATGGGCACGCCGGAACCCAGTCCCTTGGCCAGCGGCATCACGTCCGGCACGATGCCGGCCCACTGGTGGGCAAACCACTTGCCGGTGCGACCGATGCCGCACTGCACCTCGTCGAGCATCAGCAGCAGATCGCGCTCGTCACACAGCGCACGCACCTCGCGCAGGTAGTCCCAGCGCGCCGCGTGGATGCCGCCTTCGCCCTGGATGGTCTCCAGGAAGACAGCCACCACGTTCGGGCGACTGGACACCGCCTCGCGCAGCGCCGCCATGTCGTTGAACGGCACACGCACAAAGCCTTCCACCAGCGGACCGAAACCGGCCTGAACTTTCGGGTTGCCGGTGGCCGACAGCGTGGCGATCGAACGGCCATGGAAGGCCTTCTCGTACACCACGATCTCCGGGCGCTCGATGCCCTTGTCGTGGCCGAACTTGCGCGCGATCTTCAGGGCCGCCTCGTTGGCTTCCAGGCCGGTGCTGCAGAAGAAGGCGTTGGTCAGTCCCGACAGCTCGGTCAACCGGGCCGCCAGCGCCTCCTGACCCGGGACGTGGTAGTAGTTGGAGCAGTGGATCAACTGACCCACCTGCTCACGCAGAGCGGCCACCAACTTCGGGTGGGCATGGCCCAGCGTATTGACCGCAATGCCCCCGAGACCATCCAGGTACTCGCGCCCCTCGGTGTCCCAGACCCTGCAGCCTCGGCCGTGCGACATCGCGATCGGCAGGCGACCGTAGGTCTTCATCACATGGGGTTGGTCGATGGGCGAGGTCATCGAAGGTCTCCATCCAGGCACGGGTTGCGCAGAAAAAAAGAAACGTCCCGGCCAGGGCGGGACGCTTTCCACATTGTACGGATCGAGCGGACGGCGCGGCGACAGTCCGGTGACAGAAGTCGGGCCCACACTTGAGGGTGACGCAAAGGCGCAGCACCGCCGGCCACTCCTCGACGACAGACGGCATGCCTGAGCAGAAGACCGTGCTGCTGCGCTGCAGCACAATACGGGTTGATGTGCGCAGGCCATGAGCCGGTTGCACGACAAGGCGCCAGCACGTGACGAAGTCGAACACCCCACGCGAAATCTTCATCCTCGGGATCACCCGGGACGGCCGAACCTTCCGCCCCAGCGACTGGGCCGAGCGGCTGGCCGGTGCCATGTCGTCGTTCCGTCCGCGAGGTTCGGCCGGCGGCATCGGCTCGGCCATCGGCTACTCGCCGTACTGCATCCCGACGGTGCATGGCCACACGAAGTGCGTGGTGGTCAACGAGGCCCTGCGCAGCCTGGAGCCCATGGCCTGGGACTTCGTGATGAACTTCGCCCGCGACAACGAGTTGCAGGTCAGCGAGGCCTGCCTGCTGCCCGACGGCAACGGCAAGCGGCGCTGAAAAATCGCCATTGCCATTGCCATTGCCATTGCCATTGCCATTGCCATTGCCATTGCCATTGCCATTGCCATTGCCGATCCAACAGGCCTCAGACCAGCCAGGCCACAGCCACCGTGAAGGTCAGGAAAGACAGCGCCGTGCTGATCAAGACGATGCGCGCGATGCGCCCTGAATCCGCACCATAACGCTCTGCCAGCATCGTCACGTTGCTGGCACTCGGCAACGCAGCCAGCAGCACCAGCACCTGCAGCGCAAAAGGCTCCAGCGGCAGACCCAGGGCCATCGCCAGGCTTCCGACCCCCCACACCAGCAAAGGGTGGGCGATCAGCTTGAGCCCCACCACCAGCGGCACGTCCGCCCGACGGGCAGCGGCCGTGCCGCCGGCAACTTCGGGGTCCGGGCGCATCTGCGACCGCGCCAGCACCGCCCCCAGGGTGAACAGCGCCACCGGAGATGCAGCATCGGCCAGCATGGCCACCGGTTTGAACACCACCGGCGGCAACTCCAGCCCTGTCGCCGACACCAGTGCGCCGAAGACGATGGCCCACGGCAAGGGGTTGGCCGCCACGCCCCGCAGCGACTTGGACAGTGCTTCGCGCATCCCATGTTCACCAGCCGTCCCCAGACGCGACAGGGCAATGCACAAGGACGAAGTGACTACCATGTCCACCGTCACTGCCACGATGGCAGGAGCTGCGGCTGCCGGGCCCAGCAGATCCACCAGCAGCGGCACACCCATGAAGCCGGAGTTCGGGAATGCGGCCACCAGCGAACCGAAGGCCGCATCGTTCCATCCCACCACCCCACGCCGGGTCAACACCACGGCCACAGCCACGATCAGCAGGGCGCAGCCCAGGTAACTACCGATCACCGCCGGGTCGAGCATGCGTGCGATCGGCGTGCTTGCGCCGAAGCGAAACAGCATGCACGGCAGCGCGAAGTACAGCACGAAGGCGTTCATGGCCGGAATCGCATCCAGCGCCAACCAGCCGCGACGGGTGGCCACAAAACCCGCCAGAACCAGCGCGAAGAACGGAAAGGTGACGTTGACGATGTTCAGCATCCGCAGCAACCGTGAAGCGACCCGGAAATGAAGAAAGGGTCAGCACTTTGTAAATGCTGACCCTTTCAGGTATTGGCGCGGCTGGCAGGATTCGAACCCACGACCCCTTGGTTCGTAGCCAAGTACTCTATCCAACTGAGCTACAGCCGCTTGTCTCGCCGCTGTTTTGCAGCGAGAAAGAGACTATAACAAGCCTTCTGACGAAAGGTCAAGTCCCTGTCGCACTCTGGCGATAAAAATGCTGCGCTCTGGCCTCATCCCCTTCCGCCTCGGCGATCTCGGCCAGGGCACGCCAGGCCTGCCGACGCAGGTCCACACTGCCGCCGGGCAGACTCGTGGCACTTTCGAGCAGGCGGCGCGAGCGCCCCCAGAGCTTGCGCTCAGCCATGGCCCGCCCGACCACGTGAGCCACGGCCGGATCCTGTGGCATGGCCACAACACTCGCTTCCAGCAGCGGCAGCCAATCGGCCGACAGGCCGGGCAAGACCCTCAGAAAGGCCTCCAGCACGGCCGCCCGCTCCAGTTCGCCCAGGCGCGGCAGTTCCTCCCAGTGGGGGCGCAGCCAACCGCGAGCGTCTGCCGCGGAGCCCACGGCCGCAGCCTGCAGGGCGGCTTTCGCCGTCACAAAGGGATCTCGCCGATCGGCGTTTTCCAGCTGCATCCACACCCGGCGCAACTGATCTGCATCGCGTGCGCTGTCGAGCGCCTCAGCCGCCAGTGAGCGCAGCAATCCCTGAGCTGCCGCCGGTGCAAAGGCCTGGTGCTTGGCCAGCAGCCGGGCCGTCTTGAGCGCCTCCAGCGGCTGGCGGGCCAGCCGGTGCGCCTGCAGCCGCACCCGCAGGGCCTGCGTGCGGCGCCCGACCCCTGCCGGCAACAGGGCGAGGTGCCCCAGCGCACGGTCGGCATCGCGGTCTTCCACGGCCCACTCGGCTGCCATCAGCTGCGCAGCCTCCGCCACGGCGGCGGGTGCACCGCCCTGCCCCAGCAGGGTCTGAGCCGCCAGCAGTTGTTCGTCGCGCCGGACCCGGTCCTGCAGGCGATGCAGGCTGCTGGCGGCCAACAGGTGGGCCAGGGCAGCGAACTCCGAGTCGTCGCGCAACTCCGGCGTGGCCACGCGGATCTCCAAAGCCCGCAGGGCCGCCTTGTGGGCGCGGCTGAACCGGCCCGCAAACAACAGGCCCTGCGCTTCCCGCAGGGCAGCCTGCGCACCCCGTTCACGCTGCTGACCCCGCCAGAGGCGGGCCCGCTCCGGCAAACCAGCCAACCGAACCCCAGCGCCCACGATCAAATATGCCGCAACCCCCACGGCCACCCAGAGCAGCACGAACAGGTTGAGCGACAGATCGATGCGCCAGGGCGGCCAGTACACCACCACCAGGCCTTCGTTGTTGCCGAGCGTGCCCGCGGCAATCACCGCCACCACGAAGAGAAAGAGCAGCCAGACGACTTGGCGCATGTCCGATCCGCCTCAGCGCCCTGCCACCACGGCCATCACCGCGGCGAGGGTGTCATCAGGTCGCGGCAGGTTGAGCTGCCGGCTCTGGGTCAGCACCTGCCGCAGCAGATCTTGCGACAGCTGGGTCTTGCGCGAGCTGCCGTCGAAGTAGGTCTGCAGCGCCAGCTGCGCCCCCCGCAAGTCGGACTGCGCAGCTTCTGCCTGTCGCGACAGCAGCGACAGGCGGGCATTCAGCAGGCGCAGCTTGAGGTTCTCGCGCAGGAAAAAGCCCTGGTCAGGCGCTACCAGCATGGCTTCGGGTCGGTCGATGCGGGTCACCCGCACCAGCCCCTGCACCTCCTGCCAGGCCCGCTGCAGGGGAGTGGCCCAGTCTTCCACCGTGCGCAGGCTCCTCGACCACCAGTCCGAACTGGCCGCCGACGCTGCAGGCACGGGAGCCGCGACCACCGGTCGGGCAGGCCGGTTGAGCGAGACCTGCAGCGGCAGCTCGTCCACCAGCCGCACGGCCTCGTCCAGCTTGATCAGAAGGTTGCCCAGGTCCGGCACACCGGCCGAACGCACCCGGTCGAGGTCCCGGGCAATGGCCCGGCGCAGACGGTCCAGTTTGGGCTGATTGACCCGGGCCAGCCGCTCGTCGGCAGTGCGCAGCGCCGACACCAGGGGCTCCACACTCCCGCTCAGGGCAGCCTGCTGCTGTGCCACCCGCACGGCCGCTTCGATGTCCACCACCAGGTTTTCGTCGCGGGAGCGCGACATCGACTGAATCAGCTCGTCGAGCTGGCTGCGCTGCATCGACACCTCAGTCAGGCGCGCCTCCAGCAGTGTGATCTTCGCTGCCGAGTCGCGGGCCAGCTCCTGGGCCTGCTTGGCCGCCGTGCGGGCCTCGGTGGCCTGCTCGGCGCTGCCTTGCTGACGCCGCACCAACTCCAGCTCCAGTGAGCGCACCTGCTCACGACTGTCCCAGGCCACCCAGATCGCGACGCCGGACAGCACCGCTGCGGCCGCCAATGAAGGCACCAGCCAGGGCGTGTGGGGCGACGCCATGGCAGCCATCACCGGTACCAAAGGTTGCGCCGCCATCGGCGGCGGTACGGCAGGAGCGGGAGCCGGGCCGGAGGCAGCGGGAGCCACTGGCGGCGCGGGGACCGCCGGAGGAGGAGGCTGCAGCGGAGGCGGCTCGGCCGCCGCCGCCGCCGGTACAGGTGCCGCAGCAGCGCCCACCTCGGCTGCAGGTTCTGTCACCGGGCGGGGAAGATCGGCGGGATCAGGGGAAGAATTCACAGGGTCGTCGTCCGTGAGCGGGCAAGACTGCGAAACGATTCTATCGACCCCCCGCCCGCACCCGGCGGCACACCCGCCTCGAGAGGTCTCAACGCAGGGCCTGCACCAACCATGCGGGATCGGGCTGCGCGGGATGAACCTGGGCAAAACCGGCGGCGAGAGCGTTCTGCGCGATGCGCGGGTGGGTGGCCCAGGCCGCCACCTGCTGCAGCGGTGCCCACAACACAGCCTCGCCCAGGTGGTCCAGGCAACCCTTCAGATGGCCGATGGCCTCGGAGCTGCTCAGCAGCCAGGCATGCTGCTGCGGGTACTCGACCACCCGGTGCAGCAGAGACCGCTCGGCCTCGCCCCAGCGCGGCGCGCTCCGGCGGTAGGCCGCCACATGGGAAACCAGTGCCCCTTGACTGGCCAAACGCTCGCTCAGCCAGTCCCGTCCTTCGCTGGCGCGCACGATCAGCACACGTTGACCAACCCAGGACTCCCGCTCCAGCCGATGCGCCCAGAGCGTTTCCGCATCGAACTGAGCCGCATCCGGCCGGGGCGCCGCAATGGCCGGCTCCGGGACGGCCATCTCCCGCAACGCCGCCACCGTCCCGGGGCCGGTGGCGCCGGCCAGGAGGTGCTCCGGCCAGACCCAGCCCGCTGGCCGCCCCGCCATGAAGGCCGTCACCGCATTCGGGCTGACGAACATCAGCAAACGGCAACCGGCCACCTGCTGCCAGGCCTGCTGGAGCAGCGGATCGTCGCCCGCCAGGGGTTCGATGGCCAGCAGCGGCAGGGCGGCCGCCTGCTGACCCAGCAGATGCAGTCGGCACACCCATTCGTCCGCCTGCGGCTGCGGCCGGGTGACCAGCACGCAGGGCGAACGGGCAGACGCCTCGACCGCAGACGTTGACACCTCGCACCCGTCCCGTTCAGGCCTGGGGTGCCGCCAACCCGGCCAACAGCACCTGCCCTCCCTGAGCGAGCAGATCGTCGGCAACGGCCCGACCGAGCGCCTCGGCCGCCGTGGTGTCGCCCACCGCAGCACGACGCTGGGCGCGCAGCAAGGCGACCGTGGCGTCCAGCGGATGGCCCAGGCGAGCCTCGATCTGCAGCTCACCGTCCTGCCATTGGGCAAAGGCTGCCAGGGGCATGCTGCAGCTGCCGCCCAAGGCTCGGGACACCGCCCGCTCAGCGTGCACCGCGAGCCAGGTGGGTGCATGGGTGAGTCCGGCCAGGGCCTCGCGCAGCGCCGTCTGGTCGCTGCGAACCTCGATGCCCAGGGCGCCCTGCCCGGCCGCCGGCAACATGGTGATCGGGTCGATCACACTGCGGATGCGTTCGGCCAGGCCCAGGCGCTTGAGACCGGCGGCGGCCAGCACGATGCCTTCGTACTGACCCTCGTCCAGCTTGCGCAGGCGCGTGTCCAGGTTGCCGCGCAGGGGCAGAACGTCCAGATCCGGGCGCAGCGCCTTCAGCTGCACCACCCGGCGCAGGCTGGACGTGCCGACCCGGGCACCCTGCGGCAGATCCTCGAAGCGCTCATGCCGGGGCGACACCCAGGCATCGCGCGGATCCTCACGCTCCAGCACCGCCGCCAGCTCGAAGCCCTGGGGCAGTTCCATCGGCACGTCCTTGAGCGAATGCACCGCCAAGTGCGCCCGCCCCTCCTCCAGCGCCACCTCCAGTTCCTTCACGAACAGGCCCTTGCCGCCCACCTTGGACAGCGCACGATCCAGGATCTGATCGCCCTGCGTGGTCATGCCCAGCAGGTCGACCGACCAGCCGAAGCGTTCACGCAGCAGGGCCTGGACATGGTGGGCCTGCCAAAGGGCCAGGCGGCTTTCGCGGGTGGCGATGACAACGTTCGTGGGCATTTCACTCATGGCGTGGAATTGTCCACCACCCTTGCGCCTCTCCAGACGGCATGCGTCCTGCTGTTGACCTGGAGAACCCTTTGGAGGGGACATCAATGCCGATCTCTTGATCAAGTCATGTCAATCACGCATGACCAAGGGAAACTGCTAACATCACGTAACCCAATTTCTTCTGTTTTCGCCCCGAGGTTTCAATGCCGAGCACCGCCCGCACCGCCGCCCGGAAATCACCTGCCGAATCCCCCGCAGGTCGCAGTACCCGCAGCTCCGGCGCACCGATGAGCCCCTCGAACGACGTCACCGACGCTGCCGAAAAAAATCGCCCGCTGGTGGAGGACATCCGCCTGCTCGGGCGCATCCTCGGCGAGGTGATCCGCGAGCAGGAGGGCCGGGAGGCCTACGAGCTGATCGAACGGGTGCGCCAGCTCTCGGTGGCCTACCGGCTCAAGCAGGACGACAGCGCCGGCAAGGCGCTCGCGCGCCTGCTGAAGAACCTCAGCGCCGACCAGACCGTCAGCGTGATCCGCGCCTTCAGCTACTTCTCGCACCTGGCCAACATCGCCGAGGACCGCCACCACGTGCGCCGACGCGAGGTGCACGAGCGCAACGGCGACCTGCAAGAGGGCTCGCTGGCAATGTGCTTCGAGCGCCTGGCCGATGCCGACATCCGCGCCGCCGACATCGCGAAAACGCTCTCGCAGGCCTACATCTCGCCGGTGCTGACCGCCCACCCCACCGAGGTGCAGCGCAAGTCCATCCTGGACGCCGAGCGCGCCGTGGCTGAGTTGATCGGTGCGCGCGACGGCCTGCACACCCAGCGCGAGCGCGACGACAACGAGGCGCTGCTGCGCGCGCGCGTCACGCAGCTCTGGCAGACGCGCATGCTGCGCTACACCAAGCTCACCGTGTCCGACGAGATCGAGAACGCGCTGAGCTACTACCACGCCACCTTCCTGCGCCAGATCCCGCGCATGTACCGCGAGGTCGAGTCGCACCTGCGCGGGCATGAGGTGGCCAGCTTCTTCCGCATGGGCCACTGGATCGGCGGCGACCGCGACGGCAACCCCTTCGTCACCGCCGAGACGCTGCGCACCGCGCTGGCGCGCCAGAGTGAGACGGCGCTGCGCTGCTACCTCACCGAGGTGCACCTGCTCGGCGGCGAGCTCTCCACCTCGCAGTTGCTCGCACCGGTGACGACCGCGATGCACGCGCTGGCCGAACGCTCACCCGACCGCAATCCGCACCGGGAAGACGAGCCCTACCGCCGCGCGCTGACCGGCGTCTACGCCCGCCTGGCCGCCACCCTGCACGAACTGACAGGCACCGAGGCGCTGCGCCATGCCGTCGCGCCGCAGGACCCCTACGCCAGCGCCGAGGAGTTCCTGGCCGACCTGAAGGTGATCGAGGCCTCGCTCCGGCACCACCACGCCCAGGCCCTGATCGCCCCGCGCCTGGCACCGCTGATGCGCGCGGTGCAGGTGTTCGGTTTCCACCTCGCCACGGTGGACCTGCGCCAGAGCTCCGACAAGCACGAGGACGTGGTGGCCGAACTGCTGGCCACCGCCCGCATCGAAGCCGACTACAGCGCATTGGATGAAGGTGCCCGACGCGCCCTGCTGCTGCGCATGCTGAACGACGCCCGCCCACTGCGCGTGATCGGCGCCGAGTACAGCGAGCACGCCCAGAGCGAGCTGGCGATCTTCGAGACCGCGCGCGAGATGCTCGCGCGCTTTGGCCGCCATGCGCTGCGCCACTACATCATCAGCCACACCGAAGACGTCAGCGACCTGCTCGAAGTCCTGCTGCTGCAGAAGGAGGTCGGCCTGCTGCGGGGTACCTTGGACAGTGACGGTGCCGTGAACGACCTGATCGTCGTGCCGCTGTTCGAGACCATCGCCGACCTGCGCAATGCCGCGCCGATCATGCGCGACTTCTACGCGCTGCCGGGCGTGGCGGGGCTGATCCAGCGCTCGGGTGTCGATGGCAAGGGCGAGCAGGACGTGATGCTCGGCTACTCCGACAGCAACAAGGACGGCGGCTTCTTCACCAGCAACTGGGAGCTCTACGCCGCCGAGACGGCGCTGGTCGAGCTCTTCGACACGCTGGGCAAGAGCCACGGCATCACCCTGCGCCTGTTCCACGGGCGCGGCGGCACCGTGGGCCGCGGCGGCGGCCCGAGCTACCAGGCCATCCTGGCGCAGCCCCCGGGCACGGTGAACGGCCAGATCCGCCTGACCGAGCAGGGCGAGGTGATCGCCTCCAAGTACGCCCACCCCGAGATCGGCCTGCGCAACCTGGAGACCCTGGTCGCGGCCACGCTGGAGGCCACGCTGCTGCACCCCACGGGCAGCGCGCCCAAAGCCTTCCTGGACGCGGCGGCCGAGATCTCCGCCGCCAGCATGGCCGCCTACCGGAACCTGGTCTACGAGACGCCGGGCTTCACCGACTTCTTCTTCAGCGCCACGCCGATCCGCGAGATCGCCGAGCTGAACATCGGCTCGCGCCCGGCCGTCCGCCCAAGCAAGGCCACCCGCGCCATCGAGGACCTGCGCGCCATCCCCTGGGGCTTCAGCTGGGGCCAGTGCCGCGTGGCGCTGCCCGGCTGGTGCGGCTTCGGTTCGGCGATCGAGGCCTTCCTGGCCGGCGAGTCCGCTGCCCCGGCGAAGGAGGGCAAGAAAGGCAAGGCCAAGGACGCCAGCAAGGAAACCCGGCTGGCGCTGCTGCAGCGCATGCACCAGCAGTGGCCCTTCTTCCGCACCCTGCTGTCCAACCTGGACATGGTGCTGGCCAAGACCGACCTGGGCATCGCCCAGCGCTACCTGGAGCTGGTGGACGACAAAAAGCTGGCCAAGCGCATCTACACGGCCATCCAGGCCGAGTGGGAGCGCACCGCCGCCGCGCTGTCGGCCATCACCGGCGAGGCCAACCGCCTGGCCTCCAACCCGACGCTGGCGCGCTCGATCGAGCACCGCTTCCCCTACCTCGACCCGCTGAACCACCTGCAGGTCGAGCTGATGCGCCGCTACCGCGCCCTGCCCGCCGGCGCGCCAAAGGACGCCGCGATGGAACGCATCCAGCGCGGCATCCACATCTCGATCAACGGCGTGGCAGCGGGGTTGCGCAATACGGGGTGACACCGAGCCCGGTCCGTCAACGCCAGCCTCCCGGCCGGTTCATCCCATCTGCGAGGTGAGAAGATCCGGTGCGGCCCGTCCGCGGCCTTGTGCAAAGAGGTCCGCCAGCATCATCTGCTCGAAGGCATCCGGGCTGCAGGGGCGCCCCAGCAGGTAACCCTGCACGATGTGGCAGCCCATCGAATCCAGCAGCGCCAGCTGGCCGGGGGTTTCCACCCCTTCGGCCACCACGCGCAGGCCCAGCCGACGCGCCATGGCCAGGATGGCATCGACGATGCCCGCGTCGTCCGGATCGTGCTCGATGTCCTGCACGAAGGAGCGGTCGATCTTGACGGTGCCCACCGGGAAGCGCTTGAGCTGGCTCAGTGAGGAGTAGCCGGTGCCGAAGTCGTCGATGGCCAGCTGCACTCCCATTGCCTTGAGTCGGGTCATCACCTCCAGGGCCTGCGCGGGCCGGTCCATCATCATGGACTCGGTGACCTCCAGGAACAGGGATCCGGCGGGGCAACCGGTTTGCTCCAGCGCGCGCGCCACCCGAAGCTCAAACCCGCTGCCCCTCAGCTGCCGGGCCGACAGATTCACCGAGACCGGCAAAGCCACACCGCAACGATCCTGCCACCGGCGGGCCTGGCGGCAGGCTTCGTGCAGCACCCAGTCTCCGATCGGCTCGATCAACCCGGTCTCTTCCGCCAGCGTCACGAACTGGCCCGGCATCACCGTGCCCCGATCGGGACACTGCCAGCGCAGCAGGGCCTCCGCCGCCACGATGCGCTTGGATTGCATGTCGACGATCGGCTGGTACACCAGCAGCAACTCCTCGCGCGGCAACGCGGCCCGCAGGCCGGCCTCCAGCTTCAGCCGCTCCTGAATGTCCCGGTTCATGTCCGGGGTGAAGAACACCATCTCCTGGCCTCCGTGGGCCTTTGCGCGGTACATCGCGATGTCCGCATGCCTCAGCAACTCCTCGCTGGTGTCGCCGTCGCGTGGGTACACCGCTGCGCCGAGGCTGGCCCCCACGGCATGGGCGTGGTGACCGAGCTGCACGGGCTGGCACAGGTGTTTCAGCAGCTTGTCCGCTACGAGCCCGATGTCATCCTGCGAGGCCAGATCCGACAGCACCACCACAAATTCATCGCCCCCGAGCCGCGCGACCGTATCCCCCTCCCGCACAGCCGCCTGCAGTCGGGCTGCAACGGTTCTCAACAGCACATCACCCTGGCTGTGGCCAAGGCTGTCGTTGACGGTCTTGAAGCGATCGAGGTCGAGCAGGATCACGGCCACCTGTCGCTGGGTACGCTTGGCGTGGATCAGCGACTGGTCCAGCCGGTCACTGAGCATCACCCGGTTGGCCAGCCCGGTCAGTCCGTCAAACCTTGCCTGGTGTTCCAGAGCCCGGGTGTGGCGATCGATGTCGCCGCGCTGGCCTTCCAGCGAGCCGGCCAGCCGGTCGAGCGCAGCCATCACTTCGCCGAGTTCACCGCGCGGGTACGGCCGACCGATGGTCTCGCCGTACTGCCCTGCATCAAGCCGGGAGATGGCCTTGATCAGGCGCGCAGCCTGCCTGCGCACGGCAAACTCCCCCAGCAATGCAGCGCCGACGAATACGATCAGCGACAGCAACAGCACGCCCACCAGCGTGCGTCTGAAGAGAAGATCCGCAGCCCGCAGCAGCTCCTCTTCCGGCACGCTGAGCACCAGCCGCATGGGCTCCGAGGCGTCACCGATGGGCGCCGATGATGCCCACAGGCGCATGGGCTCCGTCTGCGTGACCGTCTCGGCATCCCGCGCCGACGCCAGCACCTTGGCAATGATCTCCTTGGGAGCCTGGAGCGGGCCGGAGTTCATTCCAGGTTGGTCCATCACCTGACTGCCGTCGCCCTTCCAGATCTGCAGGTTCATGCCCCGGTAGGGGAGACCCCTGACGGCCGTGCCGGCAAAGTCGTCCAGGTTCAAGGAGGCCAGCAGCACCGACAGCAGGCGCCCTTGCGAGTCACGGATGGGATAGGCGATCTGCAGCACCGGCTTGCCGGTGAGGCGACCGACCACGGGCTCGATCACATGCCGGGTCGAAGACCGGGCACGAACGAAATAGCGCCGGTCGTTCAGATCGAGCCGTCGCCCGCTGCGCAGGGAGTCGCAGTGCAGTTGCCCGTCGGGCAGGATGGTCAGCAGGCCGGTGTACTGCGGGTGCTCCTTCAGTACGTCGGCGAGGAAGTCCGAGCAGGCCTGGCGGTCCCCCTTCTTCAACACCGGCACATGGCCCAGGCCAAACAACAACTGTGCGGTGCCGGAGGTGCGGTTCTCAAGTTCAGCGGCCAATCCCTGCGCCATCGCGCCCAGGCGCTGACGCGCCGCGGCGACCTCGGTCTGCCGATGCTCGAGCAGCAGGCCGATCAGGGCCAAAACCGGCAACAACGCCGCGCCCAGAACCAAAGAGAGAATTCTTGCCCGCAGGCTCATGCCGCTTTCCCCAGTGTGCCCCATCCCGGCTGCGGCAGCCCGATGACTTCGAGACGTGGAGCGCCGCAACGCCAGGCAGGACGCTGGTTTTCCGCCAGCCCCGCACCGGCGCCCACGCGCTTTCTACGCATTGGAACATCGCAGCGGTGCTCGCGTCAGCGGCCCTGGCCGGCGTTGTTACCAACGGACGCCCCGTCGAGAATCATTTAAAGACATAAGTTTCACATTGACACCATCCTATGCAGAAGAGCACCCTCGACAGGAAGGCGCATCGCAGCCAAGAGCAGCAGGGGGTCTGGGGTGAGCGCTCCGTGTGCGGGCATGAGAACCGGGTCGATCGGCGACACCGGACCAGCCTGCGCGCAGCACTTCGGAGGATTTCATGCTTCCCGCATTCTTGTCGTGCCACCGCATGTGGCGCACATTGGCTGTCACCGGGCTGGCGGCCCTATCGGCCATGGCGGCCGTGCAGGCTCAGACGCATCGGGCACAGACGCTGGGCAGCGGCGCCAGCGTGCCCGCCTACAAGGCGGTCAACAGCCTGGGTCAGGTCGGCTACAACGAGGGGCTGTTTTCGTCTTCGGGGTTGCCCTGCCCTCGTGGCAGCTTCTTCGATGGCAGCTCAAGCGTGGACATCGGCTCGCTCGGTGGCGGCTGCACCCGGCTGGAAGCCGTGAGCGATGCAGGGCATGTTGTCGGCGCATCGACCCTGGCCGGCGACCACTGGCCTCACCGCGCCTTCCTCTGGACACGCAGCGGCGGGATGGTCTACCTCGGCACTCTGGGTGGCAGTGAATCGGTGGCCCTGGATGTCAATGCCGCCGGCCAGGTCACTGGATGGTCACGCACCCACGGCGACGTGCAGGTCCATGCCTTTTTCTGGTCGGCCGGCACAGGCATGATCGATCTGGGCACGCTGGGTGGGGCCTATGCCATGCCCAACGCGATCAACGCCTTTGGCCAGGTGGCAGTGACGTCCACCCGCAGCGATGGCCTGTCTGCGGCCTTTGTATGGTCACCCGACGGAACCAAGGCCGAGATCAATCCCGCCACCGGCGTCCTGACGGCGGTGGCCGACCTGAACGATGCCGGCCAGGCGGTGGGGAGCTGGACAGACCCGCAGGGCGTCTCCCGCAGCTATGTGTGGCATCGCAGCAGCGGCATGACGGATCTCGGCGTTTTCGGCGGCACGGCTGCGTTGGCCTTCCGGATCAACGCCAGCGGCGGCGTCCTGGGCAGCTTCACCCGCAGCGATGGTGTGGACCGCGCCTTTGTCTGGACCGCGGCAGCGGGCATGACGGACCTTGGCGCCCTGGCCGGCACTGCGGCTTACACCTATGCCTACGACATCAATCGCTACGGCACGGTGGTGGGGCGCTCCCTGGGCAGCGACAGCCTGGAACACGGTTTCGTCTGGACAGCGGCACGGGGGATGCAGGATGTCGACACCTGGATCCAGAACCTGCCGGCGGATCTGGAGACCACGCCGGTGAGGGCCATCTCCGACAGCGGTGTGATGATTGCCTCCGGGGCGCTGCTGCTGTCTCCGACGGCCACCGCACCGGTGGTGGGCGAGGTGCTGGTCGACGACCCGCTGGCGGCCGGGCGCAGCGCCGGTTTCTCGGCATCGTTCACCGATCCCGACAGCGGCGACATCCACACTGCCCTGTGGTCCTGGGGCGATGGCTCCCCGAACAGTGTCGGCGCCGTCAGTGAATCTGCGGGCACCGGCAGCGTCAGCGCCACCCACAGTTTCGCTGCAGCGGGGGTCTACAACGTGACGCTGACCATCACCGACAGCAGCGGCCAGAAGGCCGCCAGCAGTCGGCAGGTGACGGTCTACGACGCCAGCCGCGGCTTCGTGACCGGCTCCGGCTGGTTGCGCTCTCCTCTGGGCGCAGTGAAGTCCGACCCCACCGAAGGCGGTCGGGCACGCTTCGCCTTCGTGAGCCGTTACGTCGCGGGCGAGAGCCGTCCACCCGGCCGCACGCTGTTCCAGCTTCACGGGGCCGAGCTGCATTTCCGCGGCCAGACACAGGGCCCCGTCACCCTCAACGGCCAGCGCGCCCATTACAGCGGCACCGGCCGGCTCAACGGCGTGGAGGGCTACCAGTTCAGCGTCACCGCCATCGACGGCGACCTGCCCGGCGGCAGGGGTCGCGACCGCCTGCGTCTGCGCATCTGGCATACCGACCGCAACGGCGCGACCGTGGTGGACTATGACAACCAACTCAACCCGTCGCTGGCGGGCACGCTGCGCGAGGGCTCGGTGGTGCAGCGCGGTCGGGTGGTGATCCGCAGCCGCGCCGACTGAAGCGCGATGCCGATGAGTTTCGGCCCCGCCTGCGCGGGGCCGGCGCGCGCACGAGCCGCGGCCAGGCGCTGTACAGGCCCTTCCCGAGCAATGCCGGATTTGCCTCGGAGAACTGGGGCGACTGGAAGTTCGACGACTCGGTCACCCACAGCGACCCGTTGGTGGGCGACCACGTCCTCATGGTGCCTGCACCCGGGAATTGCTCGAGGACGCCCAGACTGCAGCCGCTGGTGGCCAGGCGCTGCGCTGCCGCAGGTTGGCGCGCCGAGGCGGCCCGCGGAAGCTCGACGCGCTCCATGTACTCAAGACCGACGGAGGCTTCGTCACCCCTGAGCAACCCAGAGATGGGGCGAACTCCCGGCGCTTTTCTGCGATCCAGGCGACGCAGCAATGCTGCAATTCGACCACGGTCTCATCATGAATGGCGCAGCAGCGTCGACGCAGACCGCGACCGCCGGCCGCCGTGCCCAGACGGGTGAGGGCGTTCGACTCGACCAGCCTCCTGATTTCCACCTCCATGGCCATCCCTTCTCCAACCCACCCCTGCTGGCAGCGCCTGGCCAGCGGGTCGTTGTCACGCATGCAGACGCAGCACCTCGGAACGCAGTTCCTGATCAAGAACATGGAACGCAGCAAGGATCCCCTGGCCGACAAGGCCCAGGCCATCCGCGCCTACTTCGCCAAGTGGGAGCGCCTGCTCGCCCACGAGATCCAGCAACTGGCCGGCCTCTGAAGGGAGAGATCCGCATGAACAACCCATTGATGAGCGTGAGCGCCGCTGCCGAACTGCTGCGGGCGGGCCGGCCGCTGGCGGTCGCGGGACCGGAGTCGGCGCTGGACCAGCTGCCCGCCGGCCGCTGGATCGGTGGCACGATTCCCTATTTCATGACCGACGCGGGCGGCTGTGTCGTGCAGGCGGACCAGGTGTTCGTCACCGACCTGTCAAGCTTCGGCGAGGACGTGAGCTTCACCTGCCTGGGCGCCGACGAGCTGTCGCGCATCAGCGGCGATGCACCGGACAACGGTGTCGCGCTGGCCATCCTGCCGGCCGGCTCGGCGACACACCAGCGCTTCGCCAGCGAGGCCGCCAGCTACCCGGATGCCTTCGTCAAACCCACGGTGGGCTGGATCTCCGGCGTGCACCTGGGCGACCTTGGCCGAGTCACACCCAAGGTCTACGACGGCAGCGAAGCCCGCAAGCACGAAGACCGGGCCGTGGTTGCCCATGTGCGTCTGCCGGCGGACAAACTGGCGCTGGTCGAAATCGTGAACCTCTTCGAGCCCGAAGAAGGCGATGTGCTGCACTTCGACGAGACCCGTTTTGAAGTGGGCGAATGCAGCATCAATGGCGAACGGGTGCGCCTGAGCGACTACATCACCTCGCGTGGACTCGAACATGGGCGCCAGCCTCTGATTGGCGACTTTGCCGGTGCGAAGGTCAATGTCTCCCTGCAGAGCGTGGATGGCGCTCAAGGCCTTGTCCATCTGTATGCACCGGTTTTTCCTGGCGTGGACTACCGCTTCGCCAAACCGCAGCCCGACTATGCCGAGCACTTCCGCAGCGAGATTGCCGGGCGGGACACCTCCGGGGCAGCCTGGTCCTGCAACTGCATCCTGAACTTCGTGTTCGGCGAGCTGGAAGGCAAGCGCATTGGTGGCCTGAGCGGCCCGATCACCTTCGGTGAGATCGGCTACCAGTTGCTCAACCAGACCATGGTGACCCTGCGCGTGGTGTGACCGGCCCGTCGGCGGCAGCATCAGGGCTCGGCGCGGGCTGAATCAACCCGCGCCGACGAACCCCTCCAGCACGTTCACCACATTCACCCCCACCTCGGCCACGGCATAGCCGCCTTCGAAGGTGAACACCGTCGGCAGGCCGGCACGGGCCAGGCGCTCACCCAGGCGCAGGTAGTCGGCGCCGGTCAGCCGGAAACCGGAGATGGGGTCGCCCTCGAAGGTGTCCACACCCAGCGCCACCACCAGGGCGTCGGCGCCGTGGCGCTGCACCGCCTGCAACGCGGCCTCGAGCGCAGCAAACCAGTGGGCTACCGAGCTGCCCCGCGGCAGGGGCAGGTTCAGGTTGGCGCCCAGGCCCTCGCCCTCGCCGTGTTCGTCGGCGTGACCGAGGAAGAAGGGGTATTCGCTGCGCGGATCGCCGTGGACGGAGACGGTCAACACGTCCGAGCGCGACCAGAAGATCGCCTGCGTGCCGTTGCCGTGGTGGTAGTCCACGTCGAGCACCGCCACCCTTGTGGCACCGGCGTGGCGCAGGGTCTGCGCTGCCAGTGCGGCGTTGTTGACGAAGCAGTAGCCACCGAAGAAGTCCGGCCCGGCATGGTGGCCGGGCGGGCGGGTCAATGCAAAGGCGCTGCGGCTGCCCGCTGCCACTGCCAACGCGGCAGCGTGGGTGCAGGCCGCGCCCTGCTGGGCTGCGGCCCAGGTGCCAGCCATGATCGGGCTGCCGGCGTCGAAAGAGAAAAGGCCCAGCCGGGCGGCGAAGTTGTCCGGCAGCACATCCGAGCGGAAGCCCCGCACCGGCCAGACCGAGGGCAGGATGTCCTGCTCGGCATTGGCCGGATCCAGCGCCAACCAGGCATCCCAGGCCGAGGCCAGGAAATCCAGGTAGCGCGGGGCGTGCACGGCTTCCAGGGCTGCGCGCAACACACCGTCCGGCTGCGGCGCGGGATCCAGCAGCACACCAACCGGCCGGCGCCCCAGCTCGCTCAACACGTGGTCGACACGCGCCGGCTTCTCGTGGCAGGGCACCAGCCGACCGCGGTACATCTCCAAGCGGGCGTCGTGCAGCGCCTGCAGACGGTTGCGGAAGATCTGCATCAGCGCGCAAGATCAGCTTGACCGCATCCGACCGCGCTGGGTCACTCGCCCAGGTAGGCCGCGCGCACCTTCGGATCGTCCAGCAGGGCCTTGCCCTCACCGGTCATGGTGACCTCACCGGACTCCATCACGTAGCCGCGGTTGGCAATGGCCAGCGCGCGGCTGGCGTTCTGCTCGACCAGCAGGATGGTGACGCCCTGGCGGTGGATGTCGTTGACCACCTCGAAGATCTTGTCGACCATGATCGGCGACAGGCCCATGGAGGGCTCGTCCATCAGCAGCACCTTGGGCCGGGCCATCAGCGCACGTCCCATCGCCAGCATCTGCTGCTCGCCACCGGACATGGTGCCGGCGAGCTGGTCGCGGCGCTCCTTCAGGCGCGGGAAGATGGTGAAGACCTTCTCGATGTCCGCACCGATCTCGTCGTCCTTGCGGACAAACGCGCCCATCTGCAGGTTCTCGGTGATGGTCATGCGGGTGAAGGTGCCGCGACCTTCCGGCACCATCACCAGGCCCTGTTTGGCCAGGTCCCAGGCGCCCTGGCCCTTGATGCTGCGGCCCAGGTAGTGGATCTCGCCATCGGCCACCGGCTGCAGGCCTGTCACCGCCTTGAGGGTGGTGGTCTTGCCGGCGCCGTTGGCGCCGATCAGGCTGACCAGCTCGCCCTCGCGCACTTCCAGGGTGGCGCCTTTGACGGCCTGGATTCCGCCGTAAGCGACCTTCAGGCCCTTCACGGACAGGAGCACCGGCTTGCCGTTGTTCAGTTCTGCCATGTCGTCTGTTCCGTTCAGTGTGCTTTGTGACCGGCGCCCAGGTAGGCCTCGATCACCTTTTCATTGCGCTGCACATCGTGCGGGGTGCCCTCGGCGATCTGCTTGCCGTAGTCCAGCACGGTGACGCGGTCGCACAGGCCCATGACCAGCTTGACGTCGTGTTCGATGATCAGGATGGTGCGGCCGTCCTTGCGGATGCGGTCGATCAGCTCGCGCAGCACCACCTTCTCGGTGGCGTTCATGCCGGCAGCTGGTTCATCGAGTGCGATCAGCTTGGGGTCGGTGGCCAGGGCTCGCGCGATCTCCAGGCGGCGCTGGTCGCCGTAGGACAGCGTGCGCGCCTTGAAATCGGTGTACTTGCCGATGCCCACGTAATCCAGCAGCTCCTGGGCACGGGCCTTGATGGCGGCCTCTTCGGCCTTGAAGGAGCCGGTGCGAAACACGGCGCCCAGCAGGCCGGAGGAAGTGCGCACATGGCGCCCCACCATCACGTTCTCCAGCGCCGTCATCTCCGGAAAGAGGCGGATGTTCTGGAAGGTGCGCGCAATGCCCGCGGCCGCCACCTCATGCACCGCTGTGGGCTTGTAGGGCGCACCACCGAGCTGGAAGGTGCCGCCGTCGGGCGTGTACAGGCCGGTGATGACGTTGAAGAAGGTGGTCTTGCCGGCACCGTTGGGGCCGATCAGGCCGTACACCTGACCCTTGCGGATCGTGATGCCCACGTCCTGCAGGGCCTGCAGGCCGCCGAAGCGCTTGGAGACGCCCTGGACCTCCAGGACGATGTCTTGGTTGCTGCTCATCTGCTCGTCCTTCGCGTCACTTCACCGGTACCGGAGCGGCCTTGCCGTGTTCCGGCGAAGGCCACAGGCCGCGCGGGCGCAGCAGCATCACCGTGATCATCGCCAGCGCGATCAGCAGCTGGCGCAGGATGGCCGCGTCGATGCGTCCCCCGGTCAGGTTCTGGATGTCTCCGGCCACATAGCGCAGCACTTCCGGCAGAGCTGCCAGCATCACCGCACCGAGGATGACCCCGGGGATGTGCCCCAGCCCCCCCAGCACCACCATGGCCACGATCATCACCGACTCCATCAGCGTGAACGATTCCGGCGAGACAAAGCCCTGGAAGGCCGCAAACATCGAGCCGGACACCCCACCGAAGGTGGCCCCCATGCCGAAGGCCAGCAGCTTGAGGTTGCGGGTGTTCAGACCCATCGCCTTCGCGGCGATTTCGTCCTCGCGAATGGCCATCCAGGCCCGGCCGACGCGGGAGGTTTCCAGCCGGTGACAGACCACCACGCTGGCCACCACCAACGCCAGGAAGAGGTAGTAGTAAAGCGCAACCCCGGGAATGGTCAGGCCGAAAAGCTCAAGCGGCTTGCCGAAGCTCACACCGAACAGCGTCATCGGGTCGATCTGGCTGATGCCGCGTGGCCCGTTGGTGATGTTGACTGGGTGCTCCAGGTTGTTCATGAACACCCGGATGATCTCGCCGAAACCCAGCGTCACGATGGCCAGGTAGTCACCGCGCAGCTTCAGCGTAGGCGCCCCGAGGAGGACGCCGAAAAGCCCCGCAAGGGCCGCCGCCAGCGGAATCACTACCCAGATCGGCATGTGCAGGCCGTTCGGGAAAGCGGCCTTGATGGACTCGAAGTTGTCCAGCAGGTGCGGCGAAGCCAGCAGGGCGTACATGTACGCCCCCACTGCATAGAAGGCCACGTACCCCAGGTCCAGCAGGCCGGCGTAGCCGACCACAATGTTCAGGCCCAGTGCCAGCAGCACGTACAGCAGCGCCAGCGCCATGATGCGCACCCAGCCCTGGCCGAACTGTGCCGCAAACAGCGGCAGCGCCAGCAGCAGGGCCCCGGCGATCAGGAAGACGATCAGACTGTTCTTCTTGGACGTCATGACGATTTCCCTCCGCTCAGGCCCGGTCCGCCACACGTTCGCCCATCAGGCCGGAGGGCCTCAGGGTGAGCACCAGGATCAGCACCACGAAGGCGAAGATCTCCACATAGTGGCTGCCGAACAGGCCGCCGGTGAGTTCGCCGAGGTAACCGGCACCGATGGCCTCGATCAGCCCCAGCAGCACGCCCCCGACCATGGCACCCGCCAGGTTGCCGATGCCGCCGAACACCGCCGCAGTGAAGGCCTTCAAGCCGGGCAGGAAACCCATGGAATGCTGCACCGTGCCGTAATTGGCCGCCCACATCACCCCGGCGATCGCCGCCAGCGCGGCACCGATGATGAAGGTGGCGGAGATCACATGATCAGGCCGCACGCCCATCAGGCCGGCCACCCGGGGGTTCTCTGCAGTCGCACGCATCGCACGGCCGAGTTTGGTGTGGTTGACCAGCCAGAGCAGACCGCCCAGCGACAGCACGGTCACCACCAGGATGACCACCTGGGTCAGCGTGATCACCGGCCCATCCGCCCAAAGGAAGTAGATCTCCGGCGGCAGCAGCTGCGGAAAGGGTTTGGGATTGGGTTTCCAGATGATCATCGCCAACGTCTGCAGCAGCAGGCTCATGCCCATCGCGGTGATCAGCGGCGCCAGCCGGGGCGCACTGCGCAGCGGCCGGTAGGCCACCTTCTCGATGGCGAAGTTCAGTGCCGCGCAGGCCACCATGGCCGCGAGCATCGCCACCACCATGAGCAGCCAGCCGGGCATGGCGCCCTCCGGCACCGAAGTGGCCACCGTCCAGGCCACCATGGCCCCGAACATCAGCACCTCGCCGTGGGCAAAGTTGATCAGGCTGATGATCCCGTAGACCATCGTGTAGCCCAGTGCCACCAGGGCATACATGCTGCCCAGCACCAGGCCGTTGATGACCTGCTGTACAAAAACATCCATTCCTAAGGTCTCCTCGGGCGAGTCCGTTTGAGCCTCGCGCCATGAACGGCACGAATCGGCTCGTGGCCGCCGCGCGCCTTGTTGCAATACCCATGCCACCGGTGGTGGGCTCCGGCGCGGAACAACCCAGCGGCCCACCCGGCCCCCACGCTCGTCCCATTGGGGTGGCGTAAGGCGGCCGGATTGTAGAGGCCGGTTACAGAGACACCGATGCGTGTTTACCGCACAGATGTGGGGCGACGCACCGTTTCCACGGGCATCAAGGCTGCTTGTTTTTCAGCCCGGACACGGAGGCGCTTGAAACACGGACACCGCAGGCCGGGCAGGAAATTTCTGCGATGAGCGGCCCTGCACTCAGGCGTCAGGCGAGCACCGCCGCCAGGTCCGCACAGGGCCGACCCAACCCCTGCGCCACCACCGGATGCACGATGGCACCGGCGTGCACCGTCAGGCCTTCGCGCAGGTGGGCATCGGCCCGGCAGGCCTCGCGCCAGCCCTGGCCGGCCAACGCCAGCACGAAGGGCAGCGTGGCGTTGTTGAGCGCGAAGGTCGAGGTGCGCGGCACCGCACCCGGCATGTTGGCCACGCAGTAATGGACGATGCCGTCGACCACGTAGGTCGGCTCAGCATGGGTGGTGGCGTGCGAGGTCTCGAAGCAGCCGCCCTGATCGATCGCCACGTCGACGATGACCGCCCCCGGCTTCATGCGCGACAGTTGCTCACGGCGGATCAGCTTGGGCGCTGCAGCGCCGGGCACCAGCACCGCGCCAACCACCAGATCGGCCTCGAGCACCGCCGCCTCGGTGGCGTCCAGTGTCGCGCAGACGGTGTGCAGGCGGCCGCCGAAAACCTCGTCGAGCTGGCGCAGGCGCGGCAGCGAGCGATCCAGCACCGTGACCTCGGCGCCCAGACCCATCGCCATGCGCGCCGCGTGGGTACCCACCACGCCAGCACCGATCACGCAGACCTTGCCCGGAGACACGCCCGGCACGCCCCCCAGAAGCACGCCGCGACCGCCGTTGGCCTTCTGCAGCGCTACCGCACCGACCTGCACCGCCATGCGGCCCGCCACCTCGCTCATCGGCGCCAGCAGCGGCAGGCCGCCGCGCGCATCGGTGATGGTCTCGTAGGCGATCGCGGTGCAGCCGCTGGCCAGCAGGCCCTCGGCCTGCACCGGATCCGGCGCCAGGTGCAGGTAGGTGAACAGCAGCTGGCCAGGGCGCAGCAGGCGGCACTCCTGCGGCTGCGGCTCCTTGACCTTGACGATCATCTCGGCCCAGGCGAACACCGCCGGCGCATCGGCCAGCACCTGGGCGCCAGCGGCGACATAGTCGTCATCGCTGCAACCGATGCCGCGGCCGGCACCGGCCTGCACTGCCACCGTGTGGCCGGCGTGGGTGAGCTCTCGGACCGACGCCGGCGTGAGGCCGACGCGGTACTCGTGGTTCTTGATCTCGGTGGGGACGCCGATGCGCATGGGAGGACTCCGTTGGTGAGGCTGCGAATGACCGAGATCGTGCGCCCGAGCCGCGTCAATTTCCTGCGCAAATGCCTGCTCTCCAACCCGCATTCACGCAATAATCTGCAGCGATCCATTGAATCTGAGCCAGCTTCTGCATAATCCGCGCAAACTCCGCATGGAATCGCCCATGGAGATCCCGAATGGACCTGGACCTGACCGCACCGACCGTCAGATCCTCACCATCCTGCAGGCTGAAGGACGCGTCACCAACACCGAACTGGCCGAGCGCGTGCACCTGTCGGCCTCGGGCTGCCTGCGCCGACTGCAGCGGCTGGAAGAGGGCGGCGTGATCGACAGCTACGGCGCCGTGCTCAGCGCCAGCGCGATCGGCAAACCGACGACGGTGTTCATCGAGATCACGCTCAACAGCCAGCGCGACGCGGCGCTGGACGCCTTCGAACGCGCCGTGCAGGCCTGCCCGGACATCCTGGAATGCCACCTGATGTCGGGCACCGCCGACTACCTGCTGCGCGTGGCCGTGGCCAACACCGAGGACTACGAGCGCATTCACCGCGAGCACCTGGCGGCCTTCCCGCATGTTGCGCGCATCCGCTCGATGTTCGCGCTGCGCTCGGTGCTCAAGCGGCGCGGCTACGCGCTCTGATCGGGCTGTGCCGGGACAGCTGGCTGGACAGCCGCCTCATCGAGTGAGCGCAGCTGCGCCAGCTTCTCACCGATCTTGATTTCCAGCCCGCGCGGCACCGGGGCATAGAACTGCGGCGGCGGATCCAGGGCGTCGGGGAAGTAGCGCTCGCCCGCCGCATAACCACCCGCCTCGTCATGGGCGTAGCGGTAGTCGCGCCCGTAGTCGAGCGACTTCATCAGCTTCGTCGGCGCGTTGCGCAGGTGCAGCGGCACCGGCCGGGTGCCGTCCTTCTGCACGAAGGCACGGGCGGCCTTGTAGGCGGTATAGACCGCGTTCGACTTCGGCGCCACCGCCAGGTAGACCACCGCCTCGGCCAGCGCCAGTTCACCCTCCGGGGAGCCCAGGCGTTCGTAGGTTTCGATGGCGTCCAGGCACAGGCGCAGCGCACGTGGATCGGCCAGGCCGATGTCCTCCGCGGCCATGCGGATCAAGCGGCGGCCGATGTAGCGCGCATCCACCCCACCGTCGAGCATGCGCACCAGCCAGTACAACGCCGCGTCCGGGTGGCTGCCGCGCACGGACTTGTGCAGCGCGGAGATGGTGTCGTAGAACTGCTCGCCACCCTTGTCGTAGCGGCGCAGCTGCGCGCCCAGGCAGCGCTCCAGCGTGGCCTCGTCGATGGGGGCCTGCGTCCCGACCATGCGCACCACATTCTCGTAGGTGTTGAGCAGGCGCCGGGCGTCGCCGTCCGCATAGGCGATCAGCCGGGCCGCAGCCGCAGGCTCCGGCGCGCGGGCCGCCAGTGCGGCGGTGGCTCGCGCCAGCATGCCCTGCTGGTCCACCTCCGAGATCGGCTGCAGCACGTGCACCGTGGCGCGCGACAGCAGGGCGGAGTTGACCTCAAAAGACGGGTTCTCGGTGGTCGCCCCGATGAAGGTGAACAACCCTGATTCGACATGGGGCAGGAAGGCGTCCTGCTGTGCCTTGTTGAAACGGTGCACCTCGTCGACAAAGACGATGCAGCGCCGCCCCTGCGCCTGGGCCAGCCTGGCCCGGTCCACCGCATCGCGGATGTCCTTGACGCCGCCCAGCACCGCCGAGATCTGCACGAACTCGGCGTCGAAGCTGTCGGCCATCAACCGCGCCAGGGTGGTCTTGCCCACACCCGGCGGACCCCAGAGGATCATCGAATGCGGCCGGCCGGACTCGAAGGCCACCCGCAGCGGCTTGCCGGCGTCCAGCAGGTCGTGCTGGCCGATCACTTCGTCCAGCGTGTGCGGGCGCAGGCGCTCGGCCAGCGGCACATCCACCGCCGCCACCGCCGCCACCGCCTCTGCAGGCGTGGAGCGTGCCGATGCCTGGGCCGCACCGCCGCTGCTGCCGCTGCCCGCCTGCGGGCCGCCGAACAGGTCGTCGATCATGCGCAGCTCACCTGGGCCCACCAAACCGGCAGTGCTTCACTTTCACTGCTTGAGCACGTCCGCTCCCGCGGGCGCGGTGAACTTGAAGCGCGAGGCGGCCACCGCGGCCTGCGACTCGAACTTCGGAAAGTCCAGCCGGGAGGTCTGTCCGAAGGCATCGACGATCTCGAAGGCCGCCAGGTCCTTGCCGCGAAAACCCACCTTCACCGAGCGGATGCTGCCTTCCTTCGCCTTGGGCGTGGCGCGGGCCCACTGCAGGCCACCGGCGTCCGCCTCGTTGGCGAGGGTGAAGTCGCGCTCCAGAGAGCCCCCCGCCAGCAGCGCCGCGGGCGTGTTGCCCAGCGCCTGGTCGTAGGGGCGCACGGTGACCTGGTTGAGGTCGACGTCGAACATCCAGACCTGCTGGCCATCGGCCACGATCTGCTGCTCGTAGGGCTTGGTGTAGTCGAAACGGAAGCGGTTCGGCCGCAGGAATTCGAAGCTGCCGCTGGAGGTCTTCTTCTTCGCGCCGTCCGGCGAGAAGACCACCTGGGTGAAGGCGCCGCGCCCGGACTGGACGTCCTTGACGAAACTGCGCAGCGCGTCGACCGCATCGGCCTGCGCCCAGGTCGGCCAGAGCAGTGCAGCGGCAAGAATCGCCAGCAGGGGGCGACGGGTCAGAAATCGGGTCATGCAGGTTCCGTTCGAAGCGACAAGGTGGCGAAGTTGGCGTCACCCGGGCTCATTCAACGTTGCGAGGAGGCACCAGGATGTCACGGTTGCCGTTGGTCGCCATGCCGGACACCAGGCCGGCCTTCTCCATCTGGTCCAGCAGCCGGGCCGCCCGGTTGTAGCCGATGCGCAGGTGCCGCTGCACCAGGGAGATGGAGGCGCGGCGCTGCTGCAGCACCACCGCCACCGCCTGGTCGTACATCGGGTCGGACTCCGGGTCGCCGCCACCGCCTTCGGCGTTGCTGTCGTTGCCCTCGCCGTCCAGCACGCCACCTTCCAGGATGCCCTCGATGTAGTTCGGCTCGCCCTGGCTGCGCAGGTACTCCACCACCCGGTGCACCTCGTCGTCGCTCACGAAGGCGCCGTGCACCCGGGTCGGCAGGCCGGTGCCGGGCGCCAGGTAGAGCATGTCGCCCTGGCCCAGCAGCGCCTCCGCCCCCATCTGGTCGAGGATGGTGCGGCTGTCGATCTTGCTGGAGACCTGGAAGGCGATGCGCGTGGGGATGTTGGCCTTGATCAGGCCGGTGATCACGTCCACGCTGGGGCGCTGCGTGGCCAGGATGAGGTGGATGCCGGAGGCTCGCGCCTTCTGCGCCAGCCGGGCGATCAGCTCTTCGATCTTCTTGCCCACCACCATCATCAGGTCGGCGAGTTCGTCGATCACCACCACGATGTGCGGTAGGCGGTCCAGCGGCTCCGGCTCCTCCGGCGTCAGGCTGAAGGGGTTGGGGATCAGCTCGCCGCGCTCCTTGGCCTCGGCCAGCTTCTTGTTGAAGCCCGCCAGGTTGCGCACGCCCAGCTTGCTCATCAACTTGTAGCGGCGCTCCATCTCGGCCACGCACCAGGTCAGCGCATTGCCGGCCTGCTTCATGTCGGTCACCACCGGCGCCAGCAGGTGCGGGATGCCTTCGTACATGCTCATTTCGAGCATCTTCGGGTCGATCAGGATCAGCCGCACATCGCGGGCCTCGGCCTTGTAGACCAGGCTGAGGATCATCGCGTTGATGCCCACCGACTTGCCCGAGCCGGTGGTACCGGCCACCAGCACGTGCGGCATCTTGGCCAGGTCGGCCACCACCGGCGCGCCGATGATGTCCTTGCCCAGGCCGATGGTCAGCATCGAAGCGGCGTCGTGGTAGATCTGCGAACCCAGGATCTCCGCCAGCCGGATCATCTGCCGCCGTGCATTGGGCAGCTCCAGCGCCATGTAGTTCTTGCCCGGAATCGTCTCGATCACCCGGATCGAGACCAGGCTGAGCGAGCGCGCCAGGTCCTTGGCCAGGTTGACCACCTGGGCGCCCTTGACGCCGGTGGCCGGCTCGATCTCGTAGCGGGTGATCACCGGGCCGGGCTGCGCCGCCACCACCCGCACCTCGACACCGAAGTCCTTGAGCTTCTTCTCGATCAGCCGGCTGGTCATCTCCAGCGACTCGGGCGTGACCGTCTCCACCCGGCCCGGTGCGGCGTCCAGCAGGTCCACCTGCGGCAGCCGGCCGCTGTCCAGGTCACTGAACAGGGTGCGCTGGCGCTCCTTGGCCACCCGGGTAGAGGGCTCCGGCTGCACCGCCGCGGGCGGTGGCGTCTCGATCACCAACGGCTGCGGGTGCAGCGCCACCTCGACGCGACGCTCCACCTCCACCACCCGCTCGCGTTCCTTCAGCGCAGCCTCGCCGATGCGCTCGTCCTCGGCACGTTCGCGGATCTCGAGGCGGCGCTCGCGCAGGCCATCGAACCAGCGGCCGATGCCCTCGGCCAGACCCAGCCAGGAGAACCGCATCGCCCAGGCCAGCCCGAGCAGGCCGACCACGATCCAGGCCAGCCCGCTGCCCAGGAACCCCAGGGCCTTCATCGACAGCGGCCCCACCAGCGCACCGAGGATGCCCCCGGCATGCCCGCCGGGCAGGCCCCCCTCGAAGCGGTACAGCCGCGTCCACTCCAGCGCGCAGCTGGCCAGCAGCAGCAGCGCCAGCCCCAGCCAGGGCAACCAGCGCGGGCGCCAGTGCACAGGACCGGCCGGTTCACGCGACAGGCCGGCATGCAGGTCACTGCGCCAGAGCTGCGCCATCAGCGAAAGCCAGGAGCGCAGCGCAAACAACACGCACCACCACACCGAGGCGCCCAGCAGCACGTAGGACAGGTCGGACAGCCAGGCACCCAGCACACCGATGCGGTTGCGCGTGGGCCAACCGTCACCCGAGGTGGAAAACGCTGCATCTGCAGCATCGTGACTCCACAGTGCCACCAGCCAGAGCAGCCAGGCCAGCGCCCCGGCGGCCAGGATCAGCTGCAGGCGCCAGCGTGACAGCAACCGGCGGGCACCCCCTTCAGCACCTGGGCCGGTGGATTCACCGCTGGCGGCTGCCGCGGAATCGGGCATCTGGGGGGTTCGGGAAGAACCGATGGAAAGGCTCATGCCGGGATTGTGGACGATGGCGCCCCTGTCGATCGTACCCCGCCCGGCAACGGCACGGCCCAGGCCCCGAGGGCACGAAGGAGGTCACGCGGTATCGCCCCCCTGGCGAACTCCACCCGACCCGGAGCCGAGGATCACCACACCCTGCCGATGCATCACCGGCACCCTTTCCAAGGCCATGCCCAGGCAGGGCCCCTCCGTGCACACGCCGTCCGCAAGTTGAAAGAAGGCGGTGTGATGAGCACAGACCACTGAGCCATCGAAGGTCAGGAATCGGCCCGGTTCGTGGTTCAAAGGCAGCGAGAAGTGCGGACAAAGATTGACGAAGCACACTGCATCCTCTCCTGCACGCAAAACGACCAGGTGCAAGGGATCCCCCGAGGACCCGAACACCCGCTCCAGCCCTCCCTCAACCGGCAGTTCGTCCCAGCTGCACAGTTGCGTGCCCTCCGGCGGGCAATCAGGATGGCGCCACCAGTTCATGTTGACTCCTCTGCCGGCACCGCATCCTGCGGCGCGCCCAGCGACCAGGCCCAGGGCCGCACCACCACGTTGGAGAACAGGCCGGCGCGGGAGTACGGATCGTCGAAGATGAACTCGTTGATCGCCTCCAGGTCAGCCGCTTCCACCACCAGCAGCGTGCCGTTCATCTCAGCGCCGTCCATCGTCAGGGTCGGCCCGCCCAGGTGCACCTTGACCGGGTGGCGGCCGGGGTGGCGCAGGTACTCGCGGTGGCTGGGACGCACCTGCTGGCGCAGTTCGGCCTTGCCCGCCGCGTCGCTGGCCAGGATGAGGTAGTACATCGCTGCCCCTTGGCATCAGGCCCCAACGGGCTCCAGACGGAAATCGTAGTGGACTGCGAGTTCGTCACCCTCCGGCTGGTAGTCGATCACCAGCGAGTGCTTGACACCGAACACCGCATCCGACTCCAGGTACGGGTCGCCCTCGCTGAACAGCTGGGTGATGACCGGCTTGAAGCCCGGCGCGCTGACGATGAAGTGGATGTGCGCCGGACGGTAGGGGTGGCGCCCCAGCCGCTCCAGCAGCGCGCCCACCGGGCCGTCGGTCGGGATGGGATAGCTCACCGGCTTGAGGGTGCGGAAGCGGTAGCGCCCTTCCCCATCGGCCCTTACCTTGCAGCAGAGGTGGTGCTCGGGCTGCTCGGCATCTTGCACGTGGTACAGGCCGTTGGGGGCGGTCTGCCAGACGTCCAGCAGCGCCCCGGCCAGCGGATGGCCGTCCAGGTCGCGCACCACTCCACTGACCCAGGCGCCCGGCCCCTCGCCCGGAGCCAGGTCGGCCCCGCTGTCCTGCTCAGGCGCGCCCTCCACGTAGAACGGCCCCAGCACGCTGGACTCGGTGGCGCCGGCCGGCTTGCGGTTGTGGATCGCGTCCACCAGCATCGACACGCCCAGCGTGTCCGACAGCAGGATGTACTCCTGGCGCTTGTCGTCACAGATCTGGCCGGTGGCGGTGAGGAAGCGTATACCGGCGAACCACTCCTCGGGCGTGGGCTCCACCTCGCGGATGAAGGCATGCAGGTTCCGGATCAGCGCAGCGGTGACGGCCTTCAGCCGCGGGTCGTCGCAGTCCTGCAGGCGCGCAAGCACCGCATCGGTCAGGTTGGCTTCGGTCAGGTTGCGCATGGTCGTCTCCTCGTCGTCGTTGGAAATCCAGGGCTCGGCGGGCCGCCGATCACGGCGTCGGCCGGGGTGTCGGCATGGCTGTGGCGGGACCGTGTCCGATGGGCTCGCCGGCCCCGCGAACCAGGCAGCGCTGTACCGGGAAGAGCCGCCATTCGAACCGCTGCAGCAGCGCGCCCCACAGGCCACTGCGCAGGTAGAGCATGGTCAGCACCGCCAGCGCGCCCAGCGCGATCAGGTACCCGCTGCCATAGTCGGCCAGGAAGTGGCGCAGCGTGAAGTACAGCAGCACCCCCAGGATCGGCCCCTCGATGCTGCCCACCCCGCCGATCACCACCATGAAGATCACCAGCGCCGACCACTCGGTGGAGAACGCCGCATCCGGCGACACCCGCAGCTTGGTGACGAAGATCAGTGCGCCGATCACGCCCGTGCCGGCGGCGGCGGCCACATAAACCCAGCGCTTGATGGCGCGCACCGGCACACCCACGCTCTCGGAGGCCGTCTCGGAGTCGCGCACCGCCGTCAACGCCAGGCCATGGCGCGAGCGCAGCAGCGCATAAACCGACGCCACCGAACCGACGCCGATGGCCAGCGCCATCCAGTAGCTCAGCGCCTCGCGCCACCAGCTGTCCATCTCGCTCACAGCGGCGGTGATGCTGGTGCCGCTGCCGCCGCCCAACGAGGTGCTGTTGGAGATCAGCAGCCGCAGGATCTCGGCGAACACCCAGCTGCCCACCGCGAAGTACGGCCCCTGCAGCCTGAACAGCAGCTGCGCCGCCGGCCAGGAGGCCAGCCCCGCCACCACCCCGGCCAGCGGCACGGCGAGGAAGGGGTTGAGGCCGGCAAAGACGGTGAGCGCCACCATCACGTAGGCCCCCAGGCCGACGTAGGCCTGCTGGCCGATGGACACCAGCCCGCCGTAGCCGGCCAGCAGGTTCCACATCTGCGCCAGGGCGAGGAAGTACATCAGCTCGACCAGCGTGACCAGCCAGTCGCTGCCGGCCCAGAAGGGCAGGCTGGCGCCGACCACCACCAGGGCCGCTGCGGCCGGCAGTGCGGCACGCGACAGCGCGGTGCTGCGGTGGACGTGGAAGACAGGCGATTTCAGGGCCATCGTCGCTCTTTCGGGAAGGAGTTCTGCCATCGCGGCGTCAGCGATCACCGCTTCATCGGTCACGGGTCAGCGATCGCGGGTCTTGGGGAACAACCCCTGTGGGCGCAACAGCAGCACGGCGGCGAAGGCCAAGTGGCCAGCCAGGATCCCCCAGCCCGGGTCGAGCCGGAAGCCGATGGCCTGCGCCACGCCCAGCACCAGGCCGCCGGCCAGCGTGCCCCAGAGCGAGCCCAGCCCGCCGATGATCACGGCCTCGAAGGCGTAGAGCAGCTGCGGCGGGCCCAGCATCGGGTCGAAGGCCTTACCGATGCCCAGGATCACGCCGGCCAGGCCGACCGTGGCCGAGGCCAGCGCCATAGCCACGCCGTAGATGCGCCGGCTGTCGATGCCCATGAGCTGAACGATCTCCGCATCGTCCGAAGTGGCGCGCAGCGCCCGGCCGAGTGCGGTGTGCGAGAACATCCACTGCAGCGCCAGCAGCACGGTCACCGCCAGCGCCAACGTCAGTAGAGGGAAGACGCCCACCGCCAGCTCACTGCCCAGCGCAAGGCTGGCCGAGGCCAGATCGCCCGCGTCCAGCCGGCGCGAGTCGCCCGAGAACAGCTCCAGCAGGCCGTTCTGCAGCATCACCGATAGGCCGAAGGAAACCAGCAGCGGCGGCATGATGTCTCGCCCCAGCGTGCGGTTGTAGACCAGCCGCTGCGCCAGGTAGCCGGCCAGCGCGAGCAGCGGCATCACCACCAGCGCAGCCAACAGCGGGTGCATCGGCAGCAGGCCCACCACAGCCAGCGCGGCGAAGGCGCCCAGCACGATGAAGTCGCCATGCGCAATGTTGACGAAGCGCATGATCCCGAACGCCAGCGAGAGCCCGGTGGCGAACAGCGCATACAGGCCGCCGAGCAGCAGGCCCTGCAGCAGGGTATCGAGGACGTTGATCATGCGGGGGTCCCATGCGGCGCGCCGCTGTGCTGCGCTCCAAAGTAGGCATCGGCGATCTGCTCGCGAGTCAGGGCGTCGGCCGCTCCGGTAAGCGAGACCCGACCTTCCTGGAAGCAGTAGATGCGGTCGGCCACGCGCTGCGCCTGGCCGATGTCCTGCTCGACCACCACCACCGCGGTGCCGCCTTCGAGCACCTGGGGCAATCGGGCGTAGATGTCGCGGATCACCAGCGGCGCCAGGCCCAGCGAGATCTCGTCGCACAGCAGCAGACGCGGGTTGGACATCAGCGCGCGGCCAATCGCCACCATCTGCTGCTGCCCGCCCGACAGCGCGGTGCCCGGCTGTTTTCGGCGTTCCGCGAGCACCGGGAAGAGCGTGTAGAGGCGCTCCAGATTCCAGGGCCCAGGCCGCCCGGGGTGGGCACCCAGGCGAAGGTTCTCCTCCACGCTCAGGCTGGGGAAGAGCCGGCGCCCCTCGGGCACCAGCGCGATGCCCAGGCGCACGATGTCGAAGGGCGCGCGCCCGCCGATGGGCTGGCCCTCCCAGGCCACCATCGCCGGCGCCACCCGGTTCAGGCCGACCAGGCTGCGCAGGAAGGTGGACTTGCCCGCGCCGTTGGCGCCGATGATGGCCACCACCTCGCCCGCGGCGACGGTGAAGTCGATGCCGAACAGGGCCTGGAAGTCGCCGTAGTGGCTCACGAGCCCCTGGGTACTCAGCAGCGCAACGCTGGAGGTCACGGCCGTCATGCCTCCACCCCCATGTAGACCTCGCGCACCGCGGCGCTGGCCATCACCTCGGCCGGCGGCCCCTCGGTCAGCAGGGCGCCGAAGTGGATGACGATGAGCCGGTCCACCACCGCCAGCAGCGCGTGCACCACGTGCTCGATCCAGACGATGGACACACCCTGCGCGCGGATGTCGCGGATGGTCTGCACCAGCGCCTGCGCCTCGTGGTCGGTCAGCCCGCCGGCGATCTCGTCGAGCAGCAGCAGCTTGGGCCGCGTGGCCAGCGCGCGCGCCAGCTCCAGCCGCTTGCGGTCCAGCAGCGTCAGCGCGCCGGCCAGCTGGTTGGCGCGGTGGGCCAGGCCGGTCTGGTCCAGCACCGCCACGCAGTGGGCGTTGGCGGCGCCCTCTTCCAGCCCGGCGCCGTAGAGGGCAGCCACCAGCAGGTTCTCGAACACCGTCATGCCCGCTAGCGGGTGCGGCACCTGGTAGGAGCGACCGATGCCGAGCCGGCAGCGCGCCGAGGGCGCCAGCGCGGTGATGTCCCGCCCCTGGTAGACCACCCGCCCGACGTCGGGCCGCACGTCCCCGGTGATCAGGTTGAACATCGTCGACTTGCCCGCGCCGTTGGGGCCGAGCACGCCCAGCGCCTCGCCCTCGCGCAGCGAGAAGCTCAGGTCGTCGGTGACCTTCAGCGCGCCATAGGACTTGCTCACGCCCTCCAGGCGCAGCAGCACCTCATTGTCCATCATCGGCTCCTGCTTCATCCGCATGTGCTGGGCGGCTGAACCCGGTCAGCCGCGCCAACCAACTCACCCGCCCAAGCCGCTTCACCCGCCGATCGGCCGGAGCTTGTCCTGCACCGGGATCATCTTGGCCTGCGAGTTGTCGACGATGACCAGCTCGTATTTGTGCTTGCCACCCTTGCGCCACTGGCCGCCCACCAGCGGCGTCTTGGCGACGTTCTTGACCGGGCCGCCCTGCCAGGAAATCGGGCCGACGATGGTGTCCAGCTTGGTGGCGGCGATGGCATCGCGGATCGCGACGGCGCTGTCCAGGTCCTTGCTGCGCTTGAGCACGTCCACCGCCAGCTCGAACAGCGCGTGGGCAAAGCCCAGCGGCTGGGTCCACTGCTTCTTGGTGCCGGTCTCGTAGGCGTCGGCCAACTGGGCGGCCGTCTGGCCGGTCAGCGAGGACTTGAAGGGGTGCCTGGGCGTCCACCACACCTCGGAGGACAGGCCCTCGCCGTTGGCGCCCAGCGCCTCCACCGAGGAGGGGAAGAGCAGCGCCTTGCCGACGGTGGCCACCTTGGGCTTGAAGCCCTTTTGCATCGCCTGGTTCCAGAAGGTGGTGAAGTCCGGCGGGATCGGCACGCCGGTCAGGATCTCGACCTTGGCGTCCTTGTACCTGGCGATCTGGGCCGAGTAGTCGGCCGTCAGGTTCTGGTAGCGGCCCGGATCCACCACGGTGTAGCCCCCCTTCGCCAGCACCGGCGGGAAGCCCAGCTTGGCGTCGCCCCAGGCGTTGCCGTCACCGTCGTTGGGCCACAGGGCGCCGACCACCTTGTTGCTGCCCGCGGTGGCCCACATGCTGCTGAACACGCCGATCAGGTCCTCCAGGCCCCAGAAGAAGTGATACGTCCAGTCGAAGCCCTTCTCCGGCTTGCCGCCGCGGGTAAAGAACCAGGGCTGCCAGGGCGCGACGGTGGAAATGCAGGGCTTCTTGTTCAGCTCGCACTGGTCGGCCACCGGGTTGGTCGTCTCCGGCGTGGAGGAGACCAGCATCAGGTCGATCTTGTCCTTGACGATCAGGTCGGTGGCCACGCTGGCGGCACGGTTGGGGTTGGACTGACTGTCCTTGACCAGGATCTCCACCGGGTGCTTCTTGCCGCCGATCTCCACCCCGCCGGCGAAGAGCGCGCGCATCTGCTCGATGACGAAGTTGTCCGCCTCCGCGAAGGGCGCCAGTGGCCCAGTCTTGGGCGTGACGAAGCCAATCTTCAGCTTGCGGCCGGCCTGGGCTCGCGCCAGGCCCGGCAGGCCCAGGCTGCCTGCGGCCAGCGTGGCGCCGCCCAGCCACTGCAGCGCGCGGCGGCGAGGCTGAAGCTGGGTGGTTGCGTGGAAGGTCTTCGTGTCAGGCTGGGTCATCTCGGTCTCCTCGTTCTTCGGTGGATGCAGGTCGGCGCCTTCAGGTGCCGGCCGGGGTGGGCCGCAGGCCGGCGTGGGCGGCCTGCAGCAGCGCCAGGATCGCGTCGCGGTCGATCGGGCGCGGGTTGAAGTAGGGGTTCTGGGTCGCCAGGTCGGCGGCTCGGGCCAGGCCGTCGGCAGGCATGCCGATGTCGGCCAGCGCCATGGGGGCCCCCAGCCGCTGGGCCAGGTCGTAGAGGCCGGCGGCCGGGTCGGCGCCGCCGAGCGCGCGGGAAATCTGCGCCATCGCCTGCGGCGCTGTGCAGCGGTTGTAGGCCACCGAGTGCGGCAGTACGATGGTGTGCATCTCGGCGTGCGGCAGGTTGAAGCTGCCGCCCAGCGTGTGGCAGAGCTTGTGGTGCAGCGCCATGCCCACCGTGCCCAGGCAGATGCCGGCCAGCCAGGCGCCATAGAGCGCGTCCGACGCGGCCGCCACGTCCTGCGGGTCGCGCACCACCCGCGGCAAGGTGTCGGCCAACGCACGGATGCTCTCCTCGGCCATCAGGCTGGTGACCGGGTTGGCGTCCTGCGCGTAGAGCGCTTCCACCGCGTGGGCGATGGCGTTCATGCCGCTGGGCCCGGCGATGGCGGCCGGTAGCGTGACCGTCAGCGTCGGGTCGTAGATCACCGTGCGCGGCAGCACCCGGGCGTCGCGGCCGGTGCGCTTGACGCCCGCCTCGGTGAGGCCGTAGATCGGCGTCATCTCCGAGCCGGCGAAGGTGGTCGGCACCGCCAGGATCGGCAGCGCCGAGGTCAGCGCGATCGCCTTGCCCAGGCCGATGGTGGAGCCGCCGCCCACGGCCACGCAGCAGTCGGCCCGCAGCTCGGCGGCCACCCGGCGGGCGTCCTCGGCCGTCTCGATGGGCACGTGCATCACCGCCTGGTCGTAGATGCCGGTACAGCGCTCGCCCAGCTGCCGGGCGACCTCCTCGGCGGCCTCACGCTGCCCCGGCGTGCACAGCACCAGCGCGCTGCGGACGCCCAGGCGCTCGACCTCCTCGGGCAGGCGCGCCAGCGTGCCGACGCCGAAGATCACCCGCGCGGGCAGGCCCTGGTAGACGAACGTGCGCATCAGGAGACTCCCTCGGCCCGCAGCACGAGCCCGGTCAGGGCGCACAGGCGCGCCAGGTCGATGTCCTCGACCATTTCGGTGACCCAGGCGCCATCGGCACGCAGGTCGATCACCGCCACGTCGCTGTAGATGCGGTCCACGCAGGCCAGCCCTGTGACCGGGTAGCTGCATTCGCGCACCAGCTTGCTCTGGCCGCCCTTGGTGAACAGGTCCATCATCACGAAGACCCGCCGGGCGCCGATGGCCAGGTCCATCGCCCCGCCAACCGCCGGGATGGCGTCGGGCGCGCCGGTGTGCCAGTTGGCCAGATCGCCCGCCAGCGACACCTGGAAGGCGCCGAGCACGCAGATGTCCAGGTGGCCGCCGCGCATCATCGCGAAGCTGTCGCCGTGGTGGAAGTACGCGCCGCCGCGCAGCAGCGTCACCGGCTCCTTGCCGGCGTTGATGAGCTCGGGGTCCTCCTCGCCGGGCGCGGGCGCCGGACCCATGCCGAGCAGTCCGTTCTCGCTGTGCAGGAAGATCTCGCGATCCGCCGGCAGGAAGTTGGCCACCCGGGTCGGCGCGCCGATCCCCAGGTTCACATAGGCGCCGTCCGGGATGTCCCGGGCCACGCGGCGGGCTAGGTCGTCGCGGCTGCGGCGGGTAAAGCGTTGCAGGGAAGTCATGTCGGTGTTCCCGCTTCAGGCCGCTGGCGCGAGCTGGTCATCGCGCAGCACATGCACCACGCGCTGCACGAAGATGCCCGGCGTGACGACCGCCTCCGGGTCGATCTCCCCGAGCTCGACGAGGTGATCCGCCTGCACGATGGTGGTGCGCGCGGCGCGGGCCATGATCGGGCCGAAGTTGCGGGCACTCTTGCGGTAGGTGAGGTTGCCCCAGCGGTCCGCCCGGTGGGCCTTGATCAGCGCCACGTCGGCGTGGATCGGCAGCTCCAGCACGTAGGAGCGGCCGCCGAACTCGCGCGTCTCCTTGCCGGCCGCCAGCAGGGTGCCGAAGCCGGTGGGCGTGTAGACCGCCCCCAGCCCGGCGCCGGCCGCCTCGATGCGGCAGGCCAGGTTGCCCTGCGGCACTAGCTCCAGCTCGATCTCGCCGGCGCGGTACAGGCCGTCGAAGACCTGCGAATCGCTCTGGCGCGGGAAGGAGCAGATGATCTTGCGCACTCGCCGCGCCTTGAGCAGCGCGGCCAGGCCGGTCTCGCCGTTGCCGGCGTTGTTGTTGACCACCACCAGCTCGCGCGCGCCCTGGTCGATCAGCGCGTTGATCAGCGCCGCGGGCATCCCGGCGGTGCCGAAGCCGCCGATCATCACCGTCGCACCATCGGGCAGGTCGGCCACCGCAGCGGCCGCACTGTCGAGGAATTTGTTGACCACCGTCGTCGTCCTCGCGTCCGTTGCTCAGCGCTTGAAGTGCGGCGGGATCACCGCGTCGACGTTCACCCAGATCGACTTCGCCTCGGTGTAGTCGTGCATCGCCTCGAAGCCCATCTCTCGCCCGTAGCCGGACTGGCCGACGCCGCCGAAGGGTGAACCGGGGTTGACGCGCTTGTAGCTGTTGACCCAGACCATGCCGGCGCGGATCGCCTGGCCGAAGCGGTGCGCGCGCGACAGGTCGCGCGTCCACAGCCCGCTACCCAGGCCGTACTCGGTGCCGTTGGCGATCGCCAGCGCCTCCTCGTCGTCCTTGAAGGTGGTGACGGTCACGAAGGGGCCAAAGACCTCCTCTTGCGCCACCCGGTCGGTGGCGCGGGCCCGCACCACGGTGGGCTCGACGTAGCAACCGCGCGCCAGCTCGGCGGCATCGGGCGCTCGGCCTCCGGACAGCACCTCTCCGCCCTGCTCGCGCGCCACATCCACGTAGGCCAGCACGCGGTCGCGGTGCAGCGCGGAGGTCAGCGGCCCCATCTCGGTGTCGGGGTCGAGCGGATTGCCCAGGCGGATGGACTTCGCCAGGCCGACGAAGCGGTCCAGGAACTCGTCGGCCACGCGCTCGTGCACGATCAGCCGCGAGCCGGCGATGCAGGCCTGGCCCTGGTTGTGGAAGATCGCCCAGGCCGAGCCGTTGACCGCCGCGACCAGGTTGGCGTCCTCGAAGACGATGTTGGCGCCCTTGCCGCCCAGCTCCAGCTGCACGCGCTTGAGATTGCCCTTGGAGGCCTCCACCACGCGGCGCCCGGTAGCGGTGGAGCCGGTGAAGGCGATCTTGCCCACGCGCGGGTGCTCGGCCAGCGCCTGCCCTGCCGCGTGGCCGTAGCCGACCACGATGTTGACCGCCCCGGGCGGAAAGCCTACCTCGGCCATCAGCTCGGCGATGCGCAGCGTCGACAGCGGCGTGATCTCCGAGGGCTTGAGCACCACCGTGTTGCCGGCAGCCAGCGCCGGGCCCATTTTCCAGGCGGTGAACATCAGCGGAAAGTTCCAGGGCACGATCTGCCCGACCACGCCGATGGGCGAGCGCATCACGTAGTTCAGGAAGCCGGTCTCCACCGGCACCACGCTGCCCTGGAACTTGTCGGCCATGCCGCCGAAGTAGCGGTAACAGGCCGCCGTGCGCGGCACGTCGATGTGGCGGGCATCGCGAATCGGATGGCCGGTGTCCAGCGACTCCAGGTGGGCCAGCTCGTCGGCACAGGCCTCGATGCGGTCGGCCAGCTTGAGCAGCAGCCGACCCCGGTCGGCAGCAGCCATGCGGCTCCAGGGACCGAAGGCCCGCTCGGCTGCGGCGACCGCCAGCTCGACGTCCGCCGCCTTGGCCTCAGCCACGCGGGTGATCAGCGAATTGTCGTGGGGATTGAGGACGTCGATGGTCGCGCCGTCCTGGGCATCGACGAAGCGCCCGTCGATGAACAGCTGGTTCTGGATGGTGGGCACGCTGGGCCTCGATCGGGATCAAGGAGGGAACTTCGAGACGAGACATCCCCCGGGCGCGCCGCAGAGGCACGTCCGTACAGTCTCGAAGGGGCTCGGTGGGGGAAGCGCCGCGACCCGGGCCGCTCAGGCCCGGGCGTGCAGCATCAAAACGTCACGGGGTACGGCGGGAGCTCGCCGGTCTCATGCATTTTCACGATGCCGGGGTTGGCGTTTTCCCAGACCAGCAACATCGAGCGCTTCTTCGAAAAACCCTGGTGGGCGATGTCCGCCGGCATTGCGGCCACGTCTCCGGCCTTCATCAGCACGCGGGCGCGAGGGCGGCCGGTTTCCTTGTCGGAGATGTTCCACATGATCTCGTCGGAGAACTGCAAGAACCACTCGACCCGGTCATTGCCGTGCAGGATCGGCAGGATGTATTCCTCCGTGGTCGGGCAGAACAGGCTGGCCTTGCACACCGAGGTCACCGAGGGGTTCCAGGTCACGTCCGAGCGCGACAGGTAGGCAAACAGGTTGAAGGCATGCAGCTCGCCCTCGAACCCCGGCTCGGCCTGGATCTCCGGCACGTCCTGCGGTACGTCGGCAAAGGCCCGGTTGATCGGGTAGCCGTTCTCGTCGCCACGCAGCGGGGAATCCCCTTTCAGGCCCGGCATGCGGCGGGTGGCGACCCGGAAGCGGTCGATAGCGGCCAGGTTGCTGCCATTCTTTTCACCGAAGGCCTTGTCGCCGGTTTCCATCGGCGCGGCAAAGGGGTCGAACCCCTCGTTGACCCAGTCGGCCAGGATCTCCTTGATCCGCTTCATGGCCATCGGGCTGTCGAACACTTCGACATAAGACAGGCCGTTCCGGTGGTAGTTCTCGTTGAGCCGTCCGGCGAAGAACTCCACCCGCCCATACAGGTTGCGGGTGCCGAAGACGGAATCGAAGTTCACCACGCCGTAGAAGAAGCCCCAGGCCACGTCGCGCATCAGCGCGCGCAGGAAGGCATCGGCACTCAGGGTGTGCGACTGGCGCTGGCCCTTGGCCGGCCAGGAAATGGTGACGAAGTATTCGTCGCGCGAGAACTGGAAAGCACCCAGTTCAAACGTGCGGTAACCCGCGACGGTCAGCTGGACGGGTTCGGCGATGGTATTCATGGCGGTCTCCTCAATCGGTGTCGGTATACGGGCAGTCGGCGCAGTGGACGTCGTGCGCAATCAGTTGAAGCAGATCTCGGCCCATTTCTGGATCGTCAGGTCACCGACGATGGTTTGCTGGATCAGCACCGCGGGTTGCGCCGAGGAAAACCGATACGCCGCACCCTTGGGCAGCAGCGCCTGGTGGCCGCGGCGCAGGCGGATCGCGCCCATGCGCCTGCCTTGCGGCGTACCTTCCACCGCCACCGTGCCGTCCTTGTCGGCCGGGGCCACGGCATCGGGGTGATCGAGTTTCACCAACTCGACCTGCACCTCGCCGTCCATCACGATGCAGAATTCGTCGTGCGACGCCGCCATCCAGCCCGAATCGCCCTCGGCACGGATCGCCTCGATCACGTACTCCAGGTTCTTGGCCACCGCCACCTTCTCATAGGGCTTCGAGGCATTGGCCACCTCAAACACATTCGAGAAGACGTAGTACTTGGGGTTGTCGTTGATGATCTCGATGTGGCCCTTCTCGTGGTCCCCGAGGGAGCCGAAGCGGGTGACGAATTCACTCATATCTGTCTCCGATCCTTGTGTCCAGCGGCGGTCGCCTGGTGGGCGTCGAATGCCGCCGCGCTGTCCGGTGGTGCAGTGCTATGGGGCGGCTGCGTCACGGTGACTGAACTTTAGGAGAGGCGGCCAAAGGCGAAAAGCGATCGCCGGCCGACCCAGGTGTTCGGTTTTGGCGAACAATTCAACCCCGAAGATCCGCAGCCGGCCCGCGACGGGCCGGACCGATGGACCCCGAGGAGACTGCCCCAATGGATCGATTCCAGAGCATCGACGCGTTCGTGCGCGTCGCCGAAGCCGGCAGCTTCGCCGAGGTGGCGCGGCAGGTCGGCCTGTCCAAGTCCGTGGTCAGCGAGCGCATCCGGCAGCTGGAGGACTTCGTCGGTGCGCCGCTGTTCCACCGCTCGACGCGGCATGTGCGGCTGTCCGAGACCGGCGAGCTCTACTTCAAAGAGTGCTCGGCCCTGATCGCGCGGGCCAACCAGCTGGTGGACCAGATGCGCGAGTCGCGCAGTTCACCGACGGGCAACCTGCGCATCCACGCGTTGCCGGGTTTCGTGCTCGGCCACATGGCGCAGTTGCTGCACCGATTCCAGGACCGCTACCCGGGCATCACGGTGGACCTGGTGGTCAACGACGCGGTGGTGGACCCGGTGCGCGAGGGGTTCGACTGTGCGCTGCAGATCTTCCCGCCCGCCTCCGAGGAGCTGATCGAGCGGCGCCTGTTCCCGGTGCACCGGGTGTTCTGCGCCGCACCGAGCTACCTGGGTCGGCAGGCGCCGATCGGCAAGCCCGAAGACCTGCTGGCGCACCGCCTGGGGCTGTATTCGCGCTACCCCTCGCGCGACCGCTGGGTGTTCAACAGCCGCGACCGCCAGGTTATCCTGGACTTGCACCCCACGCTGCGCAGCAACAGCGTGCACATGCTGCGCGACTGGGCGGTGGATGGAGGCGGTGTGGTGTGTATCCCCACCGTGGTGGCGGCCGAGGAGATCGTCCAGGGCCGACTGCAGCTGCTGCTGTGCGACCAGCAGCTGTCGTCCTTCTGGCTGTCGGCGGTATTCCCGCAGACACAGCGCAACCTGTTCAAGCTGCGCCTGTTCCTGGACACGCTGACCGACAGCATCCCGACGCCCACGCCCTGGGACGCGGCCCTGGCGGCGTACGGGCTGGTCACCGTCCAGGAGGAGCGGCCCGCGCCCTGACCGGGCAAGGGCCGGGCCGGGTCGGATGCTCAAGGCGCCGGCAGGATCACCCCGGCACAGGGACCGAAGCCGATTCGCACCGTGCCTTCGCGCTCGCACCAGGCGTGCAGCTCGACGCTGTCGCCGTCTTGCAGGAAGGTGCGTGTCTCGCCGTTGGGCAGCGTGATCGGCTGCTTGCCGCCGCCGGTGAGCTCCAGCAGCGAGCCGCCCTGCCCCGGCTGCGGGCCGGACTGGGTGCCACTGCCCAGCAGATCGCCGGGGTTGAGGTTGCAGCCGTTGACGGTGTGGTGCGTCAACAGCTGCGCCAGCGTCCAGTAGGAGTCGCGGAAGTTGGACTGCATCAGCGCCACCGCCGGCTCGCCGGCCTCGCGCATCTTCGCTGTCTGCAGGCGCACCTGCAGCTGGATGTCGAAGGCCCCAGCCTCGCGGTTGGCCGCCGAGTCCAGGTAGGGCAGCGGCTGCGGATCGCCCTCGGGCCGGGTGAATGGCTGGCGGAAGGGCGCCAGCGCCTCCATCGTGACGATCCAGGGCGAAACGGTGCTGCCGAAGTTCTTGGCCAGGAAGGGGCCCAGAGGCTGGTACTCCCAGGCCTGCAGGTCGCGCGCCGACCAGTCGTTGAACAGGCCCACGCCGAAGAGGTGCTCCTCGGCCTGGCCGATCGGCACCGGTTCGCCCAGCGCGTTGGCGCGCCCGACGTAGGCGCCCAGCTCCAGCTCATAGTCCAGCCGGCGGCAGGGGCCGAAGTCCGGCGCCGCACCTTCGGGTGTGCCCGGCAGCTTGAACTGGCCGTTGGGCCTGCGGATGGCCGTGCCGCTGACCACCAGCGAGGAGGCCCGGCCGTGGTAGCCGATGGGCACCCACTTGTAGTTGGGCAGCAGCGGGTTGTCCGGCCTGAACAGCTTGCCCACCGCGGTGGCGTGGTGGATGCCGGTGTAGAAGTCGGTGTAGTCGTGCACCGTGCAGGGCAGGCTGAACTCGACCTCGGCCTGCGCGATCAGGCAGGTCGCCAGCACGGCCTGTTGGGCGCTGCCGGTCTTCAGTCCAGCCTGCAGGGCGCTGCGCAGCACGCGGCGCGCGGCGCTGCCCTGGGCCATCACGGCGTTCAGGTCACCGGCGGCCAGCGGGGCCAACAGCGCAGCCACCTCGGCCGACCAGCCACCCGCCAGGGCTGCGGCAGCCAAGTCCAGCACCTGGTCGCCGATGGCCACGCCGATGCGCCAGGGCTCGGCCGAGCCCGCCCGGCGAATGCGGCCGAAGGGCAGGTTCTGGATCGGGAAGTCAGCGCCCAACGCCTGGGCGGAGGCCACCCAGCTGGTCTGGGCCGGGTCATGGGTTGCGTCGATCGCCATGGCCGCTCAGCCTTCCAGCGCCTGCCACATCTGTACGTCGCGCTCGGCGGTCCAGATGCGCGGGTCGGGGAACTGGGTGGCCTCGTCGTAGGCGCGGGTGACGTCAAACGGCATGCAGTGGTTGAAGATCACCCACTGGCCGTACTTGGGCTGCAGCTTGGCGAAGGTCTCCTCGTAGACCGCGCGCAGGGCCTTGCCCTCGGCGGCACCGGCCTTGACGCTGGCGAAGAGGTCGCTGACGAAGGCGCGCGTGCCCTCCAGGCCGGCCTGCACCTCGGCCGCGTTCTTCAGCGCCGGGCCACGGCCGGGCACGAGCTTCTCGGGCTGGAGCGCCGCGATGTTGCGCAGCGTCTGCGGCCAGTCCTGGAAGTAGGCGTCACCGGCGTAGGGGGTGGCGTCGAACTCGACCAGGTCGCCGGAGAACAGCACCCGGTCCTGCGGCAGCCAGACCACCGTGTCGCCCTTGGTGTGGCCGCGGCCGAGCTGCAGGATCTGCACTTCCAGCTTGCCCAGCCACAGCGTCATCTTGCCGGTGAAGGTGATGGTGGGCCAGGTGAGGCCGGCGGGCACGCTCTCGACATTGCGGAACAGGCGCGGGAAGCGGCCGATCTCGCTGGCCTTGTCCTGCTCGCCGCGCTCGACGATCAGGTCATAGGTGTCCTGGCTGGCGATGATGTGTTCGCCGCCCTCAGCCATGTAGGCCGAGGCGCCCAGCACCCGCACCGCGTGGTAGTGGCTCAGGCAGACGTACTGGATCGGCTTGTCGGTGACCTCGCGGATGCGGCGGATCACGTCGGCCGCCATCACGGGCGTGGCCTGGGTGTCGATCACCATCACCGCGTCGTCGCCGATCACGATGCCGGTGTTCGGGTCGCCCTCGGCGGTGTACGCATAGGCGTGATCGGACAGCTTCTCGAAGCTGACCTTCTTCTCTTCCAGGTCGGCGGCGGAGGCGAAGGTCTTGGTCGGGGCATTCATGCAGGTCTCCTCGGAGGAATGAGTTCGAACACGGGCCGAAGATCATCTAATCAATTCGACCATGTCTAAAACGGATCCGATGATAATCAACGAATTCAACGATGTCTAACGAACAATGGCATCTCCACGATCCGAGGCCGGTGGAACCGCGAGCGACGACGCCGATGACAGAAGCGACAGCCGTCCGCAGCGCGGCATCCAGAGCATCGAGGTGGGCGGGCAGTTGCTGCGCGCCCTGGTGCAGCAGGGCCGGCCGATGGCGCTGAAGGACCTGGCGAGAGAAGCCGGCATGGTGCCCGGCAAGGCCCACCCCTACCTGGTCAGTTTTGCCAAGCTGGGCCTGATCGAACAGCAGCCGGCCAGCGGCCACTATGGACTCGGACCGCTGGCACTGCAACTCGGGCTGATCGGCCTGCAGCAGTTTGATCCGCTGCGCCTGGCGAGCGAGCGCATGGCCGGCCTGGCACTGGAATCCGGCCACACCGTCGCGCTGGCGGTGTGGGGCAACCGGGGGCCGGCCATCGTGCGGGTGGAATACGCCCCGTCGCCGGTGCATGTGGCGATGCGCCACGGCATGGTGATGAGCCTGCGCGGCACCGCCACCGGCAAGGTGTTTGCCGCGTATCTGCCGCGCGCGACGGTGACCGCCGCCCTGGCCGCCGAAGCGGCCTGGGCTCAGGCCACCGAACGGCATCGCAGCGAGCAAGGCCCAGCCGCGCTGCCCGCCACGCCCGGGCACCCCAGCCCCGGCCTGGACGCCGCCTTCGAGCAGGAACTGCAACGCGTGCGCGCGGGCGGATTGGGCGCCGTCGTGGATGAAGCGGTGGTCGGCGTCAGTGCCCTGGCTGCACCGGTGTTCGATGCGCAGGGACGCATCGTGCTGGCCCTCACCCTGGTCGGGCCCAGCGCGACCTTCGACGCACGAAGCGAAGGTGCGATCGGCCAGCAGCTCAAGCGCTGTGCAGACGAATTGACGCTGCGCACCGGCGGACAGGCGCCGGCCTGAAAGCACATCGCGCCGCACACCCTGACAGGTGCCGGCGCGACGGGATGGGCTGCCGAAACGGTGCGATCAGCGGGCGGACAGCCGGTCGGTCAGCACCACCCAGCCGTTTTCCTGAGTCTCGATGAGGCCACGCTCCTCCAGATCCTTCATGACGCGGCTGACCATTTCGCGGGAGGCGCCGACCACCTTGGCCAGGTCCTGGCGAGACACCTTGCTGCGGATGATGCGCTGGCCCTCTTCTTCGCTGGCCATGTCCAGCAGCGCGCGCGCCACGCGGCCGTAGACGTCCAGCAGCGCCAGCGACTCGATCTGCCGGTCGGCATTGCGCAGTCGTGCCACGAGCCCACGCAGGATGGAGTAGGACAGACTGCCGCTCTCAGGCAGGCAGGCACTGAACTCGGTGCGCCCCAGCACAAGCACGTCGGTCTGAACCTCCGCACGGACGGTAGCGGAATGGGGTTCACCATCGATCAGGCTCATCTCGCCCAGGTAGTCGCCGGGCTCCAGCACCGCGAGGATGACCTCGCGGCCCCTTGCGTCCGAAGTGATGACGCGCGCACGCCCCGACAGCAGGATGAACAGCGCATCGGACTTGCGCCCCTGTTCCACGATGATTTCGCCACGGCGGTACCGCCGCTTGCCCACCCCGTCGGCGATGGTCTGCGCCTGTTCATTGGTGAGCATGGAAAAGATCGGCACGCGCCGGATCAACTCGTGGTTCGAGAGCATCGCCATCAGGGCACTCCTGCTTCGGGTGGTTTTCTATCGTTGCGATTGAAGTCGGCCCATGCCGTTGGATTGCCAGCGCCCGTTCACAGATTCCCCCGGACACCGCTGGCAACGACTCGCCACTGCAGTTCCCCGCGGCAGCGGTTATCCTCAGTGCCGAATCTTGTTGCGACACGCCGACGCGTCGCGCACTCTAACCGAACATCCCCTGAATTGAACAGCGTTCTGGACCGGATTTGATAAACCGTGTTTCAGCGCTGCTACTGTCCGCTGGCAGGTGGATGTCTCGGCCACCGTGTGGCGACCCGTTCAGGCTTCTGACCCCTCCACTGCCCGCACCATGCCTTCCTCCACCTCACCGATCCTGCATGCCCAAGTATTGATCCTCGGCTCTGGTCCGGCCGGCTACACGGCCGCGATCTACGCTGCCCGCGCCAACCTCCAGCCGGTGTTGATCACCGGCATGGCCCAGGGCGGTCAGCTGATGACCACCACCGAGGTGGACAACTGGCCTGCCGACGTGGCCGGCGTGATGGGGCCGGACCTGATGCAGCGCTTTCAGCAGCACGCCGAGCGCTTCAACACGCAGATGGTGTTCGACCACATCCAGAGCGTCGACTTCACCCGCCGCCCGTTTACCCTGACCGGTGACAGCGGCAGCTACACCTGCGACACGCTCATCATCGCCACCGGTGCGAGCGCCAAGTACCTCGGACTGCCTTCCGAGCAGGCTTTCATGGGCCGGGGTGTGAGCGGCTGTGCGACCTGTGACGGCTTCTTCTACCGCGGCGATCAGGTCTGCGTGGTGGGCGGCGGCAACACGGCGGTTGAGGAAGCGCTGTACTTAAGCAACATCGCCGCCAAGGTGCATCTGATCCACCGCCGCGACAAGTTCCGTGCCGAGGCGATCATGATCGACAAGCTGCATGAGAAGGTGGCCGCCGGCAAGATGGAGCTGCACCTGTTCCAGACCCTGGACGAAGTGCTGGGCGACCCCAGTGGTGTCACCGGCGTGCGCCTGAAGAGCACGGTGGACGGCAGCACCCGGGACCTGACGGTGCGCGGCTGCTTCATCGCCATCGGCCACCACCCCAACACCGACATCTTCCAGGGCCAGCTGGACATGAAGGACGGTTACATCGTCTCCCGTGGCGGGCTGGAAGGTTTTGCGACCATGACCAGCGTGCCAGGCATTTTTGCCGCCGGCGATGTGCAGGACCATGTCTACCGCCAGGCCATCACCAGCGCTGGAACCGGCTGCATGGCCGCCCTCGACGCCCAGCGCTTCCTGGAGCAGGGCGGCCACTGAAGCCAACGCGGTGTGGCTTGAACACCGCAGCAAGACCTGTCTATAATCTGCGTTTTGCCGCAATCAGGCGTCTGGACCTGGGGTCAAACGACTCCCGGAAGGGCCGGCATCAGGCAATGCGCACCGGGCACGGTGTGCAGTCTTCTTGAAGACCATCCGCTGGCGGAGGGTCTGCTCGAGGTTTTGGCCTGCGCTGCGGGTCGCATCGAAACTGTGTGGAGAAGCGTCATGGCACGCGTCTGTCAAGTCACGGGCAAGCGCCCGATGGTGGGGAACAATGTGTCCCATGCCAACAACAAAACGAAGCGTCGCTTCCTGCCGAACCTGCAGTACCGTCGCTTCTGGCTCGAGAGCGAGAACCGCTGGGTGCGCCTGCGCATCAGCAACGCGGCTCTGCGACTGATCGACAAGGTGGGCATTGATCAGGTCGTTTCCGACCTGCGTGCCCGCGGTGAACTGTGATCCGGAGGTAACGCACCATGGCAGCCAAAGGCGGACGCGAAAAAATCAAGCTGGAGTCCACGGCGGGCACTGGCCATTTCTACACCACGGCCAAGAACAAGAAGACCACGCCCGAAAAGCTGGAATTCATGAAGTTCGATCCGAAGGCCCGCAAGCACGTCCTGTACAAGGAAGTGAAGCTCAAGTGAACCTGCGCGCTCACTGAGTGCGCCACGTTCCCCAACACCCGCCCCCGGCAACCCGCCGCGGCGGGTGTTTTGTTTTGGGGGGTTGAAAAATCGGAATCGGGTATCCCCAAAAAGTGTGCACTCTTCACGCCGATGGACATGGGCGTGCCGGTCTGTCTACAGTTCGGCAACGGTCACTTCCGACCTTCGACGCTGCAGGGAGGACGCATGCTGCAACGCCTCGCCGCCTGGGTTCTCGCCTTCCTGACCGGCTGTCTCGGCAGCCCGGAGGTTGACGCTCAGTCCATCGAACTGGTGCACGAACAGGCCCAGATCGGGCGACCACTGCTGCTGCGCTGGCAGGTCCGCCCCTTTGACCTGGACCCGTCCCTCTTGAAGGCTGAGTGCCTCGAAGTTCACCTCTCTACACCTGGCGAGGATGCGCTGCCGCTGCCCGTCGATGAGCTGCAGTTGCGCCCCCTGGCCGAACAGGGCAAGGCCCTGCTGGAGATCCGCAGCAACACACCCGTGCTCGAACCGATCGTGAGTGCACGGGTCGCTCTGAATTGCGGTGCCACACTGAACCGCGAGTTCAGCATCCTGGTGGCACCTGAAGCAGGAGGTCCACAGAACGCCCTGTCAAAGCCGAGCACCGCCGGCAGCGCCACCAGCGCCACCAGCGCCCTGAGCAGCCTTTCCCCACGGTCAGCGTCCACCGCGAGGAAGGCCCCGGACCCACCCCGCCAGGCCGACCGACTGCAGTTGGACACGGCCGGATCCAGCCCATCCGCCCAGCCGTTGCGCGAAGACCAGGTGCGGGCCATCGCCCAGGCCGTGGCGGCATTGCTGCTGCAGGCCCCCAGCGCCACCCCCGCACTTCAGCCTGGATCTTCACCGGAGCGCAGCACCTGGGACAGTGAGTTGCGGCAACTCCGCCAGGACCAACAGCAGGCCCGTGCCCAGATGGCCACACTGCAGTTGCGTCTCGAGCGCCAGCAGGAACAGTTGCCGACACAGTGGACCAGCGCCCTGCTGGGTGCGGCCGGGTTGCTGGCGGCTGCAGCACTGTTCAGGCTGTGGCGTGAGCACCAGCTGCCGCGCTGGACCCCGGTTGCGCCCCAACCTGCCCGTTCGCCCAAGCTGAGACCCGGCCACACAGCCTCGTTGGCTCCCACCGCCCCCGCACCTCGAACTTCGGCCCGGCAGCGACGTCAGGAGCCAGCGTTCCACGCAACGGAAAACAGCACCGCCGAAGAGTCGCTTCCTGCCGAGGCCGCGGCAACGGCAACCCATACTTCCCACGGAACTCCCCTGGGATCCCTCGCCGCTCAGGCTCCGATCGGCCAACCCGGACAGCCGCCGGAGGACGATCCACCCGTCAAAGATCTCAGTCTGGACTGGCCCGCCACAGACCGCGAGGCCATCACGGCCCGGGGTCACGAGGAGCACAGCCTCTGGGCCGCAGCCGACTTCGGCCAGCCCGACCTGGACGCCCCGTCCCGGTCGGAAGCCATCGAGCGCCTGGACCAGATGGCCCGCGACGGCTACCACGGTGCCTGCATCGCGCTGCTGGAGCATGCCCTGCAGAGCCGACCCGGCAAAAACCCCCGACTGCTGCTGCGCCTGCTGGAGCTCTATCGCCATCTCCAGCAAGAGGCGAACCACGACCGCGTCGCCGCCCAGCTGGAAGCCCTGTTCAACCTGCGGGTGCCGCTGCTGTCACAGCGCAGCCTGTCCGCACCCGAGTTGGGCTGGGAGTTGGATCACGAGCTCGGCCTGGCCGAGCTGTCGGCCGTGTGGGATCTGCCTGACCAGGCACTGGCCTGCCTGCAGCCCTGGCTGCTGCCCGGAACCCACCCGCGGCTCTCGTTGCAGGCGTTTGAGGACGCCCTCTGCCTCTTTGACCTCACCCGGGAAAAGTTGCGAGACGCGTCGCCGGACACCCTGTCCGCAACCGACCCGACCGACGCGGCAGACGCCACCCCTGCCGGAATGGGTCCGCCCCGGTCAGCTCCGCCGATCGATTGGACCGCCTGGCCAGGCGCCGCAGCAGCCTGACAACCTTTCAGCCCGGCGCACTGCGCAAGGGCATCTGGCAGTCAGCGATCAGGCCTGCGCCGCACGCAACTGCCGCGCGAACTCCTGCAGGCTGGCAATGCCACTGTCCTCGGCCCTGCGGCACCAGGCCTGCAGATCCGCGACCAGTTGCTCGGCCGACACATTGGTGCGTGTCCACAGGGCGCGCAACTCCTCGCGCATCGCCACCAGCTTGGTGAGCGCCGCACTCTGGTCGCAGGCACTGTCCACCTGGGCACGCAGGGCCGCGGGAATCTTCTCGACATCCCGGTGCAGCCAGCGCAGCGCCAGGCGCATGTCGGCCCAGCGCTGGGTGTTCTGGGCGCCCTGCGCCTTCAGGCGGCCCAGCTCGTCGGCACAGACCTGCTGGAGCTGGCGCGCATAGCTGGCCATCACCTCGTAGCGGTGGGCGATCAACGCCTCCAGCGTCTGCCGGTCGGCCACCGGTTTGGGCGTGCCCAGCTTGAGCAGCGGCGGCATTTTGCGCACCTGCGCCATGCCCAGCAGCTCCATCAACCGGATGTAGCCCCAGCCGATGTCGAACTCGAAGGGCTTGACCGACAGCTTGGCCGAGGTCGGGTAGGTGTGGTGGTTGTTGTGCAGCTCCTCGCCGCCGATGATCAGCCCCCAAGGCGACACGTTGGTTGACGCGTCCGCGGCCTCGAAATTGCGGTAGCCCCACCAGTGGCCGATGCCGTTGATGATGCCTGCGGCGGTGATCGGGATCCACAGCATCTGCACGGCCCACACCGTCAGGCCAAGAGCACCGAACAGCGCCAGATCGACCACCAGCATCAGCGCCACCCCGTGCCAGGTGAAACGGCTGTAGAGCTGGCGTTCGAGCCAGTCGTCCGGGGTGTTGTGGCCGTACTTGGCCAGGGTCTGGGCGTTCTTCGCTTCAGCGCGGTAGAGCTCGCTGCCACGCAGCAGCACGGTGCGGATGCCATGCGCCACCGGACTGTGAGGGTCTTCGTCGGTCTCGCACTTGGCGTGGTGCTTGCGGTGGATGGCGACCCACTCCTTGGTGACCATGCCGGTGGTCAGCCACAGCCAGAAGCGGAAAAAATGTGAGGGCAGCGCATGCAGCTCCAGCGCCCGGTGGGCCTGCGCACGATGCAGGAAGATCGTCACCGCAGCAATCGTGATGTGGGTGACCAGCAGGGTGAAGGCCAGGACCTGCCAGCCACTGGCCTGCAACAGACCGCCGGACGCCCAGGCAAGAACAGCGGAACCGGCGGAAGACAACTCGGACATCGACAGACTTTCAGCAGGCGGCGACACAGGAACATCGGCTTGGCCGGAGGCAGCGAATTCTAGAAGCGCCCCCTGCCGCCCAGCCTAGGGAGAGGCCCCCAGAAGCGGCACTCAACCTGCATCGGGACCCGTGAGCCGTCTGCTTTCAGCGCCGCTCCCACACCGCCGCAAAGAAGCCGTCGCTGCCATGCCGATGCGGCCACAGGCGCAGCACGCCCGGGCCTTCGGCGGCGAGGGGTCGGGTCAGTTCGCTGGCCTGCTCCACCCCCTGGCGGGCCAGGATCTCCGCAGCATCCACCAGCACCCACTCGGGATGGGAAGTGCTGAAGGACTCGGCAACCTCCTCGTTCTCGGCGCGCAGCAGGCTGCAGGTGGCGTAGACCAGCCGGCCGCCCGGCTTCACCAGCCGGGCCGCGCCGTGGAGGATGGACTGCTGCTTGGCCACCAGCTCGGCCACCGCCTCCGGGCTTTGGCGCCATTTCAGGTCCGGGTTGCGGCGCAGGGTGCCCAGGCCGGAGCAGGGTGCATCCACCAGCACCCGGTCGATCTTGCCGGACAGGCGCTTGATGCGTTCGTCGCGCTCGTGGGCGATGCCCGCCGGGTAGACGTTGGACAGGCCGCTGCGTGCCAGCCGCGGCTTCAGCGCCGCCAGGCGGTGCGCCGAGACATCGAAAGCGTACAGGCGGCCGGTGTTGCGCATCATCGCGCCCAGTGCCAGGGTCTTGCCACCGGCGCCGGCGCAGAAGTCCACCACCATTTCGCCGCGTCTGGCTTCGGTGAGCAGGGCCAGCAGCTGGCTGCCTTCGTCCTGCACTTCCACATCGCCGCGCAGGAACACCTCACTGCGGTGCAGCGCCGGCTTGCCCTCGGCACGCAGGCCCAGCGGCGACCAGCGGGTGGGTTGGGTCTGCACCCCCTCTTCGGCCAGCGCAGCCAGCACCGCGTCACGTTTGGCCTTCAGGGCATTGACGCGCAGGTCCAGACCCGCCGGGAGCAGCAGAGACTTGACCAGCGGCCAGAAGTCCCCACCCGGCCCGTCGCCGAGTTCGGCCCGCAGCCGCTCGGCCAGCCAGGCGGGCAGGTTGTGGCGCAGGCTGTCGCGCTGGGCGTCCGGCAGGTGGCCGAAGTCCACCTTGCGGCTGTGCTCCACCCACTGCAGCTCGGCCGGCGTGGCTGCGGCGCGCAGGAAGGCCTCGCTGCCCTGCCAGGCCAGCAGGGCCAGCCGCCGCTCGATCGAGCCGTTGCCGCTCTTGGCCAGATGCTGGTACTTGAGCTTCTCGCGCAGCACCGCATAGACCGTTTCGGCCAGCGTATGGCGCTCGCGGGTGCCCAGGCTGCGGTGTGCGCGGAAGAAGGCGGACACCACCGCATCGGCCGGTTGGCCGAAGCGCAGCACCTCGTGCAGCAGTTCGTCGCAGGCTTCAAAGAGGGCCTTGGGGGTCATGTTCTTGCTCCGTAATCATTGGGGCCCGCCTCAAACAGCCACTGTGGCTCGCCCTGGCGTTGATGCACGCGACCGGCGCTGTCCAACCGCAGATCGCCTTGCAGGAACCAGCGCACCGCACGCGGGTAGATCTGGTGTTCGGTGGCCAGCACGCGCTGCGCGAGCGAGGAGGCGTCATCCTCCGGCCGCACCGGCACGGCCGACTGGATGACGATGGGGCCGTGGTCCAGCTGCGGCGTCACGAAGTGCACCGTGGCCCCCACAAACCGGCAACCCGCCTCCAGCGCACGCCGATGGGTGTGCAAACCACCAAAGGCCGGCAGCAGCGAGGGGTGGATGTTGAGCAGGCGCCCGGCGTAGTGCTGCACAAAGGCGTCGGTGAGGATGCGCATGAAACCCGCCAGCAGCAGCAGGTCAGGCTGGTGTCGGTCGATGGCCTCGATCAGGGCCGCCTCGAAGGCGGGACGGTCCGGATAGGCGCGATGGTCCACCGCAGCGGTGGCGATGCCGCGCTCTGCGGCCCAGGCCAGCCCGGCAGCTCCCGGCTGGTTGCTCAACACCGCGGCCACCTGCGCGTTCCAGCCTTCAGCCTGGCAGGCCTGCTGGATCGCCTGCATGTTCGAGCCACGGCCAGAGATCAGGATCACGATGCGTTTCATGGGAGCGCGAGTGTATCCAGCGACCGTGGGCTGCGACCCACAAGAGTGCGGGAATGCACCTGGATCATCCGGCCGTGCGATAGTCCACAAACGGTGATCTCCGATGATTTTTTCAGAGACTTGACGCCGACTTGACGCAAAAGGAGCGAAGCATGGGACTGTTGGATTCGGTGATCGGAAGTGTGGGCGGCGCGCTGGCCGGACAGCTCAACCAGGGGCTGGGCCAGGCTCTGGGCCAGGGGGGTGGTTCGGCTCAATTGATTGAAGGGCTGGTGCGCGCTCTGACCAGTGGTGGCGCTGGCGCCGGTGCTGGCGCGGGTGGCGGACTGGCGGGCGGCCTCGCCGGGCTGGTGCAGCAGTTGCAGCAGGGGGGACTGGGTGAGGCGGCCGCCTCCTGGGTGTCCACCGGGCAGAACCTGCCGGTGTCGCCCGAGCAGCTTCAACAGGCGCTGGGGCCTCAGGTGCTGGGACAACTGGCCGGCAGCGTCGGCCTGGATGCGGGTCAGGCCGCGGGCCCACTGGCGCAATGGCTCCCGCAGGTGGTGGACGCCCTCACCCCGCAGGGTCAGCTGCCGCAAGGTGGTGCCGACCTGGGCAGTCTGCTGCCGCAGGTGCTGGGCTCGTTGATGAAGGGTTGACGCCTCCGGGAGGAGCAGGGGGCCGGGGGGACAGGGCTATCGGCGGGAGCGGCGGAAGCTGCGGGCATCAAGGCCCGCAGCGGCCGGCCGATACAGCGGGGGCCCTGCGCACGTTGCTGTGGGGCAGCTCAGGCCGAGTCGCCTGCCCACCGGAAGCTCCGAGATGGCCCCATCGCCCGACACCCCCAGCATCCTCGCCCGGCAGCTGCAGCAGCTGCGCCTCGAACCCGACCAGCCGCCCCCCCATACGCAGCAATGGCTCGCGCTGCTGGATGCGGTGGGGCGCACGTACGACGACTTCGAACGCCAGATCAGCCAGGCCACCCGGGGCGACCCGAACAACCGCCGCCAGGCCTGGGCCGACACCGTTCGGGACACACCCGTCCTTTCCACCGGCGAAGACGAGGCCGCCGCTGCATGGAGCTGGCGCCCGGGCGACGAGGCGTTGGCGATCTCCCCCGGCATGGCGCAATTGCTGCGGCTGCCCCCCGGCACCGAAGCCCTGCCACTCACGGTCTGGCTGGCCTGCCTGGACGACAGCGACCGGGAGCTGCAGTGCGAGTACCTGATGCAGGTGGCCCAGCAGCCCCTGGCCTTCACCGGCCAGCTGCGCTACACGCCGCCCCACGGTCGCGAGCAGCGCTGGCTGCACTACGAGCTGCAGTCCGGCGACAGCCTTGGCGCCGGCCCGGAAGGTGATCTCGAAGGCCCCCGCATCCATTGCCGGGTGCTGGACGTCACCAGCCGAATCCAGGCCGAAGAAGCCCTGCACGGGAGTGCGGAACAGGATGAGCTGACCGGCCTGCACAACCGCGGCCGCTTCTTCGACCTGGCGGCCAATGCCCGAGCGCGGGCACTGCGCGACGGTCAGCAACTGGGTCTGTTGTCGCTGGACGTGGACGCGTTTCGCCGCTTCAACGAAGCCTATGGCCACGAGATCGGCGACCGCCTGTTGCGCGGCATCGCGCAGCGGCTGCGCAGCACGGTGCGGCTGGACGACCAGCTCGGCCGGCTGGCAGGCGATGAGTTCCTGCTGCTGGTGCATCCGGTGGACAGCGTGCAGCACCTGGAGTCGATCGCCTACAAACTCCAGGCGGCCGTCGCGGTGCCAATGGACCTGGGCGGCGAGCCGGTCAGCGTCAGCCTGAGTGTGGGCATCGCGGTGTTGCCGCAGGATGCCACCAGCACCCTCGATCTGGTGCGTGCTGCCGGCCGGGCCGTGCGCGCGGCCAAGCAGCGCGGACGCGGGCGCTGTGTGCTGGCCGAAATGCTGCCGCCCCCGCCCAACCCGCTGGCCCAGGTGCGCAGCAGCGCCGAGGCCTGAAGGAGTGAAGGGCTCTGAAAGACCGATGGGCTGATGGGCGGATTGCAGCACCCGGGGCACAACCTGGGCCGCTGACACCGGCCCGAGGTGAGGGTTGGCACGGCAGCGCTATGCTGCGAGCCCCACTCCCCGCCCCGACGGACAGCGCAGTGCGCCGGCCGTCGGGGTGTTTCGCATTCAGACATGGCCGGCATCCATCTCACCGACATCGAAGCGGCCGTCAATTGGTGGCGCCGCCGCGGCGCCGACGCAGCACCCCTGCCCGGTGCCGCCCTCGCGCCGGAACTCGCCGCCCTGGCCGAGGTGTACGCGCTGATGACCTACTACCGCGAGTCGCTGTGCGACGAGCACAGCATGCCGGAGGCGGCGCGTCAGGCCTGGCTGGCCTGGTACGCCAGCACACCCGACGCCCCCTGCATCGCGATCTGTTCGACCACCCAGGGCGACGCGATGTGCAAGGGCTGCGGTCGCAGCTTCGAGGAAGTGCAGGCCTGGCCGCGCCTCAGCCCGGTCCAGAAACGCTCGGTCTGGCAGCGCATCACCGCCGAGGGCAGCGCCTGGCGCTTCAACCGCTACGCCGAACGGGCACGGCTGGCCACAGGCCAGGATCATCCGGACCCGAGCACGCTGCCGGGCGGTCCCGGCACATGAACCCGGCAAGCCGCTGGCGCGACAGCGCGCGCCGCATCGCCACGCTGGCCTGGCCGATGTTCGTCGGCCAGCTGGCAGTGCTGGCCTTCTCCACCATCGACACCCTGCTGGTGGCGCGTCACTCCGCGCTCGACCTGGCCGCCCTGGCGGTGGGTGCGGCCACCTACATCACCGTGTTCATCGGGCTGATGGGGGTGGTGACCTCGCTGGCCCCCATCGTCGGGCAGCTCTACGGTGCCGGGCGGCTGCACGAGGCCGGCCACCAGTTGCATCAGGCGGTGTGGATCGCGCTGGGCCTGTCGGTGCTGGGCTGCACCGCCCTGGCCTGGCCGGAACCCTTCCTGGCGCTGTCACGGGCTGGACCGCAGCTGCGCCCTCGCATCGAGGCCTACCTGCAGGCTCTGGCCTGGGCGCTGCCGGCTGCGCTGCTGTTTGCCGCCTGGCGCGGTTTCAACGTCGCCGTCTCCCGACCCAAGCAGGTGATGCGGCTGCAACTGGCCGGCCTGGCGGTGAAGCTGCCACTGTCGCTGCTGCTGGTGCGCGGTGTCGAACTCGACAGCCCCTGGGGTCCGATCCAGTCACCCGCACTGGGGGTGGCCGGCTGCGGCATCGCCACCGCACTGGCGATGTGGGCGCAGGTGGCCGGCGCGGTTTGGCAACTGCGGCGCGACGACTTCTACCGGCGCTTTGCCATCCTCGGCCACGGCCTGCATGCACCGGACCGCCAGGCGCTGGCCGCGCAGCTGCGCCTGGGCATCCCCAGCGGGCTGTCGGTGCTGATCGACGTCACAGGTTTTGCCTTCATGGCCATCTTCATCGCCCGGCTGGGCGCCCACACGGTGGCGGGACACCAGATCGTGGCCAACCTGGCGGCCCTGCTGTTCATGCTGCCCTTGGCGCTGGGCCATGCCACCAGCACGCTGGTGGCCCAGCGGGTGGGTGCATCCGACCTGGTGGATGCCCGCCGGCTCGGCTGGCACGGCCTGCAGACCGCAGGTGGCCTGGCCCTGCTGGCCGGCCTGGCCGTGCTGCTGCTGCGGGAACCCATCGTTCGGCTGTACACACCGGACGCCCAGGTGGCCAGCGTCGCGGTCGGGCTGCTGCTGTGGATGCTCGCCTTCCACTTCGGCGACGCCCTGCAGGCGGTGGCCAGCGCGGTGCTGCGCGCCTGGCGCGTGGCCCAGGTGCCGATGCTGATCCATGCGGTGGCCCTCTGGGGCGTCGGCCTGAGCGGTGGCTACCTGCTGGCCTTCGACCCTTGGGGCAGGCGCGCCGTCTGGCCTGCCCTGGCGGCCGTCGAAGGGGCGCCGGGCTTCTGGGTCGCCGCCAGTGCCGGGCTGCTGCTGGCCGGCCTGGGGCTCACCGGCTACCTGGCCTGGATGCTCGCGCGCATGCAGCAACGCGCGCACTGAGCCGCACCGGCTTCACAGCGGCAGGCGAATCTCGAAGCAGCTGCCGCCGCCCTCGCGGGCCGTGACGCTGACGCGACCACCGTGCTGCTGGGCGATCTGCCGCACCAGCGACAGCCCCAGGCCGACGCCACCGGCCCGCTCCGCATGGCCGGGCAGGCGGAAGAAGGGCTCGAAGACCCGCTCGCGGAACTCCAGCGGCACACCCGGACCCCGGTCGCAGACCTGCACCACCACTTCGCCCCTGCCTTGGCTGCGGCCGCTGCGGTACAGCCGCGCATCCACTTCTTCACCGCCGTAGCGGCGGGCGTTTTCCAACAGGTTGCGCAGGGCTCGGCGCAGCAGCCGCTCGTCCCCGCGCAGCTCCACCGCCTCCCCTTCCACCTGCGCGCCCACCCGGGCTGCCTCTTCGGCCAGCACACCCAGCAGGTCCACTGGCTCGTGGTCCCTTTCCCGGCTGGCGTCCAGGCGGCTCGCCAGCAGCACCTCTTCAACCAGCGCATCGAGTTCGCGGATGTTGCGGCTCATCTCCTGCTGCAACTCAGCGCGCCGTTCGGGATCGGCCACCGTGTCCTGCATCGCCAGGGCCATCTTCAGCCGCGCCAGCGGGGAGCGCAGCTCATGGCTGGCGTTGGCCAGCAGCGAGCGGTTGGACTGCACCAGCCGTTCGATGCGTTCAGCCGCCTGGTTGAAGCTGTCGGCCAGGCGGGCAATTTCGTCCTTGCCGCTCATCTTCACCCGGTGCGACAACTGGCCCCCGCCGAACTTTTCGACGCCCCGCTGCAGCGCCTCCAGCCGGCGGGTCAGGCGTCGGGCCACCGGGTAGGAGCCGGCCACCACGGCGACGAACAGCAGCCCGAGCAGCAGGATGAGCAAACCCGCTTCGTCCAGCCAGCGGGGCAGGCGGTTGAACCACCCGGCGCCCGGATCCCCGCCGGGCGGAGGTCCGGCGTCGAAGGGCGGCCGCGGCCCGTCCCCTGCGGGTTTCGGTCCATTGTGCGGGCCTGCGGGAGGCCCCCTGTCCCAGGGCGCATGCACCCTGGGCGGCAGCCTTTTCTTGAAGCTGCCCACCCAGAGTCCCCGCCCGTCTTCGAGCTGGATGCGCACGCCTGCGGCACTCGGCGCCAGGCTGCCGGGTGCGACGGTTTCCGGCGAGCCCGACGAGCGCGGGCCCGCAGCTCGACCGGCTTCTTCCTCCAGGCGGGCATAGAAGGCGGAGGTGGCCAGGCGACGTCCTGCCGCATCGTCCAGGGCCAGCGGCAAGCGCAGGCGATCCGCCCACTCCAGCAAGGCCTCGCCCTGCTGCTCGACAGATGCCGTCGCAGGCGGCAGGCTGTGCTGCAGCAGCTCGGCCCAGGCCGCAGCACGCTCCTGGGAGGCCGCTTCGAAGCGACCCCGCTCACTTTCGGTGAGCCGCTGTACCAGCATGCCACCCACAAGCGCAAACACCGTCAGGATGGCGATGATGGTCAGGTAGATGCGCAGGTACAGGTTGCGCAGGGGCATCCGGGCTCCAGATCAGCGGTCCGAGGGCTGAGGCTTGGCCGGCGCGAAGGCCTCACGCGCCGTCGCCGTCCTGCTTGCGCGCGAAGACGTAGCCGGCACCCCGCACGGTCAGGATGCGACGCGGGGTCTTGGGATCGTCCTCGATGGCCGCACGGATGCGCGAGACATGCACGTCGATGCTGCGATCGAAGGCCTCCATCGGATGGCCCTTGAGGGCATCCATGATGTGATCGCGCGACATCACCCGGCCGGCGCTCTGGGCCAGCACCAGCAGGATGTCGAACTGGTAGCTGGTGAGTTCGCAGATGCGGGCATCGATGCGCACCTGGCGGGCGTTGACATCGATCTCCAGGCGGCCGAAGCGCAGCACGCTGTCGTCGGGCTGCGGCGAAGCGCGCCGCAGCAGCGCCTTGATGCGTGCCAGCAACTCGCGCGGCTCGAAGGGTTTGGGCAGGTAGTCGTCCGCCCCCAGCTCCAGGCCGAGGATGCGGTCCATCGGCTCGCCGCGGGCGGTGAGCATCAGCAGCGGCAGCGACCGCAGGCGAGGATCGGCACGCAGCTCGCGCGTCAGGTCCAGTCCGTCCCCGTCGGGCAGCATCAGATCGAGGATGAGGGCGTCGAAGCCCTCGCGCTGCAGCGCCGCCCGGCCCTTGGCCAGATCCGGAGCCAGGCTGACCTGGTAACCACTGGACTGCAGGTAGTCACGCACCATCGCGGTCAGACGGGCGTCGTCGTCGATCATCAGAACGTGGGCGGCCATGGCAGGAGCGCCGCCGGTCACCGGGTGCATCCCGGGGACCGGCACGGCTTGGGTCGGGGAAGAAGCAGTCAACGGGCCCCGCATCATCTCACTCCCCGGCATGCCGTGCGGCCGGAGGGCCCGGCCAGGCCATTCAAATCCGAACACATCATTGCGCTTTCGTTGCGTTGCATCGATGCGCCGATGGTCCGGCCGGGGCTTCAAGCAGGTTTGCCGGGTTTGTAAAGTTAGGTGAGGGTCAGCAGTTGTACCGCTGCGTCGTCGGTGCGGCCTTCGCCGGGCAGCGGCGATGCGGGCTGCGTCGCAACCGGGAACCACAGCGTCACGGTGGTGCCTTGGCCAAATTCGGAATCGACCGCCACCTGGCCGTCCAGCAGCTCGACGATCTCCTTGACGATGGTCATGCCCAGCCCGGTCCCCGGGATGTTGCCGGAGGTGTCGGCGCGGAAGAAGCGTTCGAACAAGCGTGCGCGCTGCTCGGCTGTCATGCCCATGCCCTGATCGATCACCGCGACGCCCACTTCGGCCCGCCCCCCGCGCTCCCTCTGGCGCAACTCCAGGTGGATGTCCCTGTCCTTGGCGGAGTACTTGTAGGCGTTGGACAGCACGTTGGTCAGCGCCAGCGCCAGCTTGGACTCGTCCACCAGCACCATTACCGGCTGCGGCGGCAGACGGGCCTGAACCTTGCGCGGGTCGTTGTGCACCAGGATGCCCGCCACGGTGGTCTCGATGATCGGTGCCAGGGGTTGCACGCGGCGGTGGAAGTCTGCGCCGCGGCGGGCTTCGATGCGCGCCAGGTCCAGCAGCTCGTTGACCAGGTTGATCAGGATGCCGGCCTGGCGGTGAATGGTGCCCAGCATGTCCTGGCGCCGCGGCTCGTCGAAGCTGCGGCGCAGCAGCAGCTCGGTGAAACCGAAGATGCTGGCCATCGGCGTGCGCAGCTCGTGTGCCGCCATGGACAGGAACTCGCTCTTCATGCGATCGACTTCCAGTTCCCGGGTGATGTCGCGGAAGTACATCACCGTCTCATGCCCGGCACCACGGCTGTGGCGCACGCGGCGCAGCAGCGTGCGCTGCCCCGGCGCGGCCAGGTGGATCAATTCACCCACATAGGGTCGCTGTGACAGGGCCTGTGGTTCCTGCGCCGGCAGGGTGTCGGCCACGCCGACGGCATCCAGCGGCTCCTGCCCCCGGCTGATGGCAGCCAGACAGTCGTCCAGATGCGACCGGGGCTGGCCGATCAGCTCCGCGCCGGCAAGACCCGTCATGCGCTCGAAGGCACTGTTGACCACGGTGATGCAGTCGCGTTCGTCCATCGCGACAAAGCCGTCCGGACTGAGGTCGAAGATCGTGTTGAGACGCTCGGTGCGCTGCTGCAGCATGTCCTCGTAGGCCATGCGTTCGGTGATGTCGGTCTGCACCCCCACGTAGTGGGTGACGCGACCATCGTCGCGCCGCACCGGCGACAGGCGCAGCTCGTTCCAGAACGGGCTGCCGTCCTTGCGGCGGTTTCGCAACACCACGCGGGTGGAACGCCCCTCCCGGATGGCGGACCGCACTTCACCCAAGTCCACCTGCGACGTGTCTTCGCCCTGAAGGAAGCGGCAGTTGCGCCCGATCACCTCGTCCAGGTCGTAGCCTGAGATGCGTCGGAAGGCGGGGTTGGCATAGATGACCGGCTGCCCGGGAAACTCCATGCTGGCGATGGTGATGCCGTCCGAGGCCGACTCCAGCGCACGCTCGCGCAGCAGCAATTCCTGTTCGGCCCAGCGGCTGTCGGAGGTGTCTCGCACCATGAAGATGGCGTAGTCGTGTCCTGTCACCTCGCACTGGCTGGCCGAGACCGCGCAGGGAAACGGCGTGCCATCCACCCGCAGGCCATCGGTGCCCATGCCGACGACCCGGCCGCGTATGCCGTGGCTGCGCATCCAGTCGGCGATGGTCAGCGATGAGAACATCGGCAGCAACCCGGTCAGCGGACTGCCGCGCAGCTCCTCGGGCGTACGGCCGAAGGTGCTGGCCGAGGCTTCGTTGGCCCAGGCCACACAGCCGTCTGCCCTGCAGGCGAACATGGCATCGGGCGCGGCTTTGCTGATGGCGGCTGCGAAGGCCTCCCCACTGGCCACGGCCACCTGCTGGGCCCGCTCTTCGCGGCGAAGCAGCCACAGCAGCCCGGCACCCGCAGTGCCGAGCACACCAAAGGCCAGCCCCAACAGGAAGGCGCTCATCGGCGGGTCTCTCTCAGGTGGAGGCGGCAGAGGTCACCATCGCCTCCACCCGATCGATCAGCTCCAGCGGGCTGAAGGGTTTGACGAGGTAGGCATCGGCACCGGCCTTTTCGCCGGCAGCCACATCGGCGGCCTGGCCTCGGGCGGTCAACATGATCACCTGGATCTGGCGCAGCTGCGGATCCTGTTTGATGTGGCGGCAGACCTGATAGCCGTCCAGCAGACCCGGCATCATCACATCCAGCAGCATCACGTGCGGGCGCACCGCACGTGCCAGGTTCAGACCGGATTCACCATCCGGCGCCTCGTGCAGTTCAAAGTCGCCGAACTCCAGCGTCATGCGGATCAACTTGCGGATGTCCGCCTGGTCTTCAACGATGAGGATGCGATGGGTCATGACTGAAACCTGGTACGTGAGAGGGCTCGTTCGTCAACCGACAGGCGGCTCAAGAAGCCGGGCCGGTGCCGCCTGCAGCGGTCTTGGGCGGTGCTGCGCGGCGCTGGGCACTGCGCGCCATCAACTGGGCCATATCGCGGGCGTACCGCTGGGCCTGCTCCACCGAGAGCTGGCCGTCCTGGGAAGCAGGCGCACCGGCAGGCAGCTCGATGACAAAGTCCACCGACTCGAATTCGTCCTCGATGCGCACGCTGCCGCCGTGCTGCTCCACCACGTAGCGGGCCAATGCCATGCCGATGCGCTCCTGGGCCTGCCCGGTCCCGTCGCCGACCCCAAAAGGCACAAAGGCGCTGCGCCGGTCGTGGTTGGAGACGAAGAGGCCACGGTTGCGGGTGCGCAGCATCGCGCGGGTGCCGGTACCGGTCAGCGACAGCTCCACCACCGAACCGCGGCGGGCGGTCTGCACCACATGCTCCAGGTACTCCGCCACGGCGCGGGTCAGCCACTCCGGGCTGCCGTAGACCGTGACCTCCTCGTGCATCTCAGCCAGCGTCACGGTGACGTTGCGATCGAGCAGCATGGCGGACACGATTTTCAGCGCCGCGCGCACCAGGCCGGCCATCTCGATGCGGTCGTCGCGCTGGATGGCACCGCTGCCAAACACCTTCACCAGGTCACTGAGCTTGCCGAGCTTCTTCGACAGGTCATGGGCATTGACCGCCAGGCGGCTGTCGGACACCCGGTGCAGAGCGCCGCCGGGGGCCTCCATGGCCTGCAGGTCGCCCACCAGCAACTCGATGGGCTTGGCCATCTCCGCCTCGATGTAGCGGATCAGGTTCTCCAGTGCCTGGGTGTACCAGCGCTCCTCGGAGACGTTGTTGAGTACCAGCATCAGGTCGTTGCCCACCGGCGCAGGCAGCAGGACCGCACGCACCGTGTCGGGATGAATCTCATCGGTGCGGATCTCGAACTGGAACGGCAGCTGCAGCAGACCCTGCCCGGCCGACCGGATGGTGCGATCGACCATCGGGTCCAGAAAGGCACGCCCCAGCATGCAGGGCGTGAGCTGCACCGCCGCCTTGTTGGCGTAACGCACGTTGCCGTTGCGCTGCACCCAGACCACGCCACTCTTGACCTGGTCAAACAGGAGGCGGAAAGCGTCGTTCATGTCGGCACACCCACCAGGATCGGGCGGCCGCGGCGACCGAGTTCACCCTCGACCCAGGTGCGCACCGCCATCGCCGGCGCCGGCTGATGCAGCACGCGCACCCGATCGGGCAGGCCACCGCGTTCGGCGATCTGCTGCGGAGACTGCGCCGTGATGGCCAGCACCCGCATCGAGGTGTACTCCTGCAGGCTGGACAGGGTCAGCAGCATGGCGTAGCCGTCGATGTCGGGCATCGCCAGATCGGTCACCAGCAGGTCGGGCACCTGGCGCCCCAGCTGAAGCAGGCCGGTGTAGCCGTTGTTGGCGCCGCGCACCGACACGTTGGGGCCGAGGGACTGCAGCGCCTCACGCCAGATCTGCAACTGATCCACCGTGGCAGCCACCAGCAGCACATCCAGCGGTGCATCCCCGGTGGGCAGGGACGAAGCCGACTGCGCTGCCGCCCGCAGGCCGCTGCGCTGCGCCAGGGCCTCGACGGCCGACAGGCGAATGCGGCGGTGGCCGCCGGGTGTGCGACCGGCGGGCAGGGTGCCGGCCTCGACCCAGAGCTGCACGGTGCGCAGCGACACACCCAGGCGAACCGCAGCCTCACGTGTGGTGAGCAGGGGGTCGACGGGGTCTTGGGCAAAGTGGGGACGTGACATGTAGATGGCCCTCAGGGATGTCATGGGCGAGCCGGGCGGGTTCAAGATCGCTGCTCTCCGGGTGGTGGCGGTTGGAACGACAGAAATGCGACTTGCCGGGTCTTCGGCATTCACCCCCCCTGTCCTGAGGACCCACAGCCTCCCAGGCGTGACACCCTTCACGCGAAAAGATCGGAATCCGCACATCCGGTGCCATTCCGGGTCAATGTGGACGCAGCGGACAACCGCTCGGGGCTCGGCACAATGTCGGTTTTGCACTGCAGGCCGGCACAGCCCGTGCCGTGACGCCCGGCCCACCATGAACAAGGCCTTCACCCGCGAGCCCGAAGGCGGCGACGACGATGACGACGGCGGCCCCAGCCTGCCGCCGTTGCCTGCCGGCAGCCGCAACTACATGACGCCCCAGGGCCACCGCGCCCTGCGCAGCGAGCTGATGCAATTGCTGGATGTGGAACGACCCAAGGTGGTCGAGACCGTTTCCTGGGCCGCCAAGAACGGTGACCGTTCGGAGAACGGGGACTACCTCTACGGCAAGAAGCGCCTGCGCGAAATCGACCGCCGCATCCGCTTCCTGACCAAGCGGCTGGACATCGCGGAGGTGGCCGACCCTTCGGCCCACCACGGCAAGGACCAGGTCTTCTTCGGCGCCACCGTGACGTATGCCAACAGCCGCGGCGAGGAACGCAGCATCACCATCAAGGGCATCGACGAAGCCGACAGCCTGAGTGGCGAGGTCAGCTGGGTCTCACCGATCGCCCGCGCCCTGCTCAAGGCCCGCGAAGGCGACGAGGTGCAGCTGATGACCCCGGGTGGGCTGGAAAAGCTCGAGGTGATCGAGGTCCACTACCCGGCGCCGGATCACTCAGGCTGAAGCAGCCTTTCCTGACTGCACGACAGCATCCTCGGCCAGCAGCCGTCGCGGATCCGGCTTCGCCGGTCCGCTGACGGCGCCCCCTTGAGGGGGGTGAGTGTGGACGGCGAGCCCCGCCTGCGCGGGGACGGTCGCCTCACGAACCGCCCGAGCTCCGCGAGGCGTGGGTCGGCGTCAGCCGCAACGGGGGTGGTCCACGGTCAAGGCTTGATTCGCGCCACCTTGTCCACCGCCGGGCAGCGGCGCACCGCACGCAGCACGTCGGCCAGGTGCTGGCGGTCGCGCACCGCCAGCAGCAGGCGCAGCTCGCAGGTGGCACCACTGGGGGCGGAGTCCATGTCGACGTGGGCGATGTCCGCCTCGGCCGCGCTGACGGCCGCGGCCACCTGCGCAAGCACACCCTTGCCGTTGCGCACCAGCACCTCCACCGCGGTCTGGAACACGCGGATGGGATGCTCGGACCAGTCCACACCGATCCAGCGATCCGCATCACGCTCGAACAGGCGCTTGCCCACCGAACATTCGGCGGTGTGCACCGTCAGTCCTTCTCCGCGACCCAGGTAGCCGACGATGGCATCCCCCGGGATCGGCCGGCAGCAGGTGGCCAGCTGGAGGGTGGCGTTCTCGCTGCCGTCCACGATCACCATGCCCTGGGTGGGCACGTCGCTTTCCGGTGCAAAACGGCCCATCGTCAGCGTCAGCGCATCCGGGCGTTGACCGCGCTCCACCAGCAGCCGTGCCAGCCGTTTGGCCACGATGCTCGCAATCTTGCGGCCCAGGCCGATCTCGATGAACAGCTCGCGCCGATTGCGGTTGCCGCTCCAACGCACCAGCGGCTGCCACAGCGAACTGTCGCTTTCGGCCGCGTCTTCCAGCGACGGCATCTGCAGCCCCTCGGCCCGAAGCGCCTGCGCCAGCAGCTTCTGGCCGAGTTCGTAGGACTCCTCGGCCTCCATGTTCTTGAGGTAATGGCGGATCTTCGAGCGGGCCCGGCCGGTGCGCACGAAATTCAGCCAGGCCGGGTTGGGTCGGGCCGATGGCGCGGTGACCACCTCCACCACATCGCCGCTGCGCAGCTCGGTGCGCAGCGCCACCGGCTCGCCATTGACGCGGGCGGCCACACAGTGGTCACCCACCCCGGAGTGGATCGCGTAGGCGAAGTCCACCGGCGTGGCACCGCGCGGCAGCGCCAGGATCTTGCTCTTGGGGGTGAAGACGTAGACCGACTCGGGGAAGAGGTCGATCTTGACGTGCTCCAGGAACTCGGCGGAGTCGCGCGTCTCGCTCTGGATGTCGATCAGCGACTGCAGCCAGAGGTTGCCCTGGCGCTGCGCGTCCGGGGACTCGGCCTCCGCGCGGGCCTTGTACATCCAGTGGGCCGCGATGCCTGCCTCGGCCACCGCATGCATGCCGTCGGTGCGGATCTGGAATTCCACCGCGGTGCCCAGTGGGCTCACCACCGTGGTGTGCAGCGACTGGTAACCATTGGCCTTCGGGATGGCGATGTAGTCCTTGAAGCGGCCGGGCACCGGCTTGTAGAGCTGATGCAGCACCCCCAGGGCCAGGTAACAGTCGGGCAGTGTGGGCACCACCACCCGGAAGCCGAAGATGTCGCTCACCTGCGCAAAGCTCAGGTGCTTCTCGCGCATCTTGGCGTAGATGGAGTGGATGGTCTTTTCCCGCCCGTAGGCCAGCGCCGGCAGTTCCGCCTCCTCGAAGGCCGCCTCCACCTCGCGGCGGATGCGCTCCACCAGGTCTCGCCGGTGGCCCCGGGCACGCTGCACCGCCTTGGCCAGGGCCGCATGGCGCCAGGGCTGCAGGAAACTGAAGGACAGCTCCTGCAGCTCGCGGTAGGTCTGGTTCAGACCCAGCCGGTGGGCGATGGGGGCGTAGATGTCCAGCGTTTCGCGGGCGATGCGGGCACGTTTGTTGGGCGCCATCGCCGCCATCGTGCGCATGTTGTGCAGGCGGTCGGCGAGCTTGATCAGGATGACTCGCACATCCCGCGCCATCGCCAGCAGCATCTTGCGGAAACTCTCCGCCTGCGACTCCTCGCGGGTGGAAAACTGCAGCTTGTCCAGCTTGGTCAGGCCATCCACCAGCTCGGCCGCGGCGGGGCCGAAGCGCTCCACCAGCTCTGTCTTGGTGATGCCGCAGTCCTCCATCGCGTCGTGCATCAGCGCGGCCATGATCGCCTGCGCGTCCAGCCGCCAGTCGGCACACAGGCCGGCCACGGCGATCGGATGGGTGATGTAGGGCTCTCCGCTGGCACGGAATTGACCGAGGTGGGCCTCATCCGCGAAGCGGTAGGCCTCACGCACACGCCGCAGGTCGGCTTCGTCGAGGTAGTCCAGCCGGCTGGCCAGCTCGGCATACGAGCTGGCGTCCTTGCCGTGCTGACCATTGGGCACCGATCGACGCGGGGAGGTGGCCACCGCCTGCGCCGGCCTTTCGGCATCGGTCACGGCGGCGCCGCCCGGGCGCGAACCCCTCCCGGCCCAGGGCGGGGTCAACATGCGTCGCAGAACGTCGGCAGCACGGGAAACCATGACCACACTCTACCGTGTCCGCCCGGCCGGTCCTGGACGGGGACTTCGAAACCGCCCACGCCAATGGACAAAAGCCGGCTTCCGCTGCAGCGGAAGCCGGCCGAAAACGGTCGAAGACGGTCTGAGACGGCCGAAACCGTCAAACCATCGAGCGCGGGATCAGGGCACCTTGCGCAGCATCTCCACGCCGACCTCGCCAGCCGCGATCTCGCGCAGCGCGGTCACGCTGGGCTTGTTCTTGGTCTCGATGCGCGGTGCGTGGCCCTGACTCAGCATGCGTGCACGATAGGTCGCCGCCAGCACGAGCTGGAAGCGGTTCGGGATCTTCTGCAGGCAGTCTTCGACGGTGATGCGGGCCATGGGAACCAATCTGGAGGCAAAGATGCCAAACGGGCCTCTCCGCAGGTCTTGCGGCGAACCCATCCGGCGGATCAGGTGAGCTGAAGGGCGTCGAACACCGCGGGACGGCTGCGACGCTGAGCCGCGTATTTTAGCCGCTGGGCGTGCACGATGGTCTTGAGATCGAAGAGCGCCGTCTCGAACAGGGCATTGACCACGATGTAATCGAAGCGCCGCGCCTGCGCCACCTCCACGCGGGCATTGGCCATACGCTGCTCGATCACGGCAGCGGCGTCCTCGCCACGGCGCTGCAGGCGCTGGCGCAGCTCCTCCCAGGAAGGCGGCAGGATGAAGATCAACACCGCCTCCGGGAAGATCTGCTTGATCTGCAGCGCGCCCTGGAAGTCAATCTCCAGCACCACGTCCTCGCCGGCGCGCAGCCTGGCCTCGATCGCAGCGCGGGAAGTGCCGTAGCGGTTGCCGTGCACCTCGGCCCATTCGTAGAACTCACCCCGCTCGACCATGGCGGTGAAGGCAGAGGCATCCACGAACCAATACTCCCGCCCATGCTGCTCCTGGCCGCGGGGCTGGCGGGTGGTGTGGGAGACCGACACCGCCAGGCGCGCGTCGAGCTCCAGCAGGGCCTTCACCAGGCTGGACTTGCCGGCGCCGGAGGGGGCGGCCACCACAAAAAGGTTGCCCGGCAACTCGATGCCGGCAGACACGGAATCAGGGGCTGGCGACAGGTTCATGCGCGGCGCGGGTCACTCAATGTTCTGCACCTGCTCGCGCATCTGCTCGATCAGGACTTTCATTTCGACGGAGATCTGCGTCAGCTCCAGGGCTGCGGATTTGGAGCTGAGGGTGTTGGCCTCGCGGTGCAGCTCCTGGATCAGGAAGTCCAGCCGCTTGCCCAACTCGCCGCCGGAGGCCAGCAGCCGGGCGATTTCGTCCAGGTGGGCCCCCAGGCGGGACAGTTCCTCGGCCACATCGATGCGCAGGGCAAAAGCTGCCGCCTCCGACAGCGCGCGGTCGTTCACCGCTTCGGCCGGCACACCCGACGCGGCCTGGGCGCTGTCGAGCGCCTCCTTCCAACGCTCCAGGAAACGCTGCTGCTGGCGCGCCACCACCTGCGGCAGCAACGGAGCAGCCTGGGCCGCCAGTTCCCGCAGCCTCAGCACGCGCTCCATCAGGATGGCCACCAGGCGCTCGCCTTCGCGGGCACGGGCCTCTCGCAGCTGTTCCAGGCATTGCCTGGCTGCGCGCAGGATCACCTCGTCGGCCGCGGGTGCCGCTGCGGCACCGCGACAGGACTGCAGCACCTCGTGCACGCTCAGCGCGGCGGCCTTGGGCAGCCAGTTCTGCACCTGTTGCTCGACGCGGGCCAGCGCCATCAGCTGCTCGGCAGAGGGTGCGACCACCGAAGTCTCCGCCGGCCGCTCCAGCGTCAGCCGCAGCTCCACCTTGCCGCGCCGCAGACCGGTGGTGAGCAGCTCGCGCAGAGCGGGCTCCAGGGCGCGGGACTCGTCCGGCAGACGCAGCACCAGGTCCAGGAAGCGGCTGTTGACGCTGCGCAGATCCACGGTGGCGGCCCCTCCTCGGCGAGGCGTCGAATCGACTCGGGACTCCCCCTCTTCCACACTCGCGCAGGTGGCGCTGGCATAGCCGGTCATGCTGTAAACTGGCATCGCGAAATTCGCTCAAGCAAAACACGATTATGTCAAAGCCCAAACCTGCCCCGCTGCCCCCCGGCACCGTGGTAGGCGGCTATCAGATCGTTCGCAAACTGGCGGCCGGGGGTTTTGGTGTCGTCTACCTCGCCGAGGACAGTGAGCGACGCCTGGTGGCCCTCAAGGAATACCTGCCCTCCTCGCTCGCCGAACGCGCCGCCGGGGAACTGGTGCCGCGCGTCAAACCCGAGAAGCAGCCGCTGTACCGTCTGGGCCTGAAGAGCTTCTTCGAGGAAGGCCGCTCGCTCGCGCAGATCAGCCATCCGAGTGTGGTCTCGGTGCTGAACTTCTTCCGCGAGAACGAGACCGTCTACATGGTGATGAACTACCTGCAGGGCGACACGCTGCAGGATTTCATCGTCACCGCGCGCGACCTCAAGCGCGACAAGGTGTTCCGAGAGAGCACCATCCGCAGCCTGTTCGACGAGATCCTGCGCGGCCTGCGCATCGTGCACCAGCACAAGATGCTGCACCTGGACATCAAGCCGGCCAACGTCTTCATCACCAACGACAACAAGGCGGTGATGCTGGACTTCGGCGCCGCGCGCGAGGTGCTGAGCAAGGAAGGCAACTTCATCCGGCCGATGTACACCCCCGGGTTTGCTGCGCCGGAGATGTACCGTCGCGATGGATCGCTGGGGCCCTGGACGGACATCTATGCGATCGGCGCCTGCATCTACGCCTGCATGCAGGGCTACCCGCCCAACGACGCGCCGCAGCGCATCGAGAAGGATCGGCTCAGCCTGTCGTTGTCGCGGCTGCGGAACGTCTACTCCGACAACCTGATCGAAGTCACCGAGTGGTGCATGTCGTTGGACCCGCTGGCCCGGCCGCAGAGTGTGTTTGCGCTGCAAAAGGAACTGGCTCGGGAAACCGAGCGCCGCTACACCAAGCTCAGCTTCAGCGAACGGCTCAAGCTGCAGCTGGAAAACATGAAATCCGGGGCGAAGACCTGAACCTGACGGGCTGTGCTGCCGGCCCGTCGTTCCCCTTGAACACCGAACCGGACACCTGCACGGATGCGCTTTTCCGTCTACCAGATCAGCCGCAGGGGCGGCCGCGAAAAGAACGAAGACCGCATGGGGTACTGCTACACGCGGGACTCCGGCCTCTTTGCGCTGGCCGACGGCATGGGCGGCCACCCGGAAGGGGAGGTGGCCTCGCAGCTGTCGCTGCAGACTCTGGCCGGTGCCTTCCAGAACGAGGCCAAGCCGACCCTGAAGGACGTGCGACGCTTTCTCAATGAAGCGGTGCTGGCCGGCCACCACGCCCTGCTGCGGTACGCGACCGAGCGCGCCTTGATGGACACACCGCGCACCACCCTCGTGGCCTGCGTGATGCAAGGGCGCGAGGCCTGGTGGGCGCACTGCGGAGACTCCCGCTTGTACTTCGTGCGCGGCGGCAAGTTGCTGGCACGCACCCGCGACCATTCCTACTCCGAGCTGCAGGAGAGCCTGGTGGGTGTGGTGCCGCTGGGTGACAAGGTCAACCGCAACGTGCTCTTCACCTGTCTGGGCAGCCCGGGCAAGCCGGTGGTGGACATCGTCGGCCCGGTGTCCCTGCAGCCCGGCGATCGGGTGCTGCTGTGCTCCGACGGCCTGTGGGGCTCGATCGAGGACGAGGACATCACCCGGCAGCTGGCCAGCCTGCCGATCACCGAGTCGGTGCCGGAGCTGGTCGAAGAAGCCCTGCGCATCGCCGGCGAAAAGAGCGACAACGTCACCGTGCTGACGGTGGAGTGGGAGTCCGCGGAAGATGAGGAAGCCGAGGGCGACAGTGCCGGCATCCGCACCGAGGAACTGGGCGACGACGTGTTCGCCTCCACCATCCAGTCGGCGGTTGGCCCGGGCAATCCCGACGACCTGCTCGACGACGACGAGATCGAGCGCTCGATCCGCGAGATCAACGAAGCCATCAAGCGCAGCGCCCAGAAGCGCAGCTGAGCGGCCCGACCTTTGACGCCACCGCTATCGCTCGGCACCGACCAGGCGGCGCGGCGGCTCTCCCGCCTTCACTCCGGAATCCACCATGACCGCCACCCGCCCCCACGGCCGCGCCGCTGACGCGCTGCGCCCCATCCGCATCACCCGCGGCTACACCAAACATGCCGAGGGCTCGGTGCTGGTCGAGTTCGGCGACACCAAAGTGCTGTGCACCGCCTCGGTCGAGGAGCGCGTGCCGCCACACCAGAAGGGCAGCGGCGAAGGCTGGGTCACCGCCGAGTACGGCATGCTGCCGCGCTCCACCCACACCCGCAGCGCCCGCGAGGCCGCCAAGGGCAAGCAGAGCGGGCGCACGCAGGAGATTCAGCGCCTCATCGGCCGCTCGCTGCGCTGCGTGTTCGACCTCAAGGCCCTGGGGGAGCGCACGATCACGCTGGACTGCGACGTGCTGCAGGCCGACGGCGGCACCCGCACCGCATCGATCACCGGCGCCTTCGTGGCCGCCGCCGACGCAGTCAACGGCCTGATCGCCACCGGCAAGATCGCCGCCAGCCCGATCCGCGACCAGGTCGCCGCCGTCTCGGTGGGCATCCTGGAGGGCACGCCGCTGCTGGACCTGGAGTACGTTGAGGACTCGGCCTGCGACACCGACATGAACGTGGTGATGACCGGCGCCGGCGGCTTTGTCGAGCTGCAGGGCACGGCAGAGGGCGCCGCCTTCAGCCACGCCGAGATGCTGCAGCTCGTCAGCCTGGCCGAGGCGGGCATCCGCCGCCTGGTCGAGCTTCAGAAGGCCGCACTCGCCGGCACGCCGGGTCAGACCGTCGAGGGCTGAACCGGATGAGCACCGCCGCTGAGCGCCGCCTCGTGCTGGCGTCCAACAACGCCAAGAAGCTCAAGGAGCTGCAGGCCCTGCTCGGCGCCACCGGTGTCACGCTGGTGGCGCAGGGCCAGCTCGGCATTTCAGAGGCCGACGAGCCGCACTCGACCTTCGTCGAGAACGCTTTGGCCAAAGCCCGCCACGCCGCCGCGGCCTCGGGCTTGCCGGCGCTTGCCGACGACTCCGGTCTGTGCGTCGACGCACTGGGCGGCCACCCCGGCGTGCAGTCGGCCCACTTCGCAGCGATCGACCGTGACCCGGCCGAGGACCGCGAGGCCCACCGCTCCCGCCAGGACGCCGCCAACAACACCCGGCTGCTGACCGACCTGGCGGGAGCGGGGAGCCGACGCGCCCGCTTCGTCTGCACCCTGGTCGCGGTGCGCTCGGCCGACGACCCCGAGCCGCTGATCGCCTTCGGCCGCTGGGAGGGTGAGATCCGCCCGGCCGCAGCCGGCAGTGGTGGCTTCGGCTACGACCCGCTGATGCAGATACCGGCGCTGGGCGCGTCGGTGGCCGAACTCGACGCTGAAGTCAAGAATCGCCACAGCCACCGTGCACTGGCCTCGGCCCAGATGGTGAAGCTCATGACCGAGGTATGGGGCCTTGGCTGACGACCTGATCGCGCGCTACCTGCGCCCCGGCACGCTGCAACTCGGCGCGGTGCCGCCGCTGTCGCTGTACATCCACCTACCCTGGTGCCTGCGCAAGTGCCCGTACTGCGATTTCAACTCGCATGAACAGGCCCCCAGGCTCCCTGTGGTCGCCACCCCCCAGGGGGGCTCGACCCGGACCGGGAAACCCGGATCCGGGTCGGCACGAGCCTTGGATCCCGAACTGGAGTCCCGCTACCTCGACGCCCTGCGCGCCGACCTCGAAGCCTCGCTGCCGCTGGTCTGGGGCCGCAACGTGCAGACGATCTTCATCGGCGGCGGCACGCCCAGCCTGTTCTCGCCCGAGGCCATCACCCGCCTGCTGGACGACGTGCGCGCCCGCCTGCCGCTGCTGCCCGGCGCCGAGGTGACGCTGGAGGCCAATCCTGGCACCTTCGAGCGCGAGCGCTTCCGCGCCTTCCGTGCCGCGGGCGTCAACCGGTTGTCGATCGGCGTGCAGAGCTTTGACGACGCTGCGCTGGCCGCGCTCGGCCGAGTGCACGACCGTGCCCAGGCCATCGCCGCAGCCGAGGAGGCGCGCGAGGCCTTCGACACCTTCAACCTCGACCTGATGTACGCCCTGCCCGGCCAGGATCTGGCCAAGGCAGCAGAAGACCTGCGCACTGCGCTGGCGCTGCAGCCCACCCACCTGTCGGTCTACCACCTGACGATCGAGCCCAACACCCGCTTCGCCAACGCGCCGCCCGCCGGCCTGCCGGACGACGACCTCTCGGCCGAGATGCTCGACCAGATCACCGCGCTGACCGGCGAGGCCGGCCTGCAGCGCTACGAAGTGTCGGCCTTCGCGCAGCCGGGACACCGCTGCCGCCACAACCTGAACTACTGGCAGTTCGGCGACTACCTCGGCATCGGCGCCGGGGCGCACAGCAAACTGAGCTTTCCGCACCGCGTCGTGCGCCAGGTGCGCTGGCGCGAGCCGACCGCCTACATGGAAAAAGCGCTGGGCGGCCAGGCGGTGTCGAACGACGAGGAAGTGGCCCGCAAGACGCTGCCCTTCGAGTTCATGCTCAATGCGCTGCGGCTGAAGGAGGGCTTCGACCTGTCGTTGTTCCCTGAGCGCACCGGTCTGCCGATGTCGGCCGTGCGCAGCACGCTGGACGAAGCGCAGCAACGCGGCCTGATCACGCAAACGGGACCGCAGGTGGTCCCGACCGCACGCGGTTTCGACTTTCTGAGTGACCTGCAGGCGCTGTTCCTGCCCGCCAAACCCCGCAGCTGACGGGCTCGGCCCGCCCCGCCCGCGCGCGCTTCGGCTGCGGGACCTGTCTCGAATCAAACCCGGTGCAGCACCCCGCCGGAGGTCTCGCGCAGGTGGTCCAGCAGGTGCGCGGCAATGCGCTTGAGCGGCAGCACCTCATGGCAGGCGCCAGCGGCAATGGCTTCGCGCGGCATGCCGAAGACGACGCAGCTGGCCTCGTCCTGCGCCACGTTGTAGGCACCTGCATCGCGCATGGCCTTCATGGCCTGCGCGCCGTCGCCGCCCATGCCGGTGAGCATGATGCCCACGGCGTTGCGTCCCACCACCCGGGCTGCGGACTGGAACAGCACCTCCACGCTGGGCTTGTGTCGATTGACCGGCTCGCCGTCGCGCACACGGGCCAGGTAGTTGGCACCCGAACGCTCCACCGACAGGTGCATGCCGCCCGGGGCGATGTAGGCATGACCGGGCAGCACCCGGTCACCGTCGCGCGCCTCCTGCACCGCAATGCGGCACAGGCCGTTGAGCCGCGCCGCATAGCTCTTGGTGAAGCCAGGCGGCATGTGCTGGGTGATCATCACCGCCGGCGCATCGGCGGGCAGCCCCATGAGCACTTCCCGGGTGGCCTCGGTGCCGCCGGTGGACGCGCCGATGAAGAAGATTTTTTCGGTGGACAGCCGGCCCAGCGAGGCCGGCGCGGGTCCCTCGGCCGGCTTGGCCGCACCTGCCGCGGCGTTGGCGCCCGCCGGCACCGCACCTGCAGCAGCGGGCGACCCCGCCAGCCTGGACACCCGGGCCCGTGCGGCGATGCGCACCTTGTCGGTGATCTCCTGCGCCAGCTGGCGCATGCCGTCGGAGATGCCGATGCGCGGCTTGGCCACGAAGTCCACCGCACCGAGTTCCAGGGCCTTCAGTGTGACCTCGGCACCCTTCTCGGTCAGTGTGGAGACCATCACCACCGGCATCGGCCGCAGCCGCATCAGGCGGGAGAGGAAGTCGATGCCGTCCATGCGCGGCATCTCGACATCCAGGGTGATGACGTCCGGATTCAGGTTGCGGATCATCTCGCGGGCCACCAGCGGATCGCTGGCACTGCCGACGCACTCCATGTCCGACTGCCGGTTGATGATCTCGGTCAGCAGACTGCGCACCAGCGCGGAATCGTCGACCACCACCACTCGGGTCTTGTCCATGGTTCTCTTCCTCTGAGTCTCGTCGTGCCGATGCTGGAAAGACTGCGACAGCAGGGGCGGCAAGTGGGTGTCAGAACAGATCGACGGAGCCGCCGACGTTGGTGTTCTTGCGGGTCTTCTGGGCCGCATCGCGTTCCAGTGCGGCCACCGCCTCGGTATTGGTCGGTGCCAGGCGCTTGACCATGGCCTTGCCGCTGTGAGGCAGGAAACAGACCTTGCGCGGGTAGATCTCCTGCACATCCTTGGACACCACCGGAATGCGCTCGGTGGCCAGGTAGTCCAGCACGAACTTGGTGTTGCGCTCGCCCACATTCAGGCTGTTCATGCCGCTGATGACCGCTGCCCCGCCGAACACCTTGGCCTCGAGCGTCATGCGGTTGGCGCCCCGCTTGAGCAGCTCGTTGATCAGCAGTTCCATCGCAAAGCTGCCGTAGCGTCCGCCATCGCTGACACCTGCGCCGGCATCGGGCAGCATGAAGTGGTTCATGCCGCCCACACGCGCCACCCGATCCCAGATGCAGGCGGCGATGCACGAACCCAGCGTGGTCATGATCAGCACATCTTCATCGTCCACGAAGTACTCGCCGGGCAGCACCTTGACCGCATCGGACTTGAAGAAGGCGTCGTAGAAAAAGAAGGACGCTTCGCCGGGGCGGCGCGCAGCGCCGCGCAGCCGCTCCAGGCGCCCACCACGCGGGGCGGTGGTCGAGGGAGTGATGGAGCTGGTGGGGGTCATGGTGCCTCGGGTTCGGTTGGCGGCTGCATCGCTTGGCTGTGCTGTCGGTGGGGCGCGGCTCAGCAGCGCTCGTAAACTGTCTTGCCGCGCAGGCGGAAGAGGTCGCGCGAGTCGGTGAAGTTCTCGGAATGGCCCACAAACAGCAGTCCGCCGGGGCGCAGCACGCCGTGCATGCGCTCCAGCACGCGCCGCTGGGTGGGGGCATCAAAATAGATCATCACGTTGCGACAGAAGACGATGTCGAAGGGTTCACCCAACGACCACTGCGCACTCATCAGGTTGAACTGGCGGAACTCGATCAGCCGCGCCAGCTCCGGGCGCACGCGGATGTGCCCGGCGTTGGCGCCGGTGCCGCGCAGGAAATGGCGCTTCAGTCTCTCCGGGCTGAGCCCGCGGGCCTCGGCCGGGTAGACCCCCCGCTGGGCCGTGGTCAGCACCTGGGTGTCGATGTCGCTGGCGAAGATGCGGGCATTCGTGTTCGCGCCCAGGGTCTCGGCCACCGTCATCGCCAGGGAATAGGGTTCCTCGCCGGTGGAGGCCGCGTTGCACCACAGCCGCACGGCGCGGCCCTGCCCGCCCATCTGCCGCAATGCCTCGCAGAGCAGGGGGAAGTGGTGCTCCTCGCGGAAGAAGGAGGTCAGGTTGGTGGTCAGGCAGTTGACGAACTCCTGCCACTCCTGCGCTGCCCTGTCACCACTGCCGCTCTCCAGCCACTGCAGGTAGCTGGAGAAGCTGTTGTGGCCGGTTTCGCGCAGCCGGCGCGCCAGACGGCTGTAGACCATCGCGTGCTTGTGCGGCTGCAGGCTGATGCCCGCACGCTGGTGAATCAGCTGGCGTACCCGATCGAAGTCCCGGCGGTCGAAGCTGAACTCCCGGGAAGCGGCATCCGCTGCACTCAGGTCGGCGCGGAAATCGTCGGAGACATCGGTCGAAGCCATGCGTCGATGCGTTCTGGGCCAGAGGGACAGGCAACCGACCCCATGTGGGTGTGGGTGTCGGTCGGACAGATGCAGCCGGGGCTCCAAGGCCCACCAGAGGCTGCAGCAATCGAAGTGTCACCAGCCGCGTGATCCAGCAAGACGCGGAGATGCGGCAGAAGAACTGCCATTTCCACCCCTGTCCATCCAGGCACTGAGCTAGACTGATTTTTCATTTCCCCGCACCCCAGCTTCTGCCCACCCCACCCGTGAGCCCCGGCCCGACCCGACCTCCCTTGACCGAGCGCAGCCTGGTCGGCTTGCAGCCGCCTTCAGACGGACCGAAGCAGGTGGTGTTCGCCGGCGAGTTGCGGCTGGATCAGGCCTTGCAACTGCTGGAGCGTGCCGGTCATGAATGGCCTCAGGGGACCCAGGCTGGTTCGCCAGCGTGGATGCAGTCCCTGGTGGACGGCCTGTGCAACCTCTCCAGCCGCGACCCCCTCACCGGGTTGGTGAACCGCCGGCAGTTCGAGGCCACCCTCGACCGCGAGATGGACCGGGTGGCCCGCTCGGGTGAGTCGGCCATGCTGCTGCTGATCGACATCGACCACTTCAAGCGCATCAACGACACCTACGGGCATGCCGCGGGTGACCAGGTGATCCGTGCGGTGGGCCACGCACTGCAGGAGAGCGTGCGCCCGATGGACACGGTGGCCCGCATCGGCGGTGAGGAATTTGCCAGTGTGCTGCCCAACTGCGGCCCCGCCTTCGGCCAGACGGTGACCGAGCGGGTGCGCCAGTCCATCGAGCGACTGGCCATCCCGGTGGGCCCCGGTCTGCAGGTGCAGGTGACCGTCAGCATCGGTGCGGCCTTCGCGCCGCAGTGGGTGCGCTCTTCACGCCTGCTCTGGCTGGAGCGGGCCGACCAACAGCTCTACCGCGCCAAATCCGCCGGACGCAACTGTGTCTGCCTGGAGCCGGCGCCGGTTTCCGAGGTATCCCAGGAGGAGCGTGGCCTGCTGTTCGGCCCGACCGTGCTGCAACCCGACCTCGACAACGACTTCCTCCCCAAGCCATGAACGCCCCGCACCCTTCTCGCGACAGCAGCCCGGCGCGCAGCTCCGGCCGGGCTGCGCGCATCCTGGCGGTGACCAGCGGCAAGGGCGGCGTCGGCAAGACCATGCTGGCCGCCAATCTGGCCGCGGCACTGGCCCGGCTGGGCCGCAAGGTCCTGGTGATCGACGCCGACCTGGGCCTGGCCAACCTGGACGTGGTGCTAAATTTGCAGCCGCGCATGACGCTGCACGACGTCTTCACCGGCAACGGCACACTGGAGCAGGCCACACTGGACGCCCCGGGAGGTTTCCAGGTGCTGCTGGCGGGCTCCGGCCTGGTGGAGTACTCCCGCCTCACGCCCGAGGTGCGCGAGCAGTTGCAGTCCGTGCTGCAGCAGGTGCGCCCGCACTACGACCATGTGTTGCTGGACACCGGCGCCGGCATCTCCGACGTGGTGCTGTATGCCCTGTCGCTGGCCGACGAGGTGCTGGTGGTCGCCACGCCGGAACCCACCTCGCTGGCCGATGCCTACGCCACCCTCAAGGTGCTGGCGCTGCAGCAAGGCCGCCACCGCAGCCTGCTGGCGGTGAACCAGACGCAAAAGAGCGGTGATGGTCGCACCGTGGCGCAACAGCTGCAGACGGTGATCGACCGCTTCGTGCGCCTGCCGGACGGCCAATGCGTCAAGCTTCACTACCTGGGAGAGATCCCCAGCGACTCCGCCGTGCGCGACGCGGTGCAGCGCCGCCAGCTGCTGATGTTGAGTTACCCCGGATCCACGGCCGCACAGGCCATTCTGGCGGTGGCGCGACGGCTGGCCGAGCCGGCGGCCTGAACGCGCTGCCGGGTTCGGCCGGCTCATGTCCGCCGGCTCATGTCCGCCGGCTCAGTCGGCCGGCCCGGCGTTGCACCTACACTGAGTCCCGGTCCAACCGCCTTGCCTTTCCGGCCGACTGCCCGTGAGTTCCCCGTCCGAGTCCCAACCCGCCAAAAACGACTCCCCCGCCGGGGGGCGCCCCGCCACACCCTTCGAGTGGGTGGGCGGCGAAGCCAGCGTGCGTGCCCTGGTGGACCGCTTCTACGACCTGATGGACCTGGAGCCCGCTTACCGGGAGCTGCGTGTGGTGCACGGCAGCACCCTCGACGAGGCCCGCGACAAGCTGTTCTGGTTTCTCTGTGGCTGGCTGGGCGGGCCCGGTTACTACGAAGAGCGCTTCGGCCACCCGCGGCTGCGCATGCGCCACATGCCCTTTGCCATCGGCATCCGGGAACGGGATCAGTGGCTGGCCTGCATGCGCCAGGCGATGCAGGAGATGGCACTCGATCCGGTGCTGATCGCGCGGCTCGACGAGAGCTTCTTCAAGACCGCCGACTGGATGCGCAACATTTGACCCACCCCCGTTGCGGCTGACGCCGCTCCCCCTCAAGGGGGCGCAACCTGCGGACTGGCGGAGTCAGATCCGCGGTTGCCGCTGGGCAAAGCCATTGGGCGCTTCATCCTTGCCGTGACAGCCCAGCGTTCAGTCGTTCACGCCCAGCCAGCGGCGCAGATGCCTCGGCCGGGGTGAACGCCCCTCCAGCAAGACGATCAGCGCCCCCGCCCCACCATCGGGCCCGCGCGCCTGGGTGTAGGCCAGCACATCGCGGCGCTGGGCCAGCCAGCTGGCCACCTTGCCCTTGAGCACAGGCTCCCGCCCGGGCGAACCCAGGCCTTTGCCGTGCACCACCCGCACGCAGCGCCAGCCCTGCCGGGCCGCCTCGGCCAGGAAGTTGCCCAGAGCCTCCCGGGCCGCATCCCGGCGCAGGCCGTGCAGGTCGATCTGGCCCTGCACCGTCCAGCGGCCCTGGCGCAGATCCTTCAGCACGTCCGGCCCCACCCCGCTGCGGTGGTAGGCCAGCCGGTCATCGGTTTCCATCAGCGTGACCGGATCGAAATCGTCGGAAAGCGACGAACGCAGCACCTGGGCCTCGTCGAGCTGGCGCATGCGCGGAATCGGTGCCGGCCGTGGCCGCTGCAGGCAGGCCAGATCGCGCACGGGCAGCGGTGTCACCGGGCCCACGCTGCGGCTGAACAGCTCCTGCTCACGCTGGCGGGCCATGTCCTGAGCGCGTCGGCGCGCCTCTTCCTGCTCGGCCTCGCGGCGGCGCTCGCGCAGCTCGCGGCCGATGGCCGCCAGGTCCTCCCAGCCCGCCCTCACAGCAGCCCCCGCTCCGCGAAGGACACGATCTCGCCGCGGCCCACCACAAAATGGTCCAGCACCCTCACATCCACCAACGCCAGCGCCGTCTTGAGCGTCTGCGTCAGGTACTCGTCGGCCCGCGAAGGCTCTGCGACGCCGGAGGGGTGGTTGTGCGCCAGCAGCACCGCCGCGGCGTTGTGGTCCAGCGCGCGTTTGAGCACCTCGCGGGGGTAGACGCTGGTCTGCGTCAGCGTGCCGCGGAACATCGGTTCGTAGGCCACCAGGCGGTGCTGCGCATCCAGGAACAGCACAGCGAAGACCTCGTGCGACAGGTCGGCCAGCTGCAGCTTGAGGTAATCGCGCACCGCCTGCGGACTGTCGAACACCGGGCGCTGCGCCAGCTCTGCGCTGAGTGCCCGGCGCGCCAGCTCCAGCACCGCCTGCAGCTCCGCCCGCTTGGCCGGCCCGAGCCCCTTCACCCTGGCCAGCCGATCCGGCTCGGCGCGCAGCAGGCCGCTGATGCCGCCGTGGCCGTCGAGCAGCTGCTGGGCCATCTGCAGCACGCCCAGGCCGGCTGTGCCGGTGCGCAACAGCAGCGCCAGCAGCTCGGCATCGGCCAGCGCCGCAGGGCCCTGGCGCAGCAGCTTTTCGCGCGGACGCAGCTCGGCGGGCAGGTCTTTCATGGCTCGGCTCGGTCGCTGGGATCGGTTGCCCCGGTAGCGGCCGCGAGCGGCCACCTAAAATCGCCGCAGTCTACAGACAACACAGGATTTCCTACCGTGTCCAAGGTTCAACCGGGTTCCTTCCTCACCCTGCACTATCGCCTTGCCGGCCTGGACGGCGGTGACGTGATCAACACCTTCAACGCCAAACCGGCCACGCTGTCGCTGGGCACCGGGGCACTGTCCCCGGCCATCGAGGCGCGTCTGATCGGCCTGGACGAAGGCAGCCGCCACACCCTGCAGTTGCCCGCAGGCGAAGCCTTCGGCGAGCGCAATCCGGCCATGGTGCAGCGCCTGTCCGCCAAGGTGCTGCGGGAGATGGGGGATCCACACGAGCGCTATGCGGTGGGCGATGCCGTGCAGTTCCCCACCCCGGACGGCCAGGGCTCCTTTGCCGGCGTGGTGCGTGCCGTGGACCCCGGCGAGGCGCAGGACTGGGTCGAGTTCGACTTCAACCATCCGCTGGCCGGCCAGCCGGTGACCTTCGAGGTTGAGCTGATCGGGGTGATGTGATGGCCGACCGGGACCACGTCCAGGCCTCTGAGCAGGTTCCCGTCCAAGGTCTCGTCCAGGAGGTCGTGCTGGCCCAGCCGCGCGGCTTCTGCGCCGGCGTGGACCGCGCCATCGAGATTGTCGAGCGCGCCCTGCAGCTCTACGGCGCGCCCATCCATGTGCGCCACGAGATCGTGCACAACACCTACGTGGTCAACGACCTGAAGGCCAAGGGCGCAATCTTCATCGAAGACCTGGCCGAGGTGCCGGCCGGCGCCACACTGATTTTCTCGGCCCACGGCGTGAGCAAGGCGGTGCAAGACGAGGCGCGCACACGCGGATTCCGCATCTTCGACGCCACCTGCCCGCTGGTCACCAAGGTGCATGTCGAGGTGGCCAAGCTCTCCAGGGAGGGCTACGAATTCCTGATGATCGGCCACAAGGGCCACCCCGAGGTGGAAGGCACGATGGGCCAGCTGCACGAGGGCATCTACCTCGTCGAGGACGCTGCCGACGTGGCCCGTGCACCGGTGAAGAACCCCGACCGGCTGGCCGTGGTCACCCAGACGACGCTGAGCGTGGACGACGCCGCCGCCATCCACGCCGCGGTGAAGGCCCGTTTCCCCAACGTGCGCGAGCCCAAGAAGCAGGACATCTGCTACGCCACCCAGAACCGCCAGGACGCGGTGAAGCTGCTCTCCGGCGAGGCCGACGTGGTCATCGTCGTCGGCAGCCCCACCAGCTCCAACAGCAACCGCCTGCGCGAAGTGGCCGAGCGACTGGGCACACCCGCCTACATGATCGACAGCGCCGATGAGCTGCAGCCCGAGTGGTTTGCCGGCCTGGTCCATGGCGCCCGTGTGGGGCTGACTGCGGGCGCCTCCGCCCCCGAGCTGCTGGTGCAGCAGGTGATCGACCGCCTCAAGGCCCTCGGCGCCCTGAGCGTGCGCAAGATGCCCGGCGTCGAGGAGCACACCGAATTCCCGCTGCCGATGGGGCTGGGCGACAAGTCGATGGCCGCGGCCCAGCAGGCCGTTCAGGCCCGCGGCCAATCCTGATCCACCCCGCAGCCAGACACAACACTGGGCCCGCCCTGTCCGCCAGCCGGACCGCGCCCGACACACCCTCAGGAAACCTCCCATGCTCGACATCACCCAACTGCGCCGCGACCTGAACGCGGTGGTGGCCCGGCTCGAAGCCCGCAAGTCGCCCCAGCCCTTCCTCGACGTGACGCGCTTCACCGCACTGGAAGGCGAGCGCAAGACCCTGCAGACCCGCACCGAGGAACTGCAGGCCCAACGCAACCAGCTGTCCAAGCAGATCGGCATGCTCAAGGGCCGCGCCGCCAAGGGAGAGGACACTGCCGCGCAGGTGGAGCAGGCCATGGCGCAGGTGAACGCCATCGCCGACGAGATGGGCGCCGGCGCCACCCGGCTCGAGGCCATCCAGGCGGAGCTCAACGGCCTGCTGATGTCGGTGCCCAACCTGCCGCAGGCCGACGTGCCGCTGGGCAGCGACGAGACCGGCAACGTCGAGGTGCGCCGCTGGGGCACCCCGCAGAGCTGCGACTTCCCCGTCAAGGACCATGTCGACCTCGGCGCCCCGCTGGGGCTGGACTTCGAGACCGGCGCCAAGCTCTCCGGCTCGCGCTTCTCCTTCCTGAAGGGCCCGGTGGCCCGGCTGCACCGCGCCCTCGCCCAGTTCATGCTGGACACGCAGACGACGAAGCACGGCTACACCGAGTGCTACACGCCCTACATCGTCAACCGCGAGGTGCTCGAAGGCACCGGCCAGCTGCCCAAGTTCAAGGAAGACATGTTCTGGGTCAGCCGCGGCGGCGATGAGACCCAGGCCGAGCAGTACCTGATCAGCACCTCCGAGATCTCGCTGACCAACAGCGTGCGCGAGCAGGTGCTCGCCGCCGACGCACTGCCCATCAAGCTCACCGCGCACAGCCCCTGCTTCCGCTCCGAGGCCGGCTCCGGCGGGCGCGACACCCGCGGCATGATCCGCCAGCACCAGTTCGACAAGGTCGAGATGGTTCAGATCACCCGTCCGGACCAGAGCGATGCCGCGCTGCAGGACATGGTCGGCCATGCCGAGGCCATCCTGCAGGCCCTCGAACTGCCCTACCGCGTCGTGCTGCTGTGCACCGGCGACATGGGCTTTGGCGCCACCAAGACCTACGACCTGGAAGTCTGGCTGCCCGCGCAGAACACCTACCGCGAGATCAGCTCCTGCAGCAACTGCGAGGCCTTCCAGGCCCGCCGCATGCAGACGCGCTTCAAGAACGCCCAGGGCAAAAACGAGTTCGTGCACACCCTCAACGGCTCCGGCCTGGCCGTGGGCCGCGCCCTGGTGGCCGTGCTGGAAAACCACCAGCGCGCCGACGGCAGCATCACCGTTCCGGCGGTGTTGCGTCCCTACCTCGGCGGGCAGGAGCTGCTGCAGCCCTGACGGCTGGATCGGCTATACTCCCGCTCCTTTGCTGGACCGACCCCCAGCACCGCTCCACCAAGCGGACCGGATCAGGAGAGATGGCAGAGTGGTCGAATGCGCCGGACTCGAAATCCGGTATACGGTTATACCGTATCGAGGGTTCGAATCCCTCTCTCTCCGCCAGGAATAGCCTTGTGAATCAATCACTTGGCGAAACACAAGAAGCCCGGCAACCCCGGGCTTTTTTCTTGCCTTCGCCAGTCGATGTAACGGCGGATGTAAGAGGATTTCGGAAGTTCCGGCCGCCGCCAATTGAACTCAGGCGCCAGGGCCTCGAACTCGGCACGGGTGCCAGGGTCGTCGAGCAGCTCGGCCTTGAGGGCTTCAAGGGTCTTCATGCTTCGGCTCACTCAATCAGCGTCGCCACCCGCGCCAGCACTTCGCCGACCAACTCAGCGGGAGCGGTTTCAATCAGAGCGACGCGGCGCAACTGCCAATCGAGCGTGCGCACCTGGTTGCACAGCACCACGCCATCGGTCTGCAACCCCAGCCCGGACAGCGGCACCGTCCACGCCTGCCCCCGGGCAAAGTTGCCGCCCCGGGTGATGGGACACGCCAGCGCCATGCCGAAGCGGTTGAACCCGTCGGGCGACAGAATCAGCGCCGGGCGCGTGCCTTGCTGTTCATGCCCGGCCGATGGGTCGAAGTCCAAGCGCACGATGTGCCCACGCTGGGGCACGTAGCGGCTCTTGCCTGTCACCATGCCTCACGCCCCGCTGCAGGCATGTCCTCCCAGCCTTCGGCGGTGGGCATGTCGCCGGGCTTCATGCCTTGGGTCAGACCTTCCAAGGTGTAGCGCGGCCGGGAAGGCGACAGCACCAGTTTGCCTCCCTCCATCGCCACATCCACACGGGCGCCAGCGTCCAGGCCCATGGCGCGCAGGAACTGCCGTGGCAGCGTGACAGTGACTGAGCCTCCAATGGCTCGCAGGGTGGCGGTGTGCATTTCGGTTCTTGGTGCGACGGGGTAATGCCGCATGATTACACAAAAGTGCTACCCATGCACACGCTTCGCGGCCGAGTCGATGACCTGGGCAGGCAGTGCCGGACGCTCCAGGAAAGCGGCCCAGTCGTCCATGAGGTGGCGGCGCTTGTCGAACAGCGAGCCCCGCTGATAGGCAGCTTCGGCCTTGTCCTTCAACTGGTGGGCGAGTGCGTGTTCGATGACCTCGCGCGGGTGGGCGGTGCGCTCGCCGGCCCAATCCCGGAAGGTGGAGCGGAAACCGTGGGTCGTCGCCGGCACTTCCATACGGCGCAGCACGGCTGTGAGGGTCATGTCACTGAGCGGCTGCCCCTTGGTGCCGGGAAACACCACGTCCGTACCGGCCATCCTGGGCAGGGTATTCAGCAGCGCCAAGGCGGAATCTGACAGCGGCACGCGGTGTTCTTTGCCCGCCTTCATGCGCTCGGCCGGGATGGTCCAGGTCTTTGCCTCGGTGTCGATTTCCGCCCAAGTCGCCCCGCGCACCTCGCCGGAGCGGCAGGCGGTCAGGATGGTGAACTCCAGAGCGCGGGCGCCCATGCCTTCCTGCTGGCGCAGCTCGACCAGGAACGAGCCCAAGCGATGGATTCGCTTGGGCTTTTTTCTTGGCCGGACGCTCGAGCCCTCGTCCGATCTGCGGCACCGCCGCGCCCGCATCCCATGAGGTGCCCCCCCAGGCGGAGCACCCGTCCTCAAACTTGATCCACGGCAATTTAATTCCCCCCTGGTTCGGGTAGCTTCAGCCTCCGATGTTGTCTGTCCACCACCTGTCCTGTGCCCGAGGGGATCGCACGCTCTTCTCGGGCGTGTCGTTCTCGCTGGCCGAGCGCGAATGGCTGCATGTCAAGGGCAGCAACGGCGCGGGCAAGACCACGCTGCTGCGCGCGCTGGTGGGCCTGGCGCCGCAGCAGGAAGGTGAGATCACCTGGCGTGGCGAGGTGGCCCCTTCCGACAATTTCCGCCGCGAGCTGCTCTACCTCGGCCACCACGCCGCGGTGAAGGAGGAGCTCACGCCGCTGGAGAACCTGCGGCTGGCGGCGTCGGTGGATGGCCTGGCGCTGTCTGAACGCGAGGCCCTTGCCGCGCTGATCCGCATGGGGCTGCGCGGGCGGGAGGCGCTGCCGGTGCGGGTGCTGTCGGCCGGGCAGAAGCGCCGTGTGCTGCTGGCGCGGCTGCTGACGCGGCCGGCCAAACTCTGGGTGATGGACGAGGCCTTCAATGCGCTGGATGCCGCGGCGGTGCAGCTGCTGGGCGAGCTGGTGCAGGCGCACCTCGACAACGGCGGCTTGGCGGTGCTGACCAGCCACCAGCCGCTGCCGGTGAGCGGCGGCCGGGAGCTGGTGCTGTGAGCCCAGCCGCTCGGCCGCCCGAAGGCCAACGCTCCCCCTCCCGCGGGGAGGATTTCGCTTGCGACAGGAGGGCGCCATGAACGCGGTGTGGGCGATGGCCCGGCGCGACCTGCTGCTGGCGCTGCGGCGCAAGAGCGAGGTGCTGACCGCGCTGTTCTTCTTCGTCATCGTCTGCAGCCTGTTCCCGCTGGGCATCGGGCCGGAGCCGGCGCTGCTGCGCAAGATCGCCCCGGGTGTGTTGTGGGTGGCGGCGTTGCTGGCCACGCTGCTGGGGCTGCCGCGGATGTTCGCGGCCGACCATCAGGACGGCACGCTGGAGCAGATGGCGCTGTCGCCCTCTCCGCTGGGCCTGCTGGTGGCCGGCAAGATCCTGGCGCACTGGCTGGTCAGCGGCCTGCCGCTGGTGCTGCTGGCGCCGGTGCTGGGCATCCAGTTCGACCTGGCACCCGACGCGCTGGGCGTGCTGCTGCTGGCGCTGCTGCTGGGCACGCCGCTGCTGAGCCTGATCGGCGCGATCGGCGCGGCGCTGACGCTGGGCGTGCGCGGCGGCGGTGTGCTGCTGGCGCTGCTGGTGCTGCCGCTGTACGTGCCGGCGCTGATCTTCGGTGCGGGCGCGGTGGAGGCGCACATCGCCGGCCTGGCCTTCGCCGGCCATTTCTCGCTGCTGGGCGCGATGCTCGCCGTGGCCCTGTTCTTTGCACCCTGGGCCACCACCGCCGCGCTGAGGATTGCCCTGGAGTCCTGAACGTGATTCGCCGCAGGGCCCAGGGCCTGAGGCAGACTCCCCGCCGATCATGAACGATTCGATCCGCCCCCTCACCTCGACCCGGCTGACGCGCTGGCTGTTCCACTGCGCCAGCCCGCCGGTGTTCTACCCGCTGGCGGGCCGGCTGATTCCCTGGTTCTGGGCGCTGGCGGCGCTGTTCGGCATCGCCGGGCTGTACGTCAGCTTTTTCGTGGCGCCCACCGACGCGGTGCAGGGCGAGGCCTACCGCATCATCTTCGTGCACGTGCCGGCCTCCTGGATGTCGATGTTCATCTACCTCGTGATGGCCTTCTGGGCCGGGGTGGGGCTGGTGTTCAACACCCGCCTGTCGGGGATGATGGCGCAGGCGCTCGCGCCCACCGGCGCGCTGATGGCCGTGCTCAGCCTGTGGACCGGCGCGCTCTGGGGCAAGCCGATGTGGGGCACCTGGTGGGTGTGGGATGCGCGGCTGACCTCGGAGCTGATCCTGGCCTTCCTGTACATCGGCTTCATCGCGCTGCAGGCCTCCATCGACGACCCGCGCCGGGCCGACAAGGCCGGCGCCATCCTGGCGCTGGTGGGGGTGGTGAACATCCCCATCATCTACTTCTCGGTGAAGTGGTGGAACACCCTGCACCAGGGCGCCTCGGTGAGCCTCACCAAGTCCCCTTCGATGGCGCAGACCATGCTCTGGGGCATGCTTCTGATGGCGCTGTGCTTCTGGATGTACTCGATCGCGGTGGCGCTGATGCGCGTGCGCGCCATCATCCTGGAGCGCGAAGCCGCAACCGAGTGGGTGAAACATGCAGTGGAATGACATCGGCGAGTTCCTCGCCATGGGCGGTCGCGCCTTCTACGTCTGGGGCAGCTTCGGTGCCTGCCTGCTGCTGATGGTGGCCGAACCGATCCTTGCGCAGCGCCGCGCCCGTGCGGTGCGCGACACGCTGCGCCGCGAGCGCCTGGCCGACGAACTGGATAGGAAACCGGGATGAAACCCCGCCACAAACGACTCGCCATCATCGCGGGAGCCCTCGCGTCGCTCGGCGTCGCTGCCGCGCTGGTGCTCAACGCGCTGGACTCCAACATCGCGCTGTACGTGACGCCCTCCGAGGTGGCCGCCGGCAAGGCGCCGCAGGGCAAGGCCTTCCGCATCGGCGGCATGGTCAAGGAGGGCTCGATCCAGCGCAAGGAGCTGACGGTGCACTTCGTCATCACCGACACCGCCAGGGACATTCCCGTGGCCTACACCGGCATCCTCCCGGACCTGTTCAAGGAGGGCAAAGGCGCGGTGATCCAGGGCCGGCTGGGCACGGACGGCCTGTTCACCGCCAGCGAGGTGCTCGCCAAACACGACGAGAACTACATGCCCCCTGCCGCCGAACATGCGGTGGAACAGGCCCAGCGCGCCCAGAAGTCCCTCAAGCCATGATTCCCGAACTCGGTCATTTCGCGCTGCTGCTGGCCTGGTGCGTCGCCGGCATCCAGGGTGTGCTCCCGCTGGTGGGCGCGCAGCGTCACCTGCCACGCTGGATCGCGCTGGCCCGCCCGGCCACCGCGGCCACCTTCGCGCTGGTGGCCATCGCCTTCGGCTGCCTGAGCTGGGCGTTCTACGTCAACGACTTCTCGGTGGCCTATGCGGCCGGGCACTCCAACACCGGCCTGCCGACGATGTACCGGCTCTCCGCCGTCTGGGGCGGCCACGAGGGCTCGCTGCTGCTGTGGGTGCTGATGCTCACCGGCTGGGCCGCGGCGGTGGCGCTGTTCTCGCGCCAGCTGCCCGATGTGATGGTGGCGCGGGTGCTGGGCGTGCTGGGCCTGGTCGGCTTCGGCCTGCTGGCCTTCGTGCTGCTGACCTCCAACCCCTTCGAGCGGCTGCTGCCTTCGCCCGAAGAGGGTCGCTCGCTCAACCCGCTGCTGCAGGACCCCGGCCTGGTCTTCCACCCGCCCCTGCTCTACATGGGCTATGTGGGCATGTCGGTGGCCTTCGCCTTTGCCATTGCCGCGCTGCTGGCGGGCAACCTGGACGCCGCCTGGGCGCGCTGGTCGCGGCCCTGGATCACGCTGGCCTGGGTCTTCCTGACCCTGGGCATCGCGCTGGGCTCCTGGTGGGCCTATTACGAACTGGGCTGGGGCGGCTGGTGGTTCTGGGACCCGGTGGAGAACGCCTCCTTCATGCCCTGGCTGGTGGCCACGGCGCTGATCCACTCCCTGGCGGTGACGGAAAAACGCGGCAGCTTCAAGAACTGGACCCTGCTGCTGGCCATCGCCACCTTCTCGCTGTCGCTGCTGGGCACCTTCCTCGTGCGCTCGGGCGTGCTGACCTCGGTTCACGCCTTTGCCAGCGACCCCAGGCGCGGCATCTTCATCCTGCTGCTGCTGGCGGTGGTGGTCGGCCTGTCGCTGCTGCTGTTTGCCGCCCGCGCGCCGACGATGAAGGCCGGCGGCCACTTTGCGCTGATGTCGCGCGAGACCTTCCTGCTGGTCAACAACGTGCTGCTGCTGGTGGCCTGCGCCGCGGTGCTGCTGGGCACGCTGTACCCGCTGATCGTCGACGCGCTGGGGCTGGGCAAACTGTCGGTGGGCCCGCCCTACTTCAATGCGGTGTTCGTGCCGATCATGCTGCCGCTGCTGCTGCTGATCGGCGTGGGCCCGGTGGCGAACTGGAAGCAGGCCGAGCTGAAGACCCTCCTGCGCAAGCTCGTTCCCGCCGCGGTGGTGGCCCTGCTGGCGGGCGCCGCGCTGCCGCTGCTGGCCGGCGGCTGGCAGCCGATGGCCGCCCTGGCCCTCACGCTGGCGGTGTGGATCACCGCTGCCATCGTGCTGCAGACGGCCGAGCGGCTGCGCAAGCCGGGCCGGCCGACGCCGTCCTGGTGGGGCATGCAGCTGGCGCACTTCGGCATCGCCGCCTTCGTGGTGGGCGTCACGATGGTGAGTGCCTACCAGCAGGAGCGTGATGTGCGCATGGAGCCTGGCGACACCGTCACCGTGGGCGGCTACACCTTCCAGTTCAACGGGGTGAAGTCGGTGCGCGGGCCGAACTACGAAGCCAGCCGCGGCAGCTTCACGCTGTCCCGCGACAGCCAGCCGCTGGGCGAGCTGCTGCCGGAAAAGCGCGCCTACGACAGCTCCTCCATGCCGATGACCGAAGCCGCCATCGACGCCGGCTTCACCCGCGACGTGTACGTCTCGCTGGCCGAACCGCTGGACGCCCAGACCGGCGCCTGGGCGGTGCGGGTCTACTTCAAACCCTTTGTTGACTGGATCTGGGGTGGTTGCTTCCTGATGGCCCTGGGCGGCTGCCTGGCCGCCGCGGACCGCCGCTACCGGCTGCGCACCCGCGCCGCCCCGATCCCGGCCGGAGTTGCCGCATGAACAAGTTCGTCTGGCCCCTGGTGGGCTTTGTCGGCCTGATCGGTCTGCTGGCCGTTGGCCTGAGACTCAACCCGCGTGAGGTGCCCTCCCCCCTGGTGGGCAAGCCCGCACCGGACTTCGAGATTGCGCAACTGCACGCGCCCGACAAGACCTTCTCGCCGCAGAGCATGCGCGGCCAGGTGTGGATGCTCAACGTCTGGGCCTCGTGGTGCGTGTCCTGCCGGGAGGAGCATCCGGTGCTGGTCGCCTACACCCAGACGCCCGGCGCCGTTCCCCTCATCGGCCTGAACCACAAGGACAAGCGCGACGACGGCCAGCGCTGGCTGCAGCAGTTCGGCGACCCCTACCGGCTCTCGGCCTACGACATCGACGGCCGGGTGGGCATCCACTACGGCGTCTACGGCGTGCCCGAGACCTACCTGATCGACAAGGCCGGCGTGATCCGCTTCAAGCAGATCGGTCCGGTCACCCCCCGGGTGCTCAACGAGAAGATCCTGCCGCTGATCAAGGAACTGTCGTCATGAGGGCCCTGATCGCTGCACTCGCAGCCCTGCCCCTCCTGCTCGCGCTGACGCTGCAGCCGCTCCAGGCCCGGGAGGCGGCACCGCTGGCCGAGGATCCGGTCATCGAGCAGCGCCTGATGGCCATCTCCGAAGAGCTTCGCTGCCTGGTCTGCCAGAACGAGTCGCTGGCCGGCTCGCGCGCCGACCTGGCCCAGGACCTGCGCCGCGAAGTGCGCGAGCTGCTCAAGGCAGGCAAGTCCGATCAGGAGGTCAAGGACTTCCTGGTCAGCCGCTACGGTGACTTCGTGCTCTACCGCCCGCAGGTCAAGCCCACCACTTACCTGCTCTGGGCCGGCCCCTTCCTGCTGCTGCTGGCAGGGCTGTTCGGGCTGATCCGTTTCCTGCGCGCCCGGGCCGCTACAGCCGACCCGAAAGAAGCCCTGCCGCTGTCGGACGCCGAAAGGGCACGCGCCGAAGCCCTGCTCAAGGACACCCAGCCATGACCGGATTCATCGCCGGCGCACTGCTGCTGCTGGCCGCCACGATCGGCCTGCTCGCCTGGCCGCTGCTGCGCCGCTCGACCCCCGCCGGCGTCTCCACCCGCCAGCTCACCGCGGCGGTCTACCGCAACAAGCTGGCCGAGCTTGACCAGGACCTGGCCGCCGGCAGCCTCTCCCCGGCCGACCACGAGCTCAGCCGCGCCGAACTGCAGCGCCGCCTGCTGGAGGACAGCAGCGCGGCCGAGGCCGACGCGGCTGCGCCCCTGGCCACGGCTCCCACCACGGCTCCCACCACCGCTCCCACCCCCGCCACCACCGCCTCCACCGCAGCGGCCCTGCCCCGCGGCAAGGCCCTGCTGCTGTCACTGGCCACCCTGCTGCCCCTGGCCACCATCGGCCTGTACCTGGCCATCGGCAACCCCGAGGCGATCCAGCCTGCCGACCCGCACGGCGGACGGCAGATCAGCCGCACCGAAATCGACGCCATGGTGGCCGGCCTGGCTGCCAAGCTGGAGAAGGAACCCGACAACCACCGCGGCTGGGCCATGCTCGGCCGCTCCTACAAGACGATGGGCCGCTTCCAGGAAGCCGCCCAGGCCTATGCCCGCACCGGCCCGATGCTCGACAGCAGCGCCGACCTGCTGGTCGACTACGCCGACGCCGTGGCCGCCGCCCACAACGGCTTCAACCCCCAGGCCCTGCAACTGCTGGACAAGGCCCTGAAGCTCGACCCCAACCAGCTCCAGGGCCTGTGGATGCGCGGCACCGCGGCCTTCCAGGCCGGCCGGTTCGATGCAGCCATCGCCGACTGGGAAAAACTGCTGTCGCAACTGCCCGCCGAGTCAGAGGACGCCAAGGCGATCCAGGGAAACATTGCGCAAGCGAAGAAGCAGGCCGGGGGGAAGTAGGAGCAAGGTGTCGCCGCGGCGGCGGTGATCTGCCGCCTCAGGGACCCACTGAGGCAGAGGGCCCATCGGGCCGGGTGAACCACAGCTCAACCTTGGCCCTGCTGGGTACACCGCCCGCATGCACGACCTGGCCATCGATCACGACTCCCGGCGTCGACATCACGCCGTAGCCCACGATTTCGCGCAGCTCCTCGACCTTGCCGAGGTGGATCGGCACCCCCTTGTCGCGGGCCACCTGCTCGATCAGCGCCATCGTGCTCTTGCAATTGGCACAGCCAGTGCCCAGTACCTTGACGTCCATGGTGGTTCTCCTTTGAGTCAAATCACGGCGTTGAAGACAAAGCCCACCAGCAGGATGCCGGCGGCCACGATCGCGGCAAAGGTGACGATCAGCCGCAGCTGCAGCACCTTGCGCAGGATGATCATCTCGGGCAGCGACAGCGCGATCACGCTCATCATGAAGGCCAGCACGGTGCCCAGCGCCGCGCCCTTGGCCAGCAGCGCCTGCACGATGGGGATCACACCTGCCGCGTTGGTGTACATCGGCACACCGATGAGCACCGCCAGTGGCACCGACCACCAGGCCTCGCGGCCCATGATCGAGGCCATGAAGTCCTCGGGCACCCAGCCGTGGATGCTCGCGCCGATGGCGATGCCGGCCAGAATCCAGGGCCAGACCCGCCCGACGATCTCGCGCACGCTGGTGAGTCCCGCGTCGATCCGGTCGGCCAGGCTGAGCCCGTCGGCGCCGGCGGCGGCCTGGACGCGGGGCATGTCACGCACCCAGTCCTCCAGGTAGCGCTCCATCTTCAGCCGCCCGATCACCCAGCCGGCGACGATGGCCACCGACAGCCCCAGGCCCAGGTAGAGCAGCGCGATCCGCCAACCGAACAGGCCGAAGAGCAGCGCCAGCGCCACCTCGTTGACCATGGGCGCCGCAATCAGGAACGAGAAGGTCACCCCCAATGGCACGCCGGCCTGCACGAAGCCGATGAACAGCGGCACCGCAGAGCAGGAGCAGAACGGCGTGACGATGCCCAACGTCGCCGCCATCACATTGGCCACGCCCTCGGTGCGACCGGCCAGCAGCGCGCGGGTGCGCTCGGGGGTGAAGTAGGAGTTCACCATGCCCATCACGAACACCACGGCCGTGAGCAGCAGCAGGACCTTGGGTGTGTCGTAGAGGAAGAACTGCACAGCGCCACCGAGGTGGCTGTGCCGGTCCACCGGAAGCTGCGCCACCAGGGCTTCGGAAGCCGGCAGCAAAGACCGGTACAGCCCCCACCACAGCAGCGCCGCCACAACCAGGAAGGCACGCGGGTGCTGACGCGGCAGCCGGGCGCTGCGTTCGGACAGGGACAGGGTGGGCAACATCGTGAACCTCCTCTGTGAAGACGAAGAGACCCCGAAATGGATGCAGGCCGTCAGTTCGAAGGATGGGGTCGAGGCACGTGGCCGTCGACGCGGCCCTCGTCGTCGAAACGCACCTGACAGGCGCAGGTGAGCCGGTCGCGCGCACGCCGGCGGGCGCGCAGCAGGCGGGACTTCGCCGCGGCCAGGCTCAGCCCATGGCGTTCGGCGAACTCGCGCTGGGTCATTCCGTCGAGGTCGCAGGCGCGCAGGATCAGCGCGTCATCGGCGGCCAGTTCACCCAGCACCCGCTCCAGGCAACCGGCCAACGCATCGACCGCGGCAGCAGGCTCCGCTTCGGGCTGGGCGAGCTCGTCGGCAAGGCCGTCCAGCGGATCGTGGCGATGCGCCGTGCGCAGCCGATCGGTCAGCGTGTTGCGAGCCACCCGGTACAGCCAGGCCCGCGGGTCGTCGAGGCGGCAGAAGTCCCGGCCGGCGCGCAGGGCCTTCAAGAAGGTGTCCTGAAGGACGTCATCGACCACGCTCTCGTCGTGCAGGGCGTGGCGCAGGAAGGCTCGCAACTCGCACTGGTGTGCCGTCCAGGCACGCGTCACGCAGCCGAAGCCAGGCGCTGTTGGAGGGTCGGGGGCTGCATTCACGCCCAAAGCATAACGACAGGGTGTCAGGATGTCAGGGGTTGAAGAGCATTCAATGATTCGATAAAATTGGAATCATGGACGAAAAATCGGCTGTGCAATCCCTTGCTGCGCTGGCCCAGGAGGCCCGCTTGCGCGTCTTTCGTGCCCTGGTGGGCGCGGCCCCGCAGGGCATGACGCCCTCGGCGCTGGCCGCACTGCTGGACATTCCAGCCTCCACGCTGTCGTTTCACCTGAAGGAGCTGGTCCATGCGCAGCTGGTGAACGTCGAGCGCGATGGCCGCAGCCTGATCTACCGGTCCGAGCTGGCACGCATGAACGCCCTGCTGGGCTACCTCATCGACCACTGCTGCCAGGGCAGCCGGTGTGAGGACGGAACCTGTGCAGACAGCGCTGCAGACAACGCTGGAGACGGTGCGGCCCTGGAAGGGACAGGGGCCCCCGCCGCCTGCCCGCCGTTCACCGCCAGGAAAACACGCTGCTGAATCCCGCCCCACAGGGGAACACCAAGGAACACCGAGGAACGCCCGCCATGAAACGCTTTCACGTCCACCTGCACGTCATGGATCTGCCCCAGAGCATCGCCTTCTACTCCAGGCTCTTTGCTGCCGAGCCGGCCCGCGTCGAGGCCGACTACGCCAAGTGGATGCTCGACGATCCGGCGGTGAACTTTGCCATCTCCACCCGCGGGGCCGCTGCCGGCATCGACCACCTGGGCATCCAGACCGACGATCCCGCCGAACTGGCCGCCCTGAAGGCGCGCGCCGAGGCCGCCGACATGGCCTTGCTCGACGAGGGCCAGACCACCTGCTGCTACGCACGCAGCGAGAAGCACTGGATCACGGACCCGCAGGGCATGGCCTGGGAGCACTTTCACACGCTGAGCAGCATCCCCGTCTTCCGCGAGGGTGAAGCGCAGGCCGGTGCCTGCTGCACGCCCGCGCCGACCTGCCCGACACCGGCCCAGACCGCCCCAGAGTCGGCCGGGGCCTCCGCCTGCTGCACGCCGGCTGCGCGGGGCAAGCCGATCGGCATTCCGGTTCAATCACAGCCGTCCTGCTGCTGAACCGACCGTCGGGCGCCGCAGCCACGCAGCGCCGGGCCGGAGCACGTCACTGAATTGTCATTCTTCATTTCTATCATGATGGAATCATCGTATCGTTTCCGGATGGAGTGGACATCGTGAGAGTGGGCATCAATGGCATGGGGCGCATCGGGCGGCTCGCACTGCGGGCCGCCATGGGGGCAGCCGAGCGGCCCGCGGACGACCCCCGCGCCGGCAACCGGTTGAAGGTGGTGCACCTCAACGAGCTGAAGGGCGGCGCGGCCGCCACCGCGCACCTGCTGGAGTTCGACAGCGTGCAGGGCCGCTGGCGCAACCGCATCGCAGCCGACGGAGAGGACGCGCTGTGGATCGGCGATCGCCGGCTCGGCTTTTCCTCGCACGCCACCGCCGCCGAGATCCCCTGGGGCGACCTGGGCGTGGATGTGGTACTGGAGTGCACCGGCAAGTTCCTGACGCCGGACACCCTGCGGGGCCACCTGGACCGTGGCGCCAGGCGCGTGATCGTCGCCGCGCCGGTGAAGGTCGGCGACGTGCTCAACATCGTCGTCGGCGTCAATGAGCAGCTCTACGAGCCGGCGCGGCACCGCATCGTGACGGCCGCTTCCTGCACCACCAACTGCCTGGCGCCGGTGGTCAAGGTCGTGCACGAGTCCCTGGGCATCCGCCACGGCCAGATCACCACGATCCACGACCCGACCAACACCAACCTGATGGTCGATGCACCGCACAAGGACCTGCGCCGTGCCCGCAGCGCCATGCTGAGCCTGGCGCCCACGACCACCGGCAGCGCGACCGCCATTGCGCTGATCTACCCCGAACTGAAGGGCAAGCTCAACGGCCACGCGGTGCGCGCCCCGGTGCTGAACGCCTCGCTGACCGACTGCGTTTTCGAGCTGCGGCGCGAGACCACGGCGGCCGAGGTGAATGCGCTGTTCGCCCAGGCCGCCCAGGGCGCGCTGGCCGGCATCCTGGGTTTTGAGGAGCGCCCGCTGGTCAGCGCGGACTACGCCCGCGACACGCGCAGCTCGATCGTCGATGCCCCCTCGACGATGGTCACCGACGGCACGCTGCTGAAGGTCTACGCCTGGTACGACAACGAGATGGGCTACGCCTGCCGCATGGTCGATCTGGCCATTCACCTGCGGTGCCAGGGCCTCTGAGGTCGCGATGAACCACCCGCACGCGCCTGGGCCGAGCGCCGGGCCGCCCCAAGCCGGCCCACATCCCCTCGGGGGATCGGCCGGCGTATCCGCCGGGCGAGGGGCGAGGCAATACGCCATCGTCACCGCCGCCTACTGGGGCTTCACCCTCAGCGACGGCGCGCTGCGCATGCTGGTGCTGCTGCACTTTCACCGCCTGGGCTACTCGCCCTTCACGCTGGCCTTCCTGTTCCTGCTCTACGAGGCGATGGGCGTGGTGGCCAACCTGATCGGCGGCTGGCTGGCCACGCGCTACGGCATCGCCCGCATGCTGGCGGTCGGCCTGGCCACCCAGATCAGCGGCTTCCTGCTGCTGTCGGCGCTGTCGCCGGAGTGGACCGCGGCCATGTCGGTGGCCTGGGTGGTGATGGCCCAGGGCGTCTGCGGCGTCGCCAAGGACCTGACCAAGACCGCCAGCAAGTCGGCGATCAAGCTCACCGCGGGCGAGGCGTCGGGGCAACTCTTCAAATGGGTCGCCTTTTTCACCGGCAGCAAGAACGCGATGAAGGGCGTCGGCTTCTTCCTCGGCGGTCTGCTGCTGCAGGCAGCGGGTTTCCAGCAGGCGCTGTGGTTGATGGCGGCGCTGCTGGCTCTGGTGCTGGTCGGGGTCCTGGCCTTCGTGCCCCGGCTGATGGGCAAGAGCCGCGCGTCGAAATCCGCCCGGGAGCTGTTCGCCAAGAACCGCGGCATCAACCTGCTGGCCGCTGCCCGGGTGGTGCTGTTCGGCGCACGCGACGTGTGGTTCGTGGTCGGCGTGCCGGTGTTCCTGTATTCCGCCGGCTGGAACTTCACGACGGTGGGCGCCTTCCTGGCGCTGTGGACCATCGGCTACGGTGCGGTGCAGGCCCTGGCGCCCGCCCTGGTGCGGCGCAGCGACGACGGCCTGAGCACGGAGGTGCCCGCCGCCCGCCTCTGGTCGGGCCTGCTGGCGCTGGTCCCCATCGTCCTGACCGGACTGGTGATGGCCCAGGTGCCGCAGCTGGAGTGGGTGGTCGTCGGCGGGCTCAGCGTGTTCGGCCTGGCCTTCGCGGTCAACTCCTCGGTGCACTCCTACCTCGTGCTGGCCTATGCCGGCTCGGAAAAGGCGGCCGAGGACGTCGGCTTCTACTACGCCGCCAATGCGCTGGGCCGCTTCTTCGGCACGCTGATGTCGGGCCTGCTCTACCAGTGGAGCGGCCTGGTCGGGGTGCTGGCCGGATCGGCGCTGCTGCTGGTGACCTGCTGGGGGGTCACGCTGGCCCTGCCCAACCGCCTGCAGCTCGCCAGTCCGTCACCTGTTGAACAGATCCCCCCCACTTCCGGAGCCACACCATGAGCCTCCAGGTCTACAACGTGCTCTTCGTCTGCACCCACAACTCGGCTCGATCAATCATGGCCGAGGCCCTTCTCAACAGCCTGGGCCGAGGTCGATTCCAGGCGTTCTCGGCCGGCAGCCACCCGGGCACCTCGGTGCACCCGTTCGCGTTGACGACCCTCTCGGAGATGCACATGCCGACCGATGGCTTGCGCAGCAAGGACTGGGGCGAATTCACAGGCTCGGGGGCCCCCGAGCTCAACTTTGTGTTCACGGTCTGCGACCAGGCGGCCGGTGAGGCCTGCCCGGTCTGGCCCGGCCAGCCGATGACGGCGCATTGGGGCGTGGCCGATCCGGCCGCGGTCGAAGGCACGGACGCCCAGAAGGCCAAGGCATTCTGGGACACGGCGATCATCCTCAAACGCCGCATCGAGCTGATGCTGGCGCTGCCGCTCGAGTCGCTGGACCAGCTGACCATCCAGCGCGAGATCCGCAACATCGGCAGCCGATAAACCATGTCGTCCACCGCCTTGCCCCCGTCGGCCACTGCCCCCGCGGCGATGAGCGTCTTCGAGCGCTACCTGACGGTGTGGGTGGCGCTGTGCATCGTCGCCGGTGTTGCGCTGGGACGGCTGCTGCCCGGCCCGGTGCAGGCCATCGGCCGCATGGAGGTGGCTCAGGTCAACCTGCCGGTGGGGCTGCTGATCTGGGTGATGATCATCCCGATGCTGCTGAAGATCGACTTCGGCTCACTGCACCAGGTGCGCCGGCACTGGCGCGGCATCGGCGTGACGCTGTTCGTGAACTGGGCGGTCAAGCCCTTCTCGATGGCGCTGCTGGCCTGGCTCTTCGTGCGCCAGGTGTTCGCGCCCTGGCTGCCCGCCGAGCAGCTGGACAGCTACGTGGCCGGCCTGATCCTGCTGGCCGCTGCGCCCTGCACCGCGATGGTGTTCGTCTGGAGCCGGCTGACGAACGGTCACCCACTGTTCACACTCAGCCAGGTGGCGCTGAACGACACGATCATGGTGTTCGCCTTCGCGCCCATCGTGGCGTTGCTGCTGGGTCTGTCGGCCATCACGGTGCCCTGGGGAACACTGCTCACGTCGGTGCTGCTGTACATCGTCATCCCGGTGGGGATCGCCCAACTCTGGCGCCGTGCGCTGCTGGCAAGAGGACAGGCGACCTTCAACGCGGCCCTGGCGAAGATCGGCCCCTGGTCGATCGCCGCGCTGCTGACCACGCTGGTGCTGCTGTTCGCCTTCCAGGGCGAGGCCATCCTGGCGCAGCCGCTGGTGATCGCGATGCTGGCCGTGCCCATCCTGATCCAGGTGATCTTCAACTCGGCGCTGGCCTACGGCCTCAACCGCCGGCTGGGCGAGTCGCATGACGTGGCGGGCCCGTCCTGCCTGATCGGCGCGTCCAACTTCTTCGAGCTGGCGGTGGCTGCGGCGATCAGCCTGTTCGGTTTCAAGTCCGGTGCAGCCCTGGCCACCGTGGTGGGCGTGCTGATCGAAGTGCCGGCGATGCTGCTGGTGGTGCACCTGGTCAACCGCAGCAAGGGCTGGTACGAGGCGGGCATGCAGCGGACAAGTGATTGATTCAGAAGGATTCACCGTATAAATTCCAACTTCCGGAATCGTACGGTGAATATGTTCCTTCCCCTGCCCGAAAGCGCGGTACGCCAGCTGATCGACTCCCAGGCGGTGTACCTGGAGTTCCGCCGTGCGCGGGAGGCGGCGGCGAAGTTCTCGGGGGGGATGTACTTCAAGCGCGAAGGCCACTACGAGTACCTGGTCAAGACGACGCCGGACAACCGACAGAACCGCCTGGGGGCTCGCAACGAGGCCACGGAGGCGACGTTCCAGGCCTTCACGGAGGGCAAAAAGAAGGCGGAAGACCGGCTGCGTTCGCTGCAGCAGGCCGTGACGGAAGCGGCACGGTTGAACAAGGCGCTGCGCGTGGGCCGCGTGCCGGAGGTGGTGGTCGCGGTGCTCAATGCCTTTGATCAGGCGGGGCTGAGCGAATACTTCACCGTCATCGGCACGCATGCGCTCTATGCCTACGAGACGGCGGCCAACGTCCTGATCCAATCGGGCGCACTGGCCACGCAGGATGTCGATCTGCTCTGGGACGCACGCAAGATGGTGCAGTTCAACAGTGCCCTGCAGCAGCACGACGCCTCGGTGCTGAAGGTGCTCCGCTCGGCGGACGCCTCGTTCAACCGGATGGATGAGCAGAAGGAGTCCGCCATCAACGACAAGGGCTTCATGGTCGACTTCCTGCGCCGCATGGCCACGGACCAGGACCCGCACCCCTTCCGGTTTTCTGCGGACGAGGACGACATCTGGCCCGTCCAGGCGCAGCGGGCGGAGCTGTTCCTGAGAGCACCGAAGTTCAGCCAGGTGGTCGTGTCCACGAGCGGCAGGATGGCGCTGATGCATACCACTTCGCCACGGGTGTTCGTGGACTTCAAGCAATGGATGGCCGGCCTTGACAGCCGACCGGCCGGCAAGCGCCGCCGAGACGCGCGGCAGGCCCAGCTGGTTCAGCAGTTGCTGGACGACGCCCTGCTGATCGCGTGATGCCGGCAGCCTTGCCGCCGGCCCCTGGCCCAGCGGCAGGATCCGCAAAAAAACACTCCCGCCCGGCTTGCGCCGGCGGGAGTGTCTTCACAAGGTCAGAGCCGGGAAACGTGTCACCCGTGGCGCGTCGCCCGTGACGCGTCGCCCGTTACTCCTCCTCCTCCATGCTCGGATCCACATAACCCTTGGGCAGCTTGTGCGCGATGCCCTTGTGGCAGTCGATGCAGCTCTTGCCTGCGGCCTTGGCCTCCATGTGCTTCTTGTAGGGCATCTTCTTCTGCTTCTCGGCACTCATGGAGTCGAAGTTGTGGCAGTTGCGGCACTCGATGGAGTCGCGCGACTTCATGCGTGCCCATTCCCGCTCGGCCATCTCCAGGCGGTGCGCCTCGAACTTTTCCTTCGTGTCGATGGTGCCGACCAGCTTGCCCCAGACTTCCTTGCTCGCCTGGACCTTGCGGATCATCTTGTGCGTCCAGTCCTTGGGCACATGGCAGTCGGAGCAGACGGCACGCACGCCGGTGCGGTTGGAGTAGTGGATGGTCTCCTTGTACTCGGCGTAGACGTTGTCGCGCATCTCGTGGCAGCCGATGCAGAACTCCAGCGTGTTGGTGGCCTCCATGCCGGTGTTGAAGGCGCCCCAGAAGAGGATGCCGGAGGTGACGCCGACGAGCAGCAGGGACAGCAGCGACCACTTGGCGGCAGGCCGTCTCAGGGCCGACCACCAGCCGGCCTTGGAGCCGGCATCGCCAGGATTCGATTGGGACATGGCAGCTCTCCGTCGGCTCCAGTTGTTCGGGTTCTTTCTACACGCGGCTCAGGATCTCAGGATCTCACTGAGTGGCCAGGATCCACTTGATCAGGTTGCGCATCTGCGCCTGGTCGTTGGCGGGGATGGTCTTCACGATCTTGTGGTCCTCCTGGCTGCCGTCGGCCAGCTTGACCTTCTTGCCGGAGGTGACGTGCTTGAGCAGCTCATCCTCGGCACCGGCTTTGCCCTTGTACTTCTCGGCGATCTTCAGGAAGGCCGGAGCATCCTTGTCCTTCTTGATGCCGTGGCACTGGGTGCAGTTGTTGGACTGGGCCAGCGACTTGGCTGCGTCCACGTCCAGGGCAAAAGCGGGGCTGGCGACACCGGCGCTCAGCAGCGCAGCGAGGGCGGCAGGGACGGCGTAACGGGTCACAGGGGTCACAGGGGTCACAGGGGTCAAACGGGCCATGTTGATCACTCCAGGGAGAGGGAAAAGACAGAAAGGAAAAACGGCAGATGCCGGCAGCCCTTGCAAGACCGCCGGCATCCGGGGGCCAGCGTCACCTTACTGGGTGACACCGACGAAGCGAGTGTCCACCAGTTCCTTGGCATCCACCTGCGGCACGTGGCAGGTGTCGCACTGGAAACGCGTCATCTCCACCGCCGGGGTGCCGTCCTTGGCCTTGACGGTCTGCGAGAAGTGGCTCTTGCCCATCTTGGGCATCTTCTGGCCGCGCAGTTCGTCGGTGATGTGGCAGTCGAGGCAGGCATTCTCCTCGGCCGTCAGCGGCACGTACTTCTCGATGTTGTGCGGCACCAGCGGCGGCTGACCGACGAAGGTGCGGGTGATGAGCCTGGGCTCACCCACACCCGGGGTCTTGGCGCTGTAGGCCTTGAGGTCCGGCGCCGTGTCGGCAGCGGTCACGTCCGCGCCGCGCATCGGCTTCGGTGGTGCCACCGTGGCACAGCCGATCACCGTGACCAGGAGAGTCGCCAAAGCAATGCTGACGGTCTTCTTCATGATGAACTCCACCCAGAGGGGAAAAAAGGGGAACGACGGGCTACTTCGGCTCCACGGCCGTCTGACCGGAAGACGCAACGGTAGGCTGGACTGAAATCGGAATGGTCTTCGGCACGACGAAGCGCGGCCCGAAGGCAAACACATCCTTCGAACACACATCGATGCAGCGCCCGCAGTTGGTGCAGCGCGAATCGAGGATGATCGGCGCGGCGCCTTTGCTGCCCTTGAGCGGCGCCTTGATGATCTGGTGCTCCGGGCAGACCGCAAAGCAGTCCAGGCAGTTGTTGCAGGCCTCGCGGGCCGGCAGCTGCACCCGCAGGATCGAGGCCCGGCCGATCAGGCTGTAGAAGGCCCCCACCGGACAGAGGTGGCTGCACCAGCCGTGGCGGACGACGAAGAGGTCGAACAGGAACACCGCCAGGATCACCACCCAGGCGAAGCCGATGCCGAAGAACAGGCCGCGGTGCAGCATGGACACCGGGTTGATCAGCTCCCAGGCGATGGTGCCGGTGGCCGCAGCGACGATCAGGCACATCGCCAGGATCCAGTAGCGCGTCTGGCGCGACAGGTTCGCCCCCCCGCCCAGGTTCAGCCGGCGGCGCAGCCAGGCGGCCAGGTCGGTGACCAGGTTGACTGGGCAGGTCCAGGCACAGAAGCTGCGCCCGCCCACGCCGATGTAGAAGGCGATGACGATGCCCACGCCGACGAAGGCCAGCGTCTCGGGCACATGCCGGGTCAGCAGCGTCTGCAGGAACAGGAAGGGGTCGGTGAGTGGCAGCACCCCCAGCGTGTAGCTGTAGTTGAGGTTGCCTTTGACGATCCACAGCCCGAACCAGGGGCCGACCAGGAAGGCCAGCAGGATGCCGATCTGGCTGATGCGGCGCAGGATCAGCCACTTGTGGGCCGCCAGCCAGCCCTTTTCAGCCACGGCGTCCGCGCCCACGGGGGTCTTGTTGAGCACGCTCACAGCTGATCCCCCTTGAACGCCTTGGGCAGACCCGTGGCGGGTGCGGCAGGCTCCGTGGCGGGGGCGCCGGAGGCGGCGGCCTCACCGGGGTTCACAGTGGACAGGCCCTTGCCGTGTTCGTACCTCATGCCTTCAGGCATGTTGTAGCGGTGCTCGACGTCCGGCGCCACCAGGCTGCCGCCGGCTTTTTCCTTTTCGACCCAGCCCAGCTTGTAGTGGGCCGAGAGCTGGCCCTTGGCCATGTAGAGCGGAAACACCTTGATGGCGGCCACCTCGGTGGGGCAGGCCTTCTCGCATTTGCCGCAGCCGGTGCAGTGCTCCGAGTGCACCACCGGAATGAACAGCGTGTGCTTGCCGGTGCGCCCGTTGGTCTGCGGATCCAGCGTGATCGCCTTGTCGATCACCGGGCAGACGCGGTAGCAGATGTCGCAGCGCATGCCCAGGTGATTCAGGCAGGTCTCCTGGTCCACCAGCACCGCCAGGCCCATCCTGGCCTTGTTGATTTCCTTGAGCGAGTGGTCCAGCGCCTGGGTCGGGCAGGCCTTCACGCAGGGGATGTCCTCGCACATCTCGCAGGGCGCCTGCCGCGCCACGAAGTAGGGCGTGCCGGTGGCCATCGGCTCCTCCGGCTTGGCCAGGTGCAGGATGTCGTAGGGGCAGTCGCGCACGCACAGGCCGCAGCGGATGCAGGCGGCCGAGAATTCGGCCTCCGACAGGGCACCCGGCGGGCGGATGGCCGCCGGCGGCAGCGCCGTGGCGTGCCGTGCATAGAAGCCCAGGCCCACGCCCAGCAGGCCCACGCCACAGGCCATGCGGGCGCTGTCGGCGATGAACTGCCGCCGCGCGGTGCCGCGGGCGGATGCGGGGTTGGACTTGGAGTCGCTCATGGCATGAAACCGGCGGCGGCCCCGTCCGGAAGGACTCCGGCCGGGTGCCGCCCCACGGCCTGCAGGGTTGCGGTGGGTGCGATGGGTGCAACAGGTGCGTGAGTGCCGGCGGTCGGGCGGATCAGACCTTCACCACCTTGGCGGCGCACTTCTTGTAGTCGGTTTCCTTGGAAATCGGGCAGGTGGCGTCCAGCGTCAGCTTGTTGACCAGGCGGTGCTCGTCGAAGAAGGGGATGAAGATCAGCCCCTCGGGCGGCTTGTTGCGACCCTTGGTGTCCACGCGCAGCTGGATGTCGCCGCGGCGGGTGGACACCTTGACGACGTCGTTGCGCTTGAGGCCACGCTTCTCCGCATCCTTCGGGTGCATCCACACCACCGCATCCGGGAAGGCCTTGTACAGCTCGGGCACACGGCGCGTCATCGACCCGGAATGCCAGTGCTCCAGCACGCGGCCGGTGCACAGCCAGAGGTCGAACTCGTTGTCGGGCATCTCGGCGGCGGGCTGGTAGGGCAACGCGAAAATCTTGGCCTTGCCGTCGGCATAGCCGTAGAAGCGCACGCCTTCGCCCTTCTTGACGTACGGGTCGTAGCCTTCACGGAAGCGCCACAGCGTCTCCTTGCCCTCCACCACCGGCCAGCGCATGCCGCGCACCTTGTGGTAGACGTCAAAGTCCGCCAGGTCGTGGGCGTGGCCGCGGCCGAAGCTGGCGTACTCCTCGAACAGGCCCTTCTGGACATAGAAGCCGAAGGCCTCCGACTCGTCGTTGGTGTAGCCGGCCCAGGCATGCGCGTGCACCCTGGCCAGGTCGTCCTTCGGGAACTTGTTGACCTGCCCGTTGGCGTAGAGCACCTCGTACAGGGTCTTGCCCTTGTACTGCGGGTTCTTGTCCAGCAGCTCGGCCGGCCAGACCTCGTCGGTCTTGAAGCGCTTGGAGAACTCGACGTACTGCCACAGGTCGGACTTGCAGGCTCCCGGTGCCTTGACCTGCTGGCGCCACATCTGGCCGCGGCGCTCGGCGTTGCCGAACATGCCTTCCTTTTCCATCCACATCGCTGCGGGCAGGATCAGGTCGGCCGACATGGCCGAGACGGTCGGGTAGACGTCCGACACCACTGTGAAGCACTTCGGGTTGCGCCAGCCGGGATAGATTTCCTGGTTGACGTTGGGCCCGGCCTGCATGTTGTTGGTGGTGCTGGTCCAGAGGAAACCGACCTTGCCGTCCTTGGCCATGCGCGACTGCAGCACGGCGTGGTAGCCCACCCAGTCCGGGATGGTGCCGGCTGGCAGCTTCCAGAGCTTCTCGCTCTCGGCACGGTGCTTCGGATTGGTCACCACCATGTCGGCGGGCAGGCGGTGCGCAAAGGTGCCCACCTCACGTGCGGTGCCGCAGGCGCTGGGCTGGCCGGTCAGCGAGAAGGGGCTGTTGCCGGGTTCGGAGATCTTGCCCACCAGCAGGTGGACGTTGTAGATCATGTTGTTGACCCAGGTGCCGCGGGTGTGCTGGTTGAAGCCCATGGTCCAGTAGGACGTCACCTTGGTCTTCGGGTCGGCATAGGCGCGGGCCAGCGCTTCGAGCTTGTCCTTGGGCACGCCGGAGATCTGGTGCGCCTTGTCCAGCGTGTACTCGGAAACGAACTTGGCGAAGTCGTCGAAGGTGATCGGCGTGTGCTTGTTCGGGTCGCCCTTGGGCTTGCCGTCCGGGCCCGGGTAAGCGTTGTTGCCGGCCGCCACCTCCAGCGGGTGGTTGGGGCGCAGGCCGTAGCCGATGTCGGTCACGCCCTGGAAGAAGCCCACATTCTTGGCCACAAAGGCCTTGTTGACCGCTCCGGTCTGGATGATGTGGTTGCAGATGTAGTTGAGGATCGCCAGGTCGCTCTGCGGGTTGAAGATCAGCTCGTTGTCGGCCAGTTCGCAGGAACGGTGGCTGAAGGTGGACAGCACGTGGATCTTCACGTGGTTGGCCGTCAGGCGCCGGTTGGTGATGCGCGACCAGAGGATGGGGTGCATCTCGGCCATGTTCGAGCCCCACAGCACGAAGGCGTCGGCATGCTCGGCATCGTCATAGCAGCCCATCGGCTCATCGATGCCGAAGGTGCGCATGAAGCCCGCCACCGCGCTGGCCATGCAGTGGCGCGCATTGGGGTCGATGCTGTTGGTGCGCAGGCCGGCCTTCCACAGCTTGGCGGCGGCATAACCTTCCCACACCGTCCATTGGCCGGAGCCGAACATCGCCACGCCGCGCGCGCCCTGGTTGGGATCCTTCAGGGTGGTCTTGACCTTCTCGGCCATGATGTCGAAGGCTTGGTCCCAGCCGATCGGCGCGAACTCGCCGTTCTTGTCGAACTTGCCGTCCTTCATGCGCAGCAGCGGCTGGGTCAGCCGGTCCTGACCGTACATGATCTTGGCCAGGAAGTAGCCCTTGACGCAGTTCAGGCCCTTGTTGACCGGCGCGTCCGGGTCACCCTGGGTGGCCACCACGCGGCCGTCCTTGGTGCCCACCAGCACGCCGCAGCCGGTGCCGCAGTAGCGACACACACCCTTGTCCCAGCGCACCCCGTCGCCGCCGCGCGCCTGCGCCTCGACCTGGATGGGGATCACCATGCCTGCGGACGTGGCGGCGGCCGCCACGGCATGGCTCTTGATGAAGTCGCGACGCGTCGTCGTGTTTGCGGACATCTCAATTCTCCTGGGGTCAAGGCATCTGTGGGCTGGGTCCCGAGTTCCGGGCTCAGGCGACAACAGCCAGTTCAAGATCGGGTTCGTCTTCCTTCTGGTGGTAGACCATCGCGACGGACAGCACGCGGTCGAGCACCGACATGGCCTCGTAGATCTCCACGGTCTCACGGTCGCCATCGGCTTCGATGGTGGCGATGATCTTTCCCTCGGGCGACACGGCAGCCACCTCGACGCCTTCCAGCCGCCCGAGGGCGGCCACCACCTCCTCGGCCCGGCCGGGCTGGGGAATGACGATGACGCTGGAAATGTTCATGGCTGGGGCTCCGTGCGGTTGCTGCGCCCTCACACTTTCTGGGATCGGACTGCAGCGGGTATGGCGCCCATCCTAGGCATCCCGGGCTGCGGGCACAGCCCCGCGCCGAGCGGCGCCGACGCAGTGCACTACCTCCAAAGGGGTAGATCAACCGACGGCGCCATCCTCCCTTCAGCCCGTACAGTCCGGTTTTGCGCGTGCGCGACGGCGCGCGGCGCGACCGACCGATCTACCCCCAAAGTGAACGGGACTAAGTCCTAAGACATCTGGGCGATCCGCATGAAACGTCTCTTTCCCGCCCTGCGCCATGGCCTGCAGGACTCGGTGCTGCTGCGCACGGCCATCGCGATGGGCGTGCTGGCCCTGCTGTCATTGGGTTCGATCGTGATCTCGGCGGTGATCGCCGACGACATCAGCGGGCGGGCCAATGCGGTGAACGTCTCCGGTTCGCTGCGCTTCTTGAGCTACCGCACCCTCAGCGAGGTGCTGCAGCCCGAGCGGCGCGCCCAGGCCTCCGACACCATCAAGGTCTTCGAGCGGCGCCTGCTCGGCCTGGAGCGCTTTCTTCGCAGCAAGTCTCGCAGCGAAAATCCGTCGCATTCGCTGCGGGCGGTCCAGACCCTGCTGCAGCGCTGGAACACCCAGGTGCGCATCCTTGAGCTGGCCGCTGCCCGCGGTGACCCGGGGGCGGTGAACCAGTTGGCGCTGGAGATTCCCGCCTTCGTGGATCAGATTGATCAGGTGGTCCATTTGATCGAGGCCGAACTGGAGCACCAGGCGAGCTGGTTGCGGGTGGTCCAGCTTGTGCTGCTGGGCTGCATCGTCGTGGTCAGCCTTCTGACGATCTGGTTGCTGCACAGCCAACTGGTGCAGCCGCTGGCGCAGCCGCTCGAAGCGGCCAGGACGGTGAGCCAGGGTTCGTTCTCCGCCCGGGTGGCCCATGTGGGTGAGGACGAGCTCGGCCGGGTCGGACAGGTTCAACGCCATGGTCGGCGAGATTGCCGCCATGTACACCCACCTGGCCGACAAGGTGGAGGAAAAGACCCGCGAGCTTCAGCGCACCAACGAGTCGCTGGAACTGCTCTACCGCGTCAGCCAGAAGCTCTCGGCCAGCGACCTGACGCTCGACCAGGTGCAGGAGGTGCTGCGCGAGGTGGAGGTGGCCCTGGAGCTGGGGCACAGCATGATCTGCGTGAGCGAGAACAACCAGCTGCCGGCCCACACCGTCAGCGGCGACCTGAGCCTGGAGGAACGCCACGCGCTGTGCAGCCGGCGCGACTGCGGCGAGTGTTTCCTGAACGCCCAGCAGCCGTTGTTGGAGCAGGGGCGCACCTCCTCCGCCCTGCTGATCGTGCCGATCGGGGATGGCGACCACCTGCGCGGCGTGTTGCCGGTGCTCAAGGTGCAGGATCAGGGCCTGCCGCTGGAGAAGGCGCGCATCATCGAAACCGTCGGCCACCACGTCTCCAACGCCTTGATCAACATGCGCCGTGCCGAAGAGAAGCACCGCCTGGCGGTGATGGAAGAGCGCTCGGTCATCGCCCGCGAGCTGCACGACTCCATCGCCCAGTCGCTGTCCTACCTGAAGATCCAGGTCACCCGACTGGAGAAGAGCCTGGACCAGGGGCGCGACCCGCGCGCCATCACCGAGGAGCTCAAGCAGGGCCTCTCGGGCGCCTACCGGGAGCTGCGCGAGCTGATCGTCACCTTCCGCCTGCGGGTGGACGAGCGCGGGCTGAACATGGCGCTGCACGACACGGTGGCCGAGTTCTCCCAGAAGCTGGGCTTCCCGGTGCGGCTGTCCAACGCGCTGTCGGGCATCGTGCTGTCGGCCAATGAGGAACTGCACCTGCTGCGCATCGTGCGCGAGGCGCTGTCCAACATCGAACGCCATGCGCAGGCCAGCGCAGCCGGTGTGGCCATCTCGATGGACGCCTTCCAGGTGGTGACGGTGCGGGTGGAGGACAACGGCCGCGGCTTCGACCCGGCGCATACCCCACGCAACCACTTCGGCGTGAACATCATGAACGACCGCGCGATGATCCTGGCCGGCCGGCTCGACATCGAGTCGACACCCGGTGAAGGCACCCGCATCCGGCTGCAGTTCCTGCCGCAGAAGGTGCGTCATGCCGTCCCCGAGATCGAATGAACCGAAGGCCCAAGCGATGAGTGAAAACACCCGCGTCCTGATCATCGACGACCACCCGTTGTTTCGCCGCGGCGTGCGCCAGCTGCTGGAGCTGGAAGACGGCTACGACGTGGTCGGCGAGGCCGCCGGCGGCCAGGAAGGCATCGAACTGGCCCGGCAGCTGGACCCCGACCTGATCCTGCTGGACCTGAACATGAAGGGCATCGACGGTCTGGAAACCCTGCGCACCATGCGCGACCTGGGAGTGGACGCGCGCATCCTCCTGCTGACCGTGTCCAACTCCGCCGACGACCTGATGGCCGCCATCCGCTCGGGCTGCGACGGCTACATCCTCAAGGACAACGACCCGGCCGACATCCTGCGCCTGCTGGCCAGCGCCATGGACGGCAAGAACGCCATCAGCCCGGAGCTGATGAGCCTGCTGGCCACGGCCTTGCGCGAAGAAGGCGCCAGCGACCGCCGCAGCAAGGCCAACCTGACCGAACGCGAGATCGCCATCCTCAAATGCCTGGCCGCCGGCAAGTCCAACAAGCTGATCGGCCGCGAGCTGGACATCATGGAAAGCACGGTCAAGGTGCACATCCGGCAACCTGCTGCGCAAGCTGCAGTTCCGCTCCCGGGTGGAAGCCGCCGTCTGGGCGGTGGGGCATGACTTCGGGTGAGGCGAGGGCCTTTGCCCCAAGATTCGATGTTCCAGCGGTGCCGGGTCAGTCGGTCACCCGTTCGGCCCGCTTCCCGCGGGACGCTGCCAGCCCAGGACGATCTTTGCGCCGCCGGCTGGGCATCTGCAGCACCACGTGCATAGAAATCGCTGTTTTTTGCGCACGTCGGAACAGACATGCACAAGAATCGCTGATTTCTTGGCACGTGAGCAGGCCAACCGATGCCCGATCTTCTCCCCCTTGAACAGTTGCAGGCGGCGCGTTTCGACCAGCCCGCCATCCTGAAGAAACTGGCCAGCAGCAGCCGGCGCCTGGCAGAACTCAAGGGCGTGGCTGCGTCCATTCCGAACCAGGGCATCCTCATCAATGCACTGGGCTTGCAGGAGGCCAAGGACAGTTCGGCCATCGAGAACATCGTCACCACCCACGATGAGTTGTTCCGTGACGATGCGGACCCGGACGAGTTCACCAACCCGGCGGCCAAAGAGGTGCTGCGGTACCGCCAGGCGCTGCGCGCGGGGTTCGATCTGGTGCGCAGCAGCGGCCTGCTGACGGCCAATCACATCATCACCATCCAGGCGGAACTGGAGCGCAACCAAGCCGGCTTTCGCAAACTGCCCGGCACGGCCTTGAAAGATGGCGCCGGACGCACGGTCTACACGCCGCCGCAGGACCCGGCCACCATCGTGGCGTTGATGCGAGACCTGGAGCGCTTCATCAACGAGCCTGATCTGCTGGATGTGGACCCGCTCATCAAAATGGCGCTCATCCACCACCAATTCGAGAGCATTCACCCCTCTTACGACGGCAATGGCCGCACTGGGCGCATCGTCAACGTGCTTTACCTCGTCAAGGAGGGCCTGCTGGACATTCCTGTGCTCTACCTGAGTCAGCACATCGTCCAGACCAAGGCTGACTACTACCGCCTGCTGCAGACAGTGCGCACCGATGACCATTGGGAGGCCTGGGTGCTGTACATGCTGGAAGCGGTTGAACGCACCGCTCGCAGCGATCGACACCGTGCAGGCCATCAAGGTTGCACTGCAGGACTACAAGCACCGCATACGCGCTGACCACAAGTTCTACAGCCAGGACCTGATCAACAACCTGTTCATGCACCCGTACACCAAGATCGATTTCATCGAGCGGGATCTGCAGGTGTCACGCATGACGGCCACCAAGTACCTCGAGGCACTGGTGGAAGCGGGCTTCTTGCGCAAACAGAGAGTCGGTCGCAGCAACTACTCATGAACCTCGCGCTCAACCAGATTCTTCTGCGTGCGCCAGGAGTTGCACCATGACCAATAACCCCTTCGAACAGCTCGTCGGATGGGTCCACACGGCCGCTGATCTACCGGGGGGTGACGTCCTGCTGCCGGCGGTACGCCGCATCCGGCTGCGCTGAAGACGCCGCACGGTGCCTCGCCCGCCACTCCCAGGGCGGCACCGGTGCCGGGTCGGCCCAGAGGCCTCGGCGTTGATCCTTCGCGGCAACCTGCCAGGCCAGCAGCTGCGCGTCGTCGCTGTAGCGCTCGTAGACCCAGGCCAGGCCGGCCCGCACCTGCGCCTGGCCGGCGTCCACACCGGCACAACGCACCCGGGCCACCTGGCGGCCCCAGCGGTCCTGGGTTTCAACCACGATCTCGGCCTCGCGCCGGTGGCACAGCTGCTGCAATTGACGGCGGCTGTGTGCACCCCAGGGCTGCCCCCGCTCCGGCGCGTCGATGCCGCTCAGCCGCAGCACCTGCACCACCCGATGGCCTTCGGCCGGGCAGGACACACGCAGGGTGTCGCCGTCTGACACGGACAGAACCCAGCAAAGCAGCAGCGACACCATAGCGGCATGCTACCCGGGCACCCGTGCCGCCTTCCGCAGCGCGGCGGGTTCTCGCGAAGATGCAGCGCCATGCCAACCGGTCGTGCGCCCTACGGGCCGGGACGGCACCGACCAGTCCTGGCAGCACTCAGGGGTCGAGCTTGAACAAGCTGGTGGCCGCGGACTCGAACACATCCTGCCCGTGCTGATTGACCAGCCGCCAGCGCCAGTGCACCAGCCCGAGGTGGGGCTTGCTCCGGCTGCGGCGGGCGTCGAGCACGTCGATGTGCAGGGTCAGCGCGTCACCCACCTTCACCGGCGACGGCCACCTGACGTACTCCAGCCCCGGCGAGGCGAAGGACTCCGAGCCGGCCAGGAAGTGCGTGGCCACCAGCCGCATCGCGATCGAGCCGGTGTGCCAGCCGCTGGCGATCACGCCGCCCCAGTGGCTGTCGTTCGCGGCATCCACCTCGGCGTGGAACCACTGCGGGTCCCACTGGCTGGCAAAGCCGACGATCTCGGCCTCGGTGACGACATGCGGCCCGGCGCTGAGCTGCTGGCCGGTGTGGAATTCGGCAAACTTCATCGTCGGCCCGGCCGCTTCAGTAGGTTTCCAGGTGCAGCCGGCCTTCACGCTTGAGCGCGGCACCGACCGTGTCCCAGCTCAGCCCGGCCTTCTCGGCGATGTCGCGCAGCGCCAGCACCACACCCTCCTCCATCGCCTTCAGCCCGCAGACGTAGAAGCAGGTGTTCGGGTCCTTGATCAGCTCGGCCAGGTCGGCAGCGCGCTCGCGCAGCGCATCCTGCACGTAACGTTTGGGCGCGCCGGGCGTGCGGGAGAAGGCAAACTCGATGTCGATGAAGTCCTTCGGCAGGCTCTGCAGCGGGCCGAAGTAGGGCAACTCCTCCTTCGTGCGTGCGCCGAAGAACAGCATCAATTTGCCGCCCTCGAACTTGCCGGACTTGCGCAGCCGGCGGCGCCACTCGGTCATTGCCCGCATCGGCGCGCTGCCGGTGCCGGTGCAGATCATGACGATGTTGGAGCGCGGGTGGTTGGGCATCAGGAAGCTCGAACCGAAGGGCCCGATCACCTGCACCGTGTCGCCCACCTGCAGGTCGCAGACGTAGTTGGACGCCACGCCGCGCACCGGCCGGCCCTGGTGGTCGGCCAACACCCGCTTCACGGTCAGCGAGAGGTTGTTGTAGCCGGCGCGCTCACCGTTGCGCGGGCTGGCGATGCTGTACTGCCGCGCATGGTGCGGCTTGCCGGCGGCGTCCACGCCCGGCGGGACGATGCCGATGGACTGCCCCTCCAGCACCGGAAACGGCATGGCACCGAAGTCCAGCATCACATGGTGGGTATCGCTCGTACCCTGCGTCGGTGACCCGCACGTTGCCCACCACCTTGGCGGTGGTCGGCGCCTTCGGGCCGTAGAGGTTGGTGTAGGGGTGGGCCGCGGACCAGGGCCCGATGGACGAGCCCCAGTCGCCGGCGCGGAATTCGCTCTCGCCGCTGACCGCCGCCGGCAGCGCCGGAGAGGTCGAAGCCGACGCCTCGTCGGGCTCGGCACCCGCCGCCGCACCGGCGGCCGCCAGCTGCTCACGCGACAGCTCGGCCGGCAGCTCGTCCCAGCCGAACTGGTCGTCCAGGCTGTACGCCGCCGCCTTCGTCATCGTGCGGTAGTTGTCGATCGCCCCCGTCGGGCAGGGCGGGATGCAGGCGTTGCACCAGTTGCAGATCGCCACGTCCACCACGTAGTTGCGCGTGTCGTGCGTGATCGCGTTGATCGGGCAACTCGCCTCGCAGGTGTTGCAGCGGATGCAGATCTCGGGATCGATGACGTGCTGCTTGATGACAGCGCCTTCAAGGGGGGCGTTCATGGCGATTCGTGCGGCTGGTGAAAGTGGAACTGTAGCCAGCAGACGCCGCGGATCCGGCTCCGCCGGTCCGCTGGCGTCGCCCCCCTTGAGGGGGGGAGCGGCGTGAGCCGCTCCGGGGGGTGGTCAGTTAAAGCGGACGTACTCGAAATCGATCGGCTGCCGGTTGATCCCGATGACCGGCGGCGCGATCCAGTTGGCGAACTTGCCGGCCTCGGTCACGCGGCCCATCAGCGAGGCCACGTAGGCGCGGTCCTCGTCGCTGGGCAGCCACTGCTCGACCTTCTGGTTCCACTCGTGGTCGGACACCACGCGGCCGTCCGGCGACACCTTGACGCCCGAGAGCGTGCCGATGTTGCGATGGAAGGCCTTGTGCGGCACGGTCAGCTTGAAGGGGATGCCGGCCTTCTCGATCACGCGGTTCCAGCGCTCCACGCCGCCCTTGGAGTCGGTGATGTAGTCGTCGCGCAGCACCTCGTTCAGGGCGTTGAGCATCGGCACTTCCTTCCCCTGCAGCTGGCCGTTGGCGACCTCCAGGATCTTGTAGTTCTGGCCCTGAGCGTGGTCGTCGGTGCGCTTGCCTTCCTCGTAGCGGCCCTTCAGGCCCGACGAGTAGAAGGTGGCGGCGTTGGACGACTGGTCGGCGCCGAACAGGTCGATGGTCACCGAGAAGTGGAAGTTGATGTAGCGCTGGATGGTCGGCAGGTCGATCACGCCGGCCGCGCGCAGCTTGCCGACGTCGTCCGTCTTGAGCTGGTTCATCGCGTCCACGGTGCGCTGGATCACGCGGCTGACGCCCGACTCGCCCACGAACATGTGGTGCGCTTCCTCGGTCAGCATGAACTTGGTGGTGCGCGCCAGCGGGTCGAAGCTGGATTCGGCCAACGCACAGAGCTGGAACTTGCCGTCCCGGTCCGTGGAGTAGGTGAACATGAAGAAGGCCAGCCAGTCCGGCGTCTTCTCGTTGAAGGCCTGCAAGATGCGCGGGTTGTCCGCGTTGCCGCTGCGGCGCTCCAGCAGCGCCTCGGCCTCCTCGCGGCCGTCGCGGCCGAAGTAGCGGTGCAGCAGGTAGACCATCGCCCAGAGATGGCGGCCCTCTTCCACGTTCACCTGGAAGAGGTTGCGCAGGTCGTACTGGCTCGGGCAGGTCAGGCCCAGGTGACGCTGCTGCTCCACCGACGCCGGCTCGGTGTCCCCCTGCGTGACGATGATGCGGCGCAGGTTGGCTCGGTGTTCGCCGGGCACGTCCTGCCAGGCGCCCTCGCCCTTGTGGTCACCGAAGTGGATCTTGCGGTCCTGCTCGGCCGGGTTCAGGAAGATGCCCCAGCGGTAGTCGGGCATCTTGACGTGGCCGAACTGCGCCCAGCCCTGCGGATCGACGCTCACCGCCGTGCGCAGGTAGACGTCAAGTCCTGGCTGCCGTCCGGGCCCATGTCCTGCCACCACTGCAGGTAGTTGGGCTGCCAGTGCTCCAGCGCGCGCTGCAGAGTGCGGTCCTCCGACAGGTTGACGTTGTTGGGGATCTTTTCGCTGTAGTTGATCGTGGACATGTCGTGCTCCTGAGCGGCCGTCATTCCCGCGGAGGCGGAAAATCCACGCGGGGTGGAAGACGGCGGTGACGGGGATGGAAGACGTTGGTGGTGGTACTGGATTCCGCCTGCGCGGGAATGACGGGAAGGTGTCCTGGGGTCTGCCGTCATTCCCGCGGAGGCGGAATCCACGCGGTGGAGGACGGCGGTGACGGGGATGGAAGACGTTGGTGGTGGTACTGGATTCCGGCCTGCGCGGGAATGACGGCCCGCTCGGTGACGGTCGGACTCAGTTCCAGTCGAAGGACGCTGTCTCCCCTTGCCGTAGAGCTTCAGCGCCCTACGCCCACGGCGGTTTCGGGCGGATGAAGATCCAGTTCTGCCAGCCGACAGGCGCCCGAAGACGCGGGTGGCCATGTTCTCCTTGCCGGCGAAGCGCAGGTTGGCCTCAGGCCGGTGAGCGAGTCGGGCGACAGGTGGCGCGCTCTTCCAGCACCAGCGCACCTCGTCGGCCCAGTCGATGTCGTCTAGCGCGGCGGTCACCGTGCCCAGCCTGGCGGCCTCGTCGCCGTCGAGCGCCCTGGCCGATGGCGGCCTGGGCCGCGCCCATCGGGCTGGCCTCCTCGTAGAAGCGGCGCGCCAAGCGGACTGGTCGTTCACCATCGGGAAGCTGCCGAAGTTCAGCGCGGACAGCGTCAGCGCCGGAGCCTGCGCCGGCTCGCTGGAAGATGGCCATGTAGGTGCGGTCGGCGCAGAAGGCCAGTTCGGCCAGCGTGCCGGCAAAGCAGGAGCCCGGCTTGATCGGCGCGATCAGCGTGCGCGATGACACATCCAGCCGCGCCAGCGGTGCGGCGCAGCGCGCCTGTCACCTCGCGCACGAACCAGTGGCCGGCGTGCTGCTGCAGCGCGGCGTCGCAGGCCAGCACCGCGGCCGCATCACCCTCGGTCTTCAGGATCCAGGTGCCGATGTCCGACTCGTTGCGCAGGTGCAGGATCGCGTCGTCCAGCGCGCTGCATCGCCAACGGCCACCGGGCGGTACCCGCGGCCTGATGCCGGCGATGTCGCCGGGCTGGGCGGTCTTGGGCGCACGCACCGTGATCGTCACGTTGCGCTTGCTGCGGTCGATCACCACACCACGTTCGGGTATTGCACCCCGTCGGCAGTGAATTCACGGGCGATCGGCGTCAGCGCCACGCCCTTGCCGTCGGCCGGGCGGTCGCTCTGCGCTGCCAGCCTGGCAGCACGCTCCTGCACCACCTGGGCGAACTGCTGCGGCTTGGCGATCGCGTCCACCAGGCGCCAGTCGACGGCCCGCTGGCCGCGCACACCTTCGGTGGTGGTGCAGAAGATGTCGGCCAGGTCGTGGCGGACACGGCGCTTGTCGGTCACGCGGGGTCAGGCCGCCGGTGCCCGGCAGCACGCCCAGCAGCGGCACCTCCGGCAGCGAGACGGCCGAGCTGCGGTCGTCCACCAGCACCAGGTCATCACAGGCCAGCGCCACCTCGTAGCCGCCGCCGGCACAGGAGCCGTTGATCGCGGCCAGGAACTTCAGGCCGTTGTGCTTGCTGGAATCCTCGATGCCGTTGCGGGTCTCGTTGGTGAACCTGCAGAAGTTCACCTTCCAGGCGTGGGTCGACAGGCCCAGCATGAAGATGTTGGCGCCCGAGCAGAACACGCGGTCGCGCTGGCTGGTCAGGATGACCGTGCGCACCTCCGGGTGCTCGAAGCGGATGCGGTTGATCGCGTCGTGCAGCTCGATGTCCACACCCAGGTCGTAGCTGTTGAGCTTGAGCTTGTAGCCCGGGCGGATGCCCGCATTCTCGTCCACGCCCATCGCCAGCGTGGCGACGTTGCCCTCGAAGCTCAGCTTCCAGTGGCGGTAGCGGGAGGGCTCGGTCTGGTAATCAACGCGATTCGCTTCGGCGGTGGCGGGGGTCATGGCGGCTTCCTCGGGGTGAGGGACAGGCACTTAAGAACAATAGTGCATGTCTTGTGGATCGATGACATGCATCATACTGCATGTTTTGAGGCACGGTCAATCATTGCACCGCCCACATCTCGCCATGGTGGGGTAAGCACTGAGTCGAAGACTGGACCCATGCACTTCAGTGCATGTTCTGCGCAGCGTGGCGTGACGCAATTGGGCGGGTCAGGCGTGCAATGCGATGGTCACCAGCGCGGACGACGGCTCCACCGCCGTCACCTCGTGCACCACCCCGCCGGGCAGATAGACCAGCTCACCGGGCAGCAGCTCGGTGCGCTGCCCCTGCACGCCGATCTCCAGCCGCCCTTCCAGGCAGTGCAGAGTGAGGTCGCCCGGCAGCTTGTGCGCCGGCAACGACTTGCCGGGCGCCAGCACCACCCGCATCACCTCCAGATCGCGCGACTTGAACAGCGCCACCGACTGGCCCCGCTCCAGCCGCGCGCCCAGCGGCGACACGTCCACAGGTTGACCGGGGATGGCATGCAGGATGGCCATGGTGTGTCCCTCTCCGTCCAGGGGAATCCAGGCCCGCCGTCGGGGTGTGCCCAACAGCTGTCGGGTTCGGGCCTGTCCAGACAGGGTACCCGCGCGGCTGCGGGTTGTCATCGGCGATGCTGCGGGCTGGACGTGGTTCGCCCGGTCCAGCCAGCAGATGATCCCAGCGGCGTCGCAAGTCTGTCTGGCCGGAGAGGTGGTCACGTCGGCTTCTGCTGCCTGGTGGCCAGCGAAGTAAGCCACGAGCACCCTTCCGCGCACGCTCCCGAACACCCCGCTCAGGGACGGCGGCGTTCAAGCCCTCAACCATGCCTTGGGTCATCGCTTCCGAAAGACGCGGCATCGGCAAACGCGCCTGCGCCATCAGCAGAAACAGTTCTTCCGCGTTGTCAATGCCCAGCGCGTTCAGTGCCGCATGGTCGTCGATCCGGCCGAGTGAGAAATCGAGCAGCATCCAGTAGTTCTGATAGCCCGCCACCTCGGCAACCTCGAAGGTCTCGACCAGGTAGCGGAGCTCGGCATTGAGCAGCGCATTGACCGGAGGTGTCAACTTGGCCGCGATCACCTTGGCGCTGGAGCAGGTCACGATCCACAGAAGCCGTGAAGTTCACATTGGCAGCCATCGGCAGCTCCGAATTCGGTCAACACAAGTCAGCGTAGCACTTGATCGCGTGGGTCTGGGAGGTCAACGCCTCACTGGGCGGCTTGTGGGTGAGTTGAACGCAGTGGTGGCAAATATGCTACCTTGTCGGCGTGATTCCGCGCGCTGTCATCGATACCAACGTCCTGGTGTCCGCCTGCCTTGGCAGCGGTCCTCGAACAGCGTTGTCCGCGCCTGCCTGCAGGGGCGGGTTCAGCCGGTGATCGGTGCGGCGCTCCTTGCCGAGTACGAAGGCCTGTTCGGGCGCATCGCCTGGGCGGAGGCATCACCGCTGTCGCCCGACGAGCGCAGCGAGTTGCTGGACATCCTCCTGGCCCGATGCACCTGGACGCGTCTACTACGGGTGGCGCCCGAACCTGCCGGATGAAGGCGACAACCACCTCATCGAGCTGGCCGTCGCGGCATCGGCGGACTTCGTGGTCACACGCAACCTGCGCGACCTGTCTCGCGGAGAACTGCGGTTCCCGAACCTGACCGTCTGCGACCCCGTCACTTTCCTGCAGGAGATCGAATCATGGCCGCACTGACCCTTCGTGTCCCCGACGACAAGCACCAACGCCTGCGCGACCTGGCGAAGCGCCGCGGCACGACGATCAATCGCATGCTCGACGAAATGACCACCCTGATGCTGGCCGAGTTCGACGCCGAAACCCGCTTCCAGTTGCGCGCTGCCCGCGGGGCGGGGCGGGAAGCGAGAGGTCTGGCTTTGCTGGACAAGGCGGCGGGGGTCGGTGATGGACAAGAGGCGAGACTTGACCCCTGAAACTGATGAGGATGTCATCGGCATCCGCGCCCTGGCCGTGCACGCCATGGACGAAGGCGCCCACGCCCAGCGTGAGGTGGTGGAGTTGGGCCTGAAGACGCTGGCTTCAACTGAGCCGCCAGGCCGCCATCCGGCAGCTGCGCGGCTCGGTTCAATGGAGCGGCGATCTCGACGCCCTGCGCACGGACGCGCCGAAAGCACCCGGGGGCGATCTGCCGCAATCAATCCGTTGAGTGGCTGCCGGCCGAAACGCCGCACTCAACGCCGCCGCAGCAGCATCGACACCCCGACGGCGATCAGGATCAGCGGCCACCAGCGGGCCAGCAGCGGGCCCAGGTTGGGCAGCCAGCCCAGGTTCTGCAGCAGGAACAGCGTTCCCAGCAGGATCAGGATCAACGGGCCGATGAGGCGATGTCCGCGTATGTCGTGGGCTCCTGGTGAATGCCTCCGGTGGGAGGCCAGGGTCAGGCCGCGCCGGCCGGGATGCCGTCCAGCATCCCGATCATGAACTCCGCCACCGCCTGGGGCTGCTGCAGGTGGAGGTTGTGGTTGGCGTCCAGCAACCGCAGGCGTCGGTTGGGGCGGCGCGCCACCACCGCCTCCAGCGCCGCCCGGCGCGTGGCATACAACCCCCGGGTGGCCAGCAGGAAGCCGGCCGGCCGCGTCAGCCGATCGTAGAGATCCACCGCGGGGTGGATGGGCGCATCCGGATCGGGCCGGCTCACCACCGCGATCTCTTCCATCGTCGGGCGGCGCAGCAGCCGGCCGTCCGGCTGGGCCAGGAAGGCTCGGCGCGTGAACGCCTCCACCTGAGCGGCCGGCACGCCCGCGTTCAGCCAGTCGCCCGGCGCCTGGGCGATGACCTGCGCCACATAGGCTTCCACCTCCGCCGGTGTCGCCCGCCAGCCGTAGCGGAACAGGTCCCAGAGCTGCTCACGCGGCAGGTGCCAGGCCTGGCGCTCCTCGGGCGTCTGACGGGGGTCGAGCACGAAGCCGTCCAGCGCGACGATGCCGGCACAGTCCCCACCATCGGCCGCGAAGGCCGTCACCGCATAGCCGCCGGTCGAATGGCCCAACAACCAGGGCCGCCGCAGGCCCAGCGCGGCGCACACCGCGCCGATGTCGCGCCAGTACTGCTCCGGGTCGCTGGAATCCTGCGGCGTCTGGCCGTGCCCGCGCAGGTCGAAGGCGGCGACGCGGAACTGCCCGCGCAGGCACTCGGCCAGCGGTGCCCACACCGCCAGGTTGTGGCCGGTGCCATGCACCAGCAGCAGGTCCGGCCCGCCGCCGCCGAAATCCTCGACCGCAAACGGGCCGCGCGCCGTTTCCAGCTGCCGCATCGCCAGCGTCACCGCCTCACTTCTTCGGCGGCAGGCTGTACTCCGCCTTGAACTGGTTGATGGCATCCCATTCGCTCAGCGCCCGGCCCGTGGACACGGTCGTGCCGCTGACGCCCTCGAACCGGCCCAGTGCCCCCCACCAGCCGACCGCTGCCCTGCTGTGTGCTGCGCGGCGGCGTGGTCACCTCATTGCGCCCGCTGCCTTCCTGCTGCAGCGTGGAGCCGTCCTCGAAGGTGTAGACGATCTTGACGTTGTAGGTCAGCACCTTGGGGTCGAAGGAGGTGACCTGCCCGGCCAGGGTGAACGTCGCCACCTCACCGCCAGCAAACATCGCCACCCCGCGGCGCTGGAACTGCCCGGTCGTGCGGTCCTGCGAAACGATGTAACTCGTGCTGGTCCAACTCATGGAATCCGCCACCGCAGGCCCCGCCGCCAGCAGCGCCGCCACCGCCGTGAGGGTGACCGCGCCGATGCGCAGCAGACGGGTCTTGAGTTGGAAGTTGGTGGGGATCGGCTTCGTCGTCATAACTGCTCCTGGAAGTCCTGTTATGACAGTGAGCCGGTTGTTGGGGATTGCAAGCGCTGGTGAAGGGAGCGCTGATCTGGGTCAACTGGCCGTGAGTGACCTCGGTAAGATGTGGAGGTCCTTTCGAACCTCACAAATCACCATGCGCTCCCACATCGCGGTCGACGAAAAGCTGATGAGCGAGGCGCTCAAGGTGACCGGTGCCCGCACCAAGCGCGAGGCGGTGGAGCTGGGCCTGAAAACCCTGCTGCAATTGAACCGCCAGGCCGCCATCCGGCAGCTGCGCGGAGCCGTTCAATGGACAGGCGACCTTGAGGCCATGCGCACGGACGCGCCAAAATGATCTTGGTCGACTCCAGCGTCTGGATCGACTACCTGCGCGGCCGGCGCACACCTCAAGCCGAAAAACTCGATGCCTTGCTCGGAAGTACGCCACTGGCCATTGGCGACCTGATCCTCACCGAAGTGCTGCAAGGCTGCCCGACCCAGCGTCAGTTCGATCAGGTCCGCGAACTGCTGGGCACCCTCACCTTCGTGACCCTGGGCGGACCGGCCGTGGCCGCAGCGGCGGCTGAGAACTTTCGCGCCCTTCGGGCCAAAGGCATCACCGTTCGCAAGACCATCGACACCGTCATCGCGACGCGCTGCATCGTCGATGGCTTGGAGCTGCTGCACGCCGACCGGGATTTCGATCCCTTTGAAACCCATTTGGGGATGCGTTGCGTGGTTTGTGGGTCTTGAATGGCAAAAGACAAGAGCCGACCCTTTACGCCCTGACCATCGGCCAAGTTCTCACCGGCCGGCATCTGCGGAGCAACGCGGACCTGACCATTACGCCCTCGGGGCAGTTCAAAGTGTTTCTTCGGGACAATTTGCGGCAGGATCGGGTCGATTGCTTCACTGACCTATCGACAAAGCCAACGTGCTCCGACCAAGACACGTTGGTCAGCAGTGCAATCGTCGTTCGCTGTCTGCCGCCCTACCTTGACCAGCCCATATTTCTGAGCAAGTGAGCTATAGACGAACTGTGCGTCGTAAACGAGTGAATAATTCTTCGGTCTATCACCGAAGCAGACAATTGTGTTTGACACGCTGGGGCTCGCGATAACAAAAGTCTGACCACCGGTCGTGCGGGTCTGTGCATTGAGATACGACGTATTCCCGTATGTCGAGAGGGTACCTGTTGTTTGATATTGGGTCGGGGTAACGACGGAAGAGTATTCCGTCCGAGAGGAATCCTCAACGATCACGAAATACGAGAACCCGTTGCTAAGGGTCAACTCGGCACTACGAAGCAGAGCCATCTCTTGGGCGCGCTCCTGGCCCGTGTATCCATTGCCCCGAAATGAGACCCTGAAGACATTTGCGTCAAGTTGCGTCTCAGAGAATCCCCCGGAAAGGCCACTCGGCTGATATGGAGTCGCGCAGCCTGCCAGAAGGGCGATTGCTGCAATTGAGAAAATGGATCGCATGTTGTCCTCTATTTAAGTGACCAATGTAATTCGTCGCATCAAAATGGCTCATGCGGGTGTTGCAGCTCGACTTTTTAAACCGCCGTCTTCGCTGAGAATTTTTCAGGTGCGACTATATTTTCCTCGTAGGAAGGACGCGAAATGTTTTGAATGCAAGCCTAGAACATATAACGATGGCATTCCGGTCAAGGGGGTGTAGCGCCGACTTAACTTCATTTACTGAAACTATGCATCTGGGGCCAATGATAACTTTATATGGCCGCAACTCGTCACTAAAATCGTAGAAGTAGAGCCCCAGTTCCTTGTATGTTTGAGAGGGGGCAAGAATCTTGCGAACCTCCTTCTCGTATTCCCAGCCGGAAAACTTTGTCGTCATCAGCTTCAAGGAAAGAGATTCCGTATTTCCAGGTACCTTGGCGAGCTGCTTTTCAGCCTGCAATTCAAGTCGACTTGATGCATAAGTGACAGGCACAGCGAAGCCGTCAGCGACTTTAAAGCCAAGGCACATGCCGCGGTGCTTGTCAGCATAGTGACTCCACATAAGTGGGCTATCCCAACTCCGACTAAAGCAGAGTATCATCGACTTTGCATTCAAGTCAGCTTTGAGCGCCTTGAACTGCTCTGCTGTCTCCGTGTCGCTTTGGCGCGCCCCGAGCAACTCAAAGGGGTCATTGAGGTCTTCAAAGAGGGAGACCTTGAGGCGCCGCTTTCGTAGGTTGTCAATCGCATATTCAGCCGGCATGAACTGGTAGATATACACCGGATATTCCTTCAAGACGCCCAACGTGGCTGCCTTCTGAATAAAATGGCAATGTGCTCGATAACATCGAGCATCGCTGTGCCCCGGCGAGTTGCTCGGTGAGATTGACATGGGTCATGTTGGCGCCTCTCCTGCTTGATCTACAAGAACCAGCATAAATGCACCACGGGCCACCGTCCATCCACCTTGCGGGGGAGCAAGGCGAACGAACGGCGGCCCGTGATGGGTTACCGGGGCCAGCCTCAGCCGGCCAGGCTCAGCGTCAGTTGAACCGGATGTCGTCGAAGTTCACCGGCTGGCGGTTGAGGCTTGTGGCAGGCGCGGATCCTCCGCCTGCGCTTGGGCCCAAACCGCGCCCAGTCGGTCTGGCAGACAGCCGCTCTGGGACGTTCTGCGGAAGACCCGGCAGGCGTTCAGGGTGGTTGGCCCTATCTCGGGCCAGAAAATCCAGGAAGGGTCCGGACCCTGGGTTGTTGCTCGGGGCCGCTTCGACGCTTGGCTGCATCTACGCGGCCTTGTGTTGCGACACGTACTCGCGCAGCACCTCATCCATGCGGGTTTGCCAGCCCGCCCCCGTTGCACGGAAGTAGGCCAGAACCTCTGGGCTGTATCGCACCGCGACCTGCTCCTTGGTCGGGTTCTTGTTGGGCCCACGGGTGCGGCGGGCCGCAACGGCTTGGCGCAGCTCATCGGCCGAATGGGTGACAAAGGCGTCGCTCCAATCGTCCGGCAGGGTCGCCGGGGCGTCATCGACAGAAACGTGACCAGGCTTCGCGCTCATGTTTCTCAGCCTTTCGCGCCGAAATGATGTGAGGCCATTCGTCGTCGCCGGGCGTCCAGACGACGAACAGCAGGTCTCCCGCGTGCCAGCCAACACTCTGGAAGCGCAACTCACCATAGGCGTCACGGGCATCTTCGCGGGTCAGCAGGTCACCTTCAAAGAAGTCCGCCAGCGCCGCCATGTCAACGCCGTGCTTGGCGAGGTTCACCTGGCGCTTGGCTTCGTCGAAGGTGATCATAATCAAAATGTAGATGCAATATATCAGGAAATCAGGCTGGCTTGCCTGACTTGCTGGAACCAGCATAAATGCACAACGGGCCGCCGTCCATCCACCTCGCGGGGGAGATCAGCGAGCGGAGCAGGTACGGCGCACAGGGCGCTGGGCTCCGCGCGCGGCGAGCCGCCTCGGCGGGCAGGTGAAGGCACGGCAAATGGAGCGGTGATCCTGCACGCTCCGCACCCATCGCCACCTAAAATCCACCCCATGATCAAACAGCGCACCTTGAAGTCGCTGACCCGCGCAGTCGGTGTCGGTTTGCACAGCGGCCAGAAGGTGGAGCTGACGTTGCGGCCGGCGGCGCCGGATACGGGGATCGTGTTTCGCCGCACCGACCTGCCGCAGCCGGTGGACATTCCGGCGTTGGCGGACATGGTGACGGACACGCGCATGGCCTCCACCATCTCCGCCGGGGGTGACCCGGGGGCGCCGAAGGTGCAGACCACGGAGCACCTGCTGTCGGCCTGCATCGGGCTGGGGCTGGACAACCTCTACATCGACATCACGGCCGACGAGGTGCCCATCCTGGACGGCTCGGCCGCCTCCTTCGTGTTCCTGCTGCAGAGCGCCGGCATCGAGCTGCAGAACGCGCCCAAACGTTTCATCAAGGTGACGCAGCCGGTGGAGGTGCGCCAGGGCGAGGGGGCCAACATGGTCTGGGCCCGGCTGGACCCGTACCACGGCTACAAGCTGAGCTTCGAGATCGAGTTCCGCCACCCGGCGCTGGACGCCACCGGGCAGCGTTTTGCCTTCGACATGGGCAGCGGACAGTACCGCCGCGACATCGCGCGGGCGCGCACCTTTGGCTTCACCAAGGATGTGGAGATGATGCGTTCACGCGGGCTGACGCTGGGCGGCAGCATGGACAACGCCATCGTGGTGGACGACTACCGGGTGCTGAACGCGGAGGGGCTGCGCTACGACGACGAGTTCGTGAAGCACAAGATCCTGGACGCCATCGGCGACATGGCGCTGGCGGGCAAGCCGCTGCTGGCGGCGTACAGCTCCTTCCGCGGCGGGCACGCGCTGAACAACCGGCTGGTGCGCACGCTGCTGGCCAACCGCAGTGCCTGGGAGATCGTCACCTTCGAGGACGAGTCCCGCGCCCCGACCGGTTTTGCCGAGCTGGTGCCGGCCTGGTGAAAAACGGGCAGAAGGAACGAAGGAAGGTCACGCCGCCATGATGATGTTCCGCTGGATCGTGATGCTGCTGCTGATCGGCTCGGCCCTCAGCTTTGCGATGTTCATCGGCACGCAGGACCGCCGCTGGTTGAACCGCGGCCTGCTGGTGCTGAAGTGGACGGTGATCGCCGGGCTGGCCTTTTTTGCGGTGCTGCTGCTGGAGCGGATGGCCATTGCGATCTGACCGGCGGACCGGACGGACGATGGCCCGAGGGCCTGCAGCTTGCAGGGCAACCGGCCAGATCCCGGAGGCCGTCAGGACATGCCGCGGTAGCGCCCCGGGCGATGGTTGTCAGCCAGCACCAGGTTGACCGCCAGCGCGCCCAGCAACGACCAGGCCACCCGCGGCAGGTCGGCCACCCAGAGGGCGGCCAGCACGATCAAACTGTCCACCCCCATCTGGAAGCGCCCGGCGCTGATGCGGCCGGACTCCTGCAGCGCCAGCGCCACCACGTTCAGCCCGCCCAGGCTGGCGCCGTGGCGGAAGAAGATCAGCAGCCCGCAGCCGATCAGCATGCCGCCGGCGATGGCCGCGTAAGCGGGCGCCAGGTGGGCGATCTGCAGCCAGCCCGGTACACCCTCGGCCAGCAGCGACACGCCGCCCACCGCAGCAAAGGTCTTGGCGGTGAACGCCGGCCCCATGCGCCGGAACGCCAGCCAGTAGAACGGCAGGTTGATTGCAAAGAACCAGAAGCCGAAGGGCCAGCCGCTGGCGTAGTGCAGCAGGAAGGCGATGCCGGCCGTACCGCCGGACAGCAGCCCCGCCTGGCGAAACAGCACCAGCCCCAGCGACACCAGCAGGCTGCCGGTGAGCAGGGCGGTGAGGTCCTCCCGGCGGCTGTGCAGGGCCACCAGACCGGACGGCGAAGTGCGAGGGGAGGAGCTCATGGTGGGGACAAAAAGGTCCCGCCGCAGGCAGCGGGTGCTGCGGCAGAGGAGTGGGGGGAGCGCGGCCCGGTGTGGACGTTGCGGTGCCGAGGTGGATCAGTAGACCCGGCCGCCGCGGAAGTGCGCGTGCTGCCGGCGGGTGAGTTCGGTGACCTTGCCCAGCGCCGCCATCGACGCGCCGGCATGGGCATGGGCGATCGCCAGGCCCAGCGCATCGGCCGCGTCCTGCGGCGGCGCGACCGTCAGGTTGAGCAGCCGCTTGACCATCTCCTGCACCTGGGCCTTGCGCGCCTGGCCGTGGCCGACCACCGCCTTCTTCATCTGCAGCGCGGTGTATTCGCTCACCGCCAGGTCCTTGGACACCAGCGCCGTCAACGCCGCGCCGCGCGCCTGGCCCAGCAGCAGCGTGCTCTGCGGGTTGACGTTGACAAACACGATCTCCACCGAGGCGCAGTCCGGCCGGTAGGTGTCCACCACCTCGCGGATGCCGTCGAAGAGGATCTTCAGCCGCCCGGGCAGATCGCCCAGCGCGGCCTCCTTGGTGCGCACCGTGCCACTGGCCACATAGGCCAGCCGCTGGCCGTCCGCGTCGATCAGGCCGAAGCCGGTGGTGGCCAGGCCGGGGTCGATGCCGAGGATGCGCATGGTGGGGTCAGTATGCCGTCGTTATCCGCGCGCGCCTCTCCCGTCATCCGGTGCGCTACTCCCGTCATCCCCGCGCAGGCGGGGATCCAGTGGCACTCCCTGGATTCCCGCCTGCGCGGGAATGACGGGGAAGCGGGCATGGCGGGATAGCGGGCGTGGCGGGATAGCGGGCGTGGCGGGAGCGGGCGTGGCGGGATAGCGGGAATGACGGGGCAACGGGACGGACGGCAGCGGGAACCACGGGCCACACCTTCCGTCATCCCCGCGAAGGCGGGGATCCAGTGCCACTCCCTGGATTCCCGCCTTCGCGGGAATGACGGAGGAGCGGGAATGACGGAGGAGCGGGAATGACGGAGGAGCGGAGATGACGGAGGAGCAGATCGATCAATGCCGGAAGTGGCGCGTGCCGGTGAACACCATCGCAATGCCGCGCTCGTTGGCCGCGTCGATCACCTCCTGGTCGCGCATCGAGCCACCCGGCTGGATGACGCAACTCGCGCCGGCGTCCACCACCACGTCCAGCCCGTCACGGAACGGGAAGAAGGCGTCGCTGGCCACCGCGGTGCCCTGCAGGCTCAGGCCGGCGGCCTGGGCCTTGATGCTGGCGATGCGGGCGGAGTCCAGCCGGCTCATCTGCCCGGCGCCGACGCCGAAGGTCATGCCGTCCTTGCAGAAGACGATGGCGTTGCTCTTGACGAAGCGGCCCACCTTCCAGGCGAACAGCAGGTCCTGCATCTGCTGCTTGGTCGGCGCCAGGTTCGTCACCACCTTGACCTCGCCGACGATGTCGGTGTTGTCGGCCGACTGCAGCAGCATGCCGCCGCCCACACGCTTGAAGTCCAGCGCGTTGACGGCCTGGCTCACGGGGACCTCCAGCAGGCGCACGTTGACCTTGCTGGCATAGGCGGTGCGGGCGGCCGGGGTGATGGCCGGGGCGATCGCCACCTCGACGAAGTGTTTGTTGGCGTTGATCTTCTCCACCACATCGGCGTCGAGCGGGCGGTTGAAGGCAATGATGCCGCCGAAGGCCGAGGTGGGATCGGTCTTGAGCGCCTTCTCGTAGGCTTCCAGCAGGTTGGCGCCGATGGCCACGCCGCAGGGGTTGGCGTGTTTGACGATCACGCAGGCGGGGGCGTCGAAGGCCTTGACGCATTCCCAGGCCGCATCGGCATCGGCGATGTTGTTGAAGGACAGTTCCTTGCCCTGGATCTGCGTCCAGCCTGCCAGCAGGCCGGCGGCTGGGGCGGCCTCCTTGTAGAAGGCAGCGGACTGGTGCGGGTTCTCGCCGTAGCGCATGCCCTGCACCTTGTGCAGCTGCAGGTTGAAGACGCTGGGGTACTCCTCGCGCTTGGGCACCTCGGCGGTCTGCTCCTCCGCGCCGGCAACGAGGGAGGTCAGGTAGTTGCTGATCATGCCGTCGTAGGCGGCGGTGTGCGAGAACACCTTCCTGGCCAGCCTGAACTTGGTGGCGCGGGTCAGCGACTGGCCGTTGGAGGCGGCGAGTTCACCGAGCACCTGCGGGTAGTCGGTGGGGTCGATCACCACGCCCACGTCCTGCCAGTTCTTGGCGGCGGCGCGCAGCATGGCGGGGCCGCCGATGTCGATGTTCTCGATCGCGTCTTCAAACGTGCAGTCGGCCTTGGCGGTGGCCTGGGCGAACGGGTACAGGTTGATGATCAGCAGGTCGATGGTGCCGATGCCGTGCTCCTTGAGCGCGGCCATGTGCTCGGGCACATCGCGGCGGGCCAGCAGGCCGCCGTGCACACGCGGGTGCAGGGTCTTGACGCGGCCGTCGAGCATCTCCGGGAAGCCGGTGATCTCGCTCACCTCGGTCACGGGCAGGCCGGCGCCGGCCAGCAGCTTGGCGGTGCCGCCGGTGGAGAGCAGCTTGATGCCGTGCCCGTGCAGGGCCTGGGCGAATTCGACGATGCCGGTCTTGTCGGAGACCGAGAGCAATGCAGTGAGTTGGGACATGGCAGGAGTTCTTCGAGTCAAAGGTATTCAGCGAGTCCCGGTGGATCGGGCCCGCATGAGCCCCTGGGCTGAGCCCGACACCCAGTCCGGCGAGAAGCCGGCGGCGTGGGGACCTCATTCCGTCAATTTGTGTTCGAGCAGCTTGCGGCGCAGCGTGTTGCGGTTGATGCCCAGCCATTCGGCGGCGCGGCTCTGGTTGCCCTCCGTCTGTGCGAGCACGATCTCCAGCAGCGGTCGCTCCACCGCCTTGATCACCATGTCGTACAGGCCGTGGGGCGTCGTGCCCTCCAGGTCACGGAAGTAACTCTCCAGATTCAGCCGCACGGCCGCGTCCAGCGTCATGCTGGTGGGGGGGTTCTCGCTCATGCCAGGCACTCCTGCTCGGGTGGTGGTGGTTCCGCCGCCTCGATGCCGGTGGCCTGCGGCCAGCGGGGGTGGCGCTCGGCCAGTTCACCCAGCCAGTCGGCCAGCAGCCGGCGCTGTTCGCCGGCTTCGTCGATGCGGTTCATCGCGGCTCGAAAGGCCGCTCCCCCGGGCAGGGCGTGTACCGCCCAGCCAATGTGTTTGCGTGCACTGCGCACGCCCATTTCTTCGCCGTACAACTCGTGATGGTCCTGCAGATGGTCCAGCAGCCAGTCGCGCACCTCGGCCGTGGCCGGCGGGGCGCGGTGCTCGCCGCGGTCCAGGAAATGGTTGATCTCCCCGAAGATCCACGGCCGCCCCTGTGCAGCGCGGCCGATCATCAGTGCGTCCGCCCCGGTGGCCGCCAGCACGGCGGCGGCTTTTTCCGGGCCGTCGATGTCGCCGTTGGCGACCACCGGCACCTGCACCGCTGCCTTCACCGCGGCGATGGTGTCGTATTCGGCCCGGCCGCGGTAACCCTGCTCGCGGGTGCGTCCGTGCACCGTGAGCAGGGCCACACCGGCGGCTTGCGCCGCCCGGGCCAGGCGCACCGCATTGCGCTCCTCCTCGCACCAGCCGGTGCGCATCTTCAGCGTCACCGGCACGCCCTGCGGCGCGCAGGCGGCCACCACCGCCTCCACGATCTCCAGCGCCAGCGGCTCGTTGCGCATCAGCGCCGAGCCGGCCCAGCGGTTGCAGACCTTCTTGGCCGGGCAGCCCATGTTGATGTCGATGATCTGCGCGCCCGCATCGATGTTGAACCGCGCGGCGTCGGCCATCATCTGCGGCTCGGTGCCGGCGATCTGCACTGCGATCGGCCCGGGTTCACCGCGGTGGTCCAGCCGGTGGCGGGTCTTGCGGCTGGAGCGCAGCTCCGGCTTGGCGCTGACCATCTCGCCCACCGCATGGCCGGCGCCCAGCCGCCGGCACAGGCGGCGGAAGGCGCGGTCCGTCACACCGGCCATCGGTGCAACGAACAGTCGGTTCGGCAGTTCGTGGGGCCCGATGAACATGCGGTGCCAGGGGATGCGGGAAGACAGGGCAACGCAGGTCGAAACACTCGACCTGCGAGGGTGCTGAAAAAGGAGGCAGCAGTATACCGAGGCGAACTGTGCCAAAGTTCCGCGTCAAATATCTGCGTCCAAATCACGCCCGATGCAATCCTGGCTCGAATCCCTGGTCGCCTCCCTGCTCGCCGCACTGGCGCTGCCGCAGTACGGACTGAGCACCATCTTCATCGTCGCGACGATTTCGGCCACGCTGCTGCCGCTGGGGTCGGAGCCGGCCGTCTTTGGCCTGGTCAAGCTCAATCCGGAGCTGTTCTGGCCGGCGGTGTTCACCGCCACCGCCGGCAACACCCTCGGAGGCGCCATCTCCTGGTGGATGGGCTACGGCGCGGAAAAGGCCTACGAGAAGGTCACCCACCACAGCCCGGAAGTGCGCGCGCTGGCGATGCTGCAGCGCTTCGGCCCGAAGGCCTGCCTGCTGAGCTGGCTGCCGCTGGTGGGCGACCCGCTGTGTGCCGTGGCCGGCTGGCTGCGACTGCCCTTCTGGCCCTGCGTGGGCTACATGGCCATCGGCAAGTTCGCCCGCTACACGACGATGACGGCGGCCTTGCTCTGGGTGTTCCCCGGCCAGTTCAACCTCTGAAGGGCCGCGGTCCCTGCGGCCCTTCGTTCCCCCCCTTCGTTCCCCCCCTTCGTTCCCCCCTTCGTTCCCCCACCGCATCCACCTTTGGTGGGTGGGCCGATCGGCTGCGCGCCTGCATACTGGCCGCAGGAGAAGTTCATGCCTGAGTCCATCCCATCCACCTGTCCCCCCATTTCCTCACCCGGCGCCACGCCCGCCTACGACGACCTGGCCCAGCGCAGCCGCCGCGCCTGGCGGCTGGAGCACCTGAGCGCCCTGGCCAGCTGGGACCAGGCCGCCAACATGCCGCCCAAGGGCAGCGAAGCCCGTGCCGCCGCGCTGGCCGAAGTGGGCACCCTGCTGCACGGGCTGGCCACCGACCCGGCCTTGAAGCTGCTGCTGGGATGCGCAGAAAAGGAGCCGCTGGACGACTTCCAGCGCGCGGTGCTGCGCGAGATGCGGCGCGACTGGATCGCCAACAACGCCCTGCCCTCCCGGCTGGTGGAGGCGCGCAGCCTGGCCAGCAGCCGCTGCGAACACGCCTGGACCACCCAGCGCCCGGCCAACGACTGGGCCGGTTTTGCGCCCAACCTGCGCACCGTCGTCGAACTGGCGCGGGAGGAGGCGCAGTGCCTGTCGCAGGCCACCGGGCTGGCACCCTACGACGCGCTGATCGACCGCTTCGAGCCGGGCATGACCAGCGCCGAGCTGGACCGCATCTTCGGTGACCTGCGCGGCTGGCTGCCGGAGCTGATCACCCGGGTGCGCGAGCACCAGGCCGGCGAAGTGGTGCTGCGCCCACAGGGCCCCTTCGACCGGGCGCAGCAGAAGCAGCTCGGCAAAGCGGCGATGGCGCTGCTGGGTTTCGACTTCGACGGCGGCCGGCTCGATGAAAGCCCCCACCCCTTCTCCGGCGGCGTGCCGGAGGACGTGCGCCTGACCACCCGCTACCTGGACGACGACCTGCAGCAGGGGCTGTACGGCGTCATCCACGAAACCGGCCACGCCCGCTACGAGCAGAACCTGCCGCGCGACTGGCTGGGCCTGCCGGTGGGCCGGGCGCGCTCCTACGGCCTGCACGAGAGCCAGAGCCTCGCCTTCGAGATGCAGCTGGGCCGGCACCCGGGTTTCATCGCGCAGTTGCTGCCGCTGATCGAGGCCCGATTCGGCCGGCAGGAGGCCTTTGCCCCGGAGAACCTGGCGCGCCTGCTCACCCGCGTCAGCCCCGGCCTGATCCGTGTCGATGCGGACGAACTCACCTACCCGGCGCATGTGATGCTGCGCTTCGAGATCGAGCGCGCGCTGATCGGCGGCGAGATCGAGGTGGACGACATCCCCGAGCTCTGGAACCGCAAGATGGCCGACTACCTCGGCCTGGACACCCGCGGCAACCACCGCGACGGCGCCATGCAGGACGTGCACTGGCCCAGCGGCGCCTTCGGCTACTTCCCCTGCTACACCCTGGGCGCGATGTACGCGGCCCAGTGGTTGGCCACCATGCGCCGCGCCACGCCAAACCTGGATGCCCGCATCACCGCCGGCGACCTGTCCCCGGTGTTCAACTGGCTGCGCGACCACATCTGGTCGCAGGGCTCACGCTGGACCACGCCCGAACTGGTGCGCCGCACCAGTGGCGAAGCCCTCAACCCGGCGCACTACCGGGCGCACCTGGAGCGGCGCTACCTGGGGTGAGAGTGGGGTGAGAGTGGGGTGAGAGTGCCATTTCAACGCATGCGCACCTCGCCGTCGAAGCAGACGAAGTAGTGCTTGTTGTCCTTGCCCGACCCGGCGTCCTCGGCAAAGTTGCCTCCGCCGCTGGCGCCCACCCATTTGCCGGTCAGGCCGGTGACGGTGTACGAGCCGGTCATGGCGCCGGTGGCGGTGTAGGCCTTGACCTTGCCGGTGATCAGGAACTTGTCGCCCTGGGCATCGCTGCGCACGCAGCGCAGCTCGCCATTGGGTTTGCCGTCGATCACCTCGTTGAACAGCACACAGGGCCCGTAGGCGCCCTTCAGCGGCGACTGGGCGTCGCGTGTCACGTAGCCGGTGCCGTGTGCACCCGCGGTGACGATGACGTGGTTCGGCGCCACCTGCATCACATCCACATGGGTGTAGTAGGCGCCGTAGCAGCTCTGGGCATCGATGGTCGCAGCGGTCACCGGTGCGGCGAAGCTGGCTGCGAGGCAGCTGGCGATCAGGGCCATGCGGCCGGTCGGCTGCGGGGTGGAACGCAACAGATTCATGCGGCTTCTCCTTCTTGGGGTGAGAACAGCGGACAGGCGCTGGGGCCGGGGGCACCTGAACCACAGGTGCCCCGATGGGGCCATGAGCACAGCGGCGTCAACCCTGGGCCGCGACTTCCCAGTGCTCCACGATCGGAGGTGCCACAAAGTAGGCCGCAAATCGCCCCAGGATCTGCTTGAGGTGCTCACTCTCCGGCCCGGTGGCGTTGGCCTGCGCCTGGGTGTCCCAGGTGAAGTGCGAGATGCCCTTGCCGCTGGCACGGTCGATCAGCAGCTGACCGCCGGTGCAGCCGGGCTGGCGCCGTGCGGCGGCCACCGCCTCGTCTCGCCACAGCGCCACCACCTCGTCGATCTTCTCCGGCGCCACGCGCACGCTCACAGTCCGGGTGTACATCCTGGTCTCCTGCTTCGTTGGGACCGGTTTGGGCACGGCAGCACACCGGTCGATCGGGCACAGGACCCGGCCGTGCCCCGGGTCCATGAACATCGCGCTGGGCGTTGGGGTCGCCTGCCGGGCGGCATCAAGCCTCAGGCCGGCTGCGGCACCAGCTTCATGCCCAGCTGGCGCAGCACCTCGGCGCTGTCGTAGTAGCCGACGATGGTCTTCACCCCGGCGGCATCGAGCGTCACGACATCCACACCCTCCACCCGCACGGGCTGGTTCGTCGGCGGGATGCCGTTGAAGGCGCCGGTGTGGCGGCCGGTCCAGACCCAGGTCATGTAGGCCAGCGTGTCGCTGACCGCGTCGATGCGGTAGTCGAACCGCGTCTCTGAGATGGCGTCCAGGCAGGCCTGCGTGAAACCCTGCAGCGCCGCTCCACCGATCGGCTGCTGGGTGACCGGATCCTGGTAGGTCCCGCCGGGCGCAAAGCTGGCCACGATGGCCGCAGCGTCGTGGGCGTTCCAGGCTTCCACATAACGTCGAACGATGGCGGCGGACTCGGACGGGTTCATGGGGCGCTCCTTTGTGGCGGGTTCAGTTTGGAGCCGCAGCCCCGGTGTCCACCACTTTCCCGATGGGGCGTTGCCACAGCGTTTCCCGGGCGTTTCAAGCCCACGATGGGCACAGGGGAGTGGCGCTGACCCTGAAAAACTCCGGAAACGCTGTTTCCAGTCTTCCGATTCGAACGAAATGGACCTGCGCATGCTCCGAATTCCATGAAATTGATGCGAATTGAAGGCTGTGAAGTGCAGCGATGAACTGGATGACCTGCATGTCGATAATCTGAGAGCGGTAAGGCTGCGTCGGGCTGGCATTTCAACGGTCAGTATAGCTCACCGCCCAAACACAATGGCAATTCACTCCAGAGGATCCTGGTCAAAGGTCATCATCGAGGTAACTTTCTGCCGACCTCATATTCATCTTCTTTGATTTTTGCTGCTGAAGCTCATAGTGTTTTGCTAACGCCGGTTTTACGACAGCCTTGCCAAAAACACTTCGGAGTGTTGCGATTGATGGATACTGCAGTAGCGGAAGCACCCAGTGGTACTGCTTAAAATCATCCAACATCGAGAAAGGATCCTCACCTTTTTCGATTATCGGCACAACAGGGATATGATGATCTGGAATTATTGCCTGTAGTTCAAGTGGAATCGATTTTGGGCTACTCACATCGGCAATGACGAAGAGACTCATTCCTGCAAGGATCTTTATTGTTTCAGTGAGATCCCGTGTGACGAGACCGTCGAAGTCGAAGATCACTGGTACGAGTTGAATATTTCTTAGCTCATCTGCAATTGCTTCCAGTATCAATTTTCTTTCGTCAGTGAATCGACCCAGTATGAGTACGGTTTTGGTGGTGACTGTGTTGATTATGTTTCGAATCTTCTCTCTTCGAAGTAGCAGGTGAATGAACTGCGCAACTTCAAGGTCATCGATTGTCAATCGTCCTTCAGTTGCCGACGAAATGACGAGACCTTGCTGGCTCTTTGGGGTTCCCTCCAATCCCCATGTCGCGGTGCCATAAACCAACGCATGATCGAGATTGGCGCCGTCGATATTGGCGCCAATGAGTTGGGCACCTTGGAGATCTGCGCCACATAGAGTGGCATTGCTCAGGTTCGCTCCATGAAAGTTTACTCCGCGCAAGTTGGCGTTGCTGAGGTCCGACCCACTGAGGTTTGCTTCCTTTAAGTTGGCTGATTCAAGCCATTGCCCTGCGAGGACAAGTTCTCCCAGATTTGCTTTTTGCAGATTTGCGCCGTAGAGCTTTGCGCCGCGCAAGTCGGCGCTCGTGAAGTCTGCTCCGTAAAGATGCGCCTTCATTAAGTTGGCGTTCTGAAGATTTGTTCCGATAAACTTGGCATTCCCAAGCGTTGCATCTCCTAGTCCGGCATATGTGAGGTCTGCGGCGCTGAAGTCTGCGTCCACATAGTGACCTTGATACAAATTGACGTTCTGAAGGTTTGCATGACTAAAGTTGACCCTGCTGAAGTCTGCTCCAGTGATCCATATTCCGCGAAGATCAGGACGGACATCAGGGTTCTCCATTCGCCATCGGTTCCAATTCTTCACGCCCTGCATCAGTACATTTACATGATCGGTGTTCGCCAGATAATCCAGATTTCGTTTGTGTTCCACCCATTGATTGACCCATAATTTCACGGCTTCATTGGCCTCTTCGTGCGTAACTGATAGGGTGACCTCTGATCGGTTTGGAAGGATGCGGGGAAGGGGTTCAATCCCGAGACTCTTGATATAATCTAGTGCGTCATCAGTTTTGATTCCGATCTGCTGCGCCAGATCCGCTAGAGGCACAATTTCATTGTCTGACATATCTGGGCCTGTGAGTAAATTTGGATGGAAGGCACCAAGATTCCGCTGTTCAAATGAGGATGCCATTTGAAAGTGGCGTCTCTCTGGTAGTGGGTGCATAAGTGAAAATTCAGGAGATGGCATGCATATTGGTTCCATCTCCTTGGCACCCATCAGCTACCAGAGTTTTCGATGGCTGTAAGTCCTACCGGGCCATCACCAGAATCGTATAGTTGTAGACGTGGCCGGTTGTTCCATCAGTTCCGAGGCTTGGCAACTCGATCTTGCCGGCCGGAAAGTCCTTGCTGTACATGGCCAAAACAACAAATTCCGGGTTCTGAACCGACGCAGTTTCATCGATGGCCGCCAACTGCATTTCCCGCTTGACCCACATGGTTCTCGCAAATGAGATCGGTAAATCTAGACCCTCAGGATAGAGGATGTACAGACGAACAGGAAGATTGACGGCAATAGTGATCGGCGCCGTCGCGTTTCGATCCGCATGACGCCTCTTGACCCAGAACGACCCCGGCCCCAGATATCTCACCACACCGGCGGTGTCTTTCAACCGGTAGCCAAGGGCGGCCGAAGACTTGGCTGCAGGGAGAACCTTCATTCCGGAACGATCAGTGAACAGCGTATCCCCGTAGCAAGCTCGTGGCACGACTTGCACTGCCGACGTGGCAGACGGCTGGATGACAAGCTCGTGCAGATACGGTTGCAGCGCGGAGTTGATCTTAAAACGCTCGTCACCAAGTGTTCTGCCGGCAACCTTGTCTAGGTTATCCAACGCCCTTGTCATACTGATCCAGGCGCTGTGACACCACCACTTCTTTGTGATCTTCGGTACACCAAAGTCCAGTCCGCCAACGCGATTGTCACCTGGAACAGGATCAAGCACAGGTATGTTGATTGGGAGTACCTTGTCGGCTATCGCCAGTAAGTCAACAATCTGCTGTTCGGCTGAACCACCTTGGCCATAGTCGAGAACTTGCCGCAGTGATGGCAACATGCGCTCGAACCCACCTCCTTCGGGAAGCCTTGGGTGAAGGCCCTCTTCCAGAGCCTCTGTGATCGCTTCACCAAGCATGGCGCCAGTTACCCCGCTGGCGCGAATTCTGGTGACAATGGCCGCCTGCAAGGCCTCGCCACCGTCCTTGAATGCCTCGATCGCTTCATCAATCAATTCGGACCCGGTCTGAAATATTGATGATATCGGCTTTGGAACGTCAGGGTAGGGGACTCCATCTGGTCGTGGCGGTGCCTCGTCCAGATCGTCGAGATTGAAAGCAATCAATACCCTTTTTGGCTTCCCGTTGGTGTCATAGTTGTCAGGCATAACTTGGTTCTCTGTATCTCTGAAAACTCCGATAGGTAAATTGACTCGAAAGCCGCCGTCCAGCAATAGATTGCCTGCGTGCCCACTTGATACCGGGCTGCCGTTGTTCTCCTCCAGAGTTTTTGGATAGAACGAGAACGGCAGGCTCACCGATCGCCGCACCGCTTCCGATACGGAGTAGTTTGGTGTCGACTTCTTCGAGAAGTAAAGAACCTGGGAGTGACTGGGGCGTGGGCCTTGTCCACCAGGTCGTCCAACGTCTACGGCGGTCACGCAAAGATCCATGGGAAGGTCCTTGAATGCGACATACCCATTCTCCGCACTGCGCCCTGGAACCATAACCCTGATGTGTCGCTCCAACCAGTCCCGCAACCGGTCGCCTGTCCAGAATCCGCCATGCTCAAGCAACCGGTAGACGGCTCGAATGGACTCATGTTGCACCCCTGTTTCCGGAAAGTCATCGCTAAGCAGCATCTTGATAACCTCGGTGCTCAAGGTAGTCGGTCGGACTGAAAATAGTTTCTTGAACTTCGATTGCAGATCAGAAATAACTGCGTTGGCGGCATCTTCCGCCTTCTGTGTTGTCTGCGTCACTGCCTCTCGGGCAATTCTTATATTGTGCAGCTCCGCAGCTCCAATGCTTGATATAATGGGGTTCGATTCAAGAAAAGCGACCGCTTGATCGACGGCAGACATGCTTTCATTAATGGGGTCCGTCAATTCGACCTTGGATTTCAGAAGCGCGTTCTCGAGTTGCTCCAGTTCCTTGAAGAACGGGATTTCCTGCAGTACGGCCTCCAGCGCTCTCTGAGACCAGCTGCCGGCTATGTTCGGATCATCTCGTTCCTCGAAATCCGGCAGTCCGGCGAGCTCATCTTCGAAGAGGATCTTGTTCAGGGAATTCTTGCTGCTTGGCTTGAGCGGGACGCCTCTTGGATGGGTCAGTACATCAACTTGATAGTTCAGATCGACTCTGTATCCCGCGGCTACCAGTGCAGCGCAGATGGACCCAGCGGAAGTCCCTGCAACGCGGTCAAACCACACGCCGGTGTGGGCCAAGGCGTGTGCGGCACCGAGAAAGAAGAATCCCTTGGCCCCCCCGCCTTCAAAGGCGCCATCCACCCGTGACAGAGGTGAGGCGTAAATGGCGCCTCCAGGCCGGGAGCTGCTTTTCAAGAGGGCTTCCAATCGATCCTGCCCAATCACCACGGTCGTGCCGTTCTCGTCAACGTAAAAGACATTCCCGCGTTTGTGATTCAGCAAGCCTGTATTGGCGTCACGAAAAGCCTGTTCCAGGCGATCCTGAAGCTGGGCTTTCAGCCCTGCGTTGCGAAGAGCTTCAACACCGCGCAGGAGGCGCGTTGACAAAGGAAGGTTGATGATAGTGGCCATTACTAATTTCCCGTCAATGGTTAATGCTCACCTTCAGATGAGGCGATCACTCCCGGCTTAGCCGATCTGGAGCCACACGACACGGCTGTATGCTCAAACACCTCGGCATGTAAGGTGACTGTTCCTGTTCTATTGGTATTCTTCCGACTTCACTGCAAATACGAATCTCTTGTCCGGATGTTCGGTCAGGCACCATATATTTTTAGAGATTGGTGAAAAATGAAGATCCTCGCAGCCGTATGGCCATGTGAATTCCTTTGAGCGGCCTGTTGTCAGGGCTATCTTGATGAGTGCCCTGGTGGCTTCGCTGCCGCTGCGGCTCAACCAGACGCTACCGCCAAATGAGACGCTCCCTTGTATCTGCAACTTGCAATGAATGAGTGAATTGCGGGCGGATGTGATCCTGTTGCCAGCCATGTTCCACCAGACATTCTTGGGTGGCGGATTGTGATATTTTTCGTCATTTTCCCTGTGATAGTTTCCTGTCAACAGAGTAGGCCGGTTTGAATCGGTCCAGTCCATGGATAGGTAGGAGAAACCCTGTTTGCCATCGTCGGCACTCATCGTCATACTGTAGGCAGACGACTGGGGCAGGATATAGCCGTAATCAAAGCCGTAGGCATATCCATTGAGGACGCCACACTTCGACTTGCTTGGATCCGGCTCTGCGCTGAATATCCTGCTGGCGTCAAATGTTCTGACACCAAGGTGGGTGTCGGCAACGTAGATTGTATTCCCCAGCGAGGCAAGTCCACCCGCATGGATTTCTACTGGTTTGTATACCAGGTCGTCGTTGCTCGGCTCGACCAACAATACGTGTCTGTACTTGATGTTGTCCATGTCTCCTACATCGATGAAAGATATTCTGGCCCCCTTGTGGGCGGCGGACTCCTTTCCGTACCAGCTTACAAGGATGTATTTTTCTTCACTTGCAGATGAGCTACTGCGCAGTCCCGTGATGCCCTGGGGATACCAGTCACCCGTTGCGTTGTCATCGCCATCCCACGCAAATCCGATGTGTGGGTGTTGAATTCCCTTGGCGGACAGCCACTCCTTGTTCCTTCGTTCCGCACGTCGGTTCAGGACAAGATCAGACCAGATCGATGATTTAGTACGTAGGCTCTCCAGGGCTGCTTGCAAGCTGCTTGTGTCTGCGACGCTCAGAACGGCGGGGGTGGTCATGATTCATCCTTTCGACGGGGTGGACCTGGTTTATTTCGCACTAAGACTCTGAGTTTTTGCTGATGAAATCCTCGCTGTGGAGCCGTCACGCCCCAAACCAATCCGGCAATCTGATTAATCCATCAAACCCCCATGTAAACGACTTCTGCGCTTCGCCGGGTTTTGTGTTGATAACTTTCAGTTGGATCTTCGGCAGTAGCGTGGAAGAGTTCAGGGTGATCGACGCGCTGGCTTTGGAACCTTGGGCGCCTGAGTCTGGAAAATCAAAACTCACGTTGCTCGGCAGGGGCTGATTGAGGGGTTCCTCTACCTGGTCACAGACCTTCTTGTACTCGCCGATGACGACGCCCAAGACGCTGATCTCCACCTTGTCCACCGTGGATTTGTCCGGATCGCCGAGCAGCGCCCTGGCAACCGCTATGGCGCCATCGACGAGTTCTTCTACAACATCCTTCGCCGACTCGAAAAGGTCCAGAGCCCAGTCGCAGGTGGTGGATACCACCTCAGGGATCCGCTCAATCAAATCGCTGTGCACGGTGAGGTGCCCCTCCAGGTCGCTGGCGGTAGCGGTGAAGCTGAAGGCGGCGGGGCTGATGCGCAGGTCAAGACTGGCTTGGCCGTTGGCTTCAAAGGTGGCCTCCGCCAAGTTCGGGAAGGCGCTGGCGCCGAGCAGTGTCCCAGTGAGTGACCCGGCCAGGTCTGCAGCCGAGAGGGTGGTCTTGGGGATGTGCAGGTGGACGTTGACGGTCAGGCTGAGCCCATTCTTGTCGAAGCGTCCGGTCGCATCGCCGACGATCGTCGCGGCGCCGGCCTTCAGCGTGACCTGGCCTCTGAAGCGCATGCCCGGTGTGAAGCCGAGGCCATCGTCCGCGGTGCCCAGGTTGCTGCGGTTCCAGACGTCGCCCGAGACGAAGCGCATCTCGCCATTGAGGGCGATGCTCCCGGCGCTGCCGAAGCTCAGGGTGTGGTCGATGCGGGCAGACAGGAACATGGCCGGCGGGGCGGGCAGCGGGGGCAGCGTGGCGCCGAGGGCACTGGCCAGGGGCGAGTGCGCGTCATCGGGCATCACCAGGCCGCGAAAGCGAGCGACGAAGTTCTGCGCCAATCCCGTTCCACTGCCGCCCAGTGCGGTCATCAGGGTGATGTCCAGGCCTGCGAGCAGCGCCGGGCGATCGGTGGTGAGGTAGGTGGGGGCTTTGCCGGGCTGGTGTTCGGCCACCAGAAGGTCGGCCAGGTTGAGCCGGCCATGGCTGCCGGGCAGGGCGGGGGCGGAGGCGTTCGGCGGGGCGGCCAGTTCGAACAGGGGGCTGGGGGCCGGGGAGCCGTGCCCGAGTGCCGGGTCGCCGGCGGTCCAGAACAGGCTGCTGCGGTGAAAGTCCTTGCCGTACTCCAGCCGCGGGGAGAGCGGCGGCTTGGCCGGCGTGATTGAAAAGCGCTCCTGCACGAGCAGGCGCGCGCGCAGCCGCCGAGCCTTGCCGGGCAGGTCCGGTTCCAGGCCCGTCACGGTGGCCGGCAGCTTGAACTCCTTGCGCAACTGCTGTGCCGCTGCCGTTGTGCCGGCCGGGCCCGACGGGGACGGCACCGGACCGGGCGCCGACGCCAGCGGCGCGAACAGGCGCAGGAGGTAGTCCCCGTTGCGCAGCACCACGTCGTACAGCGGGCTCGCCTGACTCACCGGCTGCATGAAGGTGGTTTCCGGCAGCGGGGTGCCGTCCAGGCCGCGGCAGCGCAGTGCAAAGCCGAGCGACTTGCGGCGGGGGCCGCTGCCTGCGGGCGGTGCGCTGGTGACTGAGGGTGGCTTCAGCGCACCGCCCAGGCGGGGGCCGACCAGGCGGAGGTCCAGGTGGGCCACGCTGCGCAGGTTGCTGCGGGCCGCGACACGGCTTGTCCAGGCAGAGCCGGCCAGGCCGCACACCATCTCCAGCGTAGCGGCTGGTGCGTCCGTGGCGCGGAGCTGCACCTTTTGGCCGACGAGCGCGTCTTCCTGGATGAGCCGCTTGAAGTCGTCGATCAGGCCTGCCTTGATCCGATCGAGGTCGGCGCTGGTGGCCGTGTCAGTCACAGCAAGCTGTGCTCTGGCGGCGACCCGCTCGGCCAACTGGGGCCGCAACGTCACCGAGCTCCCGAGCGCGGTGCCGATCTTGTTTTTCAGCAGGGTGAGGTTGCCGAGCTGGATGCGGCCTGTCAGCAGAGCCGCAGCCGCAGGCAGGCTGGGCGTGGGAGTGAGAGGGACCGCCGGCGTTGGCGTCAGCACAGCCCTGGCGGTGGGAACGGCCGTCGGCGCCACGAACTGGATGGCATCGTTGGCCCAGTCGGCAGCCAGCGCGTCGGCATGGCGGATGAAGGAGAACTCCAGCTTCGTCTGCAGGCTGTTGCGGGCAGCGATCTCGGCGGTCAGCAGGTCCCGCAGGTCGGTCTCCGGGAATGTGGTTCCCCCGGTGGCCCACAGCCGCACGGCCTTGGTTCCGCCGTCCTTTGGCACGCCCAGGGTCCGCAGCCAAGCCTGCCGCAGCCCCGGCTTGTCCGGCGTGATCCGGCGCAGGGCGGCGAGGGACTGGTTGATGGCTGCACCTTGCGCCTTGGCCGCCGAGCCGGCTGACTTGAGGCGGCCCTGGGCCTTGTTGCGCAGTGCGGCTGAGGGTGTGTTGTCGTTCAGGACTGAGGTGAACCGGCCACCCAGGTCCACGGGCAGCACCAGGACGGGCGGCGGGAGGGGTGCCGGTGCAGGGGTTCCACCGGCTGCAGGCAGGCTGGGGTCACTGATGCGCCGGGTAGCAGGCCGCAGGCCCTCGTGGTACAGGCGCAATTCGTCCTGCAGCTCCTCGGGCGTGAGCAGGCACAGCGCGAATCGGCAGTCGAAACTTACGCCGACCAGGCCGGGCAGTGCAAAACCCGCAGCCGTGTGGTGATGGAGGCGTCGCGCCCGGATGGGCACCATGCGCACCAGGTCGGCCTGACGGCGGTCGAGGTTCAGGAGTTGCGTCTTCAGTGCCTTCAGCGTGGCGTCCACTGCGTCCTGACCGCGCTTGATGGCGCTGCCGGCGGCCGCTGCGGCGGCGGCTCCTGCATCGGCTGCGGCCTGGCGCGTGTCGGCCACGGCCTGGAAGACCGGCTTGATGACGGGCAGCAGGCCGCCCAGCACATCGCCCAGGCCCACACGCTGCTGGACCTTGATCGGAAACGCGGGTGGCTGGCCGGCGGGACCCCTCTTGCGCAGCGAGGGGTCGAAGAAGTCCAGGAACGGCAGGTCGACCTCGAACTCGGCCTCCAGGTAGGAGATGTCGTGAATCGGAGAGCCCTCACGCAGGGTCAGGTCGGCCACATCGCCGGCCAGGATCCGCTGCCCGAGCATGGCCAGCTCCAGCAGCGCCGGGATGGGCAGGCTCGGTTGCGGCCGGGACAGCCCGGCCTCGATGCGGATCACCCCGGGGATGCGCGCCAGCAATTGCACCGCCTGATCACGGCTGCCATCGGGCTGCGGCAGGGGCGCGCCGGTGTAGACGTCGATGGCAGGGATCGCCAGAAGCGGAAAGAGCCCCAGGACGCCGACCAGGCTGTACGGCGGGAACGGCTGAAGCAGCCCCGGCGCCAGCGACCAGGGAAAGAGCACGATGAGGGGCGCCGGCAGCAGGTAGAACTGCATCTGCCGGAACTGCAGGCGCAGCAGCGGGTCGACGGGGGTGACCTTACCCGCCGGGTCGGTGACCTCGCTGGGACCGACCTGCAGCCCCCAGTCCAGCACGATGCCGGGCAGGAGCAGCGGGGTGATCGGGATGATCGAGAACTCCCGCCCGTACTCAACCACCAGATCCATCTGCCGGACCAGGGGCGGGCCGAGCGGCCGGTTCGGATCCGGGACGTGCGGAATCTGCAGCACCTGTTCAAAGCCGCGGTTCTGGCTGTGCGGCCTGCCCGTGTCGCCAAACTTGATGTTGACCTTGGGGATGGGCGGTGCGGCCGCGGTGGGCTGCAGGACCTCCACGTCCACCCAGGCCGAGGGAATGCCGGGCTCGCCCCTGGGCACGCGGACAGCAATCGGTGAGAGGTCGGCGACGTCCAGCAGCAGCTGGGGGATCCCGACGCCGGCCTTCACCGCCACCTGGATGGATGACGGCGCCCAGCTGTAGCCGAAGGTGAAGCCGCCGAAGTACAGGTCGAGGGCCTGGTCCGACGGCAGCCGGTCCCCGTTGATGCCGGTGGTGCCCGCGGGCGCCAAGGGGATCGAGAACAGCGGCTTGACCTGGGCCTCGTCGCCAGCCAAGGGCGACTGGATCTCGATGTACACGCTGGTGGCTGTGGCGCCCAGCACCGCCCGCGGGCCAGGCAGCGGCATTACGGCGTCCACGATGGGTGGCAGCTGGATGATCTGCACCGCGCCGCTTGCGCCCACCTCCACGCCGTTCTGGCCCAGGCCAAAGCGCAGTTGCACGTTTCGCAGCTCGAAGACCATCAGCGGCTGGTCACCGTCGGCGATGTTCAGTGCGAACAGCTGATTCCATTGATCGACGATGGCCCGGGCCTCGGCTCGGCGCTGGGCGCTCGGGCTCCCCGGGTAGAGGTCGGCCAGGATGTCGGCCACCATCGGTTCGGCGTTCACCCGCCCGGGCAGTGGTGCCGGGATGCGCAGTGTGATCGGGTCGTTGACACCCGCCGCCAGGCGCAGGGACGGCTGTTGCGCCTCCAGGTCGAGGAAGAGGCCGGCATCGAAGGTCTCACCGAGCACCCGCACCTGGATGGTGACGCTCAGGTGCAGCTCGGGCCCGGTGGCTGGCAGGCCCACCGCCACGGTCAGCCGGCCCGGCCGGATCGCCAGGGGGCCCCCGCCTGGGGGGCTCTGGATCTTGTGGGTGGCGCTGTGCTGCACCAGGCGCCCGTTGCGCGGGGCTTCCGTGCGAGTTGGCGCAGCGGTCGACGCTGCGCCGCGCCCGGTAAAGGTTTCGAACAGGTCCAGCCAGGGGGCATCCGGAGCATCCAGTTCGATCCGAAACCCGGGCGTCGGGTTGCGGCTGTCCTGCGCGCTGGAGAGGCCAGGCAGGCGGACCTCCAGGGTTGCCCGGGTACCCGCCAAGGCGTCCATGAGCGCGCTGCATTGGTTCGGCAGTCCCAGGGTCCTGTGCAGGGTGCGAGCCAGGGACTCGCCTGCGGGTGCGGTGAGCCGGGCCCTGAGCCGCAGCGTCGGCCCCAGGTCCAGCTCGAACCGGTCGGGCTTCAGAAGGTCGATCGGCCTGCGCCCAGGCAGCGGCAACCGGATCGCCGGCAAATCTCCAGCGATCACGAGCCGCAGCATCGGTAGGTCGCCTTCCGGCGACGGAGCCAGTTCGAACCGGCACAGCGTGTCCGCGAACTGCGGCAACAGGTCCTGCGCGCCGATGCGCTCCCAGGCGGAAGTCGCGACGGCCTGCCCTTCGGCCTGAATGGCCCCCACACCGTCGAGTGGGATCCGAATCTTCAAACCCGCCTGGGCGATGTCCAGCGGCAGCGGGCCCAGCCGGCCCTGGTAGAGAACTGCTGCGGTTGCGGTGAAGGCCTCGGCGTGGCGGGTCTCCACCAGTTCCAGGCTCAGTTCGGCGAAGGGTGAGGGCGTGTTGAGTTCGGCCAGCAGCGTCACGCGCCAGCCCGGCATGTCCGCATTGCCGAAACCTGCCCCCCCATCGGCGCCAGGAAGACACTGCATCACCTTGCGCAGGCCGAAGGCCAGCGTGCCCCATGGGACCACCACCTGGGAGCGCCACGCCAGCCGCCAGGGGAGCGACGTGTCGCTCGCAGGGCGCCTCAGCGTGAGCAACAGGTCACCGGTCGGCAGGTCGACCCGCAGGTCACCCGGTCGCGGCCGGACCGAGCCCGCGGACTGACTGGCCAGGGAGAAGGCCAGCCGGTCTTCACCGTCCGGGTCGTGGTGGATGTGTACTTCGGCGTCCAATGCGCCACGGAAGCCGCTCGGGCAGGCTGGCGTGGCAGCGAGATTGAGGTCCAGCCGGGCGGTGCCCTGCAATGCCAGCGTGATGTCCGAGGCATCGGCGCGGTCGAGGCGGACGTTTTCGAACGACGCATCCAAGTCCAGATGCAGGGTGGCGAGGCCTGCCGGCAGGCCGCCGCGGATGTCCAGGCTGTCCTGCACTCGAATCTGGTCAAGCGTGAACGAGGTCGAGCCGGCCGGCGAATGTCCTTTGCCGAACACGTATGTGCGGTGGCCCGCGTCCACTGGCAACCCGAGCAGATTGCCGCCGGCCGCACCTTGCAGCAGCAGTTGCAGTTCTCCCTGGCTGGCCGCTTCCAGCAGCAGGGCCGGACGATCCAGCAGGTCCGCCACCGCCGGCAGGCGGCCGACGGTCAGGGCCAACGTCAACTGCCCGGTGGCCCGGGCGTAGTTCAGCAGGCCGATCCCGCAGGTGGAGGTGGCCTCGATGCCGGCTGTCAGCAGCACGTCGGTGGCCTCGGCGTTCAGGCGGTCGCCCTGCCCGCGCAGCCGCAGGCCGATGAACAACCAGGCGTTGCCGCGGCCGGTCAGCCCCGGCAGCTGCAGAGGTAGTCCGCTCAGGTGCTGGATGCCGAGCAGATCGACGTGATCCGGTGTCCAGGCGGCCACCCAGTGCGCCGCATCGTGCCCGGCGGCGGATCCCAGCGTCAGCCAGACGGCGTCCGCGTCACCCAGGCTGTCTTCAAGTCGGGCGACCACCGAGGTGATGCGCGCGAGAGTAGGCGACTCCGCTGTGCCCGCTGAGCCCGCTGCACCGGGTGTGCCGGGCAGGGTCGGGGCCGCGGCGAGTTCACTCTTGAGCTGGGCGATCAGCGCCGTCGGCAGGGCCGGTGGGCCCGCCGGGTCGGCCGGGCCAACCCCCAAAGCCACGAGCAGTGGGCCGAGTTGTCCCTCGGCCCGCACGCTGGCCTGCCCGGCCCCGGTGCGGGAGAGCGTCAGGGACTTGAATTCGGCGAGGGGCGAAGCGGAGCTCATGCCGTTCCCCCCACCTCGACGCTGAGCGTGACCTTGCCGTCTGACACGTTCAGTGTGGTGCTCAGCGTCAGTTTGCCGGGCAACGTCACCGGCGTGCCGCCACCGGGCAGTTGGCTGGCGAGCAGCAGCAGTGCGCTCAACAAGGGGGCCGGTCCCTGCAGCAGACGGGCTGCGTCAGGCAGCCCAGCGCCGGACTGCGCACCCAGCATGGGCAGGCGATTCAACGCCACGAAGGCCATGGCTGCGCAGTGCTCCACCCGCTGTGCGGCCGGCGTACCGGCCAGCAACGGGCGGAACATCGCGCACAGGTCAGTGAAGCGTTCGAGCTGTCCCGCCTGGTCCGCTTGCGTGCGCACCGAAACGCGGAAGGACTTCTTCAGTACCCCAGGACGTCGACCGGCCTGCCGTTGGGCGATGAGCGTGGTCAGGCGCAGCAGGAGGTTCTGCAGCGGCTCCATCTGGCGGCGGGCCGCTTCAACCCGGCTTGTCGACGTGCGCATGGTCACGCCGTCGATGTCCTCCAGCAAAAACTCTTCGAGTGCTCCACCCACCATCGGGTCCAGCGCGTACAGGGCCTGCATCGGCAGGGGCATGACGCGGTCCACGCCGAACTGGCCCAGCAGGTCGGCCATGCGGTCGCCAAGCACCTGGCCGGCCACGTCGAGCTGATCACGCAACCAGCCGAGCGCATCGAATGAAGGCAGTTGCTGCAGTAGCGCGTTGATCTTCTGGCGGACCGCCGGTTCGATCGCGTGCAGCTCCCAGTCCATCACTTCCGGGCCGGCGCCGTTCTCGGTGAAATACACCAGCCGTGCCTGGCCGGTAGGCAGGATCTCGACGGCCCAGACCACCCCCCGGAACCAGCTGGAGGTACCGGTGTTGTAGTACGGCGTGCGCAACGGCAGCCGCAGGTCGCCGTTGACGATGAGGTCCGGGCTGATCGGCAGCGCGGCGCTGACCATCTGCTGAACAGCCTGCACCACCGGCAGCAGCGGGCCTGCCAAGGCGCCAGGGATCGTGTAGTAGGGCTGGCTCTGAGGCGTATGGGTGTGGCCGATGCACAGGTGGTGGTGCCGGGTCGCGTCCTGCGTCACGGACTTGAGCAGCCCGTTCAGCAGGACGGCCAGCGACTCCGAGTACATCACGTCGTCGATCGTCAGCCGCGTGGTGTCGCTCTGATGCTGGATGCGGTGCGCCATCGCGAGGGCCGCCTCGCGGCTCAGCCAGTTGCCGGCGACGGGGGCGCTGGCGAGCTTCAGGCCAAAGTCGACCAGCGGGCTGCCGCCCATGGCGATGCCGCGCAGGTCCAGCAGCGGGTCCATCGCCTGATCCACGGGAACGCCGACGCCGTTGGAGATGAGCTTCCCGACGACGGCAGTGCGGTCGTTGTTCCAGATGTCGAACTGGTGGCCATGGCAGATCAGCATGGCCTGCTTCTCGGTGTAGTCGTCGGGGTCCATGCCCAGGCGCCCCTTGAGCAGGTTCGCAGCCATGGCGCGGGGGTCCGCGCCCGCCTGTATCAGGTCGGTCAGCGCTTTGAGGCCACTGTTCTCCTGCATGGTCTTGACGCCGTCGATGACCACGAAGTCATGCAGCTTCATCGACCGAGAAGGGCTGGTGTCGCGTCCTGCCAGGGCGGGACGCTCCCGTTCGGCCGTTTCCTTCCACTTCCAGTGAAGCCAAGGGCGCGTGACACCGCCCCGGGTTTCCGGCGCCATCATCTCGCGCAGGTAGGAATCGTGGTTGCCGATGACGCGCACGTAGCGGTCGTCCAGGAACAGCTCCCACAGGTCGGCGTACACCGCCGCGTGCGACGCGAAGACGGCCTCCATCTTGGCGCGTGGCGAGCTGTATTCGAAGCCCTCGCGGATGTACCAAAGCTCCTCGCTGTCACCGTTCTCGATCAGCGTGTACCCCTTGTTCCGGGCCCAGGTGATGACCTTGCGGTACAGGCTGCGGTTGTCCTTGAAGTGATCGATCGAGCCGAAGTTCACCGGCCCCCGGTCATCGGAAGCGGCATCCCGGTGAACATCGCTGACGATGAGGTAGCCCACCGGCGGCGGGTTGCCGGCGCCGCCGCCCGGCGCGGGCGCGGGCCGGCGGTCTGTGACCAGCTTCGGGTCTGCCAACACGTCCTTGCCGGCCCATTGCGCCAGCAGCCCGGGGAAGTCCTGGAGGTGGCACACGATCGAGGCCGGAATCAACAGCAGCGCCGTGGCCGGGAAGCAGCGCACCAGATTCAGCAGCACCCACTCCCGCTGCAGGGCCACCTCCCGATCAGCGGGTGCGGAGATCCTCGGCAAGTCGATGGCCGCGAACAGCAGGCTGAACATTCGCAGGATCGGGGCGCCGCGGTCCCCAGCAGATACATCTTCAAGCGGCCCGAGCACACTCCTCAAGCCGGCAGCGATGTCGGCGGTGAGGCCGGACAGGCTTGCCGCTCCTGCTGGCGACCCCAGACGCAGGGGGCCCAGCGCCAATGCCGACGCCACGTAGCCCACCACCCAGTCGGCCAGCTTGAGCGGGCTGGCGCCGGCCTGCGCCGGCTGCCAGGGCACGGCCGGGGCCGCCACGTCCAGCGCCGGCAGGCGGATGCCCGGGCGCAGCAGATCCACGAGCGCCAGCGGCACGGAGGCGAGCAGTGCTGGCGTCGGCAAGTTCTGCGCGGCGATCAGCACGATGCGCGTGCACAGTGAGGCCCAGTCGAGCCAACGTGCACGCGGCAGATCCGCCATTTGCTTCAGCAGCGCGGTGATCAGCCGTCCCGGCTGCATGCTCAACGACTCGGCCAGCTTGAACAGCTCGGCCAACAGACGCTCAATGGCCGGGGCCGGCAGATCCGCCAGGTCGGTGACCACGCCGGCCAATGAGTCATGCAGATCCTGGCCCGCGGCGGTGACTGTGGCGGCAAACCATCTCCATGCATGCGCGGTCCACTGGGCCGGCTGTCGGGCAGCGTCCAGGCCTGCGATGGCCCTCAGCAACAGGTCCAGGACCTGGCGCGGTGTCTTGATCGCCTGCAACGGGTCCAGGAGCGTCGCCAATGCGGCAGCTGAAGGGACGCTGCCGAGGGCGTTGCCCAGTTGGGCAACCCAGTCCAGCGCATCCAGGGACAGGTCGGCCTGGTTCGCCAGCTCACCCAGGTTCCAGCCGGTGCTCTGCCATTGCAAGCGGTCAAGCAAGAAGCGCAGCACTTCGGGCAGGCTCACCGCCTGCAAGGCAGTGGGCTCGAAAACCAGTGCCAGCCGGCTCGCATCCGTGGGGCTGAACCCGTGCACGCAGAGGTGGCCCTTCAGCTCCGGCATGGCGAGCCCGGCCACCTTCGGGAAGCCGAGCGCAGCATCGCGCAGCCGGATCTCCCAGTCCGCTGGCACCTGATTCGGGCCAGAGAACGGCAGATCCCAGCTCAGACCGCCGATGCGCACTTGGATCGGCAACTGCCCGAGCAAGCTGCCAGGCTGCACCGCCGGTGACGGCAACGGAGGTGACTCCAGCCGCAGTCGGGTGGTACTCCAGTCGGGCTGACGCGCGGACAGGGAGCCATTGGGCAGGCTGAAAACTTGGCGCAGACGGAACGCCACCATGCCCGGCGCCGAAGTTGAGCCGCCAAATGCCTGCTGCAGCAAAGCAGTGGCGCGGCTGCGCAACGCAGTGATGCCGGCATGCGCTCCAACGCTGCCATCCAGGGTCAGCTCCAGCTTCTGCACACCATCGTTCACGAAGGGACGCAGGCTCAATCGGCTCTTTGCGGCCAGCACAGCGGCTGGCGCGCTGGCTGGCCAGGGGATGTTGCTCGCCGTGACTACCGCTGCACGCTGTCCGTCATGGATGACGTCCAACTCCAGCTTGGCGGGCAACTGCAGCAGCGCCGAGTTTCGCCAAACCACCCGCCCGGTGACGACGATCGGTGCGTCGGGGGCCAGCTTGTCCAGCACCCCATCGTTGTTGCCGTCCGCCAGCGCCACCACGCATTCCAGGTACCGCAGCTCCAGTTCCCCACCCAGCGGCAGGATGCCGCTCAATGGAGCAGCGGCCGAGCCGGCACGCAATGTCAGCCGCTTCGCCACCGGGTCGATCAAGGCAGCTACGGGGAACCCGCCGACGGCCAACCCCGCCCCCAGCCCATCATCGGAGAACCGCAGGGTGAATGTCGTGGTGGGCGTCGCAGCGTTGCTCTCCACTTCAATCGTGCCACCTGCGGTCACAGCCCGGCCCGCCTGGAACAATTGCAGGCCGGGCAGAGCCGGCAGGTGGATGCGCGAAAGTGCCATTTGCGTTGCCCCGTCAGTTGGTGCGAAGAAAGTCACAGACTAGCGGGGGGGCGTATCCACGGCGTTACCTGAGCGTTTCAAGGCACTTGAGAGTGAAGATGAGGCAATTTCGCGGCATGTGCCATGGACAACAGGGCACTGGATGCTCTGCAAAAAGCATCCCAGCTGCCAGATGGATTCACCAAGTGGCAGCAACCGAGCTCGGGCATTCCTAACGCGCAGCCTTCTACCGGGCTTGCTCGCGTGCCCGGCGTGGCCAGGGCCGCAGCTCCTCCATGTGCTGGCGCAGGTACTCCAAGACCACACGGCGCTTTTCGGCGCCGCGCACGGCCAGGCCCGGGGCTGCGGTGTCGGAGTCGTTGGACCGCAGTTCGGGCATGTGCGGTGCCACGCGGTCGACGATGCCCCTCCAGGCCTGCTTGATGGCATCCATGGAGACACCCAGCCGATCGGCGATGGCCCGATCGATGTCACCTTGCAGGGCAAAGGTGACGATCGTCTGCTGCATCGGGGTGAGTGACAGCACCGGCTGCAACGCGTGCGTCATCCACAGCGCCGTCGTGTTCAAGGTGCCGGGGAGGGTTTCGTCGCGGGTCTGGGCGTGCTGGTGGGGCTCGCTGTCGGCCGGCATGCCGGGCGGCGCATCGAAGCGCTGCGTCAGCCTGAGACCACCCGCAGCCATGTAGGCACTCGCCGGCGCGCCGAACACCTCACCGAGGTAGTTCTTAACGCGGAAACCCGCGTGGCAGAAGAAGAACCCTGCAGCGGTCAGCGGCCTCAGCTTGACACTGTCCGGATGGTCAACGACGTGCTCACGCTGCAGGTAGAAGGGCATGACCAGGTTGACCCCATCGCCCGCATTCGCGTTGGCCAGTTCGCGCGTGTCCAGGAAGGGTCGCCGCCCCTCCAGCTCCATCCGATAGAGGCGGTCGGCCAGGTACGGCTGCGGATCCTGCATCAGCTCATTGAAAACTTCGTCGCGTACAAACATCGAGAGACCCAGTGCCTCGATGCCGGCCTTGCCCTGCGGGCGCAGGTCCTCCCACAGCATGAAGGGTTTGGGAAAGCACCGTCCCTCTGCGATGAACTCGCGCCAAAGGCGCGGCAGCTGCTCCCTCACCTGGCCAGACAGCCGGCAGCGCTGGTGCAGGTCGAACAGGGCCAGGCAGGCCGGCAGATCGGCGTGGTCGACAAGTCGGAATCTCATGTTTTCTCCTCGGGGTGACTTTCGCGGGAACGGCGCGGCCAGGGCCGCAGCTCCTCCATGTGCTGGCGCAGGTACTCCAGCACGCCGCGCCGGCGTTCGGCGCCCCGCACTGCGTGGGGCAGGTGGCCGTTGGACAGCTCCCGTGCTTCCGGGATGAAGGGAGCTGCCGCGGTCACGATGCCCCGCCAGGCCTGTTTGACGGCGTCCAGGGAGATGTGCAGGCGCGCGGCGATGCGCTGGTCGGTGTCGCCCTGCAGGGCCAGCAGCGCCACCGACTGCTGCGACAGGGGCAGCCCCATGCACGGGGCGGGCGGGCACATGGTCCAGAGGTTCAGGGCGTTGAAGGCGGCCAGCGGGTGATCGGCGCGGTCGATCTCGCACCAGTGGGGCTGGGCTTCCGGGGCCGCGTCGGGCTGCTCGTCGAAGCTTCGGATGTGGCGAAACCCGCCGGCCAGCAGGTAGTTCAACTCCTGCGCACCGTACGCCTCCCAGAGGATGCGGCGCACGTTGTAGCCGCCATGGGAGAAGAACCAGGCCGCTGCACCCAACGACATCAGGCGCCGGCTGTCCGGGTGGTCGAGGTCGTGGTGGCGCTGCACATAGGCCGGCACCACCACGTTCAGGCCGCTGCCGGCGTTGGCCCGGGCGATGGCGCGGGCGTCCAGCGGCAGGTGGCGCCCCTCCAGCCAGGCCTCGTGCAGGCGGTTGCCGTAGTAGGGCTCGGTGCCGGCGCGCAGCCAGGCGTAGGTGTCGTCGGACACGAACACGCTGTTGCCGAAGGCGTGCAGCAGCGGAGGCCCCTCGGCCTGGGGCTCCTCCCACACCGTGACCGCCTTCGGCCGGTACCGGTCGGCGGCGAGGTGGGCCGTCCAGAGCGGCAGCAGGCGGTCCCACACCAGGGTGCTGTGCCGCGTCAGGCCGGCACTGCGCAGCAGCGCAAAACAGGCGGGCAGGTCGGCGGCGGTCGCGAGTCGGTAGTGCATGGCCCTTGCTCCCGGTCAAGGTTCACTCCCGATTTTGGGGACTTTCGCACATTTCAGGGATCCGCAGAATCCAGCAACAGCCCGTGAATGGCAGATCTGGCAAGCCAGAGCGGCAGAAGAAGCATCGAAGGGTTGACATGACAACGAGAACCGACTCAGGGGCGATCCTGCATTTGCAGTTGTTGGGTCCGCCGGCGCTGTTCTGGGAGGGAAGGGACATCGCCCCGGAGCTGTCGCTGCGCCAGCGCGCACTGCTGTTCATGCTGGCGCTGGAGGCTCGGCCGGTGAGCCGCAGCCGCATGGCGCTGATGTTGTGGGCGGACCGGCCGGAAGTCGGTGCCCGCGCCAATCTGCGGGTGGCGCTGACGCGGCTGCGTCAGACCGTTCCAGGGGTACTGATGATCGACGCGCGCGGCCTGTCGATGACCGGTGATCGCTGTGCCAGTGACCTGGCCTGGCTGAGCCGGAACGGCGACAGCGCAGCCCGGCCTGAAGGATCGGCTCCTCCGTGGGGGCCGATGGCATGGCCCGGGCCGCTGCTTGAAGGTTTCGAGCTGGAGGGCAGCGAGGCCTTCACCCAGTGGCTGCGCTGTCAGCGCGAGCGGGTCAGCCAGGCTGCCGGCGAGATGCTGCGCTCGCGGCTGCTGGCCAGTGAAGCGGCGGATCTGCACGAGGAAGCGATCGCGCTGGCGCGTCGGCTGCTGGACCTGGACGGGGCCGACGAGTCCGCCCACATGGCGCTGATGCGCCTGCTCGCCGCCACCGGCCGGCGCTGGGCTGCGCTGGAGCAGTACGAGACCTGCCGGCAGCTGCTGGCCGAAAGGCTGGGCGCGCGCCCCTCCACCGAGTGTTACGCCCTGTACGTCCGCATCCACGCGCAGGCGGCGCCATCCCCGGGCCCGACTCCACTGTCATCGCGCCCGCCATTGGGCGCGGCCTTGAACAGACCCTTCAGCGCAGCGTGGCGCGAGACACTGCAGCCCTCCGAACACCCGGCGGGCCTGCCGGCATCGCCGCAGCCAAGCTCGGTCCCCCACCCCGGGTCGACTGCACCCGAGACACCTGCCCGACCCGAGCGGACCTCGTCACCGCTGACCGCTGCGCCGCGGGTGGCCGACCCGGCCCTGATCGGTCGTGAGCGGGAGCTGATGCAGCTGGAACAGATGCTGTCCCAGGCCACCTGCCGGTGGGTGGGCCTGCTGGGGCCGCCGGGCATCGGCAAGAGTGCCCTGGCCCGGGAGCTGGCGGCACGGCTGCAGTGCCTGGGCAGCCACGATCTGTGCTGGATCGACGCCGCCGCCTGTGGCGAGGACTGGCCGCTGTTGCTGCTGCGCATGGCGCAGGGTTGGGGCGGTCGGCCGGACGTTACAGGCCGACGGCGCCTGATCGTGCTGGACGGCGTGGCCGATGTCGGCGCGGCCGGTCTCACGGTGACGGCGTCCCCGGGCTCCGCCGGTTTCAACGGGCAGCGCCACGGTGGGCAGACCTTGCAGGAAGCGCTGCCGCCACGCTGGCAGGTGCTCACCACCAGCCGCCGCCCCCTTGCGCTGGCGCCGACGTGGAATCTGCCGCTGCAGGAGCTCTCGGCCCCGGCGGCCCGCGAACTGCTCCAGCAGCGCGTGCAGCAGGAGGGCACCGGCTGCGAGCCCCTGCCCGGCGAGGGGGGTGACCGGCTGATGCAGGAGCTGCTTGCGCACACGGGGGGCTGGCCCTGGGCGCTGGAGGTGGTGGCCCGACTGCGGGGCCGACTCGGCGAACAAGCCCTTCTGCAGGAGTTGGGGCGCCTGGACAACAGCGACAACCCCGGCGGCACAGGCTCGCCGCACTGGTTGGACGAGGCCTGCATGGCCCTGGACCTGGGCCCACCCTTCGGCCTGGCGCTGCAGGTTCACGAAGCCTGGCAGGCGCTGCCGCTGAAGACCCAGGCCGCGGTGCAATCGCTCGCGGCGCTGGGCAACCCCTTCGAGGCCCGAGATGCCCTGCTGCAGGGTGCCACGCTCGGTGACCTGCGCGTGCTGCGCGAACACGGCTGGCTGCAGCCGCGCGAGCAGGGGCAACTGGGCTGGGGCATGTGGTGCCGGGCCACCGTGGCCAGCCTCGGCGACCCCGCTGCCCGACCGGCTTCGGGGTGGGCCCTGGCCTGACCGCGCGCCGAGCCCCGCCGCGGCGCCCGCAGAGGACGCCATCAGGCGCCGCCCCAGCGCGATGCATCCCACGCGACGGCCTCGGCCCACCGGCCGGCGCGTCAGCGCGGCCGGCCCGCCGGCTCCACGGTCGGCTCGACAGCGCCGTGGCAGTGCATGAAGCGCAGCATCCCGCCCACGCGTCGCCACGCGGAAATGGGCCAGGTAGCGTCTGCACCGCGGCCGCGCCGGCCGCCACCCACCCGCGCAGCCGAGAACAGGGCATCCCCCCGGCCGGGCAACCTCGGCACCAGAAAGGACGCGGCCCGTCGCGCAGGCCAGGCTGTGCGGTAGAACCTGCCGGTTGGGCGTACACCGCCATAGGGCGGCAGGCGCGGTTCGCGGGCAGACCGGTGCAGCGCCGCCCCGGCAGGGGTGAGCCGGGGCAGCACCGGTGCCGCGGGCAGGCCGGACAGCCGCACCGCCCAGGCCATCAGGTCCTGCTGCAGCTCGATGTCGGGCTGCGCCTCGGGACCGAGGCACCCGCCAGCCCCGCCGCGCACCCCCCGCCCCGGGCGGCCCGCGGCGCCACGGCCGGCCCAGACGCCCCACCGCGGCCCGACGCCCAGAACGGCACCGCCCAGCAGAACCGCGCGCAAATCTGGCGCAACCTGAGCGTTTCCTGCGCGCTTCGGCGGCGCGATCGGCCCTTCTAGAATCTTTTCTTCAGCGCAGGCGCGTCGGCGCCTCGCCCCACATTCCACCCGCTTCCCCGGAGCCCCCATGACGCACACGCCCGTCGACCTCTCCCACATCGTTCCGCGCGACAAGGCCGAGATCCTGTCGCAGGCGCTGCCCTACATCCGCAAGTTCCATGGCAAGACGCTGGTGATCAAGTACGGCGGCAACGCCATGACCGACCCGGCGCTGCAGCAGGACTTCGCCGAGGACATCGTGCTGCTCAAGCTGGTGGGCATGAACCCCATCGTGGTGCACGGCGGTGGCCCGCAGATCGACTCGGCATTGGCCAAGGTCGGCAAGAAGGGCAGCTTCATCCAGGGGATGCGCGTGACCGATGAAGAGACCATGGACGTGGTCGAGTGGGTGCTCGCCGGTGAGGTGCAGCAGGACATCGTCGGGCTGATCAATGCGGCGGGCGGCAAGGCGGTGGGCCTGACCGGCCGCGACGGCGGGCTGATCCGCGCACGCAAGCTCAAGCTGGTGGACAGGGACGACCCGAGCAAGGAGCATGACGTCGGGCAGGTCGGCGAGATCGAGTCCATCGACCCCAGCGTCGTCAAGGCGCTGCAGGACGACCAGTTCATCCCGGTGATCAGCCCGATCGGCTTCGGCGCGGCCAACGAGAGCTACAACATCAATGCCGATCTGGTGGCCTCCAAGCTGGCCGAGGTGCTCAAGGCCGAAAAGCTGATGCTGCTCACCAACATCAAGGGGGTGCTGGACAAGGACGGCAACCTGCTGACCGACCTGACCGCCCGGCGCATCGACGAGCTGGTGGCCGACGGCACGATCTCGGGCGGCATGCTGCCCAAGATCGCCGGTGCGCTGGATGCGGCCAAGAGTGGTGTGAACACGGTGCACATCGTCGACGGCCGGGTGCCGCACGCGATGCTGCTGGAGATCCTGACCGATCAGGCCTACGGCACGATGATCCGCTCGCACTGAGCCTGCGCGGCAGGCCAGAAGAACAAAAAAAGGCGCCGGGCCCCCGCAGGGGCCGGCGCCTTTCTTTCAGGGCCAGCGGCAGGTAGCGGTTCGCTCCGTCCGGCCGGCTCAGTCCGCCTGTTTGCGCAGGAAAGCCGGGATCTCGATCTCTTCCATGCCGTTGGAGGCCAGCGCATCCACCCGGGCGGCCGCCTGGGTGCGGTTGTTGCGCCACACGCTGGGCACCACATAGTCCTGCGCGGCACCCACCGGCATGCCGGGCTGCACCGGGGAGTTCAGCGGCTGGGTCAGCACCGGGATGTTGTCGGTGCCGGTGCGCTGCTGCACATGCACCTGCGGCTGGGCGTGCACGGCATGGGCGGCCACCGGCTGCACCACGCTGATCGGCGAGGCCACCCGCTTGGCCGGCGCCAGGCCGGTGGCGATGACGGTGACACGCAGCGCGTCGCCCAGGCTCTCGTCGTAGGCGGTGCCGAAGATCACATGCGCATCGTCCGCGGCATAGCGGCGGATGGTGGTCATGGCGTTGCGGCTCTCAGCCAGCTTGAAGGTCTGCTTGCTGGCCGCGATCAGCACCAGCACACCCCGCGCGCCGGACAGGTCGATGCCCTCCAGCAGCGGGCAGGCCACTGCCGCTTCGGCTGCCTTGGTGGCGCGGTCCGGGCCGCTGGCCTGGGCGGTGCCCATCATGGCCTTGCCGGGCTCGCTCATCACCGTCTTGACGTCCTCGAAGTCGACGTTGACCAGCCCGGGGATGTGGATGATGTCGCTGATGCCGCCCACGGCGTTCTTCAGCACGTCGTTGGCCTCGGCGAAAGCCTGCTCCTGGGTGACGTCGTCGCCCATCACCTCGAGCAGCTTCTCGTTGAGCACCACGATCAGGCTGTCGACGTTGGCAGCGCTCGGCTCTGGCCCAGGCCGGCATCGGCCTGTTTCATGCGGCGCGCACCTTCGAACTCGAAGGGCTTGGTCACCACGCCCACCGTCAGGATGCCCATCTCCTTGGCCAGGCGGGCGATCACCGGTGCGGCGCCGGTGCCGGTGCCGCCGCCCATGCCGGCGGTGATGAAGACCATGTGCGCCCCCTCCAGCGACTGGCGGATGCGGTCCTGCGCCTCTTCGG
>JADJCH010000001.1 GCA_016703325.1 Burkholderiales bacterium | reverse complement strand
TAACCTGACATGGTCGTTCCGGCAGCCCCGTCAGCTCAATCTTCATGCTGAACCAGGGAATGCTTTGTCAGTGTGCAGAGCGCAATTGTGCTGGCACGACAGCACGCCGAATCGTCTTCAGCGCCGACAGCGGACGACGCAAGGGGAGAGCCGACGGCGTCGCAGCGGGTGGATGTTGCAGTAGAACCTGTGAGCCATGGAGGATGTCGGGGCGACCATCGCCATTGATATCGCCAACGGCCAATGCATTCCTGCCCCATCCTGCTCCAACTGAATGAAATCTCTCCTCTGACATCAACGTACCGTCCGACTTCTGACGATACAGGCTGACGGAGGCCTGATACTCATGTGTAACCACGATGTCATTTCGACCATCGCTGTCGACGTCGGCGATCACAATCGATTCCGGGTAGTCCAGCGTAGACATGGTCCGTATCGCACCCAGGACGCCGCCGGCGCTTTGCAGAATGACTCCGACATTGGAGTCCGGCGATACGTCCCCCCAACCGAAAACGATATCCTGCCGCCCGTCGCCGTTGACGTCACCCACTGCGACAGCAGCGCCGTTCGGGCCCAGGTCGCCCGTGAGCCAGACCAGATCGCCAAAGCGTCCATCTGGCTGCTGAAGCAGCGTTGCGACCGATCTGCCGCCGATGACGATGTCAGGACGGTCGTCGCCGTTGATGTCGCCGACATCGAGGCTCCGAAGGGCACCTGTTGCATAGGTATCCGCTGACCCGAAAACACCGAAGGGGCTCTGCGCCCAGACCCGCAAGTTGCCGTCTCCTCCGAATGAGATGACATCCTTGCGGCCATCGCCATCGACATCGATGATCGACAAGTCGCTCGCCCGTCCGTCGAGGCGAAAAGCACTGACCAAAGATCCCTGCGTGTTCTGCTGCAAGACTTCAACTCCGTTCTCGCCTTCGCCGATGACGACCTCATTGCGACCGTCGCCGTCGAGGTCAGTTACCCACATTGGGAGTCCGGACATACCGTAGCCTACCCCGGTTTTGTACTTGACCGGCGCGGCCAGAGCACCTTCTGGCTGTTGCAGGAAGACAAAGAGGTGGTAGTCGTTGTCAGGGTCAAAATTGAAGCCGGTAAGCAGCAACACATCGGAACGACCGTCGGCATTGACATCGCCAATCGCGACCGATATCACTCGAGAACTGCCAGTCGGTAGCGTGACCGGATAGGCGAAGCGACCTGCAACCGTACGAAAGGCAACCTCGTGCATCAGGGGCATCATGTTGCCCCTGATATCGCGAACCCCCTGAATCCCGACTTTGATGGTTGCAGCCACCGGAAGCGGCTCAATCGGCCGAGCAATGACCGTGTTGCCATTGACTTCGACCCTCGCCGCCACTCCCTTGCCGTACACATTGTCTTGCCAGTAACCGCCGATCTGAACGCTGTCGTTTGTCACACTCGCCGGATCAACCTGCTCACTGAAGGTGAACGTGATCACACTGTCAACCGAAACGTCAACCGAACTGTCGGACGGGTTGACCGCGGTGACGGCAGGAGCGGTGCTGTCCAGAGAGAAACTCCACTCACGATCAGTTGCGAGAGGGTTGCCGGCCAGATCGGTTGCGCCTGTCGTGACGCGCGCGGTGTAATTGCCAGTCGTCCACCCGAGTGTCGGAACGAAAGTGGCCCGGTGCGAATCGAGCTGCACCGTTCCTGACACCAATTGCCCCGCAGCATCGAAGACGGCAAACGTCGAGGTCGTCAGGGTATGTCGGTCCATTGGTTCGCTGAAATCGACGCTCAGCACCAAGTCTGGCCCACCCATTGATCCTGCAGTTGGTGACATTGAGACCACTTCAGGTGGGGTCGACTCGCTGCGCCGGCCTCCGACCGCGTAGGCAACGAGCGAGCTGTCGGACGACCAGCCGCTCTGATCGGTATTGACGAAGGTCGTCGTCCGGCGAACTGGCCCGACACCTTGGGCAAACCACTCGTCAAAAACAAAGGTCACACTGCGGCGGTGGCCATCACTCGAGTAAATGGTGGTTTCCGTCAGTTCCGTGCGTTGATGTAGAGCACCACTGAAACTACCAGCAGGCGTGCTCACAGTCTCGAATCCAAGCACCGCAACCTGCGAAAAATAGCTGACCGACTCAGTGCGACCATCACCGTCATAGTCGTCACCCAGATCGGCAGTCACATTATTGATCTGCACAAACGTGTCGCCAGCATTGACGGGAAAACGCATCCTCAAAATCGGTCCGATTGCCGCGCTGACCGGGTCGGTGGCTTCGGGAAGTTCGAAAACACCCTGACTATCGACCGCGTACAGCGTCTCATATACAAACGGTCCGCTGCCCTCGAATGACTGCACGACAAAGGCCGGCTCGCCCGTTGACGGTGCGCTGCCCCGTCACACGCACGCTCTCGTTGTTGCCAAAGGCCCAGTGGTTACCCACAGCCAGAGGAAAGAAGGTCGTACTCCCAGGGTCGCCTCCTGCGCCTCCTCCCCCGCCTCCGCCGCATCCTGTGAGCACCGTTGCCAGCGCCGACAGTAGCGCCCAGACGAAGCAGGCAAGGATTCCATCCCTTTTCATGTCACCTCTCCAAATCGAGCCGTCATATTGCCTCAGCGCTGGCGTGGTTCGAGTCTCGTTCGACGACTTCGAAGGAAACACGCCCAACACCGTTGACGATCGTTGCCGACGCACAACCCGCTCTGAACTTCACGCCGAGTCGCTTGACCAAAGACAGGGCCGCGTTCAGCGTGGATGCGCCAGATCCACGGGCGGTCATCTCCGGTTGCGAAGACGGTCCGTCGGGTGCAGGAAGGCCCCGTCGTGCCTGGCGAACGGCTGGCCAGCACCTGGGGCCTGACCCGCCAGGCCCTGGCGCCCGCCGCGCAGCACGGTGAGATCTTCGCGGTGAAGGTCGGCAACCGGCTGTACGACCCGCAGGCCTTCCTCGGCATGGACCGACAGGCCGTGGCGACCCTGTGGCGCGCACTCGGCGAACTCGACGCGACCGGCAAACCGATGTTCTGGCTGCCCGAGCACGGCAGCCAGGCAGGTCAGAAGGTGGCCGACGCGCTGGGGGGCGGGCATCCCGCTGGCCCAGGTGGAACGCCTGGCCGCGGCTGGGCCCAGGAACGCGGAGCCGCGCGTGTCGCTGCGGCCGCCTGAACCCTGGGCATCCACGTTCAAGGCAATGACTGGATACGAGCCCTGAGATGCAGGCGAGCCAGTTCAGCGTCCGACGCAATGAGGCGGCTCGGCGTCAGCCCACCCCAAACCCCCCGCCCCCCGGCGTCTCGATGACGAACTGATCGCCCGGCGCCATCTGCACCTCGCCCAGGTGGCCCAGTTCCTCCACGCGGCCGTCGGCGCGGACGACGCAGTTGCGGCCCAGCGCACCGGCCTCGCCGCCGGCCAGGCCGAAGGCGCCGCGGGTGCGGCCGTTGCTGAGGATGGAGGCGGTCATCGGCTGCAGGAAGCGGATGCGGCGGATGGCGCCGTCGCCACCCCGCCAGCGGCCGGCACCGCCGGAGCCGCGGCGGATGGCGTAGCTTTCCAGCCGCACCGGGAAGCGCCACTCCAGCACCTCCGGGTCGGTGAGGCGGGAGTTGGTCATGTGGGTCTGCACCACCGAGCAGCCGTCGAAGCCCCCGACGATGCGGCCGGCGGCGTCCTTCCAGACCCCGGCGCCGCTGCCGCCGGAGATGGTTTCGTAGTACTGGTGTTCGGCATTGCCGAAGGTGAAGTTGTTGACGGTGCACTGGCTGGCCGCCAGCACGCCCAGGGCGCCGAACAGGGCGTTGGTGACGCAGGTGGAGGTCTCGACGTTGCCGGCCACCACCGCGGCCGGCGGTTCGGGCGCCAGCAGGCTGCCGGGCGGGATGATCACCTCCAGCGGCTTGAGGCAGCCGGCGTTGAGGGGGATGTCGTCGTCCACCAGGCAGCGGAAGGTGTAGAGCACCGCCGCCATGGTGACCGCCTTGGGGGCGTTGAAGTTGTTGGGCTGCAGGGCGCTGCTGCCGCTGAAGTCGATGGTGGCGCGGCGCTGGGCGGCATCCACGCTGACCTTCACCTGGATCTGCGCGCCGTTGTCCAGCGGCAGCGTGAAGCGGCCGTCGGGCCGCGCCGAGGCGGACGGGCCGGTGGCGGCAGCAGCAGTCGCAGTCGCAGCAGCCTCGGGCGCCAGGTCCAGCGCGGTGATGGCCCGCCGCACCGATTCCTCGGCGTTGTCCTGCACATGGCGCATGTAGGCCGCCACGGTGTCGCGGCCGAACTGGGTCACCATGGCCTGCAGCTCCTGCACGCCCTTTTCGTTGGCGGCGATCTGGGCGCGCAGGTCGGCCAGGTTCTGCGCCGGGTTGCGCGCCGGCCAGGGGCCGGAGGTGAGCAGGGCCAGCAGCTCGGCCTCGCGCAGCCGCGGGCCCTCGGGCGTGAGCTCCACCAGCTTGACGTTGTCCAGCAGCACACCCTCTTCCTCGATGCGCCGGGAGAACGGCGGCATCGAACCCGGGGTGATGCCGCCGATGTCTGCATGGTGGCCGCGGGAGGCGACGTAGAAGGCCGGGGAAGAATCTCCTTCCAGAAACACAGGAGTGACAACGGTCACGTCCGGCAGGTGCGTGCCGCCGTGGTACGGGTCGTTGAGCACAAACACCTCGCCCGCGCGCATCAACGGGTTGCGCTGGATGACGGTCTTGATCGACTCGCTCATCGAGCCCAGGTGCACCGGCATGTGCGGCGCGTTGGCGATGAGCTGGCCCTCGGCGTCGAACAGCGCGCAGGAGAAGTCCAGCCGCTCCTTGATGTTGACCGAGTGCGCCGTGTTCTGCAGCCGCAGGCCCATCTGCTCGGCGATGTTCATGAAGAGGTTGTTGAACACCTCCAGCATCACCGGGTCGGCCTCGGTGCCCAGTGCGTGGCGCTGCAGGCGCGGCCGCACCCGCTGCAGCTCCAGCACGCCGCCGGCGCCCAGGCGGGCCATCCAGCCGGGCTCGACCACGGTGGTGGCGTTGGCCTCGGCCAGGATGGCGGGGCCGGCCACGCTGGCGCCGGCGGGCAGGGCCTCGCGCCGCCACAGGCCGGCATCGCGCCAGCCGGCGGGGGCCGCGTCGTCGGCCTCGCAAAACATGGACAAACGCTCCATCGGCAGGCGTTGCAGCGGCGCCAGATCCAGCGGCGCGGGTTCGCCCTCCTGCAGCGCCACCGCCGGGTCGCCCGGCGCAGCCGCCGGCAGGGGCTCCCCGGGTGCCACCGCCTCCACCGACACCAGCTCGATCACCAGCGCGCGGCCGGGCATCAGGAAGGCGAAGCGCTGCCGGTAGGCGGTCTCGAAATCCGCCTGCAGGCCCGCCAGTGCCTGGGGTACCTCGACGTCCGCCGGTGGCAGGTTGACCGCCAGCGCGGTGTCGGTGCCCTGGTAGCGCAGGTGCAGGCGCTGACGTTGCTGCAGCCGCGCCGGGTCCACCCCCTGCAACTGCAGTTCCTGCGCCGCAGCGGCACTGAGGTCGGCGGCCAGCCGGTGGGCGGCGGCCAGACCGTCGGTGTCCAGCGCCCGCTCCAGAGACGCTTCGCGCAGCGCGATCTGGTCGGCCAGCCCCATGCCGTAGGCGGACAGCACCCCGGCCAGCGGGTGGATCAGCACCCTGCCCATGCCCAGGGCATCCGCCACCGCGCAGGCGTGCTGGCCACCGGCGCCGCCGAAGCACTGCAGGGTGTAGCCGGTGACGTCGTAGCCACGCGCCACGGAGATGCGCTTGATGGCATTGGCCATGCCGGCCACGGCGATCTGCAGTGCGCCGGCGGCCACCTCCTCCGGGGTGATCGGCCGGCCGGTGGCCTGGGCCATCTCCCCGGCCAGGGCCTGGAAGCGCTGCTGCACCACCACCCGGTCCAGCGGCTGGTTGGCCTGCGGCCCGAACACCGCCGGGAAATGCGCCGGCTGGAGGCGGCCGAGCAGCACGTTGGCATCGGTCACCGCCAGTGGGCCGCCGCGGCGGTAGCTGGCCGGGCCGGGGTGGGCGCCGGCCGAGGCCGGACCCACGCGCAGGCGCGCGCCGTCGAAGCGGATGATCGAGCCGCCGCCCGCAGCCACGGTGTGGATGCTCATCATCGGCGCGCGCACCCGCACGCCGGCCACCTGGGTGTCGAAGGCACGCTCGAACTCCGCCTCTTCATCCGGCCCGGTGGCGTAGTGGCTGACGTCGGTGGAGGTGCCCCCCATGTCGAAGCCGATGACGCGGCGGTGGCCGGCGGCCAGCGCGGTGCGCACCATGCCGACGATGCCGCCGGCGGGGCCGGAGAGGATGGCGTCCTTGCCGGCGAAGCGGCCCGCCTCGGTCAGGCCGCCGGAGCTCTGCATGAAAAACAGTGGCACCCCGGGCATCTGCCGCGCCACGCGGTCGACATAACGGCGCAGGATGGGGCTGAGGTAGGCGTCCACCACGGTGGTGTCGCCGCGCGCCACCAGCTTCATCATCGGGCTGACCTGGTGCGACACCGACACCTGGGTGAAACCGGCCTCGCGCGCCAGCACGGCTGCCCGCGCCTCGTGGGCGCTGTGGCGCCAGCCGTGCATGAAGACGATGGCGCAGGCGCGCAGCCCCTGCTCGTAGGCGGCGCGCAGGTCACGGCGCAGCGCAGCCTCGTCCAGCGGCTGCAGCAGCGCGCCGTCCGCGCCGACGCGTTCATCGGCCTCCACCACCTGCTGGTAGAGCAGCTCGGGCAGCAGGATGCGGCGGTCGAACAGCCGCGGGCGGTTCTGGTAGGCGATGCGCAGCGCGTCGCCGAAGCCGCGGGTGATCACCAGCAGCGTGGGCTCGCCCTGGCGCTCCAGCAGCGCGTTGGTGGCCACGGTGGTGCCCATCTTCACGCACTCCACCTGCGCGGGGGTGATGGCCTCACCCGGCGCCAGGCCGAGCAGCCGGCGCATGCCCTCCACCGCGGCGTCTTCGTACTGCTCCGGGTTCTCCGACAGCAGCTTGGCGGTGACCAGGGTGCCGTCCGGCCGCCGCGCCACCACGTCGGTGAAGGTGCCGCCGCGGTCGATCCAGAACTGCCAGCGGGCAGAAGAGGCAGGCCGGGGGGGGGGGCGGCCGGGGGGGGGGGGGGGGGGGGGGGCCGGGGCCCCCGGGGGGCGGGCGCGCCGGGGGGGGGGGGGGGGCGGGGGGGGGGGGGGGGGGCGGCGGGGGGGGGGGGGCGGGGGGGCGGCGGGGGGGGGCGGCGCGGGGGGGGCCCGGCGGCCGCCGCGGGGCTGGCGGCGCGGGTGGGGTCATGTGGCGGCGGGGTGAAATGGAGCGCCCGGGGGGTGAAACGGATCCGGAAGCGATCGGGCGTACGAGCCCCGACGATAGCCGCAGCCCGCAGCGGCCCGCAACTTTCTCGGGTCGCTCGCGCGCCGCCCCCCCCGGCCTCCTCCCCCCCCCCCCCCCCCCCCCCCCCCCCCCCGCCCGCCCCCCGGGCCCTCCCCCCCCCCCCCCCCCCCCCCCCCCCCCCCCCCCCCCCCCCCCCCCCCCCCCGCCCTTTCCCCCCCCTCCCTGTTCCTGTGTTCCCCCCCCCCCCCCCCCCCCCCCCCGCCCCCGGAGCCCCCCCCCCCCCCCCCCCGCCGCCCCCGCCCCCCCCCCCTCCCCCCGTGGGGGGGCCTGTACGGGCCGGTCCTGCCCCCCTCCTCCCCCGCCCCCCCCCCCCCCGGGCCGCCGCCCTTTGCCCTGGGGGGGGGCCCCCCTCCTCCTCCCGCCCCCCCGGGCCCCCCGGGCCGGGCCGGCCGCCCCGGGCCGCCGGGGGGAACCCCCCCCCCCCCCCTCCTTGGCCCCCCTGGCCGGCCGCCCCCCCCCCCCCTGCCCCGGCCGGGGGCCTCCCCCGCCCCCCCCCCCGCCGGAAGGGACCGCCGCCCGGGGCCGGCCCCGGGGCCGCCTGGCCGCTGTTTTTTTTTTTTGGGGGGCGGGCCTCCTCCCTGGGCGCCTTCTGGGGGGGGTTTTTGGGGGCCGTCCTCCCCCCCCCCCCCCGGGGGGTGGCCCCCGCCCCGCTGTTCCCGGGTTTTTCGGGGGGCGGGGGGGGGGGGGGCCCCGAATCCCCCCCCCGGTGTTTTCACCCTCTTCGTGCTCCGGGGGCATGCCCGGGCGGGAGTCCGCTGGTTCCCCTTTCCCCTCCCTTTTTTTTTCGTGTTGCTGCTGGCGGGGGGGCTGTTTACTTCGTCCCCGTTCTGGTGCCTGGCTGCTGGCCCGCGCTGCGTAGCTGCCTCCCCGCCCCCCCGCCCGCCGTGAACGCCACGCTGTGTGACCCGGGTCACATTCGGCAACGTCGCTCCAGCCTAGAGTGCGATCATTGCCGCACTGCTGCAGTGCACCAACACGGGTGCGCTGTAGCGGTTTTGATCCTTGATCCGCTCTTGCCTGCTCGACGCAATGAACACCTCCAAGACCTTCCGCCTGCTCTCTTCCTGCGCCGCCCTGGCCGCTGCCGCCGTCACCCTGCCCGCACTGGCCCAGGGCTGGCAGATCCTGCCGATCGTCAACGACCCGGGCTACAAGGCCGAAGTCAGCCTGGCCGTCACCGGCAACCTGGTGCAGCCCGACCAGGGCGGCAGCCTGAACGCCTGGGGCCTGGACCTGAACATGAACTGCGGCCTGATCCAGTCGCCGGACAAGCGCATCCGCACCCACGTCAACTTCACCCGCTCCAACAAGAACGGCGTGCAGGGCACCGGCTTCGAGCTGTCGCCGCGTTACACCGCCCCGGTGCTGAACGCCCCGGGCCTGTCGCTGGGATTCGGCCCGTCGATCGGCGTGTTCCGCGCCGAGGCCGACAGCGGCCACCGCACCGCCACCGGCCTCGGCCTGGCTGCCGGCTTGAACTACAAGACCGGTGGCCTGTACACCGGCTTCGACCTGCGTTACCACCTCACCGACAGCAACGGTGGCTACGGTGACAAGGCCCTGATCTGGGGTGCCAAGGTCGGCGTCAACTTCTGACGCGCGCCCCCTCCCGCGGGTGAGCGTGACCGGCTGGGGACAGCGCGGGATCTCCCACGGCTTCCCCGCTCAATTTAGAAAATCAATCGATCCGCCGCTCCGGATACTGCGTGCAGCCGTTTTCTGGAGACACGGATGCCGCACGACACCCCCGCCCCCCTGTCCATCCTGGTGGTGGACGACAGCAAGATCTCACGCAACATCGCCTGTGGACTGATCCGCAACCGGCGACCCGAGGCCCGCCTGATCGAAGCCGGAGACGGCGCAGAAGCCATCGCCCAGGCCCGCGTGCACGAACCCGCGCTGGTGCTGATGGACGTGAACATGCCCGGCATCACCGGCATCGAGGCGGCTGCGCAGATCCTGGGCGAACTGCCCGGCACCCGCATCGTGCTGCTCACCGCCAACGTGCAGGCGGCCACCCAGGCCAAGGCGCAGGCGCTGGGCATCGAGCTGTTCCGCAAGCCGATCAAGGGCGAGGTGATCGACCAGATCCTGCAGCTGCTGAACTCGGCTCAGGCGACCCAGGTGAACGCCGAGTTGAGCGCCGAGGTGGCCGCATGATCCACCTGGACGAGGACACCAGCGACGCCCTGGCGGAGGCCTTCAACCTGGCCCTCGGCGAGGCCGCGGCCTCGTTCGCGGAGATCGTCCAGGAAGAGATCGTGATGACCGTTCCGGTGGTGGAACTGCTGCCGCGCACCGAGCTGGTCAGCCGGCTGCAGCTGCTGCCGCGCGAGGGCAGTTCACCCGGCGGCAAGTTGTGCAGCATCGCACAGCGCTTCGACCGCCAGCAGGGCGGGCTGTCCACCGAAGCCATCCTGCTGTTTCCGGAGCACGGCAGCCTGGAGATCGTGCGCCGCATGCTGGGCGACAGCTCGCCCTCGGCCGAGCAGATCAGCGAGCTGGAACAGGATGCGCTGGCCGAGGTGGGCAACATCATCATCAACAGCTGCATGAACAGCCTGGCGCAGATCTTCGGCACCGAGATGATCGGCACCCTGCCGGGGGTGCGTTCGGCCCAGCCGGACGAGCTGTTTGCCGGGCACCCGGGCAGCGAGATGGTGCTGATGGCCCGCATCGGCATGAACATGCTGACGCAGCAGATCAGCGGCTATGTGCTGTTCGTGATGGAGATGTCCGCGCTGCAGACCGGCATCGAGCAGATCCGCAACTTCTTCGCGCTGGACGCCCAGCCGGCATGAACGCTCCCGCTGCCCTGGCCGGCCTGCAGGGCCCGCACCTGCCGCCCGCGGCGGCCGCCCTGCGAGGCCCGCTGGACCCGTTGCTGGACCTGGTCGACTTCGGCCTGATGCTGATCGACGCCCAGGGCCAGGTGCGTGGCCTCAACCGCTGGCTGCGCGAGCGGCTGGGTGACAGCCACGACCCGACCGGCCGGCGCCTCGGCGACGTCTGGGCCGGGCGCATCGACCCGCGCCTGCTCCTGGCGGTGCGGGCCTGCCTGGACTTCGGGCATTCGGTGCGGCTGTCGCATGCCTTCCACCCGATGCCGCTGCCGCTGCTGCGCCCGGGAGATGCCGCGAGCGAGCGCATGCGCCACGCGGTGGACGTGATCGCCTCCCTGCCGCCCGGCGGCGGTGCGGTGCAGTGCCTGCTGCAGGTGCGCGACATGAGTGAAATCGCGCGGCGCGAACGCATCCTGAAAGAGCAGGCGCGGCAGCTGCGCATCGAGCTGCAGCGCGCCACCGAGGCCCAGCATGAGCTGGGGCGGCAGTCGCTGCGCTTTCGGGAACTGGCGCGGCTGGCGCCGGTGGGCCTGTTCGAGACGGACGCACAGGGCCAGCTGACCTACTGCAACGACCGCTGCGCCCAGATGCTGCAGCTGGACATCGGCCGGCAGCTGGGACGCCATTGGCTGAGCATGCTGCCCGCCGACGAGATCGTGCGCCTGAGCCCGGTCTGGACAGCCGCCAGCGGCGCGCTGGTGCGGCTGGCCGAGGAGCTCTGCCTGGACACTGGCGGCGTGGAACGCTGGCTGCGCATCGAGGCCGGGCCGATCCTGGATGCGCGGCAAATGCCCTCGGGCTTCATCGGCACGGTCACCGATGTCACCGAGTTCCGCGAACACGCCCGCCGCAACGAGTACCGCGCCAACCACGACAGCCTGACCGGCCTGGTCAACCGGGACCGGTTTGCAGAGCAGCTGCGCGCGGCCATCGCCGAGGCCCGCCGCCTGCAGCGCCGGGTGGCCATCCTGTTCATCGACCTGAACCGCTTCAAGCAGATCAACGATGAACACGGCCACGCCGCCGGAGACACCGCTCTGAAGACCGCGGCCTGGCGCATCCGCCGCTGCATGCGCGGCGACGACGTGGTGGCCCGCCTGGGCGGCGACGAGTTTGCGGTGCTGATCCCGGATGCACCGGAGGCCACCAGCCTGGAGCGCATTCTGGCCAAGCTGGCCCGCGCGATCGCGATGCCCCTGACCGTGGGCAGCGGCAGCCTGCGCATGGGCTGCTCGGTGGGCATGGCCCTCTTTCCGGACGACGCGGAGGACCCTGCGCTGCTGCTGGCCCGTGCCGACGCGCAGATGTACCACCGCAAACGTCTGGCGCGGCAGGCCGGCGGCGATGCGGCCCGACCGTCCCTGCGCCTGGTGGACACCGAACCCGCCTCCTGACGGCCCTCAGCGCGGCGGTGGCTGCACCGCGCCACCGCACGGGGTGGTCTGCTTCTCGATCCAGTAGACCACGTTGCCCACCAGCACCACCGAGCCGGAAACCACCGCCGTCACCGCAGCCACCGCGCCGATGGCCACCAGCGCCGCGGCGCAGCCCTCGTTGTGGCAGTGGCCGAGGGTGCCGATCTGCTGCACGTCCAGCACCATCTGCCGGCGCAGGGTCCTGCAGTCCGGGTCGTAGACCTGCTCGGTGCGCGGCACCACCACGCAGGCGGCAAGCGCGGGCAGCAGCGCGGCCAGACCCAGCCGGGCGCGCCGCATCACGACTGCAGCGCCGCCTCCAGCGCCTCGATGTAGCGGCCGGCCACGTCGAAGCCGGTCTGGTCGGTGATCTCCTGGAAGCAGGTCGGGCTGGTGACGTTGATCTCGGTGAGGCAGCCGCCGATCACGTCCAGCCCCACCAGCAGCAGCCCGCGCGCGGCCAGGATGGGGCCCAGCGCCTCTGCGATCTCGCGGTCGCGTGCCGACAGCGGCTGCGCCACGCCCTTGCCGCCGGCGGCCAGGTTGCCGCGGATCTCGCTGCCCTGCGGGATGCGTGCCAGGCAGTACGGCACCGGCACGCCGCCGATCAGCAGGATGCGCTTGTCGCCCTGCACGATCTCCGGCAGGTAACGCTGCACCATCACGGTGGTGGCACCGTGCTGGTTGAGGGTCTCGATGATCGAGCCCAGGTTCAGCCCATCCGGGCCGACGCGGAAGATGCCCATGCCGCCCATGCCGTCCAGCGGCTTGAGGATGATGTCTCCCTGCTCGGCATGGAAGGCGCGGATGGCATCGGCATCGCGGGTGACCAGCGTGGGCGCGGTGAACTGCGGGAACTCCAGGATCGCCAGCTTCTCCGGGTGGTCGCGCAGCGCCTGCGGCCGGTTGAACACCCGGGCGCCTTCGCGCTCGGCCTGCTGCAGCAGGTGGGTGGTGTAGGTGTACTCGCTGTCGAAGGGCGGGTCCTTGCGCATCAGCACCGCACCGGCATCGGCCAGTGCCAGCTCCTGCTCGGCCACCACCTCGTACCAGGGCGCCTCGTCGTGCCCCTCCACCCCGGTGAGCACCAGCGTGCGGGCGCGCCGCGCCACCACGCGAGCGCCGTGTTTCCACACCAGGTCCTGCGGCTCGCAGACCTGCAGCCGGTGGCCGCGACGGGCGGCGGCACGCATCATCGCGAAGGTGGAGTCCTTGTAGATCTTGAAGGATTCGATCGGGTCGGCAACGAAGAGCAGGTCCATGAAGACTCCGGCAGGGTCGGCAGGCCACGGCGGGCCCGGAGGGGTCAGCGGCGGCGCCAGTGTTGCACAGCGGCGGCCAGGGCACCCGCCACCACGCCCCAGAAGGCCGAGCCGATGCCCGCCAGGCTGACGCCGCTGAGGGTGACCAGGAAGGTGATCAGCGCGCTCTCACGCCACTTTGACGATTCCAGCGCACTGGCCAGGCCGCCGCCGATGCTGCCCAGCAGCGCCAGGCCGGCCAGGGCCAGCACCATGGCCTTCGGGAAGGCGGCGATCAGCCCGACCACCGCGCCGCCCGCCAGGCCCATGACCAGGTAGAACAGGCCGGCCATGACGGCGGCCGTCCAGCGCCGCGCCGGGTCTTCATGGGCTTCGCGGCCCATGCAGATGGCCGCGGTGATCGCTGCCAGGTTGTAGGCGTAGCCGCCGAAGGGGGCCAGCAGCAGGTTGAGCACACCGGTGGCGGTGATCACCGGAGAGACCGGGGTGTTGTAGCCGGCCGCGCGCTGCGCCGCCACCCCGGGCAGGTTCTGCGAGGCCATGGTGACGACGAACAGCGGCAGTGCCACGCCCACCAGGGCGCGCAGGCTGAATTCGGGCGTCGTCCACAACGGTTCAGCGGCATGCCACTGCAGCGCCTCCAGGCGCAGTTGACCCTGCACCGCCGCCAGCACCAGACCCGCCAGCAGCAGCACCGGCACCGCATAACGCGGCCACAGGCGCCGGCCCAAGAGGTACACCGCCAGCATGCCGCCCACCAGCACGAAGTCGCTGCGCAGTGCCGCAAATGCGTCCAGCGCGAAGCGGGTCAGCACCCCCGCCAGCAGGGCAGCGGCGATGGGCTGGGGGATGCGGTCCATGACCCGCTCAAAGGCGCGGGTCACCCCCGCGAGCAGGATCAGCAACGCACACACCAGGAAGGCGCCGATGCCCTCGGCCATCGTCACCCCGGCGCCGGCGGTGACCAGCAGCGCCGCGCCGGGGGTGGACCAGGCGGTGAGCACCGGCTGGCGGTACCACAGGCTCAGGCCGGCGCTGCTGATGCCCATGCCGATGCCCAACGCCCACAACCAGGAGGTGAGCTGGGCCGACGAGGCGCCCAGCGCCTGCGCCGCCTGGAAAATGATGACCACCGAGCTGGTGTAGCCCACCAGCACCGCGACGAAGCCGGCCACCACGGCCGACAGCGACACATCCCGCCGGAAGTCCCGCCACGTTGTCAGCATGAGCGGAGGTTGAAACGGAGGTTGAAGCGCAGGTCGGTCCCGCACGGCCGTTCCGAAGGGACCGACCGCCCCCTCGGGGGACAGCCAACGCGGTGCGCGTAGGGGCTCGATGGCATCAGAAGGTGAATCCGTCGCGGGCCTGCACGTTCTCCAGCTTCTCCAGCAGCCGCGCCAGCGGGGTCAGCACCGAGTAGCGCATCGCCACATGGTGGGCGCAGCGCCACACCCGCGGCAGGTCCTTGAGGTAGCCATCCTTGCCGTCGCGGTGGTACAGCCGCGCGAAGATGCCCAGCACCTTCAGGTGGCGCTGCAGGCCCATCCACTCGAAGTCGCGCCAGAAGCTGCCGAAGTCCGCCTGCACCGGCACGCCGGCCTTGCGGGCGCGCTCCCAGTACCGGGCCGCCCAGTCGATCTGGATGGCTTCGTCCCACTCGATGTAGGCATCGCGCAGCAGCGACACCAGGTCGTAGGTGACCGGGCCGACCACCGCGTCCTGGAAGTCCAGGATGCCCGGGCCCTGCGCCCCGGCGGTGGGCAGCATCAGGTTGCGGCTGTGGAAGTCCCGGTGCACCAACGCCACCGGCTGGGCGGTGCAGACGTCCAGGATCAGCCCCAGGCAGCGCTCCAGGCCGCTGCGTTCGCGCTCGTCGAGCTCCAGACGGTGGTGCCGGGCGATGTACCAGTCCGGAAACAGCGACATTTCGCGCTGCAGCCGCTCCCGGTCGTAGGTGGGCAGCCCCCCCTGCGCGTCGATGCCCTGCAGGCGGATCAAGGCGTCGATGGCGTCGCGGTACAGGGCGTCCGCACGGCGCAGACCCTCGCTGCCACTCAGGTCCAGCGACTGCAGCTCGGCCAGGTAGGTGCGTTCACCCAGGTCGGTCAGCAGCATGAAGCCGCGCGCCTCATCCCAGGCCCGCACCTGCGGCGCGTTCAGCCCGGCCGCACCGAGCAGGCCCGCCACGTGGACGAAGGGATGGCAGTCCTCCAGCGCGGGCGGCGCGTCCATGACGATGAGGCTGCCCTGCCCCTGCCCGTAGCCATCGCCATCGCAGTGGGTGCGGTCCAGCCGGAAATAGCGGCGGAAACTCGCGTCCGCACTGGCCGGACGCAGCGTGTGCGGTTGCAGGCCGTGGGCGGCACTCACCTCGGCCAGCCAGGCGTCGAACTCGCCGCGGCGGGCCGCATCGGTCCAGACGATCGGCCCGGCAGCAGCCGGGGCTGCAGGCGCGGGAACGGCAACGGCAACGGAGGATTCAGGAAGGGTGGCCAAGGCGCGCGATCCGTCTGACAGGTGGACGACCGGAGCACCCGCGGGGCCGGAAGGCCCGGCTCCGGCCGCGTGAAATAATCCGGCGATTCTAGCGAGCGGGGGTCCGTCCCCACCCGGCAGCAGGCCCGCACGTCCCCGCAGGGGCAGCCCGCCTGGCACCGGCCCGTCCCTTGTTGCAGCCTCTTGACGTTGACAGCCCCTTCCGCCGCCGCGAACCTCCGGCCTGACCGCGCCCCCCGTCGCGCTCCGACGCCGGCACTGCGCCCCCTCTGCCGAATGCTGTGGCGGGCTTGGCCGCTGTCGATCGGCCTGAATCTGGGATGGGGGCTGGGGCTGGGGTTGGGGCTGGGGTTGGGGCTGACCGCCCTGCCCTGCGCTGCAGCGGACAGCGTGGACACAGAGAAACACGCCCCGCGGCCGAAGCTGCAGACCACCCCCGCCGGCAGCGGTCTGTGCCGCCCGACGAACTGGCGAGCCCCGGCCGAGGGACTGCAGCTGCGCCCCTTCGGACCCGCCCCGGCAGGGGAAACCCGTTTCGAGGCGGACCGGCTGGAGGGTTCGCTGGACGGGCAGGTGCGGCTGTCCGGCTCGGTCCAGGCGCAACTCGACGACCTGTCGGTGCGCGCCGACCGCCTCACCTACGACAGCAACCAGAGCCGGCTTCAGGCCAGCGGCGCGGTGCAGATGCTGCGCGCCGAGGACCGTTTCAGCGGCAGCGAGCTGCGCTACGACAGCCAGACCGCCACCGGCTACCTGCTGCAGCCGCGCTTCTATCTGTCGGCCACCGACGCGGGTGGCCGGGCCGAGCGCATCGACCTGCTCGGTGCGCAGCGCATGGACCTGCGCGGCCTGCGCTACAGCAGCTGCAAGGTCGGCGATGAAGAAACGCCGCCCTGGCAGCTCACCGCCAGCCGCCTGCAGGTGGACATCGCCGCCAACGAAGGCATTGCCGAAGATGCCGTGCTGCGCTTCTACGACGTGCCGATCCTGGCGCTGCCGAAGCTGAGTTTCCCGGTCACCGAGGACCGCAAGTCCGGTTGGCTGCCCCCCTCGATCGACCTGAGCACCACCGGTGGCCTGGTGGTGGCGGCGCCCTACTACTGGAACATCGCCCCTCAGTACGACGCCACCCTGACGCCGGTGCTGTCACTCAAGCGCGGCGCCGAGCTGGATGGCGAGTTCCGCTACCTGCAGCCCACATGGCGGGGGGAGACCCAGCTGTCCTGGCTGCCTCGCGACGAGGTGGCCGGCAGCACCCGCTGGGCGTCCCGCTGGACCCACCGCGGCAGCGCAGCGCAGGACGCGGACTACCGCATCGACTGGCTGCGGGTGTCCGACGAGGACTACTGGACCGACGGCCTGCGCGGCGCCGACAACCTCACGCCCCGGCTGCTGGGGTCCAGCGCCACCCTGCGGCGCCTGCGCCGCGAGCACTGGGACGGCCTGGGTTGGCTGGACCAGCAGCTCTACGCCTCGACGCAGTACTGGCAGGTGCTCAACGGCAGCAGCAGCAGCGACCTCATCACCGCCCCCTACCGGCGCGAGGCCCAGCTGGGCGCCCAATGGGGCCAGCAGCGCGACCTCCTCGACTGGAGCGTTCAGACCGAGGTGAACCGCTTCGTTCCCGGCGCCCTCGCAGCCGCTGCCGACCAGCCCACCGGCCAGCGGGCCCACCTGTTGGGACAGCTGGGTTGGCCGCTGGGGCACGGCGGCTGGCGGTTCACGCCGCGTCTGGGCGTCAACGCCGCCGCCTATGACCTCGATCAAGCCATGGCCGATGGGCGCAGACGCGCCACGCGGGTGGTGCCCACGTTCAGCCTGGACAGCAGCTGGACCTTCGAGCGCGAGTTGCGGCTGTTCGATCGCCCCCTCACCCAGACGCTGGAGCCGCGCGTGTTGTATGTGCGCACCCCCTGGCGCGACCAGTCGCTGCTGCCCAACTTCGACAGCGACGTGCTGGACTTCAACCCGACCACCATCTTCGGGGACAGCTCCTTTTCCGGCGTGGACCGGGTGGCCGATGCCCAGCGCATCACCGCCGGCCTGACCACCCGCTTCGTCGAAAGCGGCAGCGGCATCGAGTGGGCCCGGCTGGGTTTTGCCCAGCGCTACCTGCTGCAGGACCAGCGCATCACGGCCGACGGTCAGCCGCTCACCCAACGCATGTCGGACGCCCTGCTGTTCGGCTCCACCCAGGCCATCCCGCACTGGACGCTCAACGGCAGCCTGCGCTACGACCCGGAACTCAGCCGTGTGGCACGCTCCTCCGCCAGCGTCACCTACTCTCCGGGCCCCTGGCGCACACTGCACCTGACCCACTCGCTGCAGCGGGGCAGCAGCGAGCGCTTGGGCATCGGTTGGCAGTGGCCCATCGGCAGCACCAGCGACGCCCGGGCCTTGCTGGCCAACAGCCCCTGGGCGGGCAGCCGCGAAAGGCAGGACAGCAGCTCCGAAGGCAACTGCAGCGGCCGGCTCTACACGGTGGGCCGCATCGACTACAGCAAGTTCGATCGACGCATCGCCGGTGCCCTGGCCGGCTTCGAATACGACGCGGGCTGCTGGGTCGGCCGGGTCGTGGCCGAACGCACCTCCACCGGAGCGAGTGCGGCCACCTCACGGCTGATGCTGCAGCTGGAGTTCGTCGGTCTGTCCCGACTGGCCCTGGGCAGCAACCCACTGACCCGGTTGAAGGACAATATTCCCGGTTACCGACTGCTCAGGGAGCGTTCCGGCGGCAGCTCCGACCCTGCGCAGGACCTGGCCCCGTGACAGCCAGGCATCCTGCAAACTTCCTGGCGGCGGGGATCCCTTCCTCAGTGCCCTGCCGTGTCCGTCGCAGAGGTTTGACCCCGCCGGGGTTCCTGTCCAGCCGTCCCCGATCACGCATGCCGACCCATCTTCTGCCCCCCCTGTCCCGCCTGCCCGCCCTGCGTCGCCACGGCATGCTCGCTGCGCTGCTGCTCGTCCTGGCGGCCTCGCCCGTGATGCCGCTGGTCGCGCAGACCGTCCCTTCAGCGACCGGTGCAGCCGAACGCCGCAGCGCCGACTACATCGTCGCGGTGGTCAACCGTGAGCTGGTCACCAACGCCGAGGTGCGCCAGCGCGTGGAACAGTTCGAGCGCCAGGCCGCGCGCAGCGGCGGCACGGCGCCGAACCGCGAGGTGCTGCTGCGCGACATGCTCGACACCCTGATCGACGAACGGGCCCAGCTCAGCCTGGCGCGCGAGACTCTGGGCCGCATCGAAGAGCACGAGGTGGACCGGGCGGTCTCGGCCGTGGCTGCGCAGAACCAGGTCAATGTGGCGCAGCTGCGCGAGATGCTGCGCAAGGAGGGCATGGACTACCAGCGCTTCCGCCAGAACCTGCGCGACCAGATGCTGCTGGAGCGGGTGCGGGACCGCGACGTGCAGGCCCGCATCCGCATCAGCGACAGCGACATCGAGAACTGGCTGCAGGAGCAGCGCCGCAAGGCCGGCCTGTCCACCGAGCTGAACATTGCGCAGATCCTGATCACCCTGCCGGACGACGCCAGTGCCGCACAGACCTCCGAACGCCGCCTGCGCGCGGTGCAGTTGCTGCAGCGGCTCAAGGCCGGCGAGAACTTCGCGACCCTGGTGGCGGAAGCCTCGGAAGGCAGCAAGACCAACGGCGGCCAGCTCGGACTGCGCGCCGCGGAGCGGCTGCCCGACCTGTTTGTCGAAGCGGTGACCCCGCTGAAGGTCGGCGAAGTGGCGCCCCAGGTGCTGCGCTCCGGCGCGGGTTTTCACCTGCTCCAGCTGGTGGACCGCAAGGAAGCCAGCCTCTCGGTGCAGCAGCAGCATTCGCGACACATCCTGCTGCGACCTGGGCCGAAGCTGAGCCAGTCGGCAGCGATCGACCGGCTGGAGGAGTTCAAGCGCCAGGTCGAAGCGGGCCGCGCCCGCTTCGAGGATCTGGCTCGCCGCCACTCCGAGGACGGAAGCGCTCAGAGCGGCGGAGACCTGGGCTGGGCCGGGCCGGGGCAGTTCGTGCCTGAATTCGAGGAAGCCCTGTCACGCCTGCAGCCGCAGCAGCTGTCGCCGCCGGTGGTGTCGCGCTTTGGTGTGCACCTGATCCAGCTGCTGGAACGCCGCCAGGTGGCGCTCAGCCCCAAGGAGCAGCGCGAGTCGGCCCGCAGCGCGCTGCGCGAGGCCAAGTACGAAGAGGCGTACACCGAATGGGCCCGCGAAACCCGTGCGCGCGCCTATGTGGAGCTGCGCGACAGCCCCTCGTTCTGAGCGACTGAGCCCCGCAGGAGTGCCCTCCACCGTGAAGAACCATCAGCCCCGCAAACGCTTCGGCCAGCACTTCCTGACCGACAGCGCCGTGATCGACGGCATCGTGCGATGCATCGACCCCCGTCCCGGCGAACCGCTGGTCGAGATCGGGCCGGGCCTGGCGGCGCTCACCGATCCGGTGGTGGCGCGCTGCGGACGCCTGTCGGTGATCGAGCTGGATCGGGACCTGGCGGCCCGGCTGCGCCGCCGCCCCGAGCTCGACGTGATCGAATCCGACGTGCTGCAGGTGGACTTCCGCGCCCTGGCCGGCCGCCTCGGGGCCAAACTGCGGGTCGTCGGCAACCTGCCCTACAACATCTCCAGCCCGATCCTGTTCCACTTGCTTGGCCAGGTGGAGGCCATCGAGGACCAGCACTTCATGCTGCAGAAGGAGGTGGTGGACCGCATGGCGGCAGCTCCCTGCAGCCGGGACTACGGTCGGCTGTCGGTGATGCTGCAGTGGCGCTACGACATCGAAGACGTGCTCGACGTGCCGCCCGAGGCCTTCGACCCGCCACCTCAGGTGGATTCCGCGGTGGTGCGCATGCTGCCGCTGCAGGAGCCCCCCGCCATCGACCCGAGGCGGCTGGAAGAGACGGTGGCCGTGGCCTTCTCACAGCGGCGCAAGCTGCTGCGCCACAGTCTGGGGCGCTGGTTGGAGGAACGCCGGGTGGACAGCGCCTTCGACCTGCAGCGCCGCGCTGAGGAGGTGCCGGTGGTGGAGTATGTGGCGCTCGCCGTGGCCTGTGGCGGTGCGGGCTGAAGGACACGTCAAGGCCGCCGACCCTCCGGCCGAGTGGCGCGGGTCAGATCGGCGGACCGCCCCGAAGACCCCTCCAAAAGCAAAGGGCCCGCACTGCGGGCCCCTTGCCTTTGCTCCGACGGATGCGCTCAGGCAGCGGCCAGAGCGGCGGTATCGAAGGCACTGCTCATCACCGGCATGTGCGGTGCAAAAGCAGGCGCAGCGTTCTTGCTGGGTTTCGGTGCCGGTTTCACCGGCACGGCTTCGATCTGGGCCCCATCTGCCCGCTCCCCTGGGCCTTGTTCCTGGGAGCGGGCTACTGAAAAGAATAGAAGCATCTGAAGGGTATCTTGCGTTCCCCCCAGAAGTCCGCGGCATCTCTGAACACGTCCAGCAGCTGCTCACGCAGCTCCCGGTCGAAGCGTGGGTTGTCCGGCAGCTGCTCCAGCACGACGATGAAGCCCTGTTGTGCGCCTGCCTTGTTGACCATGTCGGTCAGGCAGTCGTACAGCGCGTCCATGTTCTTGCCGAAGTGGCTCGGGAACAGGAAGGCCTGCGCAATCCCCTCCAGCACATCCTGTTTGGTCTGTGCCTTGGAAAGATTGGCATACAGGAAGTGGTGGCCCATCTCCTGGGCTGCCGACATCAGCTCGTCCACGCGGAACGCGCGGATCGACTGCACGATGTTCGGTTTCACGGTATGCAATAACATGGTGATCCCTAGGGGGTCGCTTTCAATCCTGTTCGAATTCAGAACTCGAGACTCCAGGCTCATGACGCGATGCGGCGGAAGCTCGCGTAGTGATCCCGGGTGTAGTAACAGACTTCAGGGGCCTTCGGCAAGTTCCCACCGCAGACGATGCGTCGAGCACCCCGGCCTCCGGAACCTGGTGTCGGGACGGTATATTCCAAGTAGTAACCTCTGGGGTGCCGCGGCAGCAGCCGCTCCCTGTTCCCGAACACCGAGCCGTCCTTCCTCGGGTAGGGAAAAGGTCCCCCTTGCAGGATCAGTCGATGGGTGTCGCGGGCTTCGACCGGCAGGTCTGCCAGGGCGACCGCATCGACCGACTCGGTGGGCGATCGCTCCCTGGCAACGGCCGGGAACGAAAAGCTGCAACCCAGCCAGATCCATGCAGCGACAACACCCCACCGATGCCACATCCACATCTGGGCCAACGACCTCAGCCACCGTTCCATTGGACGCGAACTTGTCATGTCCCTTCACCGCCTGCGCAGGTTACAACCTCGGGCAACTCCGGGTTTCTCCTGAATCCTGAAGGCGAGATGGTACAGAAATGGGCCCTCAAGCTCAAGTGATCGCTGAAATTTCAGGCACAACAGCAAGGCCTCAGATCCAAAGAAGTAAGCGAACACTACCAATGAGAACGCCGCTTCAACTGAAATTGAAGCGGCGTTTCAGCTGGCCATCAGGCTTCTTGCAGTGCAGCAAGAAGCCCGATCATGAGTAGGCACTCACATGTGAAACCGCACCTGGGTCGCTTGGGTATCAGTGCGAGCGATGCGCATTGGCATCCGCAACGGTGAGTGCCGTCATGTTCACCACCCGCCGCACGGTGGCCGACGGCGTCAGCACATGCACCGGTTTGGCCGCCCCGAGCAGGATCGGACCGATGGCGATGCCGCCACCGGCCGCGGTTTTCAGCAGGTTGTAGCTGATGTTGGCCGCGTCGATGTTCGGCAACACCAGCAGGTTGGCCTCACCCTGCAGTGCGCAACGCGGCATCAGCTCGGACCGGTAGGCCGGGTCCAGCGCGGCATCCCCGTGCATCTCTCCATCCACCATCAGCCAGGGCGCCTTGTCCTTCAGCAGCGCCAGCGCGTCGCGCATCTTCACTGCCGAGGGTTGGTTGCTGGAGCCGAAGTTGGAGTGCGACAGCAGCGCCACCTTGGGCTGGATGCCAAAGCGCAGCATCTCTTCGGCCGCCAGGATGGTGATCTCGCAGAGCTGCTCCGCGCTGGGGTCGTAGTTGACGTGGGTGTCCACCAGGAAGACCTGGCGCCCCGGCAGCACCAGACCGTTCATGCAGGCATAGGTGCTCAGCCCGGGGCGACGACCGATCACCTGATCGACGTACTGCAGGTGGTAGGCGGTGGAGCTCCAGGTGCCGCAGATCATGCCGTCCACATGGCCATGCTCCAGCAGCATCGACGCCACCAGCGTCATGCGCCGGCGCATCTCGATCTTGGCAAGCTGCTCGGTCACGCCCTTGCGTTCCATCTTCTGGTGGTACAGCGGCCAGAACTCGCGGTAACGCGGATCGTCCTCGATGCTGATGACCTCGATGTCGCGGCCTACCTGCATGCGCAGTCCGAGCTTGTCGATGCGCTGCTCGATGATGTGCCGCCGCCCCAGCAGCACCGGATGCGCCAGACCCTCGTCCACCACCACCTGAACGGCGCGCAGCACGCGACGGTCCTCGCCTTCGGCATAGGCGATGCGGCGCGCCTTGGCCTTCTTCGCCACCGCATAGATCGACTTCATCATCGAACCGGAGGCGTAGACGAAGGCGCGCAGCTTCTCGCGGTAGGCGTCCATGTCGGTGACAGGGCGGGTGGCCACGCCGGAGCGCACCGCCGCCGCCGCCACCGCCGGTGCGATCTGGATCATCAGGCGCGGGTCAAACGGCTTCGGGATCAGGTACTCCGGCCCGAAACTCAGTGTCACTCCGGCATACGCCGCGGCCACCACGTCGTTCTGCTCGGCCTGCGCCAGCTCGGCGATGGCGTGCACCGCGGCGATCTCCATCTCGTCGGTGATGGTGGTGGCCCCGCAGTCCAGCGCCCCGCGGAAGATGTAGGGGAAACACAGGACGTTGTTGACCTGGTTCGGGTAGTCGCTGCGGCCGGTGGCCATGATGGCGTCGTCGCGCACCGCCTTGACCTCCTCCGGCAGGATTTCCGGCGTCGGGTTGGCCAGCGCGAAGATGATCGGGTGGGCGGCCATCGTCGCCACCATGTCCGCCTTCAGCACCCCTCCGGCCGACAGGCCCAGGAAGACGTCCGCTCCGGCGATCGCCTCGCGCAGGCTGCGCTGCTCGGTCTTCTGTGCAAACTCGGCCTTGTCGGGGTCCATCAGCTCCACCCGTCCCTCGTAGACCACCCCGGCCAGGTCGGTGACGAAGATGTTGCGGCGAGGCACCCCCAGCTTGACCAGCAGCTGCAGGCAGGCCAGCGCGGCCGCTCCGGCACCGGAGGTCACCAGTTTGACCTCATCGATCTTCTTGCCCACCACCTTCAGTGCATTCAGCAGCGCAGCGCCCACCACGATGGCGGTGCCGTGCTGATCGTCGTGGAAGACGGGGATCTTCATGCGCTCGCGCAGCTTGCGCTCGACGTAGAAGCAGTCCGGCGCCTTGATGTCCTCCAGGTTCACGCCGCCGAAGGTGGGCTCCAGCGCGGCGATGATGTCCACCAGCCGATCGAGGTTCTTCTCGTTGATCTCCAGGTCGAAGACGTCGATGCCGGCGAACTTCTTGAACAGCACCCCCTTGCCTTCCATCACCGGCTTGGACGCCAGCGGGCCGATGTCGCCCAGGCCCAGCACGGCGGTGCCGTTGGTGACCACCGCCACGAGGTTGCCGCGGCTGGTGTAGCGAAAGGCATTGGCCGGGTCGGCCACGATCTCCTCACACGCGGCCGCCACCCCGGGCGAGTAGGCCAACGCCAGATCGCGCTGGTTGACCAACTGCTTGGTGGCCGCGATGGCAATCTTGCCGGGGGTCGGGAACTCGTGGTACTCGAGGGCGGCACGGCGCAGCTCGGCGCGCTTTTCCTGTTCGGTGGTCATGGCGGCTGGCGTGCGGGACTGCACGCGACGAAGGGGGTTGGGAAGGCAACGCTGGGCGCTGGGGGGGGCCGCAATTCTAGGAATCGACCGGGCATCCTGCCCACCCAGTCCAACCCCATACCGCATGCAGCGATGCAGCGCGCGCATGGGCCGCCATCATCGCGCGAGGCAGCCCATGGCACATGCGCAGAACTGCGTAGTCATCTCCACGGCGGCGCTGCGGATACTCGTGTCGATGCCCGGCGCCCCCAACGATGTCAGCACCGATCCCCCGGGAAACCGCTGGGGAGGGCTGCAGCCGCCCGCACCGCCCAGCCGCCTGCGCCGGGTGGTGCTGTGGTCGGCGCTGATTGCGCTGCTCATCAGTGCACAGGCGGCCCTGCTTTGGCTGACCTGGCGACTGGAGAACGCCCGCGTCCAGGAAGCCGTGGATCAGACGGCGGCGAGCGCTGCCGCCGACATCCGCCAGCGCCTGGCCGACGACATCCAGGCCCTGCAGCAGCTGCTGTGGGTGGATGCACAGGGATCACGCTGGACCGAATCTGCGGCAGCCCAGCTGCAGCAGCGCCGGGAGCTGCTGCGCCTGGAGTTGCGCGACGAGAGGTTTGCGCTGCGACGCACCGTGGTCTCCGCCCACCACCCGGCGCAGTTCGGTGCCATCCCGCGGGAAGCCATGTTGCTGGACGCGGAAACCGCCTGCGCCACCGCACTGCGTTACGCCTCACCAGCGTTCTCGCGCACCTACTTTGTGCCCACCCGCGGCGGGCTGGGCATGGAGGTGGTGGACCTGTGCCTGCCCAACCAGACCGAAGGCCGGGACACGGAACTGGTGGTCGCCACCGTCGCCCTGCGCGACCTGCTGGAACAGGCGTTGCCGGCAGACCTGCTGCGCCGCCACGAAGTGCTGTTGATCGAAGCCGACGGCACCCGCCTGGCCCGGGCCGGCGCACGCCGCGGAGCTGGGGTCTACACCTCCGAACGGCTGGTGGACCTGGCCGGTTTCACCCTGCCGCTGCGGCTGGACAGCACCACGGAGGCTCCCAGCTGGATCGCCAACCTCACCACGGCGCTGGTGATCGGCCTGGGCGTGGCGCTGTCGGCGGTGCTGCTGCTGCTGGGCTACGACATGAAGCGCCGTTCGGCGGCCGAGCAGGGCCTGGCAGCGGCCTTCGCACTGCGCAAGGCCATGGAGGACTCCCTCGTCACCGGGCTGCGTGCCAGGGATCTGCAGGGTCGCATCACCTATGTCAACGCCGCGTTCTGCAACATGGTCGGGTTCACCGCCGAAGAGCTGCTGGCCGCCGAACAGCCCCTCTACTGGCCGCCGGAGATGGCCGAGACCTACACCCAGCGCCAGGCCGGCCGGCTCTCGGGCGCCTCAGCCCCCCCCCGGGAAGGCCATGAAACCGTGTTCATGCGCCGCAACGGGGAGCGCTTTCCGGTGCTGATCTTCGAAGCGCCGCTGGTCGATGGCCGCGGTCGCCACGCCGGTTGGATGAGTTCGGTGCTGGACATGGGGCCGCAGCGCCGCATCGAGGAACTGTCGCGCCAGCAGCAGGAAAAGCTGCAGGCCGCAGCCCGCCTGGCAACGATGGGGGAGATGGCCACGCTGCTCAGCCATGAGCTCAACCAGCCGCTGGCGGCCATCGCCAGCTACGCCAGCGGCTCGCTCAACCTGCTGCCGGCCGGTGAGGATCAAGCACCCGCCGATCTGGACACCCAGCTGATGGTGCGCCAGGCCACCACCCGCATCGCCGAACAGGCCGACCGGGCCGGCCGTGTGATCCGCAGCGTGCACCAGTTCGTGCGGCGCCGCGAGCGGCTGCGCGAGTCGATGCGCGCCGACGAGCTGATCGAGGCGGTGCTGCCCCTGATCCGCCTGGCGGCACGGCGCAGCCACATCCGGGTGGAGCTGGATCTGCCCAAACCCATGCCCCGGGTCAGCTGTGACCGCACCATGGTGGAACAGGTGCTGCTGAACCTCGCACGCAACGGCATCCAGGCGATGGAAGATGACTCGATCGCCCCGGCCGACCGGCTGCTCACGGTCCGTGTGCGACCGGTGGATGCCCGCTGGGTGGAGTGCTGCGTCACCGACCACGGCACCGGCATCGCGCAACATGTGGGCGAGCGGCTGTTCACACCCTTCTTCACCACCAAACCCGAGGGCATGGGCATCGGCCTGGCGATGTGCCGCACCGTGGTGGAGCAGCACGGCGGCGCACTGGACTTTCACGGCAACCCCGGGGTACGGGGCTGCACCTTCCGGTTTACCCTGCCGGCGGCAGAATCCCGCAGCAGTTCCGGTGCCCCTGCGGGCGCCGATCCCGGCCCGGACCACGGCCCCACCCCGCCTCCTCCACCATCCCCATGACTCCAGCATCCGCCCACGCCACCGGCACGGTCCATGTGGTCGACGACGAGGACGTGGTGCGAGATGCGCTGGCCTGGCTGCTGCGGTCGAGGCGCCTGCTGCCCGAACAGCACCCGACTGCGGACGCCTTCTGGGCGGCTCTTCAGTCCGGCCGCATCAAGCTGGACGGGCCGGCCTGCCTGCTGCTGGACATGCGCATGCCCGGCATGAACGGCATGGCGCTGTTTGAACATCTGCTGGAGCGGCAGTGGGTGGGGCCGCTGCAGGTGATCTTCCTGACCGGTCACGCCGATGTGGCCACGGCCGTGGCGGCGGTCAAACGCGGCGCCTTCGACTTTGTCGAGAAGCCCTTCTCCGACAACGCACTGGTGGATCGGGTGATCGAAGCACTGCAGCGCAGCGCGGCGGTACAGGACGAGGCGCGCCAGCGCACCCGCCTGCTGGCCTTGCTGGACGAACTCACCGAACGGGAACGCGAGGTGATGCGCCTGGTGATCGCGGGCCGTGCCAACAAGCTGATCGCCGACGAGCTGGACATCAGCGTGCGCACCGTGGAAGTGCACCGCGCCCGGGTGTTCGACAAGATGGCGGTGCGCTCCGCGGTGGAACTGGCCAACATCCTGCGCGAACACGGCGTGCAGTGAGGCCGGACGCCAGCCGGCAACGGATGCCGCGGCCGGCCTGGATAATCCGGCCACGATGGCCCTGGGTGAATTTGAACTGATCGACCGCTACTTCCGCCGCCCGGTGCGGCGCAGCCCGCTGGGCATCGGCGACGACTGCGCGTTGCTGGCGCCGCGGCCGGGCATGCAGCTGGCGGTGTCTTCCGACATGCTGGTGGAGGGGCGCCACTTCCTGTCCACCGTCGCCCCTGAGCGGCTGGGCCACAAGGCGCTGGCGGTCAACCTCTCCGACCTGGCCGCCTGCGGTGCCGAACCGCTGGCTTGCACGCTGGCGATCTCGATGCCCCGGGTGGACGAGCCCTTCCTCGCCGGCCTGGCCTGCGGCCTGCACACGCTGGCAGAGCAGCACGACATCGAACTGGTCGGCGGCGACACCACCGCCGGGCCGCTCAACCTGTGCATCACCGTGTTCGGCGAGGTGCCCACCGGCCAGGCCCTGCTGCGCCACGGCGCCCGGCCGGGCGATGACCTGTGGGTCAGCCATGCCATCGGGGGCGGCATCGGCGACGCCCGCCTGGCGCTGGAAGTGTTCCGCGGCAACCTGGTTCTTCCCGGCGAGCAGTTCGACCGGGTGCGGCTGGCGATGGAGCTGCCGCAGCCGCGGGTGGCGTTGGGCCTGGCGCTGCGTGGCATCGCCAGCGCTGCCATCGATCTGTCGGACGGCCTGCTCGGCGACCTGCGGCATGTGCTGCGCCGCTCCGGCGCAGCCTTCCACGCCGGCGGTGAAGCGGGCACCAGCGGCGACGGTCCGCAGGCCCTGGGCGCCTGGTTGCAGGACGAGGCCCTGCCGCGCAGCCCCATCCTGAACCACCAGCCCGCAGCGATGCAGCGTGAGTGCCTGCTGTTTGGCGGCGATGACTACGAGCTGCTGTTCACGGCAGCATCTGCGCAGCGCGTCGCCGTCGAACGCGCTGCACAGGGCGCCGGCGTGGCGGTGGCCCGCATCGGCCAGATCGTCCAGACGCCCGGCGTTCAGCTGCTGGATGCCCAGTCACGGCCAATCGCGCTGCAGGGCCAGGCTTTCGACCACTTCAAGACATGAACATGCAGCTCGATCCGATCCCGACGGCTCAGAGCGAGGCCGATCCTGCACGCCGGCCGCCCCGGCGCATCAACCTGCGCTTCATGCTGGAGCATCCGGCCCACTGGGTGGCGCTGGGTTTCGGCAGCGGGCTCAGCCCCTGGGCACCCGGTACGGTGGGCTCGCTGTGGGGCTGGCTGACCTTCCTTGCGCTGGATCCGCTGGTCAGCCGCTGGTTCGGCCCGCCGGGCTGGGGCCTGCTGCTGATCGTCGGTTTTTTCGTGGGCTGGTGGGCCTGCACCGTCACCGCCCGGCATGCCGGCATCGACGATCCCGGTGCCATCGTCTGGGACGAGGTGCTGGCGATCTGGCTGGTGCTGTGGATCGTGCTGCCCGAGGACCGCTCCGGTCACGCCCTGCTGCAATGGTTCGCCTTCGGGCTGTTCCGCTACTTCGACGCAGCCAAACCCGGTCCGGTGCGTTGGGCCGACCAGCGCTTCAAGGGCGGTGGCTGGCGCGGCGGCTTCGGCATCCTCTTCGACGACTTCGTGGCCGCGGGGTGCACGCTGCTGGCCATCGCGCTGTTCCTGGCCGTCTGGCGCTCCGGCAGCTGAGAGGCCAAGCAGAGCCGACCTCACCCGAACGCCATCCCTTTCCAGCCAGACCAGGAGATCAGCGCCATGAACTTCCCGGCTCCCGCCGCAACGGCCAACGACATCTTGGTCGCACTGGCCAGCCTGCTGCGTTCGCGGGGCTGGACACTGGCCACCGCCGAAAGCTGCACCGGGGGGCAGATCGCCGCCGCCTGCACCGAGCTGGCCGGCTCCAGCGATTGGTTCGAACGCGGCTTCGTGACCTACAGCAACGCCGCCAAGACCGAGCTGCTCGGCGTCGATGCGGCGTTGATCGAGGCCCAGGGCGCCGTGAGCGAGCCGGTGGCCCGGGCGATGGCCGCAGGCGCTGCCGAGCGCGCCCGCACCGCAACGGCCCTGTCGGTCACCGGCATCGCCGGACCGACCGGCGGCACTGCGACCAAGCCAGTGGGCACGGTGTGGTTCGGTTGGCGGCTCCCCGATGGCAGCTTGCACAGCGAAACCCGGCTTTTCGACGGCGACCGAGCCACGGTTCGCGCCGCCGCCACCCGGCACGCGCTGGCCGGGCTGGCCGGGCTGCTGACGCGGATCCCGGCCGGCTGAGCCGGCCGCACCCGCCGAGTTTCAGCCGGACGTCAACCGACGAAACGCCAGTTCAGCGTCTCGCCAGCGCCCAACGGCTTGAGCTGCGCGTCGCCGAAGGCCAGCGACTCGGGCAGCGTCCAGGCCCCGCGCTGGAGCGTGATCGTGCCGGCATTGCGCGGCAGGCCGTAGAAGTCGGCACCATAGAAGGACGCGAATCCCTCCAGCCGGTCCAGCGCGCCGGCCTGCTCGAAGGCCTGGGCGTACAGCTCCATCGCATGCAGTGCGGTATAGCAGCCGGCGCAGGCCGCGGCATGCTCCTTCAGGTGCGCCGCGTGCGGCGCACTGTCGGTGCCGAGGAAGAACTTCGGCACGCCGGAGGTGGCCGCCTTCACCAGCGCCTCGCGATGCAGCTCACGCTTGAGCACCGGCAGGCAGTAGTAGTGCGGCCGCAGCCCGCCGGAGAAGATGGCGTTGCGGTTGTAGAGCAGGTGGTGGGCGGTGATCGTGGCCGCGGTCTGCGCGTCCGCGGCGGCGACGTACTCGGCCGCGTCCTTCGTCGTGATGTGCTCGAAGACGATCTTCAGGCCCGGGAAATCGCGGCGCAGCGGGATCAGCACCTGATCGATGAACACCGCCTCGCGGTCGAACACATCCACCGCAGGATCGGTCACCTCGCCGTGCACCAGCAACAGCAGCCCCTCGCGCTGCATGGCTTCCAGCGTCGCATGGCACTTGCGGATGTCGGTGACACCCGCATCGCTGTTGGTGGTGGCACCGGCCGGGTAGAGCTTGAAGGCCACGACGCCCGCCGCCTTGGCCCGCGCCACTTCCTCGGCTGGTGTGTTGTCCGTGAGATACAACGTCATCAACGGCTGGAAGTCCAGCCCGGCCGGCACGGCGGCCTGGATGCGCGCGCGGTACTCCACGGCCTGCGCCGCGGTGGTCACCGGCGGACGCAGATTGGGCATGATGATCGCGCGGCCGAACTGGCGCGCGGTGTGCGGCACGACGGCCGCCATCGCGGCGCCATCGCGCACGTGCAGGTGCCAGTCGTCGGGGCGGGTGAGGGTCAGGCTGTCAGGAGAGATGGGGAGGTCGGCGGTGCTCATCCGGCCATTGTCGCCGCGTCACCCACCAGCCTGCGGCGAGTTGATCGCCTCGATGTCCGCCAGGTCCTTGAGCCGGCCCACGGCCTGCTTGTTCGAGATGAAATCGCCTCGCCCGATGATGTTCAACGTCACTCCACCCAGCGCCACCACCTCGCGCCGGGGCCAGCATTCGGAGAAATCGACGCCATCGAGCGTCGTCAACAGGTCGATGCGCCGTGGCGGATGTCCCAGCTGGATGACGCTGTCGCTGCCGAAGTCGTCTCGCGTCAACCCGAGCGATCCGAAGCCGAAATCCCCCAACGCCAGCAACAACCGTTCGATGTTGTCGGGGGTGGGGCGGATCCAGAAGTCGATGTCGCCGGTGTATCGCGGGTGCCCGTGGGCAGCCAGCGCGTAGCCACCGACCACCAGATGCTCAACGCCGCGTGCGCCGAGCAACTCGGCAAACTCTTTGAAGTCGCTGTTCAGCATCGGCGGCCTCCGGCAACATCGCTTCAACCTGTTGACGCAACCACTCGACAGCCGCGATGCGTTCAGCGATCGGGCGCGACAGCCAGTACGCCAGATCGGTGGCGCCTTGCCCACGCAAGCTCACACGGGTCACGGTGCGTTCCATGGCGCGATTGTCCCATCGCAACGCTGTATGCAGCCAGCAGCCACCGCGGATCCGGCTCGGCCGGCCCACCGGTGGCGCCCCCTTGGGGGGAGCGGCGTGAGCCGCAACGGGGGTGAGACATCAGTGCTGCAGGATCTTGGACAGGAAATCCTTGGCCCGCGGCGAACGCGCCTCCGGCTTGCCGAAAAAGTCGTCCCTGGAGCAGTCCTCGACGATCTTGCCTGCGTCCATGAAGATCACGCGGTGGCTGACCTTCCTGGCAAAACCCATCTCGTGGGTCACGCACATCATCGTCATGCCCTCCTGGGCCAGCTGCACCATCACGTCCAGCACCTCGCCGACCATCTCCGGGTCCAGCGCGCTGGTGGGCTCGTCGAACAGCATCACGATCGGGTCCATGCTCAGCGCCCGGGCGATGGCCACGCGCTGCTGCTGACCGCCCGAGAGCTGGCCGGGGAACTTGTCCTTGTGCGCCATCAGGCCCACGCGGTCGAGCATCTTCAGCCCGCGCTGGAGCGCGTCGTCCTTGTTGCGGCCCAGCACCTTGATCTGCGCCAGCGTGAGGTTCTCCGTCACGCTCAGGTGCGGGAACAGCTCGAAGTGCTGGAACACCATGCCCACATGGCTGCGCAGCTGGGGCAGGTTGGTCTTCGGGTCGGCGATGCTGGTGCCGTTGACGACGATGTCGCCCTGCTGGAAGGGCTCCAGCGCGTTGACCGTCTTGATCAGCGTGGACTTGCCCGAACCCGACGGGCCGCAGACCACCACCACCTCGCCCTTCTGGATGCTGGTGGTGCAGTCGGTCAGGACCTGGAAGCTGCCGTACCACTTGGAAACGTTCTTGATGTCAATCATGGGGGGATCCTCGGCAGCTCAACGGATGATCTGGATCTTTTTCTGCAGCCGACGCACCAGCATCGACAGCGAGAAGCAGATGACGAAGTACACGACCGCGGCGACCAGGTAGGTCTCGATCGGCCGGTTGAAGTTCTTGCCCGCCACCTCGAAGCCCTTGAGCAGGTCGTAGGCGCCGATCGCGTAGACCAGACTGGTGTCCTGGAACAGGATGATGGTCTGCGTCAGCAGCACCGGCAGCATGTTGCGGAAGGCCTGCGGCAGCACGATCAGCTGCATGGTCTGCGCATAGGTCATGCCCACCGCGTAGCCGGCATGCACCTGGCCCTTGGGCACGCTCTGGATGCCCGCGCGCATGATCTCGGAGTAGTAGGCCGCCTCGAACACCGTGAAGGTGATGATGGCCGACAGCTCCGCGCCCATCGGCCGGCCGGTGAGCAGCGGGATCAGCAGGAAGAACCACAGGATCACCATCACCAGCGGCACCGAGCGCAGCAGGTTGACGTAGGCCGCAGCCGGTACTTCCAGCCATTTCTTGCCGGACAGGCGCATCAACGCCAGCACGGTGCCCAGAGCGATGCCACCGATCATCGCCACCAGCGTGAGCTGGAACGAGAAGATCAGGCCCTTGGAGACGAAGTCGAACAGGACCTGCCAGGTGAGGAAGGCGAAATCCAGCGTCATTTCCCGCCTCCGATCATGCCCGGCACCTGCACGCGCTGCTCGATGAAATGAGCGATGCGGTTCACAGTGAAAGCGGAGATGAAGTACAGCCCGGTCACCGCCAGGTAGATCTCGATGCCGCGCGAGGTCTCCTCCTGCGCCTGCATGGCGAACTGCGTCAGCTCGGCGATGCTGACCGCAAAGGCCACCGAGGAGTTCTTGATGATGTTCATGCTCTCGCTGGTCAGCGGCGGGATCACGATGCGGAAGGCCCGCGGCAGCAGCACGTAGCGGTAGGTCTGCGCCAGCGTCAGGCCCATGGCCAGGCCGGCGTGGCGCTGGCCGCGCGGCAGGCTCTCGATGCCCGCACGCACCTGCTCGGCGATGCGCGCCGAGGTGAAGAAGCCCAGCCCCAGCACCACCAGGAGGAAGGAGGGCACGTCCTTGAGCACAGGCACGAGCGCCGGCAGCACGTGGTACCAGAGGAAAATCTGCACCAGCAGCGGGATGTTGCGAAACAGCTCCGTCCAGACGTTGCCGATGCCCACCAGCCACTTGCTTGGCGTGGTGCGCAGGATGCCCATCAGCGAGCCCACCCCCAGCGCCACCGCCAGCGCCAGCAGCGCCACCGACAGCGTCCAGCCCCAGGCCGAGAGCATCCAGTCCAGGTAGGTGATGTCGCCGCCACCGCCGAAGCAGCGCGGCATGACTTCACCGTCGATGGTGTTCTTGCAGAACACCTGCCAATCCCAGGTTGCCACGGGCAACTCCTCGTTGTTGTTGTGGACGAACCCACCGGCCCCTGAGGCCAGTCAGAAACAAAGAAAGCGCGGGGCCTACGCCACCGCGCCTTCTCCCTTTGCAAGCTCCGGGCCCGCGGACCCGCGGCATCGAAACTTACTTCTTGGCGTAGTCTTCCATCGGCTTGTCGTTCGGATTGGCCCAGGCGGCCTTGGTGGCTTCCGACAGCGGCAGGCCGATCTTGGTGTTGGCCGGCGGGATGGGCTGCATGAACCACTTGTCGTAGAGCTTGGCCATCTCGCCGGACTTGATCAGGCCCTGGATGCTGCCGTCCACCGCCTTCTTGAAGGCTGCGTCGTCCTTGCGCAGCATGCAGGCGATCGGCTCGACCGACAGCACTTCACCGACGATTTTGAAGTCCGCCGGGTTCTTCGACTTGGCGATGTTGGCCGCCAGGATGGAGCCGTCCATCACGAAGGCGTCGGCACGGCCGGACTCCAGCAGCAGGAAGCTGTCGGCATGGTCCTTGCCGAACACCTCCTCGAAGTTGACGCCGTTGGCCCGCTCATGTTTGCGCAGGTGCTGCACCGAGGTTGTGCCAGTGGTGGTGGCCACCTTCTTGCCGTTGAGCTGCGAGATCGAGGTGATGCCGGAGTTGGCCTTGGCGGCGATGCGGACTTCCTCGACATAGGTCGTCATCGCGAAGGACACGTCCTTCTGCCGCGTGGCGTTGTTGGTGGTGGAGCCGCACTCCAGATCCACCGTGCCGTTCTGCACCAGCGGGATGCGGTTCTGCGAGGTCACCGGCTGGTACTTGATCTCCAGCTTGGCCAGGCCCAGCTGCTTCTGCAGGTCGGCGATCACCCGCTCGGCCATCTCGGTATGGAAGCCGACGAACTTGCCGTTGCCCAGGGTGAACGACAGGCCCGAGGACTCGCGCACGCCCAGGCTGATGGCGCCGGAATCCTTCATCTTCTTGAGGGTGTCGGCCTGGACGGCGCCGGCGCCCATCGCCAACAGGACGGACAGCACAAGGAGTGATTTCTTCATGAGAGCTCCGGGGTCAGGTTGACGTGATCTACGTCGGGAGGGGTGATCAAAGATTCTAGGCAAGCTTCACGCCATGCACCGTTGTGGCATCTGATCCGGCTGCGTGGCGTCGCAGCGGCGAACGGCGCATGGGCCATCGCTTCTGTTGGCTCATGCGGTGGGCAAAGGGGCAGGCGCCGCGGCGCCCGCCAGGCGCTGCTGACTGAGGAATCCCCACAGTGCCTGCGCCACCGACTTGGGCTGCTGTCGCGCCTGTTCGGGGCGCTCGCGGTACAGGCGCACCTCGATGGTGACCTCGAAGGCCGGCGCGCCGGCCTGGCGAGGTGCCGCCGGCACCAGACGGCGGGCGCGCAACTCCTTCTTGACCGAGCTGGCCGGCAGAAAGGCCAGACCGTGGCCCTCCAGCGCCATGGCCTTCAAGCCTTCGGCCATGTCGGTCTCGTAGATCGGCTCCAGGTACAGCGGCTCGCTGGACTGCTTGAGCAGCAGGTCCACCAGCCGGCCCAGGTAGGCGGCCGAGGCGTAACTCAGGTAGGGCACCCGCTCGTGCGCACGGCCCGGCAGGCGAAACAGGGGCTCCCCCTCCGAATCCGCCTTGGCATAGGGCGCCAGGGTCTCGTGACCGAGGCTGAGCATCTCGTAGCGCTCCGGGTTGAGCTGCAGCGGCTGCGAGGGATGGTGGTAGGCCAGCAGCAGGTCACAGCTGCCTTCGGTGAGCTGCAGCACCGCGTCGTGCACGTTCAGCCCCACCAGCCGGCTCTTGAAGGCGCCAAAGCGCTGGCGCAGTTCCATCACCCAGTGCGGGAAGAAGGTGAAGGCCAGCGAATGCGGCACCGCGAACTCGATGACGTCCTGCCCGGCGTTCTGATGGCTGCGCATCAGGTTGCGCGCTGCCTGCAGGCTGCCCAGGATCTCCAGCGCCTGCGGCAGCAGGGTCTGCCCGGCAGGCGTCAGGCGGGTGGGATACGACGACCGGTCCACCAGATCCACGCCCGCCCAGGCCTCCAGCGCCTGGATGCGGCGAGAGAACGCCGGCTGGGTCACATGCCGCAGCTGGGCCGAACGCGAGAAGCTGCGCGTCTCGGCCAGGCTGACGAAGTCTTCGAGCCATTTGGTCTCCACGCGGCGAGTGTAACGACCGGCACGTGGGACGACCCTGCGGGGTCACCCGAGGAACCGGCCCCGCAAGTCTCGAAGCCGCGCTTCAGTCGGCGGCCGCCTCGATGGCCACTGCTGCGGCGGGCCGGCTCTGCTGCAGACGCCACATGCGGGCGTACACCCCCTCCTGCGCCAGCAACTGCGCATGGGTGCCGCGCTCGGCCACGCGGCCATGCTGCAGCACGATGATCTGGTGCGCATCGACCACGGTCGACAGCCGGTGTGCGATCACCAGGGCCGTCTTGCCCTGAGCAGCGCTCTGAAGCTCTGCCTGGATGGCCCGCTCGTTGGCGGAGTCCAGCGCGGAGGTGGCCTCGTCGAAGATCAGGATCGGCGGGTCCTTCAGCAGCGTGCGCGCGATGGCCACGCGCTGCTTCTCGCCACCGGAGAGCTTCAGGCCCCGCTCCCCCACCACCGTGTCGTAGCCCAGCGGCTGGGCGACGATGAAGTCGTGGATGTGGGCGGCCCGGGCCGCGGCTTCGATCTCCTCCCGGCTGGCACCCGGTCGACCGTAGGCGATGTTGTAGCCGATGCTGTCGTTGAACAGCACGGTGTCCTGCGGCACGATGCCGATGGCGCGGCGCAGGCTGTCCTGGGTGACACCGCGCAGATCCTGCCCGTCGATGCGGATGCTGCCGGCCCCCACATCGTAGAAGCGGTACAGCAGCCTCGCCAGCGTGCTCTTGCCCGAGCCGGACGGGCCCACCACCGCGACCGTCTTGCCGCCGGGAATGTCGAAACTCACGTCGAAGAGGATCTGCCGCGCCTTCTTGCCGGTCGGGTCGTAGGCGAAGTCGACCTGCTCGAAGCGCACCGCGGCCTCGCTCACCTCCAGTGGACGGGCGCCGGGCGCATCGGCCACCTCCCGCTCGCGCGACAGCAGGCCGAACATCTTGTCCAGGTCGGTCAGGCTCTGCTTGACCTCGCGGTACAGCACCCCGAGGAAGTTCAGCGGGATGTACAGCTGGATCATCAGCGCGTTGACCATCACGAAGTCGCCGAGCGTCATGCGCTGCGCCAGCACACCGTCGGTGGCGCGCCAGAGCATGGCCACCAGGCTCAGGGCGATGATGGCCTGCTGGCCGGCGTTGAGCAGCGACAACGTGCCCTGCGACTTGATCTGTGCGCGACGGTAGGCATCCAGCCCTTCGTCGTACCGACCGGCCTCGAAGGCCTCGTTGTTGAAGTACTTGACCGTCTCGTAGTTCAGCAAGGCATCCACGGCCCGGGTGTGGGCCTTGGAGTCCAGCTCGTTCATCTCGCGGCGGAACTGAGTGCGCCATTCGGTGACCGCGATCGTGAAGCCCCCGTAGGCCACCAGTGCCGCCAGCGTGATGCCGACGAACCAGAAGTCGAACTTGCCGCCCAGCAGCGCCAGCACCAGGGCCAGCTCGACCAGCGTCGGGAAGATCGTGAACAGCGAGTAGCTCACCAGCGACTGCAGCGCCCGGGTGCCCCGTTCGATGTCACGGGTCATGCCGCCGGTCTGGCGCTCGAGATGGAAGCGCAGGCTCAGCGCATGCAGGTGCTGAAACGTCTCCAGCGCGATCTGCTTGGCCGCCCCGTGGGTGGCGCGGGCAAACACCAGCTCGCGCAATTCGGTGAACAGGGTGGTGGAGAAACGCAGCCCCGCATAGGCCAGCAGCAGCCCGAGCGGCACCACCAGCAGCGCACGTGGGTCACCCGGCGCGATGGCCAGCTCGTCCACCAGCGTCTTGAGCAGCACCGGCACACTGACGTTGGCCACCTTGGCCCCGACCAGGAACACCAACGCCGCCACCATGCGCCAGCGGTAGCGCCAGAAGTAGGGGCCCAGACGCTTCAGCGTGAGCCAGTCGCTGCGCGGGCCAACCAAGGCAGCTGAAGGGGGGAGATCGTGGGTGGCAGCGCGGCGCATGGGGGAATGGTTGAGAATGGTTCGAGTTTCAGCTGCCGACCCGACGCCATGACGACATCAACCCCGGATCCATCCTCCCCGCTGCCCTCTCTGGTGGGCAGCGGCAACCAGGACTGGCAGCGTGAGCTGGTGCTGCGGGTGATGCCGATGCCGGCGGACTCCAATGCCAACGGCGACATCTTCGGGGGCTGGATCATGGCCCAGGTCGACATCGCCGGCGCAGTAGCCGGCGCCCGGGTGGCGCGCGGCCGCATCGCGACGGTGGCGGTCAACCAGTTCATTTTCAAGCAACCGGTCTCGGTGGGTGATCTGCTCAGCTTCTATGCCACGGTCACGCGGGTGGGCAACACCTCGGTGACGGTGCATGTGGAAGTCTATGCAGAGCGCAACCCGGCCGCACCGCACATCGTCAAGGTCACCGAGGCGAACCTGACCTATGTGGCCATCGACCTCGAAGGCCGTCCGCGCACGATCCCCAAAGGCTGAAGGCCAGGCCTGCGGACCGTTTCAGCGGCCGCTGGCGGTGCGCTGACGCGGCTCCAGGCCGCTGAACTCGCTCGAAAAACCGCTGGCCAGGAAGCTGCTCGGCATCGTTGCATGGCTGAGGCTGGTCTGAGACAGATCCAGATCGATGTGGTCGGCCAGCTCTGACGCCCAGCGGCGGTACAAAACCGGGTTCGGATGGAAACCGTCGGCCGCCAACCAGTCGCGCGGATCCTCCTGAGACGGATCGAAGGGCAGAACGAAGCGGGTGCGACGGTGCGACTGCCGCAGGTGCCTGCGCAGGGCACGATCCAGCCGAGCAGCCCCGGCGCCCAGCACCCAGCGCATCGGCTGCGGGAACAGCGGCATCAAGTCCATGCGCGGCGGTGCGCAGTGCACCGTGTGCCGTACCTTGGCCCGATGCCGGGCGTGCCCGCGCAGGGCATCCAGGTCGTGCAGCCACTGAACAGGCGACGTCCCTTCGATCACATCATTCACCCCCAGCACCGTCACCAGGACATCGGCCGGGTACAGGCGGGTGGCCGCCAGCATGGCCAAGGTCTGCCTGGCGGTGACCCCGGCACTCGCCACCAGTTGCCAGGACACCGCGGCCGGGCCCCGGCCCTTGCGTTCATGGGCATCACTGAGGTGTGCCGCGAGGAAGCCGGCCAGCTGCGGGGCCAGCGCCTCATCCTGAGAACGCGCGCCCACGCCGGCAGCCGACGAGTCCCCCACCACCAGCAGACGCAGCCGGATCGGCCCGCTGCCGGCCACGCCGTGGCGCAGACCGGTGGCCTCGGGCAGGCGCGGTGTGCGCCGCCGCAGCATCACCCCCTGAGCTGCCAGCAGCGGTGAGAGGCAGACACGTGCGAGACCGAAGGTCATCGGACCGGGCTGAGGTGCAGCACACGAGGAACGCAGGGCGGTCAAAGGCATGGCTCTGAAGTGGGAGGTTCCGCGTCACCCGGCTCGGGCCGGTTTCAGCGGAAGCGGGTGAAATCCGGCGGGCGCTTCTCGAAGAAGGCTTGCATGGCTTCGCGGGCCTCTTCGCTGCGCAGGCGAGCGGCAAAACACTCACCTTCTGCGGCGATGACGGCCTGGAGGCGCTCCCGGTCGGCCGCACGCATCAGGCGCTTGCTCTCGCGCACGGCGGAAGGTGCGAGGGCATTGAACCGCTCGGCCACCCGACGGGCATGGCGCACCACCTCTGCAGACGGCATCACGGCATTGGCCAGGCCACACTCGACCGCCTCCGCCCCGGTGAAGGGGTCACCGAGCAGCAGCTTCTCGGCCGCACGGACATGGCCCATGCGCTCGGCCACCAGCACGCTGGAGCCGAACTCCGGCACCAGGCCCAAGGCCACGAAGGGCATGGCCAGGCGGGCCTCGTCGCTGACGTAGACGAAGTCGCAGTGGAACAGCATCGTCGTGCCGATGCCGATCGCGGCGCCGGTGACGGCCGCGATCACCGGTTTGTCGCATTCGATGAGCGCCTGCATGAACTGGAACACCGGCGAATCCAGCCCCTGTGGCGGGCGTTGCAGAAAGTCCTCCAGGTCGTTGCCGGCGGTGTAGATGCCGGGCTGGCCGGTGATCAGCACCGAGCGCACCTCGGGGTCGGCCTGCGCCGCTCGCAGCGCGTCGGCCATGGCCTGGTACATCGCCGCGGTGAGGGCGTTCTTCTTCTCCGGCCGGGCAATTTCGAGGGTGGTCACCCCCTGGTAGGTCGCGGTCTTGATGGACATGAGGGCTCCTGGGCGCGTAACGAATCGTAAGAAATCCCCGTGACGGCTGCGAGTCCGTGCGTCGGGGGCAACCAAGCCGGCAAACTCGGCAATACCGGCAGACAAAGCGAAAGCCGCCGACACCCGGCAGGTGCGGCGGCTGTTTTATCAGAGTCAGGCGGGAGAAACCGGGGTCAGACCCGCTCGAAGATCCCCGCAGCCCCCTGACCGGTGCCCACACACATGGTCACCATGCCGTACTTCAGGTTGCGACGGCGCAACGCATGCACGGTGGTGGCCGCGCGGATCGCACCGGTGGCGCCCAGCGGGTGACCGAGTGCAATCGCGCCGCCCATCGGGTTGACGACGCCCGGGTTCAGCCCGAGGTCGCGGATCACCGCCAGCGCCTGGGCCGCGAAGGCCTCGTTCAGCTCGATCCAGCCCAGGTCCTCGGCCTTCAGGCCGGCGTAGCCCAGGGCGGCCGGGATGGCGGCGATCGGGCCGATGCCCATGATCTCCGGCGGCACGCCACGGCTGGCGAAGCTGACGAAGCGCGCCAGCGGCTTCAGGTCGTAACGCTTGATCGCTGCCTCGCTGGCCAGGATCAGCGCGCCCGCGCCGTCGCTGGTCTGCGAGCTGTTGCCGGCCGTCACGCTGCCCAGGCCGGTGGCCTTGCCGGTCGGGTCCTTCGGCGCGGCGAACACCGTCTTCAGCTTGGCCAGACCCTCCAGCGAGGTGTCCGGGCGCGGGCCTTCGTCCAGGTTCACCGTGCGCGTCTTCAGCGTGATCTCGCCGGTGGCGAGGTTCGGAAAGCGCTCGATCACGTCCACCGGGCAGATCTCGTCGGCGAACTCGCCGGCCAGCTGCGCGGCAATCGCCTTCTGGTGCGAGGCCAGCGCGAAGGCGTCCTGGTCCTCGCGGCTGACCTTCCACTGCTGTGCCACCTTCTCGGCGGTCATGCCCATGCCGTAGGCGATGCCGACGTTCTCGTCCCGGGCGAACACCGCGGGGTTGAACGAGGGCTTGTTGCCGCCCATCGGCACCAGGCTCATCGACTCGGCACCGCCGGCGATCATCACGTCGGCCTCGCCGACGCGGATGCGGTCGGCCGCCATCTGGATGGCCGTCAGGCCCGAGGCGCAGAAGCGGTTCACCGTCACACCGCCCACGCTGTTGGGCAGGCCGGCCAGGGCGACTGCGATGCGGGCCATGTTCATGCCCTGCTCGCCCTCGGGGAAGGAGCAGCCGATCACGGCGTCCTCGATCGCCGCCGGGTCCAGCGTCGGCACCTGCGCCAGCGCCGAACGCAGCGCGGTGATCAGCAGGTCGTCCGCGCGGGTGTTGCGGAAACAGCCGCGACCGGACTTGCCGATCGGGGTGCGGCTGGCGGCGACGATGTAGGCGTCTTGAACTTGTTTCATGGTCTCGTCGCTCCGTTCAGTTGCGCACAGGCTTGCCGCTTTGGAGGAGGCCCATGGCCCGCTCCTGGCTCTTCGGGTGCTCCAGCAGCGCGCAGAAGTGTTTACGCTCCAGGGCCATCAGGTACTCCTCGGTCACCACGGTGCCGGCGTCCAGCTGGCCACCGCAGACCACGTCGGCGATCAGGCTGGCGATGTGGAAGTCGTGCTGGGTGATGAAGCCGCCGTCGCGCATGCCAACCAGCGAGGCCTTGATGGTGGCGATGGCATTGCGGCCGGCCACGGGAACCTGAGCCCGGGGCGGCGGGCGGTAGCCGGCATCGACCATCGCCTTCACCTGGCCGATGGCCACGTGCAGCAGCTCGTCCTTGTGGGCGACGACGACGTCGCCATCCTGCAGGTAGCCCAGCTTGCGCGACTCCAGCGCGCTGGTGCCCACCGTGGCCATCGCGGCGGCCTGGAAGCTGTCCTTCAGGAAGGGCAGCAGGTCGGCGCCCGCGGGGGCACGCTCCGCGGCGCGGCGGGCGATGTACGTCAGGCCACCACCGGCCGGCAGCAGGCCCACGCCGACTTCGACCAGGCCGACGTAGCTTTCCATGTGCGCGACGCGGCGGTCACAGGCCAGCGCGATCTCGCAGCCGCCGCCCAGCGCCAGGCCGCGCACCGCGGCCACCACCGGCACGTTGGCGTAGCGCAGGCGCAGCATGGTGTCCTGCAGCTCCTTGACGATGGGCGCGATGCCCTTGGCGCCGGACTTCATGAACACCGGCAGCAGCGACTCCAGGTTGGCACCGGCAGAGAACACGTCGTCAGGCGACCAGATCACCACACCTTGATAGCCCGCCTCGGCCAGCTCGACGGCCTTGGCCAGGCCCTCGATCACGCCGGTGCCGATCAGGTGCATCTTGCTGGTGATGCTGGCGATCAGCACCTCGCCGTCGCGCGTCCACAGACGCACCTCGTCGTTCCTGAACAGCTCGGTGCCGGACTTCAGCGCGTCCACTCCGCCGGCGCCGGCCACCGTTTCCGGGAAGTACTGGCGCGCGTAGACCGGCAGTGCCGAGCGCGGCAGGTAGCTGCCCTGTGCCGGCGACCAGGAGCCCTCGGGCGTGTGCACTCCCGTGCGACCGTCAAAGACCCAGTCCGGCAGCCGCGCCGCGCACAGGGCCTTGCCGGCCTCGATGTCTTCCTTCACCCAGCCGGCGACCTGCTGCCAGCCAGCTTCCTGCCAGAGCTCGAAGGGGCCCTGCTTCATGCCGAAGCCCCAGCGCATCGCGAAGTCCACCTCGCGGGCCGAGTCGGCGATATCGGCCAGGTGCACCGCGACGTAGTGGAAGCTGTCGCGCAGGATGGCCCAGAGGAATTGCGCCTGCGGGTTGCTCGACTCGCGCAGCAGCTTCAGCCGCTCGGCGGCCGGCTTCTTCAGGATGCGATCGACGATGGGGTCGGCCTTCTTGCCGCCCGGCACGTAGTCGCCGGAGGCAGCGTCGAAGCGCAGGATGTCCTTGCCCACCTTCTTGTAGAAGCCCGCCTTGGCCTTCTGGCCCAGCGCGCCCGCGGCAATCAGCTGGGTGAGCGCCGCCGGGGTGGCGTAGGACGGGAAGAAGGGGTCGTTGGCCTTGTCCGGCCCCAGATTGTCCTGCAGCGTCCTGATGACGTGCGCCATCGTGTCCAGGCCGACCACGTCCGCGGTGCGGAAGGTGCCGGAGCTGGCGCGGCCCATCTTCTTGCCGGTCAGGTCGTCGACCACGTCATAGCTCAGGCCGAACTTCTGGGCCTCGTGGATCGTCGCCAGCATGCCGGCGATGCCCACGCGGTTGGCGATGAAGTTGGGCGTGTCCTTGGCCCGCACCACACCCTTGCCCAGGGTGGTGGTGACGAAGGTTTCCAGCTGGTCCAGACAGCCGGCCTCGGTGGTCGGCGTCGGGATCAGCTCCACCAGCTGCATGTAGCGCGGCGGGTTGAAGAAGTGGATGCCGCAGAAGCGTGGCTGGATGGCCGCCGGCAGCGCCTCGGCCAGCTTGCTGATGCTCAGGCCGGAGGTGTTGGACGCGACGATGGCGTGCGCCGCGACGTGCGGGGCGATCTTGCTGTACAGGTCGAGCTTCCAGTCCATGCGCTCGGCGATCGCCTCGATCACCAGGTCGCACTGGCCCAGCAGTGCCAGGTCGTCCTCGTAGTTCGCCGCGCGGATGCGCACGGCGTCGTCGGCCACGCCCAGCGGGGCGGGCTTGAGCTTCTTGAGGTTGTCGATGGCCTTCAGCGCAATCGCGCTCTTCGGGCCTTCCTTGGCCGGCAGGTCGAACAGCACGACCGGCACCTTGACGTTGACCAGGTGGGCTGCGATCTGCGCGCCCATCACGCCGGCGCCGAGCACGGCAACCTGGCGGACATTGAAACGGTTCATGAAATTTCCTTGTGTCTTGGACTTATTCAATGCGGACCCAGGTCTGCGTACGACCCAGGAGGGGGGCGCCGATGTAGCCGCGCACTTCCAGCTTCTTGCCGCCGTCCACCGGCTTCATCCGCACCTTGTAGGTCTTGCCGTTGTTGGGGTCGAGGATCTCGCCGCCGTCCCACAGGCCCTTGTCGTCCTCGTTGGCCTTGACGCCCTTCACGATCGTCATGCCCTGGATGAGCTGGTCCTTGCGGTCGTCGCTGCACTTGTCGCACTTGGCGTCCGCCTTGGCGGGGTCGAGGACCTTCTCGACCTTGGCGGTGAAGACGCCGCCGGACTCGACGACACGCACGTAGGACTTCTCGGCCTTGGTCTCGTCGTCGATGGTCTTCCACAGCCCGGCCGGCGTGGCCTGGGCAAAGGCCACTGCGCCCACGCTCAGCAGCGCGGCGGCAGCCAGGGTCTTCTTCAATGCGTTCATGTCGGTCTCCTCGACAGCCCGGGCAACGGGTGGGTTCAGAACAGGGCTTCGTCCATCGCCATCAGCGGCTGCAGGCCGGCGCGGGCGGTGCGGATCAGGCTGGCAGTTTCCGGCAACAGCTTGGCGAAGTAGAAACGAATGGTGTTCAGTTTGGCGGTGTAGAAGGGATCCCCGCTGTCCTGCTTGTCCAGCGCGATCCTGGCCTGCTGCGCGAACAGGAAGGCAAACGCCAGGTGACCGACCACCCGCAGGTAGTCCACCGCCGCGGCGCCCACCTCGTCGGGGTTGCCCATCGCCTTCATGCCGATTTCCATCGTCAGCTTGGTGACCTTGTCGCCCAGGTCGGCCAGCGGGTTGATGAACTCCTGCATGTCCTCGCGAACGCCCTCCTCCTCGACGAAGGCGGCGATCTTCTTGCCGAAGGCCTTGAGCTTCTTGCCGTTGTCGCCCAGCACCTTGCGGCCCAGCAAATCCAGCGACTGCACGGTGTTCGTGCCCTCGTAGATCATGTTGATGCGCGCATCGCGCACGAACTGCTCGACACCGGTGCCCTGGATGAAACCATGGCCGCCGAAGACCTGCATGCAGTGCGACGTGGCGATCCAGCCGTTGTCGGTCAGGAAGGCCTTGATGATCGGCGTGAGCAGCGCCAGCTCATCGGCAGCCTCCTGGCGCACCTCCTCGTCGGGGTGCTCCATCTCCTTGTCGAGCTGCAGCACGGTGTAGACCGCCAGCGCCCGGCCACCTTCGGCGTAGGCCCGCGCGGTGAGCAGCATCTTGCGCACATCGGGGTGGACGATGATCGGGTCGGCCGGCTTGTCCGGCGCCTTCGGGCCGGAGAGCGCGCGCATCTGCAGGCGCTCCTTGGCATAGGCCACCGCGCTCTGGTAGGCCACCTCGGTCAGGCCCAGCGACTGGTTGCCCACACCCAGGCGGGCAGCATTCATCATCACGAACATCGCCTGCAGGCCCTTGTTGGGCTCGCCGACCAGGGTGCCCACCGCGCCCTCCAGGATCATCTGGCAGGTGGCGTTGGCGTGGATGCCCATCTTTTCTTCCAGCGCGCCGCAATGGATCGCATTGCGCGCGCCGATCGAGCCGTCGGCATTCACCAGGTACTTGGGCACCACGAACAGCGAGATGCCCTTCGAGCCCACCGGTGCCTCCGGCAGGCGTGCCAGCACGAGGTGGACGATGTTGGCGGCCAGGTCGTGCTCGCCGGCGGAGATGAAGATCTTCTCGCCGGTGATCTTGTAGCTGCCGTCCGCCTGCGGTTCGGCCTTGCTGCGCAGCAGGCCCAGGTCGGTGCCGCAGTGCGGCTCGGTCAGGCACATCGTGCCGGTCCACTCACCGCTGACCAGCTTGGGCAGGTACAGCGCCTTCTGCTCGGGCGTGCCGTGGGCATGCAAGGCCTCGTAGGCGCCATGCGACAGGCCGGGGTACATCGTCCAGGCCTGGTTGGCGCTGTTGAGCATCTCATAGAAGCACTGGTTGACCGTGTGCGGCAGGCCCTGGCCGCCGTACTCCGGATCGCAGGAGAGCGCCGGCCAGCCGCCTTCGACGTACTGGGCGTAGGCCGCCTTGAAGCCCTGCGGCGCGGTGACCTCGTGGCTGACCTTGTCGAGGATGCAGCCCTCGCGGTCGCCGCTGGAGTTGATCGGGAAGACCACCTGGGCAGCGAACTTGCCGCCTTCTTCCAGCACTGCGTTGACGGTGTCGGCATCGACCTCGGCAAAGGCCGGCATCTCCTTGAAGGCCTCGGTGACCTGCAGCATCTCGTGCAGGACGAACTGCATGTCGCGCAGCGGGGGGTTGTACTGGGGCATGTCGGCTCCTTGGGAGTGAACGTCGTGAAACGGGCATCCGGTCGGTGCACCTTGCACCACCGGCATCGGAAGGGGTCAGGAAAACCCGGGGCGGATCGCTGGAGGCGGTTCAGCGCCAGGGCGGTGCGGTGGTCGCCACCTGTCGTTCGAGCACATGCTCGAAGCCGCGGCGGGCGCGTTCCACCGCACCCGCCGATCTCAGAAACCGGGCATCGTGGTGCAAGGCCAGGACGAGTCCGTGAACCTCGAAGGCCATCTGGGCGGGATCGGTATCGGCGCGCAGGTGGCCTTCCTGCCGTGCCAGTTCGATGGCCTTGCGCAGCGCGTCGTGCCAGGCCCGCACCATGCCGGCCAACGCATCACGCACCGGCCCGGGCCGGTCATCGAATTCGGTGGCCCCGCTGATGTAGATGCAGCCGGAGTCGATCTCCTCGCTCACCCGCTTGATCCAGCGATCGAACATCGACACCAGCCTGGGCAGGCCCCTCGGCGCACGGATCGCAGCAAAGAACACCTCCTGCTCGAAGCGCTGGTGGTACTCGCGGATCACCGAAATCTGCAACTCTTCGCGGGAACCAAAATGGGCAAAGACACCCGACTTGCTCATGCCGGTGACCTCGGCCAGCGCACCGATCGACAGACCCTCCAACCCCATCTGGGCGGCCAGGGGCAGAGCCGCCTCCAGGATCGAGGCCCGGGTCTGCTGACCTTTGGGGGCCACACGCGCCCCCCCACGGGCAGCCACGCGGCGGGAACGCGACGACGCGGGCAGGGAGGTGTCAGAGGGCATGAGGGACATGTGCAACAGAAATCGAACGACCGTTCTATTCTGCGCGAGACCACCGACCCGGCAAGGACCCCGGCCCGCAAAAGCCCTAGAGTCGAGACTCTAAACAAGGGTCACCCGTGACCGATTTGAACGTTGTCACACGCCTGCTCTATGCTTGACGCAGGAGCAACGCATGGACGTGCTGCAACTCGATGTATCGGGTCGCCCGCAGGCGTGGATTTCGCCCAAGGACGCGGCCATTCTGTACGCCAGCGACGAAGTCGCCTGGACGTTGGGGGATCCCTTCGCCGTGTTGCGCGGCGGCATCCAGCGTGTCAGCGGCCTGCAATCGCGCATCGTGCTGCACCCCATTGTGGCCGTGCGCGGCAGCATCCCCAGCCGGGCCTGGCGCAGCGCGCCCGCGCTGTCCAACACCAAGCTGTTTGCGCGCGACCGCCATGTCTGCGCCTACTGCGGCAGGCAATTTCACCCCGACGAGCTCACGCGCGAGCACATCTTGCCCACGTCGCGCGGTGGCACCGACAGCTGGATGAACTGCATCAGCGCCTGCCGCAGCTGCAACGGCCAGAAGGGCAACCGGCTGCTCTCGGAGACGCGGCTGGAGCTGTTCTTCCTGCCTTACGTGCCCAGCCTGCACGAAGACATGATCCTGCGGGGCCGCCGCATCCTGGCCGACCAGATGGAGTTCCTGATGGCCAGCGTGCCGCGCCACAGCCGGCTGCACGGCTGAGCATCGGCGCGCGCCGGGGCTTTTTCAGCGCACGGCGATCGCAGAGGGCCCTTGACCCCCCGAGGCGACGCTGCCGGCTGCGGTGAGCAGTCCGTCCGAAGCGATCGCGTAGCGCTGCACCGTGTCATCACCCGCGCAGGCCACGTACAGATGCCGCCCATCCGGACTCACCGCCAGTGCGGTGGGCGTGCTGCAGGTGGCCAGCGGACCCAGCGACGTCACCGCCCCACCGGCCAGCGTGAACATCGTCAGGCTGTTGTCCCCCCGGTTGGCCACAAAGGCGTGTGCGCCGTCGGGGGTGACCACCAGGGCCACCGGTTGGCTGCCGGTCGCCACCCTGCGCTCATACGACAGGCCGCTGTTGCCAATGCCGTACTGCAGCAGCCGGTGGCTGCCCTCCAGCAGCACGAACAGGCGGCTGCCCGTCGGATCCACCGCCAGGGCGGACGGCCCGCTGCCGTAGGCGGCCAGGCTGACGCTGGCCACCGTCGGCAGCGTCGGGATCGCCAAGGCTCCGCTGCTGCCGACGCTGTACTGGGAGACGGATTCGCTGCTGGCGTTGGCCACAAACACCCAGGCTCCGTCCGGAGAGACCACCACGGCCTTCGGATTGATTTCCGTCGCGAGTCGGGGCACGGTCAGCGCCACCGGCAGACCCCTGCTGTCGAGGCTGAACTGGGACAACGCGGCGCCGCCGTAGTCGGCGCTGTAGAGCACGTCGAGCTCCGGATGCAGCACCAGCCCGTAGCCGGCGCTGTAGGAAGGGGCGTGGCCCACCAGGCTGAGCGCGCCGCTGACGGCATCGGCGGCCAGGGCCGTGACCTGCCGGTGGTTGCTGTACCGCAGCCAGGCGAAGGCCCCATCGCCCCGCAGCACCAGACCGGCGGGCTGGTAGGTCAGTGCAAGCGTCGGCGCGGCCATGGCCGTGAGGCTGCCGTCTTCTGCCACCGAGAACTGCGCCAGGGTCTGGCTGTCTTCGTGGGCGACATAGGCGGCGTAGCCCCTGCAGACCACCTGCATCGCCGTCACATCCGCCCCACCGCTGCCGCCGGGCGAGCGGACCGAGCAGGTCTGTCCATCCGGCTGTGCCAGCACCGTGACCCGGTAGCTGCCGGTGAAGGAGGTGTCGAAGGCAAATCGGTCAGCACCTGCCGCCACCCCGATCGTGCTGCCGGCGTTGGACAGCACCAGTCCCCCTGTGGTCAGGCCCACCACGCTGCCGCTGATGCGGTAGCTGGCGGCAGCCGTGTCGGAAGTCGTGGAGCCTCCGCCACAGCCAATGAGGCCCGCCAGCCCCATCAGGCCCAGGGCCAGGCCCCAGACGAACTGGGCCGGGCGGACAGGATGGGCAGATGCAGGACAGGTGGAAGCAGGACAGGCGGACGCAGCCCGACGGGCTCTGGTGTGCGTGCAGAAGGACATGAAGTGGTGCCGGAGCTTCGATGGACGATGGCGGCACTCTAGAAGCCCGCCCCCGGCACAGCGCCCGGCCAACCGCTGCATCACACCGCCATCGGCGGTCTTTACCCCTCCTTCACCCCCGCTTCACGGTGTGCGCAGGCTGCAACGGCACTGTTCACGCCCGGCTGTGGCGAAATGGCAGTCAACACACCCGCGCCTGTGCCCGGGCACCTCGGGGGCGGCGTCGCGGTCAACCCTTCAGGAGTTTGGCCTCGGCCAGTGCCAGGGGCTCCGGCTGGCCGCTGAGCACCAGCACATCGCCACTCTCCAGCACCAGGGCGTCTCCGGCCTCCAGCACCTGGCCGCTGGCGCGACGCACCGACAACACGGACACCCCCACCGCGTGCAGGGCCAGTTCGGCCAACCGGCTGCCCAGGTGGGGCGCGCCGGGGGGCAGGGCCACACTGAGCAGGCGCTCCTGCTGGATCTCGTCGGTGGTGTCGTCGTCGGCGCCGTGGAAGTAGCCCCGCAGCAGACCATAGCGGGCATCGCGGGCATCGCGGGTCAGGCGGATCACCCGCCGCACCGGCACCCCCACCAAGGCCAGCGCATGGCTGGCCAGCATCAGCGACCCCTCGATCGCCTCGGGCACCACCTCGGTCGCCCCGGCGGCGCGCAGTTTCTCCAGGTCCGTATCGTCAATGGTGCGCACCACCACCGGCACGTGGCCGGCATGTTCACGCACATGCTGCAGCACCTTCAGCGCCGACGGGGTGTCGTGGTAGGTGACCACCACCGCACTGGCGCGGGCCAGCCCGGCGGCCACCAGCGAAGGCAGGCGAGCCGCATCTCCAAAGACCACGCTCTGCCCGGCCGCCGCCGCCTGCCGCACGCGGTCGGGGTCCAGGTCCAGTGCCATGTAGGGAATGCGCTCCTTGTCCAGCATGCGTGCCAGGTTCTGGCCGCTGCGCCCGTACCCGCAGATGATGACGTGCGCCTCGGTGCGGATCGACTTGCGTGCGATGCTTGTCAGCTGCACCGACTGCATCAGCCAGTCGGTGGCCGACAGCTTCATCACGATCCAGTTGCTGGCCAGGATGATGAAGGGCGTGGCCAGCATCGAGATCACCATCGAGGCCAGCACCGGGCTGATCCAGCGCTCCCCCACCAGGGCATGTTCGGCCCCCAGCGTCAGCAGCACGAAGCCGAACTCGCCGGCTTGCGCCAAGTACAGGCCGGTGCGCAAGGCCACCCCCGGTGCTGCGCCGAAGGCGCGTGACAGCAGGGCGATCATGCCGGCCTTGGCCAGCACCGGCAAAGTGGAAAGCAGCAGCACCAGGTGCCACTCGGCCAGCACCGCCCGCCAGTCCAGCTTCATGCCGATGGTGATGAAGAACAGGCCCAGGAGCACATCGTGGAAGGGCCTGATGTCGGTTTCCACCTGGTGCTTGTATTCGGTCTCCGCGATCAGCATGCCGGCCACAAAGGCGCCCAGCGCCAGCGACAGGCCGGCATGTTCGGTCAGCCAGGCCAGGCTGAGCGTGACCAGCAGCACGTTCAGGACAAACAGCTCCTCGCTGCGCCGCCGCGCCACCAGGGTGAGCCACCAGCGCATCAGCTTCTGCCCGCCCCACAGGAGCAGGCCCAGCAGGACCGTCGCCTTGCCCAGCGCCAGCGCCAGGGTCTTCCAGAGGTCCCCACCCCCCAGGGCCAGCGAAGGGATCAACACCAGCAGCGGCACCACCGCCAGATCCTGGAACAACAGCACCCCCATCACCCGGCGGCCGTGCTCGCTTTCCAGCTCCAGCCGCTCGGCCATCATCTTGGCCACGATGGCGGTGCTGGACATGGCCATGGCGGACCCCAAGGCCACCGCCCCCTGCCAGCTCAGCTCCCAGACACGCTCAAACACCAGCGCGTACAACCAGGCGAGCCCGACGTTGCCGATCGCCGCCCCCAGGATGGTCAGCACCACCTGCCCCATGCCCAGGCCGAAGACCAACCGCTTCATGCTGCGCAGCTTGGGCAGGTTGAATTCCAGCCCGATCACGAACATCAGGAACACCACACCGAACTCCGCCAGGTAGTGCACCCCGGCAGAATCCCGCGCCAGCGCCAGCGCGTTCGGCCCGATCACCACGCCGACGATCAGGTATCCCAGCATCGCCGGCAGGCGGGCCAGGCGACAGGCCACCACGCCCAGCACGGCGGCCAGCAGGTAAAGGAGGGCAACTTCGAGGGTGGAGGCCATGCCGGCGCGCGAGCTCCCAGTCGGGCGAGGGTCGAAAACGGATCGGGGTGAAAAAAGGATGCGGTCAGCGGCGCCCGTCCGATCAAGGTGGGTCACGCTCCTAGAATCGTCCGATCCTAAATCACCGCCCGCACGCCCCTGGCGTTGCAGTGACCACCATGTCCGAGTCCGCCCCGCCTGCCTGCGCAGCCTTCGACGCGGATCGCGCCATCGCGATGGCGCGCCGCACACTTCACATCGAGGCCGAGGCCCTGCTGGCGCTGGAGGCGCAGCAGGGTGCCGGTTTTGCCGACGCCGTCCGCCAGGTGCTGGCCTGTCAAGGCAGGGTGGTGGTGATGGGCATGGGCAAGAGCGGCCATGTGGGCCGCAAGATCGCCGCAACACTGGCCTCCACCGGCACGCCCGCCCTTTTTGTCCACCCGGGCGAAGCCAGCCATGGCGATCTGGGCATGGTCACGCCGGGCGATGTGGTGCTGGCAATTTCCAACTCGGGTGAAAGCGCCGAGCTGGCCGCCATCCTGCCGGCGCTGCGCCGCCTGGGCATCACGCTGATCGCGATGACCGGCAAACCCGAATCGACTCTGGGCTCGCATGCGGACCTGATCCTGTCGAACCGGGTGGAGCAGGAGGCCTGCCCGCTGAACCTCGCCCCCACGGCCAGCACCACCGCACAACTTGCGCTGGGCGATGCCCTGGCGGTGGCGCTGCTGGACGCGCGTGGATTCCGGGAGGCGGATTTCGCCCGTTCCCACCCGGGCGGTGCGCTCGGCCGCAAGCTGCTGACCCATGTGCGCGACGTGATGCGCAGCGGCGACGCCGTGCCCCGCGTGTCGACGGACACCGGCTTCTTCGACGTGATGCGCGAAATGAGTGCCAAAGGCATCGGCTGCACTTCGGTGGTGGACGACAGCGGCCGACCGATCGGCGTGTTCACCGACGGCGACCTGCGGCGTCTGATCGAACGGGGCACCGAAGTCCGCCAGCTGAAGGCCGGCGACCTGATGCATGGCCGGCCCCGTACCGTCAATGAGGCCGACCTGGCCGTCGAGGCGGCCGACCTGATGGAACGCGCCAAGATCCACAACGTGCTGGTGGTTGACGCCGGTGGTCTGCTGGTGGGAGCCCTGACCTACAACGACCTGCTCAGCACCAAGGTGATCTGACCATGACAACACCCCTGCGAGCCGACTACAGCCATCGGTTGCAGCCACTGCTGGCCCGTCCCGCGCGCCAGGTGCTGCCGCAGCAGCGGTTCGAGACCGCCCTGCTGCTCAAGGCCCAGGCGGTGCGCGTGGCCATCTTTGACGTGGATGGCTGCCTGACCGATGGACGCATCACCATCGGTGAACAGGGCGAGACGGTCAAGGCCTTCAACACCCTCGACGGTCACGGCATCAAGCTGCTGGCGCGTGCCGGTATCGTCCCGGTGGTCATCACCGGCCGGGATTCGGCCGCGGTGCGCCGGCGCTGTGCGGACCTCGGCATCCAGCAGGCCCGCTTCGGTGTGCACGACAAATTGAGGGCTGCGGCCGAGGTGCTGGCGGAGCTTGACCTGGACTGGGATGACCTGGCCGTCATCGGAGACGACTGGCCGGACCTGCCGCTGCTGACACGCTGCGCGCTCGCCTGCGCCCCGGCCCTGGCTCACCCCGAGGTGCTGGCCCTGTGTGACCACGTGACAACCCGGGCTGGCGGCCACGGGGCCGCCCGGGAGTTCTGCGATCTGCTGCTGGTGGCCTGTGGCGCCTACGCCAGGCTGTTGGACGGTCACCTCGTCACTCTCGACGACGGCCAGGCCGGCTGAGCGGCCCGCATGGACTACGACGGCCCGGACACCCTGCCGCTGCAGCCCCTGCTCGGCCCGCCCCTGAGGGTGTCACCTCCGCAGCCGAGGCGCCCCTGGTCCGAACGGCTCCGATCCGCGGCACAGACCTACCTGATGGTGGGCCTGCTGGCGATGGCGGCCATCCTGAGCTGGTGGCTGGTGAAACAGACCCCCATCCTGTCACCCGCTGCCGCCGAGAAGCCCCTGAGCCATGTCCCCGACTACGAAATGCAGGGGTTCTCGGTTCAGCACTACACCCAGTCCGGCCCTGCAAGAGGGGTGATCGAGGGCGATGCGGTGCGGCACTACCCGGACACCGACACACTGGAGATCGACGGCGTGCGCATCCGCTGGACCGACGAAGAAGGCCGGGTCCTGCGCGCCAGCGCCAACCAGGCCAGTGCAGACAACCGCAGCGGCGAGGTCTGGCTGCGCGGCGGAGCCCGGGTGGTGCAGGAGCCGGGAGACGGCAACAGCGATGCACTGGAGTTCACCGGCGAACGCATGCTGTTCGACACTCGCAACGGTGTGGTGATCAGCCGGGACCCCGTAGTGCTGCGCCAGGGGGCGCATCGCTTCGAAGCCGGCTCAATTCGCTACGAGCACGACAAACGCAGCGCGGTGCTCGGGCAGGGCGTCAAGGGACGCATGGAACCCGGCAGCAACCGGAGCGAGCGGCCATGACACCCTCCGTGGTGCCGCCGCCCGCGCAACGTCCCCTGGTGTTCATCACCGGGGCGTCCAGTGGCATCGGACAGGCGTTGGCCCTGCGCTACGCCCAACTCGGCTGGCGGCTGGCCCTGGTGGCACGCCGCGGTGACCTTGTGCGAGCCTGGCTGCAGGAACAGCGACTGGATACAGCAGGTTGCGCCGTTTACACCGCCGACGTGCGCGACGCCGACTCGGTTGTTGCAGCCGCCACACGTTGCCAGGTGGAGTTGGGTCTGCCGCAGGTGGTGATCGCCAATGCCGGCATCAGCATCGGCATCGACACCGCGCAGAGGGAAGACCTGGACGTGCTGGCCGATCTCATGGCCACCAACCTGCTCGGTCTGGCGGCCACCTTCCACCCGTTCATCCGGCCGATGCGGGTGGCCCGGCGCGGCACTCTGGTCGCTGTCTCCAGCGTTGCGGCCATCCGGGGCCTGCCAGGACATGCGGGCTACTGCGCCAGCAAGTCCGCTGTGGTGGCCTATGCAGAGAGCCTGCGCAACGAGCTGACGGTCGACGGCATCCGGGTTGTCACCTTGCTGCCGGGATTCATCGACACCCCACTGACCCGCGGCAACCCCTATCCGATGCCTTTCCTGATGCCGGCACAGGACTTTGCGGCGCAGGCCGTGCAGGCCATTTCCCACGGTGCCACGTTGCGCGTCATTCCCTGGCAGATGGCCTGGGTGGCTCGGTTGCTGCGCCTGCTGCCCGACCCCTGGTTCGACCGACTGATCGCCGGCCGAGGGCGCAAACCCAGACGCCCTCGGCCTGCAGCGCCATTGGACTGACGGATTCGCAAACCGCCACTGAAACCCCGAAAACGAACAACGCCCGGCATCACCGGGCGTTGTTCGTTCGAGAGGGGCACCTGCATCAGGTCAGCAGGCGATCCACCCCGTCATGGGTTCGGGGCAGATCAGTAGCCACCACCACCGTAGCCGCCACCGCCGCCACCGCCGTAGCCGCCGCGGCCACCACCGCCGCCGCCGCCTTCACGACGACCGCCGCCGCCGTAGGGGCTGCGGAAGCCACCGCCACCGCCACCGCCACCGCCACCGCCACCGCCATAGCCGCCACCGCCGCCTTCACGGCGACCGCCGCCACCACCACCACCGCCACCGCCGCCACCACCGTACGGGCTGCGGAAGCCACCAGGACGCTCTTCACGCGGACGGGCTTCGTTGACCACCACGGCGCGGCCGCTGATGGCCTGGCCGTTCAGACCGTTGATTGCTGCCTGCGCTTCGGCATCCGATGCCATTTCCACAAAGCCGAAGCCCTTGGAACGACCGGTTTCACGGTCCATCATCACCTTTGCCGAGTTCACGGCACCGAACTGGCCGAAAGCCTCGTTCAGTTCTTCATCACGCACGGTGTAGGCCAGATTGCCTACATACAGTTTGTTGCCCATGGAAGAGCGCCTTTCAAGAAACAAGTACCTCAGTACTGGAGAACCAAGTGGCGGAGCTACAGCCAGCACTCATTCCAGGGAACAGGGAAGGCGCACGCATCCAGACACGAAAGAACATTATGCGTGAGCCGACCGTGCAGCAATATCCGGTCTGGAAAGAAGTGTTGTAACTGAGCGGCGAATAGCGGGGCCGGTGTCACACTTCGGGAAGCAAACATCGGGTTTTCCCTCCTGATCCACCTGTTGATGGGAAGCAACGCCCCCTCTCGCTCAATGCCCCGCAACGGTGCGGGAAAGCCCCGATGCCGCCAAGGTGACAGTCACCGTACATTCTTGGCACTCGTGAGCACCCACAGCCAAGCGCAGTGGTCACTCCAGCGAGGGCCGAGGAGACAGACAAGGCCGCAGAGGAATACATCCCACATCATCAATCCAGGATGTTTGCTGCTGCCAGCGGTCGCACCAAGTGGTCGGGGCGCCGCGAAACAAGATGAAAAGGCGCCGGGAGCCCCGGCGCCTTTTCCATTTCTGGCCCGACTTTCACAACCACCTTCGACATCCCGGCGGAAATCGTCTTCGCCAGAAGAATGGGGCCCGCAGGCCCCTTCAGTGGATGAGATGCACTTCTTGCGCACCAGAAGAGCGCCGTCGATCGGGCGCTCTCGCTGCAGCAACGGTCAGGCTGCCAGACGGGCCTCGATCCGCGCCTTCACCTCACGCAGCTCCTGCGGCAACCGATAGGCCAGCTGCTGGAAGAGCTCGTCGTGCAGTTTCATCTCCTGCGTCCAGGCGGCCTGATCGATGCCGATGACGCTCTGGAACTGGGCTTCGTTGAAATCCAGTCCGGCCCAGTTCAGGTCACCGTAGTTCGGGCTGACACCGAAGATGTGCTCCGTGCCCCCGGCCGAGCCGTCCAACCGGGCCAGCATCCACTGCATCACGCGGGCGTTGTCGCCGTAGCCCGGCCAGACGAACTTGCCGTCCGAGCCCTTGCGGAACCAGTTCACCGTGAAAATCCCCGGCAGGTCGGCGCCCTGCGCTTCGAGTTTGCTGCCCAGGTCGAGCCAGTGCTGGAAGTACTCGCTCATGTTGTAGCCGGCAAACGGCAGCATCGCAAACGGGTCGCGGCGAACCACACCCTGCGCCCCGAAGGCGGCTGCAGTGGTCTCGGAACCCATGGTGGCGGCCATGTAGACGCCCTCGGTCCAGTTGCGGGCCTCGGTCACCAGCGGCACGGTGGTGGAACGACGGCCACCGAAGATGAAGGCATTGATCGGCACGCCGGCGGGGTTGTCCCAGTCCGGATCGAGGGCGGGGTTGTTGGTCGCAGCCACGGTGAAGCGGGCGTTCGGGTGCGCGGCCGGGCGGCGCTTGCCGTCGGCCCCCAGAGCGCTCTCGGGTGTCCAGTCCTTGCCTTGCCAGTCGATCAGGTGCGACGGCAGCTCGTCGGTCATGCCCTCCCACCACACGTCACCGTCATCAGTCAGCGCCACGTTGGTGAAGATGACGTCCTTGTTCAGGGACGCCATGCAGTTCGGGTTGGTCTTTTCGTTGGTGCCCGGAGCAACGCCGAAGTAGCCGGCTTCCGGGTTGATCGCGCGCAGCTTGCCGTCCACCGGCTTGATCCAGGCAATGTCGTCGCCGATGGTGGTGACCTTCCAGTCACCCAGGGCGGCCGGCGGAATCAACATCGCGAAATTGGTCTTGCCGCAGGCGCTCGGGAAGGCCGCTGCGACGTAGCTCTTCTTGCCTTCGGGCGAGGTCACGCCCAGGATCAGCATGTGCTCGGCCAGCCAGCCTTCGTCGCGGCCCATCTTGGAGGCGATGCGCAGCGCCAGGCACTTCTTGCCCAGCAGGGCATTGCCGCCGTAGCCGGAGCCGTAGGACCAGATCTCACGGGTCTCCGGATAGTGGACGATGTACTTGGTCTTGGGGTTGCACGGCCAGGACACATCGGCCTGGCCCGCTTCGAGAGGTGCCCCGACGGTGTGCACGCAGGGCACGAAGGCCCCGTCGGTGCCGATCACGTCATAGACGGCCTGACCCATGCGGGTCATCAGCTTCATGTTGACGGCCACATAGGGGCTGTCCGAGATTTCGATGCCGATCTGGGCAATCGGCGAGCCGAGCGGGCCCATGCTGAAGGGGATCACGTACATCGTGCGACCCTTCATCGAGCCCTGGAACAGCGGGGCCTCACCGCTCTGCAGCAGTGCACGCATCTCGGCCGGAGCCATCCAGTTGTTGGTCGGGCCGGCGTCTTCCTTCGTCTCGCAGCAGATGAAAGTGCGGTCTTCCACACGGGCCACATCCGAAGGGTCGGAACAGGCGAGGAAGCTGTCGGGCCGCTTGGCGGGGTTGAGCTTCTTGAAGGTACCGGCGTCGACCAGCAACTGGCACAGGCGGTCGTATTCCTCCCGGGAACCATCACACCAGTGGATGGCGGCCGGCTGGGTCAGGGCAGCGATCTCGGCCACCCAGGCCACCAGTTTGGGATTCTTGACAAAGGCGGGGGCCTGGACGCTGGCCACGGCGGAATTGGACATCAGGGGCTCCTAGGTTGAAAAAGGCATCTCGGAAGCGCTCGCCAAGGGCTTCTGAGCGCTTTCGGGATGCCGGAAAAACAGTGTAGGACGCCCCTCGAAACCATTACAGAGGGGTTACATGCGTTTTTTGCATGGGTTGATGCGACCACCTCCAGAGCGGTCCTGAAACGTGCAGATTGCCCCAGCTCAAGGCACGGTTCCGCTCCATCAGCCCCCAGAAAAGGCCTCATGCGCACCGACACAGCGCTGCAATGGCCTCATCCCGGGGGTTGGGGATCCCACTGGGCCAGGGTGGCCAGCACCGCCAGCGGCGCCGTCTCGGCACGCAGGATGCGCGGCCCCAGGCGGGTTGGCAGGCCGCCAGCCTCCAGCACCAGCCGCTCCTCGGCGTCGGTGAAGCCACCTTCAGGCCCACTGAAGATCAGCACCCCTTGCGCCGGCAAGTCGGCAACACGCCGCGCCATCGGCCACGCCTGCTCGGCAGGGCTCAGGAGCCAGCGCTGCGCCTGAGCGGCACCCGGGGCGCCAGAGAGCTTCTGCAGCGCCTGCGTCAGCGGAAGTGCAGAGGCCACCTCGGGTACGCGGGTGCGACCACACTGCTCGGCAGCGGCCACCGCCACCGACTGCCAATGGGCCTGCCGCCGCAGCGCCCGATCACCTTCCAGTCGCAGCACGCTGCGCTCGGTCATCAACGGTTGAATGGCCGCAACGCCCAGCTCGGTGGCCTTCTCGACCAGCCAGTCGAAACGGTCATTGGCCGGCATGGCTGCCATCAGCGTCACAGGCAAGGACAGCTCTCGATCGACGTCGTGGCATTGCCCGGCCAGACGCACCCGCACTTCGCGGCGCCCCATCTCCAGGACCGTGGCGGACCACTCACCCCCTCGCCCATCAAACAGGGTCAACTCGTCACCCGGCTGGCGGCGCAGCACTTGGACGTGCCGGGCAACTTCCGCGGGCAAGGTGAGTTCGGCTGCGGCAGTCAGGGGAAGGTCAACGAAGAAGCGCGGCATCGGTGAGTGCGGTTGGCGGGCCAGGAACAGGACAAGGACAAGGACGGGGCAACGCCGCCATTTTCGGTCCAGACACTTCAGCCAACCACCCTTCAGCCAGCCACCAGCGCGCGCCGCAATTGCACCGCTTCGGCCACATGGCCCACACCGATGTCGGCCCCATCGGCCAGGTCGGCAACGCTGCGGGCGATGCGCAACACCCGGTGGATGCTCCGACCCGACCACCCCAGGCGCTGAGCCGCCGCGTTCAGGAAGTCCAGCGCCGCGGCCGTGGCCCTGGCGTGTTCGTCCAGGCCGGCAGCATCCAGCGCGGCGTTCCACTGCCCCTGCCGCGCCCATTGGCGCTGCCGGGCCTGCGCGACCCGGGAAGACACCTGGGCGCTGGATTCACCATCGGATGCAGCACTGAGCAGCTCGGGCGCGAGTACCGGGACCTCGACCCGCAGATCGATGCGGTCGAGCAGCGGGCCGGAAATCCGGCCCTGGTAACGCGTCACCGCCTCCGGGCTGCAACGGCAGGACTTCAGGGGTGAACCAAGGTGTCCGCAGGGGCAGGGATTCATGGCCGCCAGCAGTTGGCAACGCGCCGGGAAATCGGCCTGGCGGGCCGCCCGGGAGATGCGGATGCGCCCGCTGTCCAAGGGCTCACGCAGGGCCTCCAGCGCCGCACGAGGGAACTCCGGCAACTCATCCAGGAACAGCACCCCGTGGTGCGCCAGTGAGATTTCTCCCGGACGCGGCGGAGAGCCTCCCCCGACCAGCGCGACGGCAGATGCGGTGTGGTGCGGCGAACGCAGCACCCGCTGCCCCCAGGCCGACGGGTCAAATTGACCCGCCAGACTGAGAATGGCGGCAGACTCCAGAGCCTCTTCTTCCTGCAGCGGCGGCAACAGGCCGATCAGCCGCTGGGCCAACATGGACTTTCCGGTGCCCGGCGGCCCGACCAGCAGCAGACTGTGTGCTCCGCAGGCTGCCACCTCCAGGGCCCGCTTAGCCTGCGCCTGGCCCTTGACCTCTCGCAGATCGGGCAACTGAGGCGGCGTCTGCGCCATAGGAGGCACCGGCGCCACCAGCGGCTCGGCCCGGTCTCCGACCTGCAGCGCCCTCACCACCTGCAGCAGGTGATCGGCGCAGCGCAGCTGCAGCCCCGGCACCCGCGCCGCTTCTCGGGCACTGGCACTGGGCAGCACCAGGGTGCGGCGGCGCTCGGTTCGGCGCAGTGCCACGCCCATGGCCAGGGCACCCCGCACCTCGCGCAGGTCTCCGGCCAGGGACAGCTCGCCCGCAAACTCCAGCGGCTCCAGGTCGGCCTGGATCTGCCCGCTGGCCGCCAGGATGCCCACCGCAATCGGCAGGTCGAAGCGCGCCCCCTCCTTCGGCAGGTCGGCGGGCGCCAGGTTGACGGTGATGCGTTTGTTGTGCGGGAAGTCCAGCCCACTGCTGTGCAGCGCCGAGCGCACCCGCTCACGCGCCTCCTTGACCTCGGTCTCGGCCAGACCGACCAGCGTGAAACTCGGCAGGCCATTGGCGAGGTGGACCTCGACCGTGACTTCGGGCGCCTGCAGGCCGACCAGGGCGCGGCTGTGCACCAGGGCAAGTGACATGGGGTTCTGAGAAGTGTGTGAAGGAGCGGGTCGCAGGTCGGGTGATCTCGACCCCTGCTGCCATTGTGAGGAGCCTGTCACGGACGGCTCTCCCCCAAAAGGGTGTCGCACCATTTGTGTGCATCACGTCGTGACCAGATTGGTGCACAGCACGCCTGGAAACCGCCTGAGGCGCGCCAAGGCGGGGCCTGAGGAGCTGCAACCAGCTGTTTCCGCCTTGAGTGGGGGCTCCTGCTGGAGACGAGAAGCTGGCACAGAAGGTGCAGTAATGGGCCTGTCTATCCCCTCTCACTTCACCTGAACCGGAGATCCACATGAAGAAAGTTGTCGCTCTCGCCGCTCTGGCTGCCCTGGCCGGCACCGCCCTGGCCCCCCTGCCCGCCTTGGCCGACGACGGTCTGGCCTTCAACGTGGGCGCCGTCAGCGACTACCGCTACCGCGGCATCTCCCAGACCCGCGTGAAGCCGGCCCTGCAAGGCGGCGTGGACTACACCCTGGGCAGCTTCTATGTAGGCGCATGGGCCTCGTCGATCAAGTGGATCAAGGACGCGGGCGGCGATGCCGGTGTGGAGATCGACGTGTACGGAGGCTATAAGGGCGAGATCGTCAAGGACCTCGGCTACGACGTCGGCGTGCTGACCTACCAGTACCCCGGCAACGACCTGCCGACCAAGGCCGAAACCACCGAGCTGTACGGCGCACTGACCTACGGCCCGGCCACGCTGAAGTACTCGCACGCGGTGACCAACACCTTCGCCAACGCCGACAGCAAGAACAGCTTCTATGTGGACCTGAGCGCCACCTTCGACGTGGCTGGTTTCTCCGTCGTGCCGCACGTGGGCTACCAGAAGATCAAGGGTCCGTTCGCGGACGATGCCACCTACACCGACTACTCGCTGACGGTGAGCAAGGAAGTGGTCAAGGGGCTGACCCTGAGTGGCGCGATCGTCGGCACCGATGCCGACAAGACTTTCTACTTCTCGCCGGTCAACGGCAAGGAGCTGGGCAAGGCCGGCGTGGTGCTCGGCGCCAAGTACGCCTTCTGACCCCCCGTCCAACCTGACATCCACACCGGAGACCGCCCATGAAAATGGTCACCGCCATCATCAAGCCCTTCAAGCTCGACGAGGTGCGTGAAGCCCTCAGCGCCATCGGCGTGCAGGGCATCACCGTCACCGAAGTCAAGGGCTTTGGCCGCCAGAAAGGCCACACGGAGCTGTACCGCGGCGCCGAGTACGTGGTCGATTTCCTGCCCAAGGTGAAAGTCGAAGCGGCCGTGGACGACTCGATCGTCGACCGCGTGATCGAGGCCATCGAAGGCGCCGCCCGCACCGGCAAGATCGGTGACGGCAAGATCTTCGTCACCGGCCTGGAGCAGGTGCTGCGCATCCGCACCGGCGAAACCGGCAAGGACGCGCTCTGAGCGCCGCCCCCTTCCTCCACAAGAGACCACCATGTTGAAGAAATTCATCGCAACCCTCGCGCTGGGCGTGGCGGTGCTGGGCTTTGCCGGCACCAGCTGGGCCCAGGCCGCGTCCGATGCGGCCGCGGCCGCACCCGCGGTGGCCGCCTCTGCTGAAGCGGCCGCTCCGGCAGCCGCAGCGGCCCCCGCTGCCGCGCCAGCGGCCTCTGAAGCCACCGCACCCGCGCCCGTCCCGAACAAGGGCGACGTGTCCTGGATGCTGGTGTCCACCCTGCTGGTCATCCTGATGGCCATCCCCGGCCTGGCGTTGTTCTATGGCGGCCTGGTGCGCAGCAAGAACATGCTGTCGGTGCTGATGCAGGTGTTCGTCACCTTCTCGCTGATCGTCGTGTTGTGGGTCGTCTACGGCTACAGCCTGGCGTTCACAGAAGGCAATGCCTTTATCGGCGGATTCGACAGGCTGTTCCTGAAGGGCGTGTTCGATCCGGCCACAGGCGCATTCGCCATGGGCGCCACCTTCTCCAAGGGTGTGGTGATTCCGGAGATCGTGTTCGTTGCCTTCCAGGCCACCTTCGCGGCCATCACCTGCGGCCTGATCGTCGGCGCCTTCGCCGAGCGCATCAAGTTCAGTGCGGTGCTGCTGTTCATGGTGCTGTGGTTCACCTTCAGCTACGCGCCGATCGCCCACATGGTTTGGTACTGGATGGGCCCGGACGCCTACACCGGCGCCGACGTGGTGGAAGCCATGAACGGCAAGGCCGGCCTGATCTGGCAGTGGGGCGCGCTGGACTTCGCCGGCGGCACCGTGGTGCACATCAACGCCGCCGTGGCGGGTTTGGTGGGTGCCTACATGGTGGGCAAGCGCGTCGGTTATGGTCGCGAAGCCTTTACCCCGCACTCGCTGACGCTGACCATGGTGGGCGCCTCGCTGCTGTGGGTGGGCTGGTTCGGCTTCAACGCCGGTTCCGCCCTGGAAGCCGGCAACAGCGCTGCGCTGGCCTTCATGAACACCTTCGCCGCCACCGCTGCCGCAGTGCTGGCCTGGTGCACGGGTGAGGCCCTGAAGAAGGGCAAGGCCTCCATGCTGGGTGCAGCCTCCGGTGCCGTCGCCGGCCTGGTGGCGATCACCCCGGCAGCCGGCAACGTGGGCATCGTCGGCGGCCTGGTGATCGGCTTCGTGGCCGGCTTCGCAGGTCTGTGGGGTGTGAGCGGTCTGAAGCGCCTGCTCGGTGCGGATGACTCCCTGGACGTGTTCGGTGTGCACGGGGTCTGCGGCATCGTCGGCGCCCTGCTGACCGGTGTGTTCAACAACCAGGCGCTGGGCGGCCCGGGCCTGGTGACCGACTGGGTCACCGCCACGGTGGGCAGCGTCGGCGTGTTCGACCAGGTGCTGGTTCAGGCCAAGGCAGTCGGCGTGACGGTGGTGTGGTCTGCGGTCGTCGCCGCGGTCTCCTTCAAGATCGTTGACCTGGTGATCGGCCTGCGTGTCACCGAAGAAGAAGAGCGCGAAGGCCTGGACATCGCCTCCCACGGCGAAACCGCCTACCACGGCTGATCGATTCCTTCACAACGCTGTCACACCCAAGGGGCCGCCATGCGGCCCCTTTTTTCATTCTTCGCTGCCGACGCGCAACGTCGCTGCGCAGCGCTTGAGATTCAGCACGGCGACTCCACCTGAGCGTCGTCTGTGCGCCGATGACTTTGGCACACTAGCCGCACCTGCTGCCCTCCGCCGCCCGAACCGCGCAACGCGCCCCCTGCCATGGTCCCTCACCTCGTCACCGCACTGAACGGCCCGATCAATGAGCTGGAGGCCCGCATCCTCGACTCGATGCCGGCGATCGAACGCTGGTTCCGCCTGGAGTGGATGGAACACACGCCGCCGTTCTACACCTCGGTGGACATCCGCAACGCCGGCTTCAAGCTCGCGCCGGTGGACACCAACCTCTTTCCCGGTGGCTGGAACAACCTGACGCCGGAAATGTTGCCGCTGGCGGTGCAGGCGGCCATGGCGGCGATCGAAAAAATCTGCCCCGAAGCCAAGAACCTGCTGCTGATTCCCGAGAAGCACACCCGCAACACCTTCTACCTCAGCAATGTTGCCCGCCTGAAGCAGATCTTCACGCTCGCAGGGCTGAACGTTCGCCTGGGCAGCCTGGACAAGGACCTGACCGAGCCGATCACCTTCGAGCTGCCGGACGGCGAAAGCGTCACCGTCGAGCCGCTGCTGCGCAGCAAGCGGCGCCTGGGTCTCAAGCACTTCGACCCCTGCACCGTGCTGCTCAACAACGACCTGTCGGCCGGCATTCCGGAGGTGCTGACCCAGCTGCATGAGCAGTACCTGCTGCCGCCGCTGCACGCCGGCTGGACGATGCGGCGCAAGAGCCTGCACTTCCAGGCCTACGAGGAGGTGGCCAAGAAGTTCGCCAAGCTGCTGGGCATGGATCCCTGGCTGATCAACCCGATGTTCAACCACTGCGGGGAGGTCGACTTTGCGGCCGAGCAGGGTCTGGAGTGTGTCAAGTCCAATGTCGATGCCCTGCTGACCAAGGTGCGCCGCAAGTACAAGGAATACGGCATCGGTGAGAAGCCCTTCGTGGTCGTCAAGGCCGACAACGGCACCTACGGCATGGGGATCATGACGGTGCGCGACGCCAAGGAGCTCGACGAACTCAACCGCCGCACCCGCAACAAGATGAGTGTGGTCAAGGATGGCCAGGAGGTCACCGAGGTGATCATCCAGGAAGGTGTGCCCACCTTCGAGCGGCTCAACGACGCCGTCGCCGAACCGGTGGTCTACATGATGGACCGCTATGTGGTGGGCGGCTTCTACCGCATCCACGCCAGCCGGGGCATCGACGAGAACCTCAACGCCCCAGGGGCCGAGTTCGTGCCGCTGGCCTTTGCGGAAAGCCACCACCTGCCCCGCCCGGGCGTCAAACCCGGCGCCAGCGCGCCCAACCGCTTCTACATGTACGGCGTGATCGGCCGCCTGGCCATGCTGGCGGCCAGCTATGAGCTGGAGGCCACCGACCCCAGCACCGCCAACGACGATTGAGGTCCGTTCGCGTGACCACCGGCCGCTGAATTCGGGGATCGGCAGACCCGACAAGCGGGGACCGGATCAAGGCACGGGCGGCTCGTCGGGATCGTCCACCGGGGGTGGCTGCCGGCCGGCGGCCCACTCCTTCAGTCGCACGCTCAAGGGCACGGTGGTGGGTTGTTGAGGCAGCCCTGCCAGGTGCCTGTCGTCGGCCCAGTGCACGATCTCCAGCCGCCCGGCCACCCAGCGCAGGCGGTTGATGCCGGCATTGGGGATCGGGCAGCGCCGCGGTCCGTCCAGCGATTCGCCATGGGCGCTGCGCCAGAGCATGTCCAGCACCCCGCCGTGAGTCACCAGCAGCACACGCCGGCGAGGAAACGCTTCGGCCAGGCGGCCTGCTGCGGCCAGGATGCGGGCGTGGAAGCGTCGCACGCTCTCACCGCCGGGCAGGGCAAAGTCCGCATCGTGTTGGGCCCAGCGGGCAAACAGCTCCGGCTGTTGCTCGTGCAACGCCTTGACCCGCAGTCCTTCGATCTGCCCGAAGGACTGCTCCCGCCAGGCCGCATCGGCCCTCACCTCCAGGCCCCGTCGATCGGCCAGAGGCGCGGCGGTCTGGCGGGCGCGCTGCAGGTCACTGGCCACCATCGCATCGAAGGGTTCTGACGCCAGGGCTTCGGCGAGCCGCTCGGCCTGCTGCAGGCCGGTGGCGTTCAGCGGCACATCCAGCTGGCCCTGGAAGCGGTGCTCGCGGTTGGAATCCGTCTCGCCGTGACGGATGACGATCAGTTCGGTCATGGATCAACCGAGTAAACCACAGCCGCACCCACTGCGACACAGGCCCGGCTGCATTCCAATGCAACCAGCGGTGAACTCCGGCGCAGCGAACGGCTAAGCTGCGCCGATGGTTGCACCCGCCCTTGTCCTGCTGCCGGGCCTGGCCTGTGATGCCGAGCTCTTTGCCGACCAGCTGCACGCCCTGGCCACCGACTGGCCCGGGCGCGACATCCGCGTGTCGCGGGCCCTGGAGCAGGCCGACACCCTGCCCGGAATGGCCCGCTGGCTGCTGGACCATGACCTGGAGCGAGGCGCATCGGCCATCCTCATCGGTGCATCGATGGGCGGCATGGTGGCACTGGAGGCGGCCCGTCAGGCCCCGCAGCGGCTGGCCGGACTGGCCCTGCTGGGCAGCAGCGCCCGGGCAGACACGGCCGAGGTTCTGGCCCTGCGCGCGGCGGCCTGCGAAGAATTCGCTGTCGGCCGCACCCGGGCGGTGCTGGAGGCCAACCTGGCCTTCGCCTTCCATCCGGAGCGGGCCAATGACGCATCGCTGCGGCAACGTTATCTGGACATGATCCTGCGCGCCGGGGACGCCCGGCTGATCGCGCAGAACCGTGCCCTGATGGCCCGTCAGGACCTGCGGCCTGCGCTGCAGGCCATCGCTTGCCCGGCCCTGTTGCTGGTCGGCGATGCCGACGCACTGACCCCGCCGGAGCACTCGCAGGAGATGGCCGAGACAATGCCCCAGGCCCACTGCCGGGTGCTGACCCGGTGCGGTCACATGCTCACCTGGGAGGCCGCACACGAGGTCAACCAGGCGCTGCGGTGCTGGCTGCAGAACTTGCCGGCCCTGCCGTGAAAGCCCTGGCCCCGCCAAACCGAGGGGGTGAACCTTCCAGCGGCAACGGCAGGCGCGCGGATGCACACAAGCGCACAGGTGAGCACAGGCGGGCCCAGGCTCCACTGCCATAATCCTCTGCGCCTTGCAGTGCCCGCAGCGCAGCACCCGATTCGCCCCGGCGCGCGGTGATGCCGCAGCCCGAACACCGATTCCGCCACCCGAGAACCACCATGTCCGACGAACAAGCCCAGCCCGTGTTCCAGATCCAGCGCGTCTACCTGAAGGACCTGTCGCTGGAGCAGCCCAACTCCCCGCAGATCCTGGTCGAGCAGGGCCAGCCGGCAGTGGAAGTCAACCTCGGCGTCGAGGTCCAGCCGGTGGCCGACGGCATCTTCGAGGTGGCGGTGAGCGCCACCGTCACCACCCGGCTGGGCGACCGCACCCTGTTCCTGTGCGAGGCCAAGGAAGCGGGCATCTTCGAGATCCGCCACATCCCCGAGGACCAGATCCAGCCCATCCTGGGCATCGCCTGCCCGGGCATCGTCTACCCCTACCTGCGTGCCGTGGTGGCCGATGTGATCACCCGCGCCGGGTTCCCGCCGGTGCACCTGGCGGAAGTCAACTTCCAGGCCATGTTCGAGGCCCAGCAGTCGCAGCAGGGCAACGCGCTGGCCAACTGAGATCCGCCGGAGGGCCGATCCAGCCGGCATATGGGACAAGCTCCGATGGAACCGACCGTGCGTGTGACCGTGCTGGGCGCCGGCGCCTGGGGTACCGCCCTGGCCGCACAGGCGGCCACCCGGCAACCGACCCTGTTATGGGCCCGTGATGCCGAACAGGCCCGTGCCATCGCCCGCGATCGCGTCAACCAGCGCTACCTGCCCGGCCTGGCGCTGCCCGAATCCCTCCAGGTCGGCAGCGACTTCGGCGCCGCGCTGGCCCATGCCGGCCAGGACGGCTGGGACCGGGGCCTGCTCATCGTGGCCACACCGATGGCCGGCCTGCGCGACATGCTCACCCGTCTGCCCGCAGGCGCTGCCGTGATGTGGCTGTGCAAGGGCTTCGAAGCCGGCAGTGGCCTGCTCGGCCACGAGATTGCCACCCAGGTGGCTCCCTGGCTGCACGCCGGGGTGCTCTCCGGCCCCAGTTTTGCCCAGGAGGTGGCGCGCAACCAGCCCACGGCGCTGGTGGCCGCCAGCCGGGACGAGGCGCTCTGCCGCGCCACGGTGCAGGCCCTGCACGGCCCCAGCCTGCGCATCTACGCCTCGGGTGACCCGGTGGGCGTCGAGGTGGGCGGGGCGGTCAAGAACGTGCTGGCGATCGCCACCGGCGTGGCCGACGGCATGGAGCTGGGCCTGAACGCCCGGGCCGCATTGATCACCCGCGGCCTGGCGGAAATGACCCGCCTGGGCCTGGCCCTGGGCGCGCAGGCGGAGACCTTCATGGGCCTGTCCGGCCTGGGCGACCTGGTGCTCACCGCCACCGGCGACCTTTCCCGCAACCGCCGCGTTGGCCTGCGGCTGGCGGCTGGCGTGTCGCTGGGGCAGATCCTCCAGGACCTTGGCCATGTCGCCGAGGGCGTCTACAGCGCACCCACCGTGCTGGCGCGCGCCCGCTCGCTGGGCGTGGACATGCCGATCACCGAGGCGGTGGTGGCCCTGCTCGAAGGCCGGCTCACCGCCCGCCAAGCGCTGCAGCAGCTGATGACCCGCGAAGCGCGCAGCGAGTACTGACACTGACCGAGCGCCCCGGCCCGCGCAGGTCCGCGGTCGCAGCCCGCTCCTGCCGAGGCACCACCGTCCACCTGCTGCGAGCACCGGCTGCCGGTGGAGTTTTCATGTCCGGCGCGTGAATTTCCCCTGCTCTGCGGGGGCCGCGGTCCATGGCAGCGCCGCGGGTTGATCCAGCGCATAGGGCCGGGTGTATCAACTGGGACAGACTGACCTTGTCGAGGGACGTGGCAGTTCAGGGCCCCGACACCGCGGCCCCCGGGCACCCGCCCCCTCGCACAGTGATCGCAATCATCGAAAGTGAGGTCCGTGCATGGCTGCCCTGAAACATCCCTTCGGTTCCCGCACCCGCATCGCTGGCGCGGCCGTGGCTGCGCTGAGTCTGGCCTGGCTGGCCGCCTCCTGCGGCGGCGGAGGTGGCGGGGACTCGGACGACACCGACACCGCCGCCCCCACTCAGATCAGCGCCGACACGGTCAAGACCGCTGCGGCGGACGCGTCCTCCTTCGTGTCGCTGTGCAACCCCAGCTCCACCTCTGCGGCAGCCCCGCGGGCCGGCAGCTCGGCGCTCGTGAGCCGGGCACTGGGACTGGCACAGATGCAGCGTGAACGCCGCCTGATGCAGGGCCGCATGCAGGCCATGGCCGCGGGCGACCCGCTGGTCGAAAACGGCGATTGCGGCGGCAAGTACGAGATGACCGAGGACAGCAGCGGCGGCACCACGTCCAGCGGCGCGCTGGTGTTCACCAACTACTGCGAACTCAACACCGACACCGGAGCGCAGGAGGTGGTCAGCGGCAGCGTGACCCTGTCGGTCACGCGCAGCACGGTCAACGGCGTCAACGTCACCAGCCGCATCGCCGCGGAAAGCCCGGACGGCCTGCGCACGCAGGTGCGTGCCGCCAGCGGCGGCGCGGTGCTGTCGGACGAGTCGGTGAGCTTCAGCGGCCTGGCCTACCAGGTGGGTGTTCCCGGCGGCAGCCCGACCTCAGCGTCGCCAGACCGCTTCACCGTGCAGGAGATGCTGCGCAGCAACAACCTCACCGGCAAAACCTACCGGCAGGCGAACTGGTCGATCAGCTCGTACGACACCCCCTCCGGCGGCTCCAGTCTGGCGATGAGCGGCCGGGGCCACCGCTCCAACGGCGAGTCCTTCGAGATCGCCACGCCCACCCGCATCGAAACCGACTCCACCGGGGCCTACACCGCCGGCGCGCTGACCTTCAGTGGCGCCAACGGCTCGCAGGCGGTGGTCACGCTGGTTCCCGGTGTCACGATGCAGGCCACGCTGACGGTCAACGGCACGCCCTACACCGAAGGGCTGCCGGCCTGCGCCAACTGAGGGGTCAAGAGGCTGCGACACGATGATCTTCTGGCGCAACCTGCTGCGCGCCCGGGTGCGCAGCCTGATGACGGTGCTGGGCATCGCCGCCGGGGTCGGGCTGTTTGCGGCGGCCACCGCGATCACCGCCGACCTGCGCCAGCAGATCGCCTCGGCGATCGGCCGCTACCAGTTCGACGTGGTGATCCACGAGAAGCGCGCCCCCTCGCCCTTCTCGTCCAAGATCACGGAGGCGCAGATGGCCACGCTGCGGCAACGCTACGGCGCGGCCCTGTCGCCGATGGTGATGGGCACCCTCAACGAGCGCTGGAGCGCCTATGCCATGCTGCTGGGCGTCACCCCTGGTTTTGCGCAGCGCATCGGCCTGGTGGCAGGGCGTCACTTCGAGCCGGGTCAAAACGAGGTGACACTGGGCGAAATCGCCGCACAACGTCTGGGCCTGGGCATCGGACAAGCGGTGGAAGTGGGTGGGCGCAGCCTGCGCGTGGCCGGCATCTACCGCACCGGCAGCCGGCTGTTCGACGGCGGGCTGATGGGCGAGATCGGCCCGGTGCAGCGCCTCTACGCACAAGATGGCGGCCCGCGCTCCTACACCCTGGCGCTGGTGAGCACCGGCGACCGCGCCGCCACCGCACGCATCATTGACGAGGTGGGGCGGGACTTCCCCTCGCTCAAGGCCATCCCCGGCACCGAGTTCGCCGGCGCGGTGCGGCTGCTGCGGGTGGTGGACGCCTTCGTCGGCACCATCGCGGTGGTGGTGCTGCTGGGCACCGGGCTGGTGGTGGTGAACATGCTGACCATGGCGCTGGCTGAGCGCACCCGTGAGATCGGCATCCTGATGGCCATCGGCTGGACCCCTTGGCGGGTGCTGCGCCTGCTGGCGGCCGAGACTGCGCTGCTGTGCGGCGTCGGAGCCCTGCTGGGCAACGGCTTCGGCCTGGCGCTGCTGCACGGCGTCAACCGGCTGGAGACGGTGGGCTTCGGCTGGCTGCCGCTGCACCTGGGCACGGCTCAGGTGCTGACCTCATTCACTCTGGTGTTCGGCGTCGGCACGCTGTCGCTGGCCTGGCCGGCCCTGGTGCTCTGGCGCATGCAGCCGCTGGAGGCGTTGCGCCATGAATGACCGTCCACTCCACGCCATCGACCCGCTGCTGCAGGTGGAGGCGGTGAGTCGCAGCCATGAGCAGGGCCGGGTGCAGGCGCTGGTCGATGTCAGCTTCAGCGCCGACGCCGGCCAGACCCTGGCACTCACCGGCCCCTCCGGTGGAGGCAAGAGCAGCCTGTTGTCCCTCATCGGCCTGCTGGACCGACCGACTCGGGGACGGGTGTGCATCGGCGGGCAGGACCTGGTGCAGGTTCGCAATGCCGCGGCCTTCCGCGCCCGCCGCATCGGCTTCGTCTTCCAGTTCCACCACCTGCTGCCCACCATGACGCTGCAGGAGAACGTGGAAGCCGCCATGCTCGCCCTGGGCGCCCCGCGCGCGCGCCGACGCGAACGCGCCGCGGCGCTGCTGGACGAGGTGGGCCTGTCGGCGCGCGCCAGCTTCCTGCCCTCCCAGGTGTCCGGCGGCGAGCGCCAACGCGCCGCTGTGGCACGCGCCCTGGCCAACGAGCCAGACCTGCTGCTGGCCGACGAACCCACCGGCAACCTGGACAGCCACAACGGCCAGCGGGTGGTGGAACTGCTGGCCCGCCAGGCCCGCCAGCGCGGTGCCCTGGTCCTGGTGGCCACCCACAACCCCGAGATCGCCGCCGCGCTGGACCGCCGGCTGGAGCTGCGCGATGGGCGGCTCCGTTCGGAGGGCTCCACACCCGCCGACCCTGCAGGAGAGTGAGCCCACTTTGGCATCACTTTTCGATATCATCGTTGCATGAACAGCGCCCACCGCAAGACCTTGTCGGCCGTGTTTGCTGAGCCTGCGAACGGTGCCATCGAGTGGCGACGCATCGAAGCCCTGTTGGTGGCGGTGGGCTGTGCGATGGTCGAAGGCGCAGGTTCTTCCGTCACTTTCGAGAAGAACGGACTGCGTGCTTACTTTCATCGCCCGCACCCGAACAAGGATGCCTTGCGGTATCGGGTTCGCGATGCGCGACAGTTCTTGAAGGCGTTGGGAATCACACCATGAGCAGAAGCGACACCATGCAGTACCTCGGTTACAGCGCGCGGGTCGAGTTCGACGCCGAGGACCGCCTGTTTGTGGGACATGTCGCTGGCCTGCGCGACATCGTCGGATTTCATGGTGCGTCGGTCGTCGAGTTGGAGGCCGCTTTCCATGAGGCCGTCGACAACTACCTGGCCGCTTGCCGGCAGCTCGGCCAGGCGCCTGACAAACCCTACTCGGGAAGAGTGATGCTGCGCCTGCCACCCGAAATCCACGCCCGTGCCAGCGCCCGGGCGCAGGTCGAAGGGGTCAGCTTCAATCAATGGGCGGCACAGGTCCTGGATCAGGCGGCCAGTCGCTGATACCAGGCAACTTGCATCAACCCGCCCCCTCAAACCCCTGCTGCCGCCAGGCCTCGAACACCGACACCGCCACCGCGTTGCTCAGGTTCAAGCTGCGCTGGCCGGCGCGCATCGGCAGGCGCAGGCGCTGCGGCTCGGCAAACCAGTGGTCGCGCAGCGCCGGGGGCAGGCCGGCGGTCTCGCTGCCGAACACCAGCCAGTCGCCGGGCCGCCAGGCCACGTCGGTGGGTCGGCGGCTGCCGCGGGTGGTGAAGGCGAAGGCCCGCGATGGGTCGGGCCGGCAGGCATTCACGAAGGCCTCCCAGCTGGCGTGACGGCGCAGGTCGGCGTACTCGTGGTAGTCCAGCCCGGCACGCCGCAGCAGCTTGTCTTCCATCAAGAAGCCCAGCGGCTCGATCAGGTGCAGCTCGCAGCCGGTGTTGGCCGCCAGGCGGATGACGTTGCCGGTGTTGGGCGGGATCTCGGGATGGACCAGGACGATGCGGAACATGAAGGGACAGGGGCTGTGTCTCGGGCCAGGGCCAGGAAGTTGAACGTCACTCGGGCGTGCGCGCCAGCACCCATCCCTGCACCTGGGATGCCCCGGCACGCAGCAGGGTGCGGGCCAGCTCCTGAAGGGTGGCTCCGGTGGTCATCACGTCGTCCACCAAGGCCACGCGGGCGCCGGCCAGCAGAGGACGGGCCTGGGGTTCGGTGGCGAAGGCGGCGGCCAGATTGTGCAGCCTCTCCTCGCGGCTCAGTTCGGCCTGGTGGGCGCCCTCGCGCAACTTGACCAGCAGGTCCGCTCGGGCCGACAGACCCTGGGCCCGGGCCACCCGCCGCGCCAACTCCCAAGCCTGGTTGTAGCCGCGCTCGCGCAGGCGTTGCGGCGACAGCGGCACCGGCAGCACCCACTCGGGACGCTCCAGCCAGCCGGATCGCAGCGCCGGGGCAACGGCCCCGGTCAGCAGGTCGGCCAGATCACCAGCCAACTCCGGAGCAGCGTGGAACTTGAAGCGGGAGATCAGTCGGTCCCAGGGAAATCCGTAGTCCAGCGCAGCCACCACCGCGGTGAGTGCGGAGGGCTCCCTCAGGCAACGCCCGCAGAACTCCACCTCCGGGTGCGGCAGCACGATGGCACAGCCCCGGCAGCGCGGCCGCGCCGGGGCGAAGCGGCCCAGGCAGTCCACACACAGGGCGTCGGTCTGCCAGCGCCGGCAGACCTGGCAGCTGCTGCCTGCCCAGCGCCGGGCCTGCCGCAGCCAGCCGGCCACACCACCCGGGCTGGCCGCTTCGGTCCCGATGGCAGGGGCAACGGGAGGGGAAACAGTGTGCAGGCGGGACATGGTGCGGCTCACTATACTGCCCGGCCAGCATGGTACCGACCCCCGCCCCAGCCCCTGCAGAAGGCCCTGCAGACCGTCGCGCAGCCCCTCCATCTGCCCCTCGCCGGGTCGATGCGGCGGCGCTGCGTCGGCACCTGGACACCGCGCCCGCGGCCTGGCTGGCCGGCGAGGTGGCCCGGCGCATGGCCGATCGCTTGAGCCTGCTGCGCGAGCCGCCGCGTCGCATCCTGGACTGGGGCGAGCCGCTGGGCCAGGCAGAGGCCGCGCTGCGCAGCGCCTGTCCGCAGGCCCGGCTGCTGGCGCTGGACGTCGAGGGCCAGCCGCTGCGCCCCGGCCGCAACCGCTGGTGGCAGCGCCTGCGCCCCGCCTCTGCGGACGATCTGACCCCCACGCCGGGCGACATGCTCTGGAGCAACCTGCTGCTGCACTGGGTGGACGACCTGCCGGCGCTGCTGGCACGTTGGCATGAGCGCCTGCCCACCAACGGCATGCTGATGTTTTCTGCTTTTGGGCCGGACACCCTGGCCGGGCTGCGCCGGATCTGGGCCGCGCAGGGTTGGGGCGCAGCCTGCAGCACCTGGATGGACATGCACGACCTGGGCGACGCACTGGTGCAGGCCGGGTTTCGCGACCCGGTGATGGACATGGAGCAGCTCACGTTGACTTGGGAGAGCCCCGAGGCCCTGCTGGCCGAGCTGCGCACGCTGGGCCGCAACACCGCCCCGCAACGCTTCGCCGGCCTGCGCACGCCGCGCTGGCACGAAGCCATGCGGCAGGGTCTGGCCGAAGGCCTGCGCGGTTCGCAGACCCCGGACGGCCGACTGCAGTTGCGCTTCGAGATCGTTTACGGCCATGCGCTGCGCGCCGCCCCCCGGGTGCCGGTGGCCGCCGAAACGCAGGTCTCGGTGGATACCCTGCGCAGCATGGCCAGGCAGCACCGGCGCTCGCCATAATCCTGCGCCGCGCGGGTGGGCCCCTCGCAGCAGCAGCCCACCGCAGCCACAGCAGACGAGGAGACACCGCCGATGGCCGAAGCCGCCCTGCCCCATCCGCTTGACACCGACGGCCTCTCGCCAGTCCCGGGACCGGCATCCACGTCCAGCCGTGTTGATGTCGGCGCGCTGCCCCAGGGGGCGGCGCGGCGGCTGGCGCGTGCGCACCTCTGGCTGGGGGTGGCCGCACTGATCGGCTCCGGCCTGCTGGCCATCGTGCTGGTGCTGTCGCGCACGCCGGGCATTGCCGCCGTGTTTCCGCTGCGCGACCTGTTCCGCGCTGCACTGGTGGTGCATGTGGACCTGTCGGTGCTGATCTGGTTCATGGCCTTCGCCGCCACGGTCTGGACGCAGTGGACCCGCGAGCGGGCCGTCGCCCTGGGCTGGGTCGGCTGGTCACTGGCGGCGGCGGGCACACTGGCCATGACGATCTCCCCGTTTGCGCCCGACGCGCAGCCTTTGCTGAACAACTACATCCCGGTGCTGGACCAACCGCTGTTCATGACCGGACTGGCCTTGTGCGGCGCCGGCTTCGGGCTGACGATGTTGCGTGCGCTGGCCTGCGGTTTTGACACTGACCCGGCGGGCCGATGGTCTGCCCTGCTGAAGACCGGGCTGTGGGCCAGCCTGGCCGCCGGTGTGCTGGCCTGGCTGACCTGGGCCTGGACGGCCTGGCAACTGCCCGCAGGACAGGGTGCGGCCTATTTTGAGCTGCTGTTCTGGGGCGCAGGCCATGTGCTGCAGTTCCAGCATGCACTGCTGGCCCTGCTGGCCTGGCTGTGGCTGCTCACCCAGCTGGGGGCACCGCTGCGCGCGGGGCCGGAGTTGCTGGGCCGCGGCATGGCGCTGGCCGGGCTGCCCCTGCTGGTGCTGCCCTGGTTGCTGGTTCAGGCGCCGGTGGGCAGCGGCGATCAGATGGCCGGCTTTGCCGAGCTGATGCGCTGGGGCCACCTGGCCATGCTGCCGCTGATGGGGGTGGTGCTGGCCGCCTTGCCCTGGCTGTGGCGGCAACCGGCCGGTCCGGCGCGTTCAGCGCTGCTGGCCTCGCTGCTGCTGTTTGTCACTGGCGGGGTGCTGGCCTTCCTGATCCGCGGCGTCAATGTGGTGGTGCCGGCGCACTACCACGGGTCCATCGTCGGCGTGACGCTGGCCTTCATGGGCTGGGCCTACCTGATGCTGCCGCGGCTGGGCTTCCGTGCCCCGGAGGCCCGGCTGGCGCGCTGGCAACCGCTGGTCTATGGCGGTGGCCAGCTGATGCACATCCTCGGTCTGGCCTGGTCAGGTGGCTACGGGGTGCAGCGCAAGGTGGCCGGCAGCGAGCAGGTGCTGCTGGGCCTGCCCGAGCGCATCGGCATGGGCATGATGGGCCTGGGTGGGCTGATCGCGATCGTCGGCGGTCTGATGTTCGTGCTGGTCTGCCTGAAGGCCATGGGGCCCGGGCGCCGCAGCGGCCACAGCGGTCACTGAATCCAGGCGCGCAGATCGGCCAGCACCGCAACGCTGTCATGGGGCGGGGTGAACACCGCCTTCAGCCGCGCCTGCGGATCGATCAGGAACAGCCCGGCGGTGTGGTCCACGGTGTAAAAGCCCGACGCTGAAGGCGGGTGCCGGGTGAACTGCGCCCCCAGATGGCGCAGCAGCGGCGCCACTTCGGGGTCCTGACCGGTGGCCCCAAGGAAGTCCGGGTCGAACGCAGGCACGTACTCGGCCAGCAGCGCGGTCGTGTCACGCTGCGGATCCACCGAAACAAACAGCACCTGAGGACGCTGCGACGGCTGCATCTGCCGGTTCACCTCGGCCATCAGGGCCAGCGCGGTGGGGCACACATCCGGACAATGGGTGTAGCCGAAGAAGAGCACCGTCCAGCGCCCTTGCAGCCAGGCCCGTGTCAGAGGGCCCCGGGGACTGTCCAGCCGGAAGTCCGGCAGGGGCCGGGCGTCGTCGATCCGGGTTGCGCCCGGGTGGGGTGGTGCGTCCACCCCGTCAGGCAGGGCGGGGGGACGCCGCAATGCCTTCCAGGACACTGCGGTCCCCGCGATGAGCAACCCGCCTCCCAGACCGAGCAGCAGGCTGCGCCGCCGGGCGGCAGCAGCCGTCACGGGTTCAACGCCGGTCGTAGGAATAAGGCGTCCATTCGGGATCAACGCTGGGCGGCGACGGCCAGTTGCCATGCGGCGGCGGCGATACGGTGGTCCATTCCAGCGACTTGGAACCCCAGGGGTTGTCGCCCGCAGGTGCACCCTTCATCGCCCCGATGATCCAGTTCAGCACCGCGATGGCAAAACCCACGCCCAGGATCGCCGCACCCACGGTCATCCACTGGTGCGCCGACTCGAATTGCGGGAACTGGGCGTAGTCGTAGTAGCGACGCGGCATGCCCTTCACGCCCACCGTCATCATGATCCAGAACACGATGTTGACGCCGACGAAGGTGAGCCAGAAGCCGACCTTGCCCCAGAACTCGTTGTACATGCGCCCCGTCATCTTCGGGAACCAGTAGTACACCCCGCCGAAGATGGCGAAGGTGCCGGCCACCGCCATCACGTAGTGGAAGTGTCCCACCACGTAGTAGGTGTCCGACAAATGCAGGGTCAGCGATGTCAGCGCCAGCGGGATGCCGGTCAGGCCACCGATCAGGAACAGGAACAGCACCCCCAGCGCATACAGCATCGGCGTCTCGAAGGTGATCGAGCCCTTGTACAGCGTGCCCGCCAGACTGATGACCAGCAAACCCACCGGGATGGAGATCAGCAGCGTGGTCACCATCTGGCCGATGCGGATCCAGTCGGCCATGCCGGAGACGTACAGGTGGTGCACCCACACCTCACCCGACAGGATGACGATGCCGCCGATGCCGCCCCACAGCGCCACCTTGTGGTTGAACACGCGGTTGCGGGTGAAGGTGGCAACGATCTCGAACACCACCCCGATGAAGGGCAGGAAGATCACGTACACCGCCGGGTGCGAATAGAACCAGAACAGGTTCTGGTAGGTCAGCACGTCACCCCCACGGGAGGGGTCGAAGAAGTGCGTGCCCAGGTACTTGTCGAAGCTGATCAGCGTCACCGCGGTGCCCAGCACCGGAACGAAGATCAGCTGCAGCACGAACGCACCCAGCGTGCACCAGACGAAGATGTTCAGGTTGCTCCACTTCAACCCGGGCGCACGCATGTACGCCACCGTGGTGAGGAAGTTGACGCCGCCGATGATCGATGCGAAACCCAGTACCAGTACCGTGAAGCTGTACAGCGCCGTGTTGCCGGTGGTGATGGTGGAGTACGGCGGGTAGCCGGTCCACATCACATCGGGCGGATCCGGCACCACGAAGGTCAGCAACGCCAGGAACACGCCGACGTAGAACAGCCACACCGACAGCGCGTTCACACGCGGGAAGGCGACGTCCTTGGCGCCGATCATCAGCGGGATGCAGTAGTTGGCGAAGAACCCGGTCAGCGCCGGGATCTGGAAGCCCAGGATCATCACCGCCCCGTGGGTGTACAGCCAGACGTTGTACTTGGTGGGGTTGCTGGTGATGGTGGGGCCCAGGCTCGACAGCTCGATGCGCATGAGCATCGCTGCGATCCCGGCCACCGCGAAGGCGGCGATGGATCCGATCAGGTACAACACGCCGACCCGCTTGTGGTCGGTCGTGAAGAGCCATTCCTTGAGATTGATGCTCACTGGCAGTCTCCTCTTGTTCTGTCTCGCGAGACCTGAGCGGCCTCAGGTCGCGGGCTTGGCCGCGGAGGCCACCTTGGCACCCTCCTGTTCCAGCCAGGTCTTGAAATCCGCCTCAGGCAGCACCACCACCTTGCCAGCCATGTAGGAGTGCATCACCCCGCAGTACTCGGCGCAGGAGACGATGTGCTCACCCGGCTTCTGGGGATAGAACCACAGGTAGGTGACCCGGCCCGGCATCGAGTCCTCCTTCACGCGGAAGTCCGGGATGAAGTGGCTGTGCAGGGTGTCACGGCTGGTCATGCGCAACAGCACCGGCTTGCCGGCAGGCACCTTCAACTCATTCTGGGTGCGCACGCCGTTGGCGTAGGTGTAGTCCCAGCTGTACATGCCGGCTTCGAGCTTGACCTCGATGCGGTCGGCCGGCACGTCGCGGTAGTCGTTCCACAGCTTCCAGCCGTTGGCCGCCAGGTAGAAGTCGTCGGCCATGAAGATGAAGGTGGGAATCACCGCCCAGCCGATCACCGCCGCAGGGCTGAGCTTGGGCGCCGACCCCACCTCTCCGGGTTTGCGCGCCCGGTAGCGCACCAGGAAGTAAGCCATCACCAACGCGAAGATCACCCCGATGATGGTGATGTCCACCAGCACCTCGTGCCAGAGGTGGTCCCAGCCCGCGGCCGGGTCGTTGATGCGACCCGAAGGTGCCGTCGGCGGCTCGTAGGCCCATGCAGGCAGCACCAGGAGGGCCGCCGCAGCCGCGCCCCCGATGCGGGCGGCGCGCTGGCGCCACGAGTTTGGATGGTGGTCAGTGGGCATGCACAGGTCTCCTGCCAAGTTTTCTTCGGTACCCCAGCAACCCGAGGGAAATCAGGCCCAGGCCGAAAGCGAGTGCTCCGAGACCGGCAAACAGCGCGTAGTTCGGCTGGTAGCGGCCTTCGGAAAAGTTGTAGCTGAAGCAGGCCCCGGTGATCATGTCGAACACCGCAGAGGCCGAGTCGCTGATGCGACCCCAGTCGGCATCGATCAGCGCGAGCTCCAGCGTGCGCGCATCCATGCGCGTGCCGTAGATGTAGCGGGCCACCCGACCCTCGGGCGTCAGGAAGACCAGCACGTTGGGGTGCAGGAAGGTCTTGTCGACGCGCGACCAGAAGAAGTTGAACCCCACCTGCTGTGCAAAGGCTTCGGTGCGGCCTTCAGCGCGGTCCTGCAGCACCGCGAAACGCCAGCCGTCTCGAAGCTGAGGAGACAACGCCTTCAGCCCTGCAGCGAACTTCGACGCCAGCTCGGGATCGTCGCGCCGGTCGAAGGACACCGTCAGCACCCGGTAGTCCTGTCCGGCCTTGAAGCGCTTGACGCCTTCCAATGCGACCGCCAGGTTCTGGTTGATGGTGGGGCAGGTGCCGTCGCAGCCGTAGTAGGACAGTACCAGGATGACGGGCTTGCCCAACACCTCGGCCATGCGCAGCGGCTTGCCGGATTCATCGATCAAGGCGACACCGGGTGCCAGCTTCTGGCCCAGGTGACGGCTCTCGTCGATCTGCATCACCGCCGGGTCGATGCTGCTGCGGTTTTCGGTCGGCGGCTTGCCCACCGCCCAGGCGGGCGCCAGAGTGCACAGCCACAGGCCGAGCAGCACCGACGCGCGCAGCCAACCGGGGGTTCCCATGGCGTCAGGCAATCGATCGGGGTTGAATGGGCGCGACCGGTTGCGGCTTCACCAGAAGTAGATCTGGGACACCACGAAGAACCAGATGATGTCGACGAAGTGCCAGTACAGACCTGCCGTGCGCCAGAAGCCGAGGTCCGCCTTGCCGGCAAAGGCAGAAGACAGTCCGGCGAGGAAGATCGACAGACCGACGATCACGTGCCCGCCGTGGAAACCGGTGATCGAGAAGAAGAAGGTGCCGAAAAGGTTGGTGCCGACGTTGAAGCCCTCGTGCATCAGATGGCTCCACTCATAGGCCGACATGCCCAGGAAGCTCGCCCCCAGCAACAGCGTCACGATCAGCCAGGTGCGAAAACCCGCCTGGTCACCGTGGTGCAGCAGGGCCTCGGCATGGTGGATCGTGAACGACGAGGCCACCAGCACCACGGTCATGATGAGCGGCAGCACCTTCGGGATCACCGGGGTGTTTTCCGGCGGCCAGGACGGCGACTGCAGGCGCAGGAACCAGTAGGTGCCCAGGAAGGCCACGAAGATCATCGCCTCGGCCAGGATGAACCAGCCCATGGCCCCGTAGGACAGCCCTTCGCCGTGCCCCATGGCCTCGCTGGTCCAGCCGGCCACGCCCGCCAGCACCAGCACCACGCCGATGCCCAGGGCGATGGCCGCGCCAAGACCGCTGTGGTAGACGAAGTGAAACGAGAAGGCAAGGGCCAGGCTGAAAATGCCCAGGCTGGCCACGGCCGGCCACATGCTCCAGTCCCAATGCGGAGGGTGTCCAGCGTCGCCGTGAGCGGCACCCGCGTCGTGTGACATGTCGTCTCCTCGTTCGACCCACCCGCAGTCCTCGGGCGGCACAAATCGTTGTTGAAAACCAACCGATGTTCCGTAAAACGTCCCCGACCCACCCGCTGAAGGGATGGCCCTCTTTGACGCCTCGCAAGATCCTAACAACCGGGGACTTGACTGCTGATGCGGGTTACTACCCGGAAAACCACAGGAACACGCCCGTTAGCATCCATTTGTGAGCAGATCCGGAGTGGGGTTGACATTGATGGGCATCAACAAATGGGGCGTGCAGGCGCGTCGTATCCTGGCGCTGGGCTTGGCGCTGGCCGCTCCGGCGGTGTTGGCTGCGGGCAACGCTGAAGCCGGCAAAGGCAAAGCCGCGGTCTGCATGGGCTGCCATGGTGCGGACGGCAACAGCCCAGCCGACATGTGGCCGAAGCTGGCCGGGCAGCTGCCCCAGTACCTCAGCCGTCAGCTGCATGACTTCAAGGCGGGCCGCCGCAAGAACGAGCAGATGAGCCCGATGGCCCAGCCGCTGTCCGAGCAGGACATCGAGGATCTGGCAGCTTTTTTCTCGTCGCAGAAGGTCACCCCGGCCGAGGTCAAGCAGAAGAACCTGCTGGCCAGCGGGGAGAAGATCTTCCTGAAAGGCAAGGGCCGCCCTGACGTGGTGCCCGCCTGTGTGGGCTGCCATGGACTGACCGGCACCGGCAAGTCGGACTGGGCTGTGACCATGAAGTTGCCGCCCACCACGCTCGCCCCGGCCATCGGCGGCCAACACGCCGCTTATGTCGTCGGCCAGCTGAAAGCGTACAAAACCTTGGCCCGCAACAACGACGAGGCCCACGTGATGCGTGACGTTGCCTCGCGGCTGAGCGATCAGGACATCGCCGCGGTCGCCGAGTACGTCGCCGGGTTGACCCGCTGACCGGCCACCGTCTCACAAGAGCGCCAACTCGCAGGAAGGATCGGGTGAACCGATGAGCACGGTTGTCATTGACAAGGGATTGGTCAGCCAGTTTGTGGCGCTCACCAAACCCCGGGTGGTGTCGTTGGTGGTGTTCTGCGCGGTGATCGGCATGTTCCTGGCAACGCCAGGGCTGCCCGATCCACAGACCGTCTTCTTCGCCACGCTGGGCATTGCCTTGACGGCTGGGTCGGCCGCGGCAGTGAACTGCCTGATCGAGCAGCGCATCGATGCGCTGATGATGCGCACCCGCCGCCGCCCGCTGCCCTCCGGCACGATCAGCTCGATGCAGACGGTGACCTTTGCGTTCATCGTGGGCGGCTGTGGGCTGTTCCTGCTGCACCACTTCGTCAACCCGCTGACGATGTGGCTGACCTTCGCCACCTTTGTCGGCTACGCGGTGATCTACACCGTGCTGCTCAAGCCGAATACACCGCAGAACATCGTCATCGGAGGAGCCTCCGGGGCCATGCCGCCAGTGCTGGGCTGGGCCGCCGTGACCGGCCAGGCCCCTGCCGAGGCCTGGCTGCTGTTCCTGATCATCTTCCTGTGGACGCCGCCGCACTTCTGGTCGCTGGCGCTGTACCGCACCCAGGATTACGCCCGAGCCGGTTTGCCGATGTTGCCGGTGACGCATGGCCCGCACTACACCCGGGTGATGATCGTGCGCTACACGGTGGCGCTGCTGGCGGCCACCACGCTGCCCTGGGCCCTCGGCATGAGCGGCTGGTTGTACCTGCTGGCCGCGCTGGGGCTGGGTGGGGTGTTTCTGGCCCGGGCGATCGAGATGCTGCGCAACTACTCGGACCCGCTGGCCCGCTCCACTTTCAAGTATTCGATCTTGTATCTCGCAGCCCTGTTCTCTGCCCTGCTGGTGGACCATTACCTGCAACCGTGGCTGGGCTGAACGGGGCGGCAACACCGGCCTCCTTCACCCCCGCGCCGGTCGATCTCGGCGCTGCGGGCGGGCTGTTGGGTCTGGCCGCCGCGCTGGCCCTCGTCCCGCTGATCTGGCTGGCCTGGAAACACCGGAATCGTGGATCCGGCAGCTGGCTGTCTGCACTGACCTGGTTGACCCTTTTCCTGACCTTCGACCTGGTCGTCTTCGGTGCCTTCACCCGGCTGACGGACTCCGGCCTGGGTTGTCCGGACTGGCCGGGCTGCTACGGTTCGGTCACCCCGATCGGTGCCGACCCCCACATCGATCGGGCCGAGGCCGCATTGCCCAGTGGGCCGGTGACCGAACGCAAGGCCTGGATCGAAATGATCCACCGCTACCTGGCGGCCGCCGTGGGCGCGCTGATCCTGGTGATGGCCGTCGGCCATGCCTGGCTGGCGCGGCGCCGGTCGCCCGGGACAGAGGTGGCCGCGATGCCGTTGCAGCCCGGCTGGACGCTGCTGCTCCTGCTGTGGGTTTGCGGTCAAGGCGCGTTCGGCGCCCTCACGGTCACGATGAAGCTCTACCCCGCCATCGTCACGCTGCACCTGCTGGGCGGTGTGGGGCTGCTGGCTTTGCTGGCCGTGATGGCCCGGCGACAGCAACCGGCCATGGCCGGGACGCGGATGCCAGACACCATTGCACCCAGCCTGCGCCGGTTTCTGCGGGTCGGTCTGGTGGCGCTGCTGATTCAGGTGGCGCTGGGCGGCTGGGTCAGTACCAACTATGCGGTGCTGGCCTGCAGCGACTTCCCGACCTGCCAGGGTCAATGGTGGCCACCAATGGACGGCAGTGGCCTGTGGCCGGTGCGCGACCTGGGCCACGCTGCCGACGGCACCCCCCTGAGCTTTGCCGCCCTGACGGCCATCCACCTGCTGCACCGCATCGGCGCCTTGCTGGTCACGGCACTGCTGGGCCTGCTCGGTCTGGCCCTGTGGCGCACCGGTGACGGCGGCAGCCGCCATGCGGCCCGGGTGCTGGGGCTGGCGCTGGCCTGGCAGATCGGCAGCGGCATCTCCAATGTGGTACTGGGCTGGCCGCTGGCCGCAGCCCTGGCCCACACGGCTGGAGCGGCCTTCCTGGTGGCTTGGTTGGCGGGACTTTGCGCCCAAACATGGGCAGCGCCCCAGACGGCTGCTACGCTTGCGCCTGCCCGAGGCACGGCCCTCCTGTGCCGGGAATGAACCTGCAGCATGCCCGCACCTGTTCCTGCCCTGACCGCCCAGCAAGCCTCTTCATCCCCCCGCGCTTCAACCCGGCGACGGCGCCTGCTGTGCGGTCTGGGCGGCCTGACACTGCTCGGACTGACCGGTGGCTGTGACCGACTGGGCGGTTCACCCAAGCTGCCCTTCAAGTCGCTGGACATCACCGGCGCGAACTACGCCCGCGAGCTCAAGCTCACCGACCCGGAGGGCCGCACCCGGCAGCTCAGCGAACTGCGCGGCAAGCTGGCCGTGGTGTTCTTCGGCTACACCCAGTGTCCGGATGTCTGCCCCACCACCCTGGCCAATCTGGTGGCCACCCAGCAGCTGCTTGGCGCGGAGGGGGACAAGGTGGTCGGCGTGTTCGTCAGCGTGGATCCGGAGCGCGACACGCCTGCGCTGTTGAAGGAATACGTCTCCAGCTTCAATCCGGTCTGGTGGGGGCTGCGCGGCAGCGCGGAGGAGACCGCCGCCGCGGCCAAGGAGTTCAAGGTTTTCTACCGCAAGGTGCCCGGCAAGACCGAGACCAGCTACACCGTGGACCACACCGCGGCATCCTACGTTTTCGACACCGAAGGCCGCCTGCGCTTGTACGTGCGCCACGCCACCCCACCGGCCGAGCTGGCCGCCGACCTGAAACTGCTGCTGGCGCGCTGAAGCAGACCCCTTCGCGGCAGCGGGATCGCAGCCCCCTCAGCGGTTGCCGAGCGATTCCCAGCGCTCCAGCAACTCCAGCAGCTCCTCCTCGATCTGTGCATGCCGGGCATGCACCTCGGCGATGCGCTCCGGGGTGCGGGTGTAGAGGTCGGAGCCGGCCATCAGATCGGCCAGCGTCTTCTGCTCAGTCTCCAGCGCCTCGATGCGGCCGGGCAGTTCGTCCAGCTCGCGCTGTTCCTTGTACGACAGCTTGCGCCGTGGGGCATTCGCCGCAGCGGGGGCCGTCGGTGCGGGTGCAGCGGGCGGCGCTGCCACGGCAGGGGTCGCGACGGAGGCTGCAGCGGCCGTGGCGGCCGCCTTCTGCAGGGCTGCGGCACGCTGCGACTGGACCAGCCAGTCCTCCACGCTGCCCTCGTACTCTCGCCAACGCCCCTGCCCTTCGGCCACCAGCGTGCTGGTCACCACCGCATCCAGGAAGCGCCGGTCGTGGCTGACCAGAAAGACGGTGCCGGCGTAGGACTGCAGCAGATCCTCCAGCAGCTCCAGCGTGTCAATGTCCAGGTCGTTGGTCGGCTCGTCGAGCACCAGCACGTTGGCCGGCTTGGCGAACAGTCGCGCCAGCAGCAGGCGGTTGCGCTCGCCCCCGGAGAGGCTGCGCACCGGCGAATTGGCCCGCGCCGGGGAGAACAGGAAGTCGCCCAGGTAGCCCATCACATGCTTGCGCACCCCGCCGATCTCCACCCACTCGCTGCCCGGGCTGATGGTGTCGGCCAGCGTTGCGTCGGGATCGAGGGCGTCGCGCATCTGATCGAAGTAGGCCACCTGGATCTGGGTGCCTCGGCGCAACGTGCCGGCGTCCGGCTCCAGCTCACCGAGGATCAAGCGCAACAGTGTGGTCTTGCCGGCACCGTTGGGGCCGATCACGCCGACCTTGTCACCGCGCAGAATCGTCGCGCTGAGCCCGCGCACGATCGGCCGCTCGCCGAAGGACTTGGACACATCCTCCAGCACCGCGACGATCTTGCCGCTGGGCAGACCGGCATCGACATCCAGCCTGGCCCGGCCGACCACATCGCGGCGCGCCGTCCGCTGGGCACGCAGCTGCTGCAGCCGCGCGACACGGCCGACGCTGCGGGTGCGGCGAGCTTCCACACCCTTGCGGATCCAGACTTCCTCCTGCGCCAGCAGCTTGTCGGCGCGGGCGTTGGCCAGCGCCTCGGCGTGCAGCTCACGCTCCTTGGCCGCTTCGTAGGCACTGAAACTGCCGGGGTAGCTGCGCAGCAGACCGCGGTCCAGTTCGACGATGCGGGTGGCCACCGCGTCCAGGAAGGCACGGTCGTGCGTGATCACCACCAGCGCGCCGCGGAAGGCCTGCAGCAGTTCCTGCAGCCACAGGATGGCGTCCAGGTCCAGGTGGTTGGTCGGCTCATCCAGCAGCAGCACCTCCGGCGCGGCCACCAGCGCCTGCGCCAGGGCCACCCGCTTGCGCAGCCCGCCCGACAACGCCGCCACCGGCCGTTCACCGTCCAGGCCCAGGCGCTGCAGCGTTTCGGTCACGCGCTGCTCCCAGGTCCAGCCGTCCAGGGCCTCGATGCGGCTTTGCAGTGCATCCAGGTCCTCACCGGGGGCGTGCGATTCGTAACGTTCTCGCAGTGCCCGCACCTCGCCCAGCGCGTCGCCCACCGCATCGAACACCGTCACACCTTCGCGAAACTCCGGCTCCTGCGGCACGTAGAAGCGCCGCAGTCCCTGCTGCAACTGCAACAGCCCGTCGTCCTGCACCTCCAGACCGGCCAGGATCTTCAGCAGGGAGGACTTGCCGCTGCCGTTGCGGCCGATGAGACCGAGGCGCTCCCCGGCCTCCAGCGACAGGCCGGTGTGGTCGAGCAGCGGCACATGGCCGAAGGCCAGGCAAGCGTCTTGAAGGGTCAGCAGGGCCATGGCGGAGTCGGTCGTGGGCTGGGAGGGGTTCGGGCGGGCCGCGCATTATCCGCGCCCCCCCTGGGTGACCAACGGGCCGACTGCCCGGGAAAGCACAACGGCCCCGATGGGGCCGTTGCAGGGCAGATCCAGCGTGCGGCAGACCAGGGGCCCGCCGCAGGCCGTGGGATCAGCGATAGACGATGTCGGCGCGGCGGTTCTGTGCCCAGGAGGCCTCGTCATGGCCGGCGGCGCGCGGACGCTCCTCACCGTAGCTCACGGCCTCCATCTGGCCGTCCTTGGCACCCAGCAGCTTGAGCGACTGGACCACCGCCTGAGCGCGTTTGTTGCCCAGGGCCAGGTTGTATTCGCGGCTGCCGCGCTCGTCGGCATTGCCCTCAACCACCACCTTCACCGCGTTCGCGGAGGCCAGGTACTTGCCGTGCAGCTCCACCACGCGGCGGTCCGGCTCACGGATCACGAACTGGTCGAAGTCGAAGAACACGCTGCGGTCCTTGGACAGCGCGTTGGCCGGATCCAGGTGAGGGGCCAGCGTCACCGGCGTCACCTTGGACTCCGGTGCCGCCTGCGGAGCGGCGGGCGCGGGAGCCGGAGCAGGCGCAGCCACCGGTGCGGGTGCGGCCACCACCGGAGCCGGGGCGGGAGCTGCCTCGGGGGCCTTCGGGGGGCTGGAGCAAGCTGCAACAGCCATCGTCAGAATGGTGACAGAAGCCAGACGGAACATCATGAAGTCCTGTGGAATGGGAAGTGAATGCAAGTTCTTCGGGATCCCGGTGCGAAAGCCCCGGTCAAGTGCATGACTCTAACCCACCCGCAGCCCCCGTCTGTGACACGCTGCTTCCAGGCCCGTCCCCACGGAACCCGGCACAGCCCAGCCAGCGTCGAACGATGTACCGTGAGCCAGATCACTTTGGAGCGGCCCCAGCGACAACTGCGCCGTCGAGACCCGCCACTTCCGGGCGTGAGCATCCATTGCCAGGCGCCACAGTGACGGAACACGGCAGACAGCGCCGTGCCTGGGAGGGCCCGATGGCCAGCTTGTACCCGTCCGCCGCCTCGTCCACCGAGTCTGACCGCCCGGATCTCCTGGCGCTCACCGATCTGAAGTGGGTGATGAGTCCCTATGTCGAGCACATCAACATTGCCCGACTGCTGCGCGACAGCGCCTACGCCCGCCGCTGCCTGGACGAGGCCCACGCCACGCCCTCCAAGCTGGTGCATCAACTGGCCGAACGGGTGTTGACCCCGCTGATCTGATCTTCACACCGCATCGGCAGGTCAGCCGGGCTTCGCGGCGGCAGTTCAGGTGTGTGGATGCGCCTCGCGCACCCGCGCCCTGGCGAGCAGCAGCATCCCGCCAAGAGCCAGCCCCCACAGCGGCCACAGTCCCAACCGACCCGCCCAGAGGGCATAGGGTGTTGATCCCTGGCGACCCTGAACCGAGCCGACCAGCACCGCACGCTGATGGGGCGGCACCCTGTGGGTCACCCGGCCGCGGTGGTCGATGATCACCGTGGCCCCCGTGTTGGTCGCACGCAACATCGGGCGCTGCAACTCCAACGCACGCAGCCGTGAAATCTGCAGGTGCTGTGACACCGCCACCGTCTCGCCGAACCAGCCGATGTTGCTGACGTTGACCAGCACGGTCGGGGCCTGGGCCGGATCGATCCACCGGGCCGCCAGCTCCTCGCCGAACAGGTCTTCGTAGCAGATGTTCGGCGCCAGCCGCTCATCGCCCAGCCGATAGGAGGCGGCCGGCAGCGCGCCCCGGTTGAAGTCCCCCAGGGGAATCCGCATCAGGTCGACGAACCAGCGGAATCCCCAGGGGATGAACTCGCCAAAAGGCACCAGGTGATGCTTGTCGTATCGATAGGCGGCGCCCGCCACGGACTGCGGCCCCAGCCCGACCACGGAGTTGGTGTATCCCGTCTCGTAGCTGCCCAACGGCATGCCGAACAGGGCATGGGTCGAACCGCGGTGGAAATGCTGCTGCAGTCGCTCCCACAGACCGACAGGCAACTGCTCGGGGAGCAGTGGAATGGCAGTTTCGGGCGCCACCACCAGATCGGTCTGCGCAGCTTCGAGCTGCTGGACATGCCAATCCAGCACGGCGGGCAACCGTGCCGCGTCGAATTTCTCGTCCTGCGGCACGTTGCCCTGCAGGAGGGTGACGCTCAACGTTCGTCCCGGCTCCGTCAGATCGGGTCCGACCCAGCCCGCCGGCCAAGCCTGAAGGAGCAGCGGCGCCAGCACGGGCAGCCAGCCCCTGCGCCCCGTCAGACCCCGCGCGGCGAGCCCCAGCAGTGCCGCCAGCCCAGCCGCGGCAGCAGCCACGCCATGCACCCCCACCCAGGGCGCCAGGACCACCAGGGGCGAATCCACGTGGGCATAGCCCTCCGCCCCCCAGGGAAATCCGGTGAACCACTGCGCCCGGGCCAACTCCACGGCCAACCACACCAGGGCCCAGAACCCCGCCGCCGCCAACCGCCCGTGCGGGGCTGCAGCAGACCACAACGCGGCCGCAGCGGCCACATACAAGGCCATGAACGCCACCAGGGCCACCAGCGCGGTCGCAGCCATCCAGGCGGGAAGCTGCCCGTAGCGGTGCATGCTGACGAACAACCAGTGCACCGACCCCAGCAGCCAGGTGAAGCCGAAGCATCCACCCAGCCAGGCCGCACGGCGCGGCGATCGCCAGGGCAGCAGAGCCAGCAGCAAAGCCTGCGCCAGCAGCTGCAAGCCCCCACTCGGCCAGGGCGCCAGCGCCAGCGCGTGCAGGGCGCCGGCCAGGAGGGCAAGCAAGGTCGCACTGCGTCCGCTGCACAGCGGCACAACCACAGCAGGAGCGTTCACCGCGTCAGGATTCCGCCACCGGCATCCCACCTGTGGACGCTCGGGTGACGCGGAACCAGCGCACGGCCCCTCCGCGGGTCAACATGACGACAAATCGCAGCCCGCCAACATCCACCACCTCGCCGCGGCGCGGCACCCGCCCCAGGTGATCGGCCACCAAGCCCCCGATGGTTTCGAACTCCCCATCCGGCAGGCTCACGCCGAAGGTGGTGTTCACCGCTCCCACCAACGCATCTCCGGCCACCCGCTGGCTGCCGTCGGCCAGGGTGTAGACGCCGGACTCGCCGTCCTTGTCGTCGAATTCGTCCTCGATCTCGCCGACGATCTCCTCCAGTACATCCTCGATGGTGATGAGGCCGGAACAACGCCCGAACTCATCGATCACCAGCGCCAGGTGGTTGCGGTTGGAGCGGAAATCCCGCAGGAGCTCATTGAGCCCCTTGGACTCGGGCACAAACACCGCCGGGCGCAACAGCGTACGCAGATTCAGCTCGGGTGCACGCTGCAGCTTGAGCAGATCCTTGGCCAGCAGGATGCCGATGACGTTCTCTCGATCGCCTTCATGGACCGGAAAGCGCGAATGTCCCGTCTCGATCACCAGTGCCAGCAGTTCGTCGTAGGGCGCCGCGATGTCCAGCAGGTCCATGCGCGGTGCCGCCACCATGGCGTCGCCGGCGGTCAGATCCGCCATGCGGATGACCCCCTCCAGCATGGACCGCGACTCCGGGTCGATCAGGTCGCGCTGCTCGGCCTCCGCCAGGGTCTCGATCAGCTCGTCGGTGGAATCCGGACCGGGCGACAGAAACTCGCGGATGCGCACCAGCAGACTGCGCCGATCCTGCGCACTGGAGGTCGGATGGCCGCGCCCCGGGCGCATGGCAGGCTGAGGGTCGGACACGGAAGGTGCCGGTAGTGAAGATGTGACAAGAATAACCGAAGCCCCTTGACGGCCGCCTGTCTGCACGCACCTGAAGCGAAGGTGGTCCAATCCGAAGATTCCACTGCGAGCCCGACCCAACGCCGCAGTCGCCCCCGACCCACACCGCAAGGCAAGCCCCCCATGTCCACTGGCTCCACTGGCCTGATCCCCGCCACCATCCTCACCGGCTTCCTCGGCTCCGGCAAGACCACCCTGCTCAAGCGGGTGCTGTCCGAGGCCCACGGCCAGAAGATCGCCGTGATCGAGAACGAGTTTGGCGAGGAAAACATCGACAACGACATCCTCGTCACCGAGACGAAGGAGCAGATCATCCAGATGAGCAACGGCTGCATCTGCTGCTCCATCCGGGAGGATCTGCGCGAAACGCTGGCCGACCTCGCCCGCCGCCGCCGCAAGGGGGAGCTGGACTTCGAACGCGTGGTGATCGAGACCACCGGCCTGGCCGACCCCGGCCCGGTGGCACAGACCTTCTTCATGGACGATGAGGTGGCCGAAGCCTACCTGCTCGACTCCGTGCTGACGCTGGTGGATGCCAAGCACGGTGACAGCCAGCTCGACACCCGCCAGGAGGCACGCCGCCAGGTGGGTTTTGCCGACCAGATCTTCCTGAGCAAGACCGACCTGGTCGACGAGGGCTCGGTGGAGGCACTCACGCACCGCATCAAGCACATGAACCCGCGTGCGCCGCAGCACCGGGTGCATTTCGGTGAAGTGCCGATCGCCCAGGTGTTCGATCTGCGCGGCTTCAACCTGAACACCAAGCTGGAGATCGACCCCGATTTTCTGGCCGCGGGCGATGCCCATGAGCACGAACACCACCATCACGACCACGAGCACGGTGAGCACTGCGACCACCCGCACCACCACCATCACGACGACGACGTCAAGTCCTTCGTATTCAGGTCGGAGCGGGCCTTCAACCCGGCACGGCTGGAGGACTTCCTCGGCTCGATCGTGCAGATCTACGGCCCGCGCATGCTGCGCTACAAGGGCGTGCTGCACATGCAGGGCACCGATCGCAAGGTGATCTTCCAGGGTGTGCACCAGATGATGGGCAGCGACCTGGGACCCAAGTGGGCCGAAGGTGAGGCACGCTTGAGCCGGATGGTCTTCATCGGCATCGAGCTGCCGCGCGACATCTTCCAGCAGGGGCTGGAGCAGTGCCTGGCGTGACAGGCCACACATCCGGACACAAGGCACCCGACCGAGGGTCGGCGCGGCCAGGACGACATCGCTACAATCCGCGCGCCCTGACAAGGGGTATCCGGTCTGGAGCACACCGGAGGGAGCGGCCCACGGGCGGGTTCTTCCTCTGGCGCGGGGACAGCCCGGCTGATAGCAGTGACAAGCTTGGTGCGGCGGGCTTCAGCCAGACCGCAGCGAAAGAACACAACCAGATCAGCCTGTCCGATTTGATCCCCACGCATTCCTGACGTCAGCCCTTCAGAGTCGATCCATGCAACAGTCCGAACCCCCCCGTCAGCAGGCCAAGGCCGATCCGAAGCTCGCCAACGCATGGAAGACCAAGTCCGGCCGGGAACTCACCGAGTCGGAATTGCTCTCCATGCCCGAGGCGGAGTACATGAACGACAAGCAGCTCGACTTCTTCCGCGCCTGGCTGGAGAAGCAGAAGAACGACCTGCTGAGCAATGCCGGCGAAACCACCGAGCACCTGCGCGAGGACACTTCCATCGTCCCGGATCCGGCCGATCGTGCAACGATCGAAGAAGAGCATGCGCTGGAGCTGCGCACCCGTGACCGCGAACGCAAGCTCCTCAAGAAGATCTCGCAGGCACTGGCCCGCATCGATTCTGGTGACTACGGTTACTGCGATGAAACAGGCGAGCCCATCGGCCTGCGGCGCCTGATGGCCCGCCCCACCGCTACACTTTCGCTGGAGGCGCAGCAGCGCCGCGAATTGAAGCAGAAACTCTTCGGAGACTGAGCGTTTCCAGCTCCGGCGACTGCACGCCCATGGCCGACCCCAAGGACACTCCCAAGAACGGTTTCTTCCGCAAGGTGGTTCGCTTTGCGCTGAACCCCACCACCGACTGGGCGGACCTGAACGGCCAGGCGGGCGAGGTGCGCGAGGACGACGAGGCGCGCACGGAACTCAAGGCCATGATCGAGCGCAAGCGGCGCAACGACTTCGTGCGCAAGCGCGAGTTCGACATGCTGCGCAAGATCCGCCGAGAAGGGTTGACCGGTGAGGGCATCGCCGGCCTGGAGGGCCTGTCGCACCTGGACGATTCCGAGGTGCGCATCAACGACAGCGCCCGGCCGGACGGCGCCGTCAAGGAAAAGATCGACGCCATCGAACGGATGATGGTGGGCGAAAACTCGCCGCCGCCGCCCAAGCGGGGTTCGGCGGTGATGCGCTCCACCGTGCCATCGCGCTCGGACTCCTTCTTCAGTGCGACCACCACGCCGCAGGTCATGCCGACCTCACCGGTCCTGAGCGACGCCTTCAAGCCGACGGCGCCGATGCAGATGGACCCGATCATCGCCCAGCCTGCACCGGCAGCGCAGGCGCGCCCCAGCCAGCCGGCCGCAATGATGGGCCGGGGAATTTCGGCGCTGTCCCCGCTGCATGCGGGCCTGGGGGACGCCTCCAACGCCTTCGCCGTGGAGGTCAACGAAATCGCGCACGACGCGGAACTGGACGAGGCGGTGATCGCCTTCGCCAACGCCGATTTCGAGCAGTGCGAAAGGGTGCTGCAGGACCTGATCGCCCCGGGTGGCGCGCGCGGCCAGCACTCCGATACCTGGCTCGCGCTGTTCGATCTGTACCGGGCCACCGGCCAGCAGGTCAAGTTCGAGACGCTGGCCATGGAGTACGTGCAGCGTTTTGGCTGGTCCGCGCCGCAGTGGTATTCCATGCCCCGCCTGGTCGCCGAGGCAAGCAGCGCCGAGCAGGCCCGCCGCCCCAACCGGGTCGGTACGGACGACAACAGCATCGGCTGGGTCGCTCCGGAGGTACTGGATGACGAGGCGGTGGCCCAGTTGCGATCGCAGCTGCTGCAAATGCCGCTGCCCTGGGTGCTGGACTGGCGTGGCGTGCGCCGCATCGACGCCCAGGCGGCCAGCTCGCTGACCCGCCTGCTGCACGACTGGTCCGACGAGCCGCTGGACATGCGTTGGGTCGGCGGTGAGAAGTTCTTCTTCCTGCTTGCCGAGGTGGCCCCACCGGGGCTTCGGGATGCCGACCCGGCCTTCTGGATGCTCCGGCTGGAAGCGCTTCGACTCGCCAACCGCGCGCCGGACTTTGATCAGGTGGCGATTGACTACTGCATGACCTACGAGGTTTCGCCGCCGTCCTGGGCACCGAGCCGTTGCACGCTGCAGGTGGCCGGTGGCACCGGTGTGACGCTGGCCCACCCGACCCACAGCGCAGACGTGTCCACCGGCTTCCTCGAATCCGAACCTGCGGACGACGGCCAGGCCCAGGTGGCGAACGTGGAGCTCAATGGGCAGCTGGTGGGAGACATCGCAGCGCTGCTGGCCTCGCTGGACCAGCAGACCGGTGGGGCCGCCCTGATCAACGTCTCCTGCACCCGGCTGATCCGGGTGGACTTCATCGCCGCAGGTGACCTGCTGAACTGGGTGCTGGTGCGTCGCAGCGAGAATCGCAGCGTCAGCTTTGTCGACGCCCACCGGCTGGTGGCGTTGTTCTGCGGTGCCATGGGCATCAATGAACATGCCCGCGTGACCGTGCGCAACGTCTGAACGGCTGCGGCCTGCGACCGGCCCGGCAGTGGGTTCGCACCGCGACGGTCTCATCGCCGCTTGCCCCCATCGGGGCACTTACTCCCCCTTCATCTGACAGACAGGTCCATGGAGCAATTTCACGGCACCACCATCCTCAGCGTGCGCCGCGGCGACCGCGTCGCCATGGGTGGCGACGGCCAGGTGACGCTCGGCAACATCGTCGTCAAGGCCAGCGCCCGCAAGGTGCGCAAACTGCACCGCGATCAGGTGCTGGCCGGTTTTGCCGGCGCCACCGCTGACGCCTTCACCCTGTTCGAACGTTTCGAGGCCAAGCTCGAAAAACACCAGGGACATCTGGTGCGCGCTGCCGTCGAGCTGACCCGGGACTGGCGCACCGACCGGGTGCTGCGGCGGCTGGAGGCCATGCTGGCGGTGGCCGACCGCACGGCCTCGCTGATCATCACCGGCAACGGCGACGTGCTGGAGCCTGAACACGGCATCGTGGCCATCGGCTCGGGCGGCGCCTATGCCCAGGCCGCCGCCCGTGCCCTGTTGCAGCACACCGAAATGGCGCCGGCGGACATCGTCAAGCGCTCGCTGGAGGTCGCGGGCGATCTGTGCATCTACACCAACCAGTCGCACACGCTCGAGGTGCTGGAATGAGCGGCATGACCCCCCAGGAAATCGTCTCCGAACTCGACCGCCACATCGTCGGCCAGAAAGAAGCCAAGCGGGCCGTGGCCATTGCATTGCGCAACCGTTGGCGGCGCCAGCAGGTCGATGACAAGCTGCGCGGCGAGATCACACCCAAGAACATCCTGATGATCGGCCCCACCGGGGTGGGCAAGACCGAAATCGCGCGCCGGCTGGCCCGCCTGGCCGATGCACCCTTCATCAAGGTGGAGGCCACCAAGTTCACCGAAGTCGGCTATGTCGGCAAGGACGTGGACAGCATCGTGCGCGATCTGGTCGAAAGTGCAGTGAAGCAGGAGCGCGAGCGCCAGGTCCTTCTACAACGCAGCCGCGCCGAGGATGCCGCCGAAGAGCGCATCCTGGACGTGCTGGTCCCCAAACCCCGCAGCGAATTCGGCTTTGCGGAATCGGGCGCGGGCGGCAGCAGTGCAGACAGCACCGCCCGCCAGGTGATGCGCAAGCGCCTGCGCGAGGGCGCGCTGGACGACAAGGAGATCGAGCTGGAGCTGGCTGAACCCCGGCCCACGCTGGAGGTGATGGGCCCAGCCGGCATGGAAGAAATGGCCGAACAGCTGCGCGGCCTGTTCTCCCAGGTGGGCCAGGGCCAGCGCAAGGCCCGCAAGCTCACCATCCGGGAAGCTCGCCAGCGACTGGTCGAGGAGGAGGCGCAGCGCCTGGTCAACGAGGACGAGATCAAGTCCCGCGCCCTGTCCAATGCGGAGCAGAACGGCATCGTCTTCATCGACGAGATCGACAAGGTGGCCAGCCGCTCGGAGCACCAGGGTGCCGACGTCTCCCGCCAGGGGGTGCAGCGCGACCTGCTGCCCCTGGTGGAGGGCACCACCGTCAGCACCAAGTACGGCATGGTGAAGACGGATCACATCCTCTTCATCGCTTCCGGCGCCTTCCATCTCAGCAAACCCAGCGACCTGATTCCAGAGCTGCAGGGCCGTTTCCCGATCCGGGTGGAGCTGTCTTCGCTGAGCGTGGACGACTTTGAGGCCATTCTCACCAGCACCCATGCCAGCCTGGTCAAGCAGTACCAGGCCCTGCTGGCCACCGAAGGGGTGACGTTGGAGTTCACACCGCAGGCGGTACGCCGCCTCGCGGAGGTGGCGCACTCGGTCAACGAACGCACCGAAAACATCGGCGCACGCCGCCTGGCCACCGTGCTGGAGCGGCTGCTCGACGAGACCTCGTTCAACGCTCCCAACCTGGGCGGACAAACCGTGACGGTGGATGCGGCCGAAGTGGAGGCCCGCCTGGGCAGCCTGGCGGCCAACGAAGACCTGTCGCGCTACGTGCTCTGACTCGCCACGCCCCCCCGCAAGCAGGGGGCGTTGACGAAGTCTTTACAGAGGGGTGGCTATCATGATCTGTTACACCTGTTGCAGCCTGATTGGTCATGCCCGCCACCCCGCCCCAACCGCCTGATGACGAAGGCACCCCCCTCCTGCAAAGGCAGGGCTGGGGGTTGCCGGACAGCTGGCCGTTGATGGCGGCATACCACGATGGCGAAACCCTCGTCTGCCGTGCCGCGAGTGCGGCCTATGCCCGCTGCTTCGGCATCCCGGCCGATGAGGTGATCGGCCGTCCACTGGTCGCGTTGTTCGGCGAAGCCCTGGCCGAGCAGGTCCAGCCCTTCATCGCCCAGGCCCTGCGCAGCGCAGAACCCTGCAGTTGCGAGCAGGACCTGCCCCAAGCCGACAGCCGCCGGTGGGCCCTGGAATTCACCTTCGTCCCACAACGCACAGACGGCCAAAGGCCGCAGGGGTTGCACGTGCTGCTCACCGACCTGACGCGCCACCGCACCGCGGAACGGGCCTTGCTGGAGTCGGAGGAGCGGCTCGCCAAGTTCATGCAGGCCAGCGTGGAGGGCATCTTCTTTCACCAGGATGGTCGCGTCGCCGATGCCAACCCGGCGCTCTGTGAGCTGTTGGGCCACACCCTGCACGACCTGATCGGCCGCAATGCGCTGGACCTGGTGGCGCCCGAACAGCGCAGCCGGGTGCTGCATGTGGGCGCCGCCGGCAAGGAGTTGACCTACGAAACCGCCTTGCTGCACCGCAGCGGCGACCGCATCCCAGTGGAATTCATCGAGCGCAACAGCCTGCAGCAGGGTCGCCCGATGCGCATGACCATCGTGCGCGACCTGCGCGACCGTCACGCCGCGCAGGCCCGACTGCACTATCTGGCGCACCACGACCCGCTCACCGGGTTGCCCAACCGCGCCGCCTTCCTCGCGCAGCTGGAGCACCTGATGGTGACGGCGCGCGCATCCGGCACGCAACTGGCGCTGCTGTTCATCGACCTGGATCACTTTCAGCGGGTCAACGATTCGGTGGGACACACCGCCGGAGACGCCCTGCTCAAGACGGTGGCGCAGCGGGTGGGCGAGCAGGTGCGCAGCACCGACCGGCTGGCCCGCTTCGGTGGCGACGAGTTCATGCTGCTGCTGCCGGGTGTGCGGGACCCGGCGGACGTGATTCACGTGGCCAACAAGCTGCTGGCGGCCGTATCGAGCCCGCTGAGCGTGGAAGGTGATCGCCCGATCTCGGTGACCGCCTCGCTGGGCGTCGCCCTGTATCCGCGTGACGGCGAGACGCCGCACCTGCTCATCCAGCACGCCGACGCGGCGATGCATGTGGCCAAGGCCAGGGGCCGCGCCACCTACGCCATCTTCGAGCCCGAGGTGGTGAGCACCGCCTACGCCAATCTGGTGCTGGAAGGGCAACTCGGCCACGCGATCGAACACGGCGAGTTCGCCCTCCTGTTCCAGCCGCAGGTGCGCGCCGACAACGGTCGCGCCGTCGGGGTGGAGGCCCTGATCCGCTGGCAGCATCCGGAGCGGGGTCTGCTGGCACCCGACGAATTCATCGCCCTGGCTGAGCAGCACCGGCTGATCGTGCCGATCGGTGCCTGGGTGCTGCGTGAGGCGGCCCGCTGCGCACGTCATTGGCATGAGCGTGGACTGGGGCTGACGGTGGCGGTCAACCTCTCGACGCTGCAGTTCCAGGCCGCGGACTTCGTCGAGTCGATCCAGCGTCTGCTGGACGACACGGACCTGCCACGTGGATGGCTGGAGCTGGAGTTGACCGAACGCATGCTGATGGACGATGTCCCGGCGGTGCGGGAACGCCTCGCGCAACTGCGCGCCCTGGGCGTGCGGCTGTCGGTGGACGACTTCGGTACGGGCTATTCCTCGCTCGGTCACCTGAAGGAACTGCCGATCGACAAGATGAAGATCGACCGCTCCTTCGTCCGTGATCTGCCGGAGGACCGCCAGTCCGCCGCCATCGCCCGCACCATCATTCAGCTGGCTGACGGCTTGGGACTGAGCGTGGTGGCCGAGGGGGTGGAAACCGACGCCCAGCGCCAATTCCTGCTGCAGGCCGGATGCGATCAACTGCAGGGGCTGGGCATCAGTGCCCCGTTGACCGCGGCGGCGCTCGAAGCCTGGTTGGGAAGCCATCCGCAAGCAAGCCCCTCGGCAGTGCCGGATCAGCGCACCAGCCCCTGCGCCTGAGGGCTTCAACGCGTCGCTGCAGCCTCCTGCGCCAGAGCGAGCAAACCCTCGAAGATCAGCGAATCCACCACCTCGAAGGGCAGCGGCACGATGGGGGCCAGCTTCACCGCCGCCCCTCCGGTCATGTACAGGGCGGCCGGTCCATCGCATTCTTCAAGAAGGTGGCGGTGCATGCGCTCGATGGCGCCCGCCATCGCATAGGTTCCGCCACTCATCAGACCGTCGCTGGTGTTGAGCGGAAAACGCCGCACATCCCCGGTGGGCACATGCAGGCCGGCAGTGCCGCTTTCCAGGGCCTTGAGCATCAGGCCAAAACCCGGCAGGATCAAACCGCCCATAAACCGGCCGTCGGCCGACAGGGCGTCCACCGTCACCGCCGTCCCGACCATCACCACCAGCGCAGGCCGCGGCTCGCCGCTGCTCAGCGCCCGGGCACGGGCTCCGATCTGTGCGGCCCAGCGATCGGAGCCGAGGCGGGCAGGATGCTCGTAGCTGTTGCGCAGCCCACAGGCCCCATCGGAGGACACCACCCAGCGCGGGCGCAGATCCCAGAGCTCCAGCTGCTCCTCAGCCCGTCGGCGAACCGCCTGACCCGCCACCGCGCAGCCCAGCATCGCGGTGGGTGTCGGCAGGGCCGACCAGTCCCCTTCGGCCAGACCGTCGATCTGCTCCAGGTACACCGCCCCATGGTGCAACAGCCGCGACCGAGGCGAGGGCGCTTCGTACAGACCCCATTTCAATCGGGTGTTGCCAATGTCGAGGACAAGAAAGCTCATGCGCATCCAGCCCGGCGGGCTTTGGAAAGAAAAGGAAGGGTGCCCCACACTGCTGGGGCGCGACCGTGCCTGAACTGCATGGCGATGTCAGCCACGCGCTCAGCGCGACAGAAGAGCCTCGACCCGCTGGATCACCAGCCGGGCGTCGGCCAGGTGCCGCGGACGGGACAACCGCGCCTGCACCTCCGGCAACAGGGCGCGCAGCTGTGCACGGCTGCGCGAGCGCCGCACCCTCAGCATCGTCACCGCACCCACCACAGGCACCGTATGGAGCAGGGCCTGGAGAACCACCTGCCGCGCCTGATCCAGCGCGGGATCGTCCTGTGCCAGGGCAGCCAGTTCGGTTTCGCCCGCCGCATCCCCAAAACCGATGCTGTCTTGCTGCGTGGAGAACTGCTGCTGGAGCGAGGCAGTGGGCCAGATGGACCGGTGAAGCAGTGCCGGTTTGGAAGTGGGGGCTGAAGATCCGGTGAACTCCTCCGCCGGTGCCGGCTCAGCGTCCTGCGCCGACCGGCAGGCGAAGGGCATGGGCGAAACCATCACAACCAAACCGAGAGCGATCAGTTCATCCAGGTAGGCCCGCGGCACGCCGGCCAGTGCGGCCAACTTCAGAACCTCCAGCAGCGAGCGCTGACCATCGACCAGAAAGAGCAGCGTGCGATGCCGCTGGGACAACTGTCGATCCCGGGCGGCCAGCTCTGCATGTCCGGCTGCGGTCTTGCAAGGAGTTCCCAAGGTCTGCCCTCATGCGGCACAGCAGATCGGTGACGACCGCCGCGGTGAGGTCACATTGTGACGGCAAATCGGGAAAAGCGAACGCCCGTGCACTTCGGTGCGGCACGGATGCCACGCCGGGGTGCACGGGCGTTCCAGCCCGGTGCGCCGGGCCCAACCGTCAGGCGGCTTCTTTTTCGACGTGCGCCTGCTTGTGGTACAGGAACTCCAGCACCGCCTCGCGCGAGGCCAGGTAGCCCGCGTCGTGCGCCATCTCCAGCCGCGGGCGAAACTGCTCGCGCACCGGCGGCAGGGGCACCGGGTGGATCTCCCCGATCGTGGCCGCCGGTCCGTTGGTGAGCATCACGATGCGGTCCGACAGCAGCACCGCCTCGTCGACATCGTGGGTCACCATCATCACGGTGGAGCCGGTGGCCGCGACGATCTTCATCAACTCATCCTGCAGCTTGGCGCGGGTGAGCGCGTCCAGCGCGCCGAAGGGCTCATCCATCAGCAGCATCTTCGGCTCCATCGCCAGGGCGCGGGCAATGCCCACACGCTGCTTCATGCCGCCTGAGATTTCGCCGGGCCGCTTGTCCTTGGCATGGCCCAGACCCACCAGGTTCAACGCCGCCAGGGAGCGCTCCTTGAGCTGAGCCTTCTTCTCGGTGGCGCCGAACACCCGCTCCACTGCCAGGTAGACGTTGTCCAGGCAGGTCATCCAGGGCAACAGGGAATGGTTCTGGAACACCACCGCCCGGTCCGGCCCGGGGCCGCGGAGCTCGCGGTCCTCCAGCAGCATCACTCCGGAGGTGGGCGTGGTCAACCCGGCCACCAGGTTCAACAGCGTGGACTTGCCACAGCCGGAGTGACCGATCAACGCGATGAACTCGCCACGCGCAACGTTCAGGTTCACGTCGAGCAGGGCCACAAAATCGCCCTTCTTGGTCGGGAAGGTCATCCCGACGTTTTCGATGCTCAGGAATCGTGAGGGGTGACTCATGACACAGGCCTCCAGGTCAAGGGTTCAGGAATAATCGAAGCGGCGGGCAATCCAGACCAACAGCGTCTCCAGCATCAGGCCGACGGCACCGATGATGAAGATCGCGATCAGGATGTGCGCCACATTCAGGTTGTTCCACTCGTCCCAGAGCCAGAAGCCGATGCCCTGACCGCCGGTGAGCATCTCGGCGGCCACGATCACCAGCCAGGCCGTTCCCACCGCCAGCCGCACGCCGGTGAGCATGTAGGGCAGCACCGAGGGGAACAGGATCTTGCGCATCACCGTCCACTCGGAGAGATTGAGCACCCGCGCCACGTTCAGGTAGTCCGCCGGCACCTGGCGCACCCCCACGGCGGTGTTGATCACCATCGGCCAGATCGAGCAGATGAAGATGGTCCAGATCGCCGCCGGGTTGGCCGCCTTGAACACCATCAGGCCAATCGGCAGCCAGGCCAGCGGAGACACCGGGCGCAGCAGGCTGATGATCGGGTCCAGCATCTGGTTCAGGAAGTTGAATCGCCCGATCATGAAACCCAGCGGAATGCCCACCAGCGCTGCCAGCCCAAACCCCAGGCCCACACGCTGCAGCGACGACAGGATGTTCCAGCCAATGCCCTGGTCGTTCGGCCCCTTGATGTAGAAGGGATCTGCGAACAGCTGCGCGGCGGCGGTCCAGACCGGGCCGGGGCCGGGCAGCTGCTTGTCACCGCTGTGGGAGATGAGCTGCCACACCAGCAGGAGGCCGATGAATCCCAGCACCGGCGCCAGCCAGCGCGCCAGGGTGCGGCGACGCTGGGCACGGGCCATCGCGGCGGCCTGCTCCTTGAGCCGGACATCCGGCGCCGTCTCGATCGCTTCCCGGCGGCGCGCCATTTTGGCCACCGAAGGGTGAGGAGCCGCTGCAGCGCGGGGTGCGGGGGGAATCGGCATCGAGCCGCTGGACATCGAAAGGGTGCTCGCGTTCATGGAAGGCTCCTGCGGAGAACTGGACATCGGGCGCGCCGGATCAGGCCGCCTTGATCTTGAAGCCGTCGGCGTACTTCTTCGGGTCCTTGCCGTCCCAGACCACGCCGTCGATCAACTTGCTGGTCCTCAGGTCGCTCTTGGGCAGGCTGATGCCCATCGCTCCGGCCACTTCCTTGTAGAGCGCCGTCTGGTTGACCTGTTTGGCCACCGCCAGGTAGTCGGGGTGATCCTTCAGCAGACCCCAGCGCTTGTGCTGGGTCAGGAACCACATGCCGTCGGACAGGTAGGGGTAGTTGACCGCCCCGTCGTTGAAGAACTTCATGTGGTTGGGGTCGTCCCAGGTCTTGCCCAGACCGTTCTGGTAGCGTCCCAGGATGCGCTGGTTGATGGCGTCCACGGAAGTGTTGATGTACGACTTCTGCGCCACCGTCTCGGCCATCTTCATCTTGTTGGACAGACTGGCGTCGATCCACTTGCTGGCCTCGAGCACCGCCATCATCACCGCGCGGGCCGTGTTGGGGTACTTCTTGACAAACTCTCCCGTGGTCCCCAGCACCTTTTCGGGATGGTCCTTCCAGATGTCCTGGGTTGTGTTGGCGGTGATGCCGATGCCGTCGATGATGGCGCGATGGTTCCAGGGCTCGCCGACACAGAAGCCGTCCATGTTGCCCACGCGCATGTTGGCCACCATCTGGGGCGGCGGCACGGTGATGAGCTTGGCACCGGCCACGGGGTTGATGCCCGCAGCCGCCAGCCAGTAGTGCATCCACATCGCGTGGGTTCCGGTCGGGAAAGTGCCCGCAAACGTGTACTCGCGCGGATTGGCGGCCATGTACTTGGCCAGCGACGGTCCGTCCACAGCGCCCTTGTCGGCAAGAGCCTTGGACAGACTGATGGCTTGGCCGTTGTTGTTGAGGGACATGAGCACGGCCATGTCCTTCTTCGGGCCACCAATACCCAGGTGCACGCCGTAGACCAGGCCGTACAGCACGTGCGCCATGTCCAACTCGCCATTGACGAGCTTGTCGCGCACACCGGCCCAGGAAGCTTCTTTGCTCGGTGTGATCTTGATGCCGTACTTCTTGTCGAAGCCCAGCACCGACGCCATCACCACCGACGCGCAGTCGGTCAGCGGTATGAAGCCGATGCGAACTTCCTCTTTCTCGGGCTTGTCCGATCCGGCCGCCCAGACGTGGGTGGGCAGGCCGGTGCCCACCGCAGCGGCAGCCAGGCCCGCAGCCTGGCCCAGGAAGTCGCGGCGCGGCAGCTTGGGAAGATCAACAGGGCTGGTCATGATGAAGTTGCTCCAGAAAAAAAGACGGCGTCACGATCGTTGGTCCGACGACATGGCTTGCACCACACCCTCGGGACGATCGGACGCCGTTGTCCAAAAAATGTCCCACCTGGCGAGGCTGCAGCCTTGCAACCTCAGCAAAAGATACGCACGAGACGTGCCAGGTCACTTCCGAGCCTTCTGGAAACATCCAGAGGGCCTGGGGTGCCGGTCAATCCGCAGCAGAGCACCGCTGCTGCGGTTGCCACGCACCAAGCCCATGCACCACCCCGACTCACAACCGGGATGCGGCGCCGAACTGGTGCAAACCCTGTGATTCGACCCTGGGCCAAGGTTCGATCCGGGGTGAAATCGGTATCGATCTGGATGACGTTTACGTAAACGTCAACATAAAATCAACAGATTCACATCGCGCCGGCACCTGGGACTGGCGCCGCAAGGAGACACCGATGACCGACCTGTCCGCCGAATACCCGTCGCTGGCCAACTACCGCCCGACGCACAAGGTGCGCTTCGTCACCGCCGCGAGCCTGTTCGACGGGCACGACGCCTCGATCAACATCATGCGGCGGATCCTGCAGGGCATGGGCGCCGAGGTGATCCACCTCGGCCACAACCGCTCGGTCGACGAGGTGGTCACCGCCGCGCTGCAGGAGGACGTGCAGGGCATTGCGGTCAGCTCCTACCAGGGCGGCCACGTCGAGTACTTCAAGTACATGGTCGAGCTGCTCAAGTCCCGCGGCGGCGCGCACATTCAGGTCTTCGGCGGCGGCGGCGGCGTGATCGTGCCGGCCGAGATCCGCGACCTGGCCACCCACAACGTGCGCATCTTCAGCCCCGAGGACGGCCAGCGCATGGGCCTGGCCGGCATGATCGGCGAGATGGTGATGCGCTGCGACCGCAGCCTGTCCGAGCACGCACCCACCGCGCTGGCCGCCATCCAGGGTGGCAGCGAGGCCGCCTGGCGCAGCCTGGCCCAGCTGATCACCGCGCTGGAAAGCGGCGATGCGGATGCCGCGCTGGTCACCGCCGTGCGCGAGGCCGCCCAGGCCAGCCGTACGCCCGTGCTGGGCATCACCGGCACCGGCGGCGCGGGCAAGTCCAGCCTCACCGACGAGCTGGTGCGGCGCTTCCGCCTGGATCAGGAAGACGCGCTGAAAATTGCGGTGATCTCCATCGACCCCTCGCGCCGCAAGAGCGGCGGTGCGCTGCTGGGCGACCGCATCCGCATGAACGCCACGGGTCCGTGGAAAAACGGCGCGCGCGTCTACATGCGCTCGCTGGCCACCCGCGACACCGGCAGCGAAATCTCCGCCGCGCTGCCCGACACGATCGCCGCCTGCAAGGTGGCAGGTTTCGACCTGGTGATCGTCGAGACCTCCGGTATCGGCCAAGGCGACGCGGCGATCGTGCCGCACGTCGATATCCCGATGTACGTGATGACGCCGGAGTTCGGCGCCGCCAGCCAGCTGGAGAAGATCGACATGCTCGACTTCGCCCAGTTCGTGGCCATCAACAAGTTCGACCGCAAGGGCGCTGCCGACGCGCTGCGCGACGTGACCAAGCAGGTGCAGCGCAACCGCGAGGCCTTCACCACGAAGCCGGAGGACATGCCCGTCTTCGGCACCATGGCCAGCCGCTTCAACGACGACGGCGTCACCGCGCTGTACCAGGCGCTCAAGGCCCGGCTGGGCGAGCTGGGCCTGAACCTGGCGGACTTTGGCTCAGGGGGCCGCCTGCCGCCGGTGGCCACCCGCCACAGCACGCACCAGACGCCCATCGTGCCGCCGGCGCGGGTGCGCTACCTGGCCGAGATCGCCGACACCCTGCGCGGCTACAAGGCCCGCGCGCGCCGTCAGGCGCGCCTGGCCCGCGAGGTGCAGCAGCTGCGCGAGAGCGCCCGCATGCTGCACGAGGCGGACAGCGAAAAGTCCGGTGCGAAGAACACCGTGCTCGCGCTGGCCGACGCGCGCGAGGCCCGCCAGGACGCCGACGCCAGGAAGCTGCTGGCCCAGTGGCCGGCGATGCAGCAGGCCTACGCGGGCGACGAGTACGTGGTGAAGATCCGCGACAAGGAGATCCGCACCGGCCTGGTTCACACCACGCTGTCCGGCAACAAGATCCGCAAGGTGGTGCTGCCGACCTACGAGGACCACGGCGAGATCCTGAAGTGGCTGATGCTGGACAACGTGCCCGGCAGCTTCCCCTTCACCGCCGGCGTGTTCGCCTTCAAACGCGAGGGCGAGGACCCGACCCGCATGTTCGCCGGCGAGGGTGACGCCTTCCGCACCAACCGCCGCTTCAAGCTGGTCAGCGAGGGCATGCCCGCCAAGCGCCTGAGCACCGCCTTCGACTCGGTCACCCTCTACGGCAACGACCCCGACCCGCGCCCGGACATCTACGGTAAGGTCGGCAACTCGGGCGTGAGCATCGCCACGCTGGACGACCTGAAGGTGCTGTACTCCGGCTTCGACCTGTGCAGCCCCACCACCTCGGTGAGCATGACGATCAACGGCCCGGCGCCGTCGATCCTGGCGATGTTCATGAACGCCGCCATCGACCAGCAGCTGGAGAAGTTCCGCACCGACAACGGCCGCGAGCCCACGGACACCGAGGCCGCCAAGATCCGCGCCTGGGTGCTGGCCAACGTGCGCGGCACGGTGCAGGCCGACATCCTGAAGGAAGACCAGGGCCAGAACACCTGCATCTTCTCCACCGAGTTCAGCCTGAAGGTGATGGGCGACATCGCCGAGTACTTCGTGCACCACGACGTGCGCAACTTCTACTCGGTGTCGATCAGCGGTTATCACATCGCCGAGGCGGGCGCCAACCCGATCAGCCAGCTGGCCTTCACGCTGAGCAACGGCTTCACGCTGGTGGAGGCCTACCTCGCGCGGGGCATGCACATCGACGACTTCGCTCCGAATCTGTCCTTCTTCTTCAGCAACGGCATGGACCCGGAGTACACCGTGCTGGGCCGTGTCGCGCGGCGCATCTGGGCGGTGGCGATGAAGGAGAAGTACGGCGCCAACGAGCGCAGCCAGAAGCTCAAGTACCACATCCAGACCTCCGGCCGTTCCCTGCACGCCCAGGAGATCCAGTTCAACGACATCCGCACCACGCTGCAGGCGCTGATCGCGGTGTACGACAACTGCAACTCGCTGCACACCAACGCCTTCGACGAGGCCATCACCACGCCCACCGAAGACAGCGTGCGCCGCGCGATGGCCATCCAGCTCATCATCAACCGCGAGTGGGGCCTGGCGAAAAACGAGAACCCCAACCAGGGCGCCTTCGTGATCGACGAGCTGACCGAGCTGGTCGAGGAGGCCGTGCTGGCCGAATTCGAGAAGATCGCCGACCGCGGCGGCGTGCTCGGCGCGATGGAGACCGGCTACCAGCGCAGCAAGATCCAGGAAGAGAGCATGCACTACGAGATGCTCAAGCACACCGGCGAGTACCCCATCATCGGCGTCAACACCTTCCGCAACCCGCACGGCGACGCGGTGCCGGAGTCGATCGAGCTGGCCCGCTCCACGGAAGAAGAGAAGCAGTCCCAGCTCACCCGCCTGGCCGACTTCCACACCCGCCACGCTGCCGAGGCACCGGTGCAACTCGCCCGCCTGCAGCAGGCGGTGATCGAGAACCGCAACGTCTTCGAGGTGCTGATGGACGCGGTGCGCTGCTGCTCGCTGGGGCAGATCACGAGCGCACTGTTCGAGGTGGGTGGGCAGTACCGGCGGTCGATGTAAGGCGAGGCTGTCGAGGGAACCGGCACAGGTTCCCTCCTGCAAACGGCACCGCAACTTCTCGCGCCGTCAGGCCGTGGATGGCCCAAGAGCCAGCACCTCGGCACCCATGCGTCACGTTGGCGGTCACCCCAGGCGTTCGATCAGCCACAGAACTTCGGCTGCGGTGGTGTAGTGAAACTTCGGCATCTCCGCCAAGGTCGGATCACGACTGCCTTCCATGATGGCTCGAAGGACAGCGATAAGTGAGCTCACCGATGCTGGTAGTTTGAGTACATCTTTTTCACGCTGTCTGATTTGCTCCATCAACGCTGCTGCCTGACCTGTACGCACCATTTGGTAGGTCGCGTCGCAGAGTTTTCCATCCTGACCCTGGTTCTCCCCGCCATCACGGCGATAGGCCAGATACGCATTGATAGCCTGCTGCCGTGCTTGTTGCGCCTCGGGCAACTTACCGGTGTCGGTTTCGATGTCGGATAGGATCGCCCAGGTTTTCCACAGCCCGGCCGCATGGCCAAGACCCTGCCCACAGACGATGGCACGTTCGATCTCCTGCCGCGCCTCGTCCAGCCGCCCCAGCTTGTGCAAGGTGATGGCGAGTTCGGTTCGTGTGCCCCCCTCGTTGGCCTGGTCGTCCTTGAAGCGATCAGCTGCTCGCCAAAAGAAGGTGGCTGCCTCTTCGAGTCGGCCGAGTTCGTGATAGAGGCTTCCGAGACCCCGTAGCGTGGTTGCCTGACCTAGGACATCGCTGAGTTGCACGTTGAGGCACAGGGATTGTCGATATGCTTCTTCGGCGGCCAATGGCTGGCCGCTCCCCTCGTGCACCATACCAATCTGGTGCCAAGTCGCGGCAACGGAGCCCAGTTCGCCAAGTGACGCAAAAGTTTGGCAAGTATCTTCATAAGCATCCAGCGCTTCGGTGAAACGGCCTTGCAATCGACGCACGTTACCGAGGTTGCTCTTGCAGACTGCTACGTCCCGGAGAGCTTGTTCAGCCTCAACCCGCAGAATGGCCAGCTCATAGGCTGCAGCGGCTTGGTCTAGTCGCCCCAGAAGCTGCAGGCAGTGTGCTGCACTGATGATGGAGTTGGATGCTCCACGGGCAGCGCCGCAACCAGGTCTGGACGCTTCGACGCGTTCAAAGCGTTGTAGCGCCTCTTGCACGATAGGTAGTGCTGCTTGGGCATTTCCTGAGCGCAGCAAAGCATCAGCAAGAACCTTGCACGCCAACGCCCAGTCATAGCTCGCTTCGTGATACGCCCCTTCACCCTCCGATTGGACCCGTTGCCTCAGCAACTTTGCATTGCTGAGTGCTTCCTGTAAACGCCCTTGGCTCATGAGTAGCTCGATGCGGATCCGTTCCGCCTCAAAGCGAGCATGACTCCAGCTTTCAATTTGCTCTGCCTGCGCGGCATTGAGCACTTCCGCAATCCGTTGCAGCAGTCTTGGGCGGCCGAGAAACTGTAGCAATAGGTGCAGCTTGGTGCAAAGGTCGATGGTGTCTTCAATCCGCTGCTTACTGTCGATCTCGGTCAGAAGTGCCATCAGATTGGGCAGTTCCATCTGCGTGAGCGTTGCAGCCAGCAGGGTGTCCTGGCTATGTTGTTCCCACAGAAAATTTACGTATGGCAGCATCGCCATCACCCAGCGTGCCCGCCAATCGGCCAGTTGCTCAGCGCTGGCTCGGGCGCGCAGGTAGTGGCACAGCGCCGGGTTGAGGCTCAGGTAGTTGTAAGGGTTGTGGGTGGCCAGACCAATTTCGATCAGCGCGGCGGCGAGGTGGCGGTCATCGTCCCTGTCCCAGTCCATCATGGGCCACAGAATGCCTTGAAAAAAGCCCCCATGAAACACTGCCAGCACCTTTACCCGCTCCTGCATCTCCGGGGGCAGCCGCCGCAGCGACAGCTCGACGCTGGCGTAGAGCGACTTTTCGCGCTCGCCCGGGTGGTCGCGCTCCATCTGCGCCATCAGCTCAGTCAACCGGACGCGGGTGGCGGCCACGCCGTCGTGGCGCAGGGACGGGGCCAGCAGCGCCAGCGTGCGGGCGTGGCCGTGGACGGCGTCCACCAGTTCGCGGATCTCGGCGGCGCTGGCGTTGCGCGGGGCAGGGCCGGCGGAGGGGCTGGCGCTGGCGTCGGTTTCGAGGGTGCGCTCGACCAGCCGGATGGCGTCCTCGGTCGAGAGGCGGTGCAGTTCGATGCGCGCCTGCGGGGCGTCAAAGGGCGTGGGCAGCGCCTCGCGGCTGGTGAAGACGAGGCGGGTGTTGCCGATGGCACCCAGGCGGGCGCAGAGCTGGAAGATGGCGTCGGCCGCATCCGCCGTGAGGTCGGCCAGCGGATCAGGCGCCGCGCCGGGCAGCGGTGGGGTGGGCAGCACCGATTCCAGGTTGTCGATCACCAGCAGCACGCTGTCCTCGCGCAGCACGCGCTCGACCGGCCGGCAGGCGTCGTCGAGCGTGGTGAACGTCGCCACCGAGTAGTCCTGCCCGACCAGTTGCCGGCCGAGGGCATCCAGCACCGCCCGGTCGTGGCTGTGCTGCTCGACCGACACGAACGCCCCGCGCCGCACCTGCCGCGAGCGCACGCGCCAGCGCGCGAACTCGGCCGCCAGCGCGGTCTTGCCTTCGCCGCCCTGGCCGCGCAGCACAGCGTAGCGCTGCCGCTGCAGCACGCGCTCCAGCGTCAGCAGCTCGCGGCTGCGGCCAATGAAGGTGGTGGCAGGTTCGCGCGGCGTGCCGTGCAGGCGGCCGTTGACGCGCGAGCGGCGGTCTTCGGCGGTCTGCCGCGTGGGCGTTTCCTTGAACAGCTGCGGGTCGGCCCGGTCTTGGAACAGCACGGGCACGAACCAGTCGCGCAGTTCCAGATCGGCCTCGCCGAAGATGCGGTCGCGGAACGGCCGTGCGTGCAGCTCGCTCTGGCCGGCCAGCATCGCGTCCCCGACGCGGGCGCCTTGGGCCAGCGCGCCATAGAACGCGGTGACGAAGCGCCGCGACGTTTCGACCAGCACGCTGTGGCTCATCGCCACCACCGACGCAACGCCGGTCTTGAGCATCTCGCTGGCGACCGATTCACTCGCCTGCTCGGCCTGCGCGCTCTGGCAGGCTTCCAGGAACACCAGCGCGATGCCGTGGTCGCGCAGCAGCGGGCCGAGCGTGTCGGTGTAGACGGTGCGGTGGCGGCGCTTGTCGATCTGCTCGCCATCCTCGTCATGCTCGAAGCACAGGCCACCCAGGCCCACCCGCCGGTTGTAGGTGCCGTGGCCATCGAAGTGCAGCACGTGGTACGGCTGCCCGGCCGCCTTGGCGCGCTGCAGCGCCTCGCGCAGCGCAGAAAGCGTCGGCGTGGCCAGCAGCGTCAGATGCACCACCTCGCCGAGTTGCTCCATCGCCCGGACCAGCGGCAGGCTGCTGGCGCGGTGGTCGATGTAGCTGCAGGCCGCGTCCTCCGGCCGGGGGCTGACCAGCACGATGCGGATCGGCGTGGCCAGCACTGGCGGCTCGACCGCGTGCGTGTTTGGCAGGCGCCGCCGCACCCGCACCGGCCGGCCACCCTGGAACAGGAAGCCGCGACCGTCGTGCAGCAGCTCCCACGGCAGGCCGAGCAGCAGCGTCGCGGCCTCGCGGGCGGCGAGCACGTCGGCCTCGGGCGTGCCGTCGTCCAGCTCGGGTTCGACGTGCACCGAAAAGCGCCGCGCGGCGCCGTCGCCCACCTGCGCCCAGGCCTGCAGCACGCTGGCGGCCTTGTCGGCCGGCATCGCGGCGTCGTGCAGCAGCCGGCCCCAGGTGACGAGGTTGGCCTCGATCTTCTTGACGCGGGCCTCGTCAAAGCGGCTGGGCCAGACGGCGTAGGTTTCCAGGTACCAGCGCAGCTCCTCGACCTCGATAGGGCCGAGCGGGGCCTCGAACACCCAGCTCTTCGGGCTGCGCACCTCGCGCCGGTTGGGATCGGCCGGCTCGTACACCAGCCGGGCGCTGCCACGGGCGCGGCGCTTGCCATCGGCCAGGTGGATCGACAGCCGGGACAGCTCCAGCACCAGTTCTTCCATCAGCGCGGCGGTGGGTTGGAGGGTGGGCGTCGGGTCTATCGGGTCGCGCCGCCGCAGCGCGACAAGGATGTCGTGCAGTGCGGCGTCGATGCCACCAGCGTCGCTGCTGATCGGGATGAAGCGCGGTTCGGCGTCGAAGAACTCTTCCAGTACACCGAGCTTGCAGCCATCGACTGCCAGCGGAATGACCGGGAAGCGGTCGGCGCCGCGTTCCGCCTGCAGCTTCAGCGCGTGCTTCAACTCCTTGCCGAGCCACTTCGACTGCAGCCCGTTGATACTGACAATCACCGCCAGCCCGGCCGATGCGCTGATGGCCGCCTCGATCTCGGGCCAGAGCGGATCACCGCCGCGCAGCTCGCGCGAATCGATCCAGCCGTCCTGACCCAGATCGGCCAGCGCCCGCCGCAGCCGGCGCACCAGATCGTCGTCCTGCGAGCTGTGCGAGATGAAGAGCTTGCCCGGCATCGTGACCCCCTGCTGTCCTTTTCGCCTTGACAGGTTGCAGGATATGCCATTTCAAGGGCCCATCCGTGATCGTCGGACCACGTGGCCGGCAACCCTTGCGCGCTGCCCGTTGCCCACAGGACCTTGAGCGCCACCCCAATGGCCAACTCCCTCACCCCTGCGCCACCGCGGCATGTGAAGGAATCTGGCGGCGACCACTGATTGGGGCCACGCCGGGCCTCTCCTGCGCGACAATTTGAAGATGCCCAGCCCCGACCAACTGAAGGCCCTGATCCAGTCGCACCTGCGACGGGATGACGGCCAGTTCCTGTCGGTGGCGATGCAGGTGGCCGCGCACGAAGCCAAGGCGGGCCGTGGCAAGCTGGCGCTGGAATTGCGTGAGCTGATCGATGCGGCCAAGGCCCGGTTGGCGCCTGCCGCGGGGGGCAAGCTGGTGCCCATCGCTGCCGGGCTGATGAACAGCGCCGCGCGCCGGGGCGAGCTGGAAAGCCTGCTCAACGTCAGCCACCCGTCGGCACGCCTGGCCGACATGGTGCTGGACGACAGCGCCTGCCAGCAACTGGCGCGCGTGGTGAAGGAGCAGCGCCAGATCGCCCGCCTGCAGGCCCACGGCCTGCAACCCCGGCGCAAGCTGTTGCTGGTGGGCCCGCCAGGCACCGGCAAGACGATGACGGCCGAGGCCCTGGCGGGTGAACTGGGCCTGCCGCTGATGCGGGTGCGGCTGGATGCGCTGATCACCAAGTTCATGGGCGAGACGGCGGCCAAGCTGCGCCTGGTGTTTGATGCCATGGCCGATGTGCGCGGGGTGTACTTCTTTGACGAGTTCGATGCCATCGGCTCGCAGCGCGCCCAGGGGCAGGACGTGGGCGAGATCCGCCGCGTGCTGAACAGCTTCCTGCAGATGATCGAGCAGGACGCCTCGCACAGTCTGATCCTGGCCGCCACCAACCACGCCGAGGTGCTGGACCAGGCCCTGTTCCGCCGCTTCGACGATGTGGTGGGCTACCAGCTGCCATCGGCCACCCAGGCCGTGACGCTGCTGCGCAATCGGCTCGGCGCATTCAGCCCCAAGCCTTGGCGGGCCAGCGCCTGGGCCGCGCCGCTGGCGGGCCTCAGCCACGCCGAGGTGTGCCGCGCGGCGGAAGAGGCTGTGAAGCACGCCATCCTGGCGGACCAGGCGCAGATTCAGCCCGCCGACCTGCGGCAGGCGCTGGATGAGCGCCGTGCGATCGCCGCGCGCCTGGGCCAAGCCGTGCCACTGAGCGAGCATGGCAGGCCCGGCCGCTGACCGACGCCCCCACCTTCGCCTGCGCAACACCGGCCAGGCGCAAGACTTCAAGGCCCGGGGAATGCCGGTCCGCCCAGCGCCCATTCCGCCGCAGGATCGCGCACGCCACGGGCAGGCCTTGCAACGCAGCCTGCAGGCCATGCGACCGCTGGCGCAGCAAGCCGCCGCGGCACAGCGCGAGCTGAACCTGGAAAGCGGACTGGGACTGCAGCTGGAGTTTGTCGGCCATCCCGAGGTGGCGCTGGCCATCAACAGCCTGGGCCACGAGCGGGGCAAGAACGCGCTGAACCACATCGAGGTGCTGAGCGTTCAGACCGAAGCGGGCATCACCCGCGCCAACGTGTTTGTGCCCGATGGCAAGCTGGCCCACTTTGAACAGGTGGTGGCCCACTACCTGGCCGAGCGTCGCAGCGCCAACGGCCAGCAACTGCGGGACAACCACAAGCTGGTGGACACCATCGCCGCCATCCGGACCAGCAGCCTGCGCGCGCTGTGGACCGACTTGCCCGGCCTGTTCCCCGTCGATCCCAACGAGCAACTGTGGTGGGAGGTGTGGCTGCCCACGCGGGGCCGGCCTGCGGCAGTAGTGGCCGACTTCCGCAAGCTGGCCACCGCGGCGGGCTGTGAGGTGGGTGAGGCGGTGGCCCGCTTCCCGGAACGATCGGTGCTGCTGATGCGGGGCTCGGTGCGGCAGTTCGGCCAGTCGACGCTGGTGCTGAACTGCGTGGCTGAACTGCGGCGGGCCAAGGACACGGCTGCGCTGTTCGACGCCATGCCGATCACCGAACAGCGCGAATGGGTGGACGAAGCCGTGGCCCGGCTTCAGGCCCCGCGCGAGGATGACCCACGGGTGCCGCGTGTGTGCGTGCTGGATTCGGGGATCAGCCAGTCGCACCCGCTGGTGGCGCCCTTGCTGGCGCCAGCCGACGCCCACACGGTTCACCCCGCCTGGGGCGTGGGCGACGACGCCAACCACGGCACCGGCATCGCCACGCTGGCCAGCTATGGCGACTTGACCGAGGCTTTGGCCTCGTCCAGCCCTCTGCAGATATCGCACAGGCTGGAATCGGTGAAGCTGGTGGATCGATCGGGCAGCAACCCCGGCAGCAAGGCCCACCACGCGGCATTGTTCGCCGACGCGGTGGCGCAACCGGAAGTGGCGGCGCCCGAGCGGGCAAGGGTGTTCACCTCTGCCGTGACGGCCGAAGACGGCCGCGAGCAGGGCAGGCCCACCGCCTGGTCGGCCATGGTGGACCGGCTGGCGGCCGACTACGACGGCGGTGGCGCGTTCCCGCGGCTGTTCGTGCTGGCGGCAGGCAACACCGAAGACCTGAACGCGATCAACGGCTATCCAGACGCACTGAGCACGCAGGGCCTGTATGACCCGGGCCAAGCCTGGAACGCACTGACCGTGGGCGCCTGCACGCGCAAGGTGCACATTTCAGAAGCCGATGCGCAAGACCTGGCGGCGATCGCGCCGGACGGCGGCTTGAGCCCGTACTCCACCACCTCCGCGACCTGGGACAACACCTGGCCTCTGAAGCCCGATGTGGTATGCGAGGGCGGCAACGCGGCGCGCGATGCCCGCGGCGCCATCGGGGTGGACAGCCTCAAGCTGCTGGCGGCCCACCATCGTCCCCAGCAGCGGCTGCTGACGCCCTTCAACGCCACCAGTGCTGCATCAGCGCTGAGTGCTGGCATGGCGGCGCAGCTGATGGCGGACTATCCCGACCTGCGGCCCGAGACGATCCGGGCGCTGCTGGTGCATGCGGCCGAATGGACGCCAGCCATGCGGGCACAGTACCTTCCGCCCAGCCCCAGCAAGCGCGATCACGTCCACCTGATCCGCCACTGCGGCTGGGGCGTGCCCGACGCGGAACGAGCCCGTTGGAGCGCAGGGCACGCCTTGACACTGGTGGTGGAGGACCAGCTTCAGCCCTACCAGCGCCGAAGCGGACAGGCAGTGACCACGCGCGACATGCACCTGCATGCCCTGCCCTGGCCGAAGGCGGCATTGGAAGCGCTACCGCCCGATGCCCAGCTGGTGTTGCGCGTCACCCTGTCGTATTTCATCGAGCCCAATCCCTCGGCACGGGGCACAGCATCAAAGTTCCACTACGCCTCGCACCAGCTGCGCTTCGATGTACGACGCCCGCTGGATACCTCAACCGAGCAGTTTGTGGCCCGCATCAACGCGGCGGCACTGCGCGAAGACGATGACGACGCAGTGGAAAGCCGCGACCCGCATTGGCTGCTGGGCGAGCGCTACCGGCACCGCGGCTCGCTGCATCAGGACATCTGGCGCGGCAGCGCCGCCGAACTGGCTCAACGCCATGAGATTGCGGTCTATCCATCGAAGGGCTGGTGGCGCACCCGGCCCGCACTGGAGCGCTTCAACCTGCCCGCGCGGTACAGCCTGGTGGTGTCAATACGCTCACCTGAAACCCACGTAGACCTCTACACACCGGTAGCGCAGCAGATTGCGGCAGCGACCGCAGTGGCGGTGGCCATCGAAAGTCGGTAGGCGATCCAGCTCATCATCAACCGCGAGTGGGGCCTGGCGAAGAACGAGAACCCCAACCAGGGCGCCTTCGTGATCGACGAGCTGACTGAGCTGGTCGAGGAAGCGGTGCGCTGCTGCTCGCTGGGCCAGATCACCCGCGCGCTGTTCGAGGTGGGCGGGCAGTATCGGCGGTCGATGTGATCCAGGTCGCCGCGGGCGTGGGCCTCAGAGCCCGCCCAGCAGCTGGCCCAGCAGGATCTTGCTGATCATCGCAGCCGGGTAGACCAGGGCGTAGCCCTCGGCCACCCGGCTGTCGTGGCCGGTGCGGCCGTTGGCGAAGGCCAGCACGGCGGGCTGGGTCTGGGTGCCGGCCATCACGCCGGACAGGCGGGTGCCGCCCATCGCAAAGAAGTGGCGCATCGCCAGGTACAGGCCCAGCCCGACCAGCAGGGTAATCACAGCACCGAGCAGGGCGATCTTCCACCAGGCGCCGCTGGTGAAGGCCACCCCGATCTGTGCGCCGGCCTTGGTGCCGGCCTGGGCCAGGAAGATCAACAGGCCCAGCTCCGACAGCGCCTGCGCCGCCGTCACCGGGAGGGTGGTGACAAAGGGGCCGATGCGACCCAGCCGACCCAGCAGCAGGCCCACCAGCAGGGTGCCGGCGGCCGAGCCGATGGCAAAGTGCCCCACCGGCAGCTCGATCACCAGCTTGCCCAGGCCGATGCCCAGGGCCATGCCCAGGCCCAGCGCAATCGGGTTGACGTCCGAGAGGCCGCGGGCCGAATCGCCGATGTATTTGGACACCTCGGCCATGCGCTCGCGGGGGGCCACCACCCGCAGGCGGTCACCGAGCTGGAGCACCAGCTGATCGCTGGCGAGCATGTCCACATCGCCGCGCCGCACGCGCGAGACGGTGGCGCCGAAGCGCTCCAGCAGGTTCACCTCTGCCAGCGCACGGCCGGCGATTTTGCCGTTGGACAGGGTGATGCGGCGGTAGTCGATTTCGCTGCGGTCGGCCTGCAGCACATGGGACGAGGCGTGGCCCAGCTCGCGCACTACCTGATCCACCTCGTCGGCGGGGCCCACCACGGTGACCAGGTCGTTGCGGCAAAGCACATCGTCCTCCGCCGCCGGCAGCACCGGGAACATCATCCCGCCATGGCGCACGCGGGAGAAGCGGATGCGCCCGCCGTGGCGCTGCCCGATCTGGCCGATGCTGGGGCGCTCGGCGGTTTCCACCCGTACCGTGCAATTGACCAGCGGGGTGGGGGCATCCCGGTCCTGGCCGCGATGCCGCAGCGCCAGGCTGGTGGCGATCAGCATGCCGACCACCCCGAAGATGTAGGTCACAGCGTAACCCACTGTGGGCAGCGGGCTGTGGCCGGCGGCTTCCCTTGCGGCGGCCAGCGCCGGCGTGTTGGTGAGGGCCCCGGCAAAGGCACCAGCGACGAGGGCCGACTCCAGCCCCAGCAGCCGCCCCACTCCCACCGCCGCGGCGGCCGCGATGACCAGCAACAGCACCATGGTGAGGATGGGCGCCAGCCCGCGCCGCAGTGCCGCAGCGAAGTTGGGCCCCGACATCAGCCCCACCGAGAAGGTGAAGAGGATCAGACCGAAGCCGCCCAGTGTCTCGGGCACCACCAGTTTGTGGCCCTGCGCGTCGGCCCAGGCCCCCACAGCGACGGCCAGGAAAAGCACTGCGGCCGCGCCCAGCGATACCCCGCCGATCTTGAAGTGCCCCAGCAGGGCGCCGAAGCCAACCAGCAGAAACAGCAGCAGGATCTCCTGCTGGGCCAGGTAGGCAAAAACGGGGGTCATCGGCAGGCTCCGTGGAAAGGCGGAGCCATCTTAGCCAGTAACCGAGGGTTAACCCGATGTCGGTTGACCGGGATTCCAGGGATTGCAGAGTCCATCACGGCACCGGAAGCCCCCATCAGGGCCGCTGCCATGCGGCGCTCAGTTGGCCGGCGTGCTCACCGGCGACAACATCAAGCTGAACAGCTCCCGCTGCCCTGAGATGCCGAGCTTGCGGTAGATGCGTTTGGTGTAGGTCTGCACGCTGCCGGGCTGGATGCCCATGGCCTGGGCGATCTGGTCCACATCCTGCCCCTCCACCACACCGGAGAGCAGGTCCATGTCCCGCCGCGTCAGGCTGGGGAAGCGGCGGCGCATGCGCTGCAGCAACGTCGGACCCAGCTCGTTGTCGTACTGGTGGCAACGCAGGTGCAGCCGCGCCAGCTGGGTCAGGAAGGGCGCAAAACTCTCGATGCACTGGATCTCTTCGGTGCTGAAGCGGCCATGTTCACGGCCCCGGTAGAGATTGATCGACAGCCAGGCCTGCGGATCCTGATGGGTCAACAGTGCGATGCGGTCGCTGATGCGCGGCTGGTCGTAGCAGATGGCCCGGTAGTCCGCATGGGTGATGTCCTCGGGCAGTTGCCGGTGCACCAGGATGGCATCGTCCAGTCGGCCTGCACCCGCTTCGCTGCCATCGCTCAGCGGGCGGCGGCGACTGGCCATCAGCTCATGCATGGCCAGCCGGTTGGTGTCTTCCAGGAAGAAGCGTTCCGCGTACTCCCGCGAGATGGCGGGCAGCTCCCGGGTGCGCGCCCGGTCGGCGTAGGACACCAGCCGCGGGCTCTGCTCGGGTGGGTAGGCGAACACCACACACTGGGCCAGCGCCACGTGTTCACCCAGGATGTTCAACAGTGCACCAGCCAAGGCGCCAGGTTGCAGGTGCCCGACCCGGGCCAGCAGCGCGGTGGCCTGGCTGAGGCCGATCGGTGTTTCGCGCGCCTCCGGTTTGAGGGGCCAATAGTCCATGAGAGAGCCTATGCAGAGCGTCTATTGGGACTATGCGCCCCATAAATTTCCCCCAAGGCTCCATTGTGAGTCGCGCTCAAACGTCCTGCATGGCCTTGTCGCTCAGTTCTACAAATATTTGCAAACTGCCCAAGGCCTGTGCACTGAGCAAGGCCAATTTGGTGAGGTAGAGCGGCACCTGTTCCGGCCCGACTCGGTCAATGGCCTGGGCCAGGTGGTCGTAGACGAGTTCCAGTTCGGTGGTACTGAGTTCGGGCATGGAGGGCTTCTCGGGTGTCGGGGATGTCACGTAGGCTGGGTCCGGTTGCGGTCTACAGACAACGCCTTTTCAGCAGCTTCCTGCAGACGCTGCGGCGTCAATTGGAGCCAGCGGGCGCAGACGTGCTGGTCCGGCCGCACCAGGTAGGCCGCACCGGCCGCTGGAGCGGCACAGCGCTGTCGGATGCGTCCGTTGTGATCAGGCAACGTCAGATCGGCGCTGGGCACGTCACCCTGTCCCCTGCTGCGGACGGCCAGCACCCGCCAGGGCACGCCACTGAGTCGCAACTGCTGCAGCTGCTCCGGCACACCGGCGGGCAGAGTGTCCCCTTCAACGAAAACCAGCAGGTGGAAGGCCGCCTGCAGGTGGTCGAACAGAAAACTGCCGTCCTCCAGCCGGACGTTGCGCAAGGGCGCGCCTGTGACCGGTCCGCCTGCGAAGAGGGGGTTGTCATCGTCTGCACTGTTCAGCGGGGAGTCCAGGTAATCGTGCGCCCGGGAGGTGCGCCAATGCAACAGCGGTCGCGCGAAGTCCTGGCGCAGCGCCAGCGACAGCGTGGCGTCGCGCAGCAGCCGGTAACCCGCGGTCGGAGGCGTCATGAAGCGGGTGCTTCGGCCGGCTTCCTCGATGATCTCCCGCGCGGCGGTGACCCGCTCGTGGCTGTAGCTGTCCAGCAGGGACGGAGGCGCCCAGCCTCGCTGCACGAAGGCCAGCTTCCAGGCCAGGTTCTGGCCGTCCTGCCAGCCGGTGTTGGCACCGCGCACGCCGAAGATCGGCAGCATGTGCGCCGCATCCCCGGTGAAGCACAGCCGCCCATGCACATAGGACGGCAAGGTCATCGCCCGCGCGGAGTAGACGGAGCACCAGTCCATCTCCCACTGCGGATCGGCCACCCCGATCATCTTCAGCTGGGCGTCGATGCGCGCCTTCAACGACTCGGGCTGCAGTGCCTGCTCCGGTGTCTCCCCCGCCGGCAGCTGAAAGTCGATGCGCCAGATGTCGCCGGGCTCCCGGTGCATCAATACGGTGTTGCCCGGGTTCCAGGGCGGATCAAAAAAGGCAAGCCGCTCGGTGGGCAGTTCCAACCGGATGCGGATGTCGGCAATGACGAAGCGGCCCTCATAGCTGTCGCCTTCCAACTTGAGCCCGAGCAGGCTGCGGATCGGGGAACGCGCGCCGTCGGCCGCCACGGCCCAGCCGGCCTCCAGGGTGTACGGGCCGGCGGGGGTGTCCACCGTCAACCTCACGCCCTCATCGTGCGGCTCGATGGCGGTGACGCGGTTGCCCCAGCGCAGCTCGATGGCCGGCTGGGCCGCCACTGCATCGACCAGGAACTCCTCCAGGTACTGCTGCTGCAAGTTGGTGAGGGGCTGGAAGCGGTCATCCTCGTCGTGCGGCGCCTCCAGTCGGAACACCCGCTCCCCACGGAAGAAGGAGTTGCCAAAACGCCAGTGCAGGCCGGCCGCGACGATGCGATCGGCCACCCCGGCCTGCTGGAGGATCTCCATCGAACGGCGAGTGAAAACGATGGCCCGGCTGCCTTCGCTGACCTGCAGCTCCGACTCCAGCACCAGGCAACGCACACCGTAACGTGCCATCTCCAGCGCGGTGGCCAGCCCGACCGGGCCGGCCCCCACCACCACCACATCGGCGCGCTGAACTTCTCCCGGGGTCGCGGGCAGATAGGGGGGATGAACCTTGTACTGGTAATAGATCGAACGGCGCGGCGTGGTCTGAGGCTGGTGCATGTGATGGCTCCTGGCGGTGGGGCCTGAGGCAGGGCCCGTTGCAGGGCGATGTCCGACATCCTAGGCAGGATGCGCTTCCAGAATGTCACCCATGCGGGACAGTGTTTTCCCGAAGGATCGGCGGTACTCCGTGGCGCGACAGACTGCATCGCCACCGCTCTGCTACCGTCTTTTGCGCACTTCCTGAACTGCCCGGACACCCATGTCGCCCGCCACCTCCCAACCTCTTCCCACCCTTTCGCGGCCTTTGGCTGAACTGCATGTGATCGAATTCGAGGGCCTGGGCCCCGGTCCGCTGGCGGGCTGGATGATGGCGCAATTCGGTGCCCGGGTGACGCTGCTCAGCCGGCCGGGCGGCAACCCGATGGCGCAGTCGCTGGGTGGTGCGGGCTCCAACCCCCTGCACCAGGGCAAACTGCGCCGCGAGCTGGATCTGAAGTCACCCGCGGGTCGGCAGGACGCCCTGACGCTGGTGGCTCAGGCCGATGCCCTGATCGAGGGCAACCGCCCCGGGGTGATGGAGCGGCTGGGACTGGGCCCGGCCGATTGCGCCGCGGTGAACCCGCGGCTGGTCTATGGCCGCATGACCGGTTGGGGCCAGGACGGCCCACTGGCCCAGGCCGCCGGCCACGACCTGAACTATGTGGCCCTGTCCGGGATGATGGCGCTGGGCACCCACCCGGGTGAACGGCCGATGGTGCCCCCCACCGTGCTGGGCGACGCCGGCGGCGCGCTGTCACTGGCCTTCGGCCTGGTCAGCGGGGTGCTGGCGGCGCGCAGCAGCGGACAGGGGCGCGTGGTGGACGCCGCGATTCTCGACACGGTGGCCATGCTGGGCACGCTGGCGCTGTGGATCCGCGGCGGCGGGCAGCTCGACGGGCCCGAGCCCAGCCCCTTTCATGACTCACCCTTCTACGACGTCTACCGCTGCGCGGACGGTCGCCACCTCACCGTCGGCGCGCTGGAGCCAGCCTTCTACGCCGAGCTGCTGCGCCGCCTGGGCCTGGACGATGTGGAGGCCCACGCGCAGTACGATCGCAGCACCTGGCCGGCGCTGAAGGCCCGGCTCACGGCGCTGTTCGCCAACCAGCCACGCGACCACTGGGTGGCCCTGCTGGAGGGCAGCGACGCCTGTTTTGCCCCGGTGCTGGAGGTGGCCGAGGTGCTGCAGCACCCGCACCTGCTGTCCCGCGGCCTGTTCCGCGTGGACGAGGCGGGGCGCATCCGTGCGGAGATGGCCCCTCGATTCGGCCCGCTGGCCTGAGCAACCTGTGAATGCGCCGGCGACCCGGGCCGGTTCAATCGGCTGCGACGGTCAGGAGCGGTAGTCCGCGTTGATCGTCACGTAGTCGTGCGACAGGTCGCAGGTCCACACCGTGGCGTGGCGATTGCCGCGGCGCAGGTCCACCCGCACGGTGATCTCGGCCTGCTTCATCACACGCTGGCCATCCTCTTCCCGGTAGTCCGGGTGGCGACCGCCGTTGCACGCCACGTGCACGTCATCCAGGTGAAGGTCGATCTGGCCCTGGTCCAGGTCGTCGATGCCGGCATAACCCACCGCGGCCAGGATGCGGCCGAGGTTGGGGTCGCTGGCGAAGAAGGCCGTCTTGACCAGCGGTGAATGGGCGATGGCATAAGCCACCTGGCGGCACTCCTCCTTGGAGCGGCCGCCGTCGACGCGGATGCTGATGAACTTGGTGGCGCCTTCGCCATCGCGCACGATGGCCTGCGCCAATTGCTGCGACACCGCGATCACCGCTTCGCGCAGCAGCGTGCCTTCAGCCGAGTCCATCGAGTCGATGCGGGCATGACCGGCCTGCTGGGTGGCGATCAGCACGAAGCTGTCGTTGGTGGAGGTGTCACCGTCGATGGTGATGCGGTTGAAGCTGTGGTCTGCGGCCTCGCGCACCAAGGCCTGCACCAGCGCCGGGTCGATCACCGCGTCGGTGGCCACAAATCCGAGCATGGTGGCCATGTTCGGGCGGATCATGCCGGCGCCCTTGGCGATGCCGGTGACCGTCACCGTGCGCCCGCCGATGGTGACCTGGCGCGACGCTGCCTTGGGCAACGTGTCGGTGGTCATGATGCCCTCGGCCGCCTGCCCCCAATTCGACGGCTTCAGGTCGGCCAGCGCCGCCGGCAGGCCGGCGATGATGCGGTCGATCGGCAGCGTCTCCATGATCACGCCAGTGGAGAACGGCAGCACATCCTGGCGCTCTACGCCCAGCTGCGTCGCCAGCGCGTCGCACACCGCGTTTGCACGGGCCAGACCGTCGGCACCGGTGCCGGCGTTGGCGTTGCCGGTGTTCACAACGATCGCCCGCGCGCCCCGGCCGGCGGCCAGGTGCTCACGGCAGATCTGCACCGGCGCGGCGCAGAAGCGGTTGAGGGTGAACACGCCGGCCACGGTCGAGCCCGGCGCCAGCTTGAACACCGTCACATCGCGACGGTTGGCCTTGCGCACACCTGCCATCGCGGTGCCGATCTCGACACCAGCGACCAGATGCAGATCCTCAGGATTCGGAGCGACGAGGTTCACGGGCATCACGGTTCCTTCCAAAGAAGCATCGGGGGTTTGGCGGGACCTGCGCCCTCCTCCAGCAGCCGCCGCGGATCCGGCTTTGCCGGTCCGCCGGGGGCGCCCCCTTGAGGGGGTGCGGCGTCAGCCGCAACGGGGGTGGGTCACGTCAACTGGCCATGGCAGTGTTTGAACTTCTTGCCGCTGCCACAGGGACAGGGATCGTTGCGGCCCACGCGAGGCATCTGGGCGGCCTGCGCTGCGCGGGTGGCGGGATCGATCTCCTGGGCCACGCCACCATCGTCGGTCGGGTGGGTATAGGTGACGTTGGAGAAGTGCTCGGCACGCTCCTCGATGGCGCCCGCAGCCTGCTCCACCTCTTCGCGGCTCTGGATGCGCACCGTCATCAGGATGCGGGTGACTTCCATCTTCACCAGGTCCAGCAATTGGCTGAAGAGCTCGAAGGCCTCGCGCTTGTACTCCTGCTTCGGATTCTTCTGGGCGTAGCCGCGCAGGTGGATGCCCTGGCGCAGGTAGTCCAGCGCTGCCAGGTGCTCACGCCAGTGGGAGTCGATCGACTGCAGCAGCACCATGCGCTCGAAGCTGGCGAACTGATCGATGCCCACCTGCTCCACCTTGGCCGCAAAGGCCTGGTCGGCCGCCTGGACAACCTGTGCGACCACATCCTCGTCGGTGACCGCATCGCTCTTCTCGACGAAGGCCTTGACCGGCACTTCGAGCTGCCATTCCTCGCGCAGGGCCTTCTCCAGCGCGTCGAGCTCCCACTGCTCCTCGACACTCTCCACCGGCACAAAGGTGCGCACCACATCGGTCATGGCCCCGCGGCGCAGATGCGCCACCTGGGCGTCCATGTCGGTCTGCTCCAGCAACTCGTTGCGCTGGGAGTAGATGACCTTGCGCTGGTCGTTCGCAACGTCGTCGTACTCCAGCAGCTGCTTGCGGATGTCGAAGTTGCGGGCCTCGACCTTGCGCTGGGCACTTTCGATGCTGCGCGAGACGATGCCGGCTTCGATGGCTTCACCCTCGGGCATCTTCAGGCGGTCCATGATCGCGCGCACTCGGTCACCGGCGAAGATGCGCATCAGCGAATCTTCCAGCGACAGGTAGAAGCGCGAGCTGCCCGGGTCGCCCTGGCGGCCGGCACGACCACGCAGCTGGTTGTCGATGCGACGGCTCTCATGCCGCTCGGTGGCGATGATGCGCAAGCCCCCCAGGGACTTGACCTGCTCATGCAGGCCCTGCCACTCGCCACGCAGCTGGGTGATGCGGGCCGTTTTTTCGTCGGCCGGAATCGCCTCATCCGCCTCGACGAACTGCACCTGCTTGTCAACGTTGCCGCCCAACACGATGTCGGTACCGCGACCGGCCATGTTGGTGGCGATGGTGATCATCTTCGGCCGGCCGGCCTGGGCCACGATCTCGGCCTCGCGGGCATGCTGCTTGGCGTTGAGCACCTGGTGCGGCAGGCTGGCCTGGTTGAGCAGCTCTGCAACACGCTCGGAGTTCTCGATCGAGGTGGTGCCCACCAGCACCGGCTGGCCGCGCTCGAAACATTCGCGGATGTCGGCCACCACCGCGTCGTACTTCTCGCGGTCGGTCTTGTAGACCAGGTCCAGCTCGTCCCGTCGGATGGTCGGCCGGTTGGGCGGAATCACCACCGTCTCCAGGCTGTAGATCTCCTGGAACTCGTAGGCCTCGGTATCGGCCGTGCCGGTCATGCCGGCCAGCTTGCCGTACATGCGGAAGTAGTTCTGGAAGGTGATCGAGGCCAGCGTCTGGTTCTCGGCCTGGATCTTGGCACCTTCCTTGGCCTCCACCGCCTGGTGCAGGCCATCGCTCCAGCGGCGGCCGGTCATCAGGCGGCCGGTGAATTCGTCAACGATCACCACCTCGCCGTTCTGCACCACGTAATGCTGGTCGCGGTGGTAGAGGTGATGTGCCCGCAACGAGGCGTAGAGGTGATGCACCAGCGTGATGAAGGCGGCGTCGTACAGAGACGCTCCCGGCGGCAGCAGGCCCGCCTCGGCCAGCAGGCGCTCGGCGTTCTCGTGACCGTCCTCGGTGAGCACCACCTGGTGGGTCTTCTCGTCGGCGGTGAAGTCGCCTGGTTCGATCACGCCTTCACCGGTGCGCGGGTCGGCCTCGCCGATCTGCTTCTTCAGCTTCGGTGCCACCGCGTTGATGCGCAGGTACAGGTCGGTGTGGTCCTCGGCCTGACCGGAGATGATCAGCGGCGTGCGCGCCTCGTCGATCAGGATCGAGTCCACCTCGTCGACGATGGCGTAGTTGAGCGGGCGCTGCACCCGGTCCACCGCCTCGTAGACCATGTTGTCGCGCAGGTAGTCGAAACCGTACTCGTTGTTGGTGCCGTAGGTGATGTCGCTGGCGTAGGCGGCCTGCTTCTCCTCGCGTGCCATGTTGGGCAGGTTGATGCCCACACTCAGACCGAGGAAGTTGTACAGCCGGCCCATCCATTCGGCATCCCGGCGGGCCAGGTAGTCGTTGACGGTGACGACATGGACCCCCTTGCCGGCCAGCGCGTTCAGGTACACCGGCAGGGTGGCCATCAGCGTCTTGCCTTCGCCGGTGCGCATTTCGGCGATCTTGCCGTTGTGCAGCGTGAGGCCACCGATCAGCTGCACATCGAAGTGCCGCATCTTGAGCGCCCGCTTGCTGCCTTCGCGCACCACGGCAAAGGCCTCGGGCAGCAGATCGTCCAGGGTCGATCCGGCGGCCAGGCGCTGGCGGAACTCCTCGGTCTTGGCGCGCAGGGCCTCGTCGCTCAGCGACTCGAACTGGGTCTCGAGCGCATTGATGCGCTCCACCACACGACGGTACTGCTTGAGCAGGCGGTCGTTGCGGCTGCCGAAAATCGAGGTCAGGAGCTTGGGCAACATGGGAAGAGCTGCTGCGCGCCGGCGCTGGTCGGGCCAGCCGCAGCACGGTGAAGGTGGGTCTGAACGCGACATCGGCAGCCCTTCGGCTGCCGATGTCTCAGGGGTGAACCGGTGGCCGCGGCCCCGATCTCGAATCGACCAAGTTTATCACCGCCCCCTGCCGGACCGGCTCCGTGCGCTGGTGCCGGCCGACGACTGGATCGAACCGGCATCCAGGCTTTCGCCCCGTGCGAGGAAACGTGCCGGGTTCTGGGGGACGCCGGCCAACAGCACCTCGAAATGCAGGTGCGGGCCGGTGGAGCGCCCGGTGTTGCCCACCAGCGCGATGTTCTGGCCCCGCCGCACCAACTCGCCAGGACGCACCAGCACCTTCGACGTGTGGGCATATCGGGTCAACAAACCATTGCCATGGTCCACCTCGACCGACAGGCCATAGGCCCCATCGGGTTCGGCGGAACGTACCACGCCGCCCGCAGCAGATCGGATGGGCGTGCCGACATCCGCCGGAAAGTCCAAACCGGTGTGCAGCGCAGCCCGGCCGTTGAACGGATCGATGCGGAAGCCGAACCCGGACCCCACCCCACCCGCCACCGGTGCGATGCTCGGCACCATCATCATTTCCAGGCGTTTTTCCAGCAGGCGGGACTCCACCAGGGTGAACACATCGCTGCCATGGTCGGCCTGGGCATCGATCTGCGCCACCCAGTCGCCGAGCTGCTCCATCGAAGGTGAAGAGGCCGGAACATAAGGACCGCCCCGCCCGGCACCGGCGGGTACGGGCTTGGCCGGCGCCGCCGCAGAAGCGGGACTGCCCGCAGCGTCGAGAGCCTTCAACTCATCAGCCTTGATGCCTGCGAGGCCGGACACCCGAGCACCCACGGCTTCCAGCTTGATCACCTTGGCCTGCATCTCGCCCACCTTCTGGGCCATGGCGTCCAGGTTTTCGCGCATGTACCGGTCGCGCTGCTCGAACTCATCGCGCACCACCAGCCGCACCAGGTGGCTGACCACCGGCCAGCCCTCCCGAGCGGCTTTCAGGAAAATGAAATGGTAGACGGTGCCCGACAGCAGCATCAGCAGGACCAGCAGGGTCAAACCGACCGTCCACAGCTGCCAGGGCCGCAGGTGCATCGACCGCGTGCGCGCCAGCCCACCATGGGTGATCAGGATATCCATCGTCGCTACACTCCTCGTGTGAAAACGGGCTTGAACATGGCTGTTCCAGACTCCCTGCCTCTGAGGCAGGCCTTGGAACAGTGTGAACCGCTGCTGCGCCTGCAACAACGGCTGGCGGCCGCCCATGCGCGCATGGACGCGGTACGCCCTCTCCTCCCGCCGGGTCTGGTTCCGTTCGTGAAACCGGGCCCTGTCGACGAAAACAGCTGGACTCTCCTGGCCACCGGACCGGCAGTGGCAGCCAAACTGCGCCAGTTGCGTCCCCTTATGGAGGACGCCCTGAGGCAACAGGGCTGCGAGAGTAGCCCAATCAAGATTCGGGTTCAATCCAATCGATCAACCTGAGCCCGGATGGTTCCCCTGCTCGAAGGGGCTGCCGGGCGATCAGGTGAGACGCAAGTCGCGCGACCAAGCGCCTGGTTGTTGCATCCACGCGTCGCATTGGGAGACTTTGCCGGTTTGTGCCGCGCGGTGCTGAAATGAACGGCGGCTGAAGCCGACCCTGAAGGCAGCGGCCGGTCGATCGGGTGCACAAGTCACTGAAATCTATAATCCGACTTCCTCTCGACCCTTGAGCCGGCCCCCCCCGGTCACCCCGCGCGTGAAGTTCCTCCTCGACAACTGGTATTGGATCGTGACCGCCCTGGTCTCCGGTGGCGCCCTGATGTGGCCTCAACTGCGAGCCCGCGGTGCGGGAGGGGTTTCTCCGCAGGAAGCCGTGCAGTTGATCAACCGCGAGAAGGCGGTGGTGATCGACGTCTGTGAACCGGCCGAGTTCGCTGCCGGCCATGTCGGCGGGTCGCGCAATGTCCCCCTCGGGTCGCTCGAGGGCGCCAAAGGACTGCCTTCGAACAAGTCGCAGCCCCTGGTGGTGGTCTGTGCCCGCGGGGCACGCGCCGGCCGCGCCGCCAGCCAACTGACCAAAGCAGGCCATCAGCGAGTGCATGTACTCTCAGGCGGCTTGGCTGCCTGGCGTGAAGCAGGGCTGCCAGTCGAGAAATCTGCCTGATTCGTCCCGGATGGCGTCCGGGGTATCCAGGACACACCGCTGCAGGGCCTGCGCGACGTGGACACAATCTCGACTTTCCGACTGCCGGCCCCGAGCACCGATGAAGCCCGTCAAAATGTACACGACGCAAGTCTGCCCTTACTGCGTACGTGCCAAAACCCTGCTGCAACAGCGGGGAGTCCCTGTGATCGAAGAGATCCGTGTTGATCTGGCTCCCGCAGAGAGAGACCGGATGATCGAATTGACCGGGCGGCGAACCGTGCCGCAGATTTTCATCGGTGAAACCCATGTGGGCGGCTGCGATGACCTGATCGCCCTGGACCGGTCCGGCGGCCTCGCACCGTTGCTACAGGCCTGATCGCTGCACTGGGCACCCAAGGCCGGAAGCAGCACAATCCGGTTTTTGGCTGCCACGGCCATCCATCGGATGTCCACAACCCTTGAGCCCCTCTGATTCGCAACGCGCGTCCCCGCGCGCCGTCGCTGCGCTGACGCTGGGAGCTCTGGGTGTCGTCTACGGCGACATCGGCACCAGTCCCCTCTACGCCCTCAAGGAAGTCTTTCACGCCGGGCATGTGCCGGTCACACCGGACAACATCCTGGGAGTGCTGTCGCTGATCTTCTGGACGATGACGATCATCGTCTCTCTGAAGTATGTGCTGCTGATCCTGCGGGCGGACAACAACGGCGAAGGCGGCTTGATCGCCATGCTGGCGCTGGCCACCCAGGCGGTGCGTGATCGCCCCGTCCTGCGTGACCGGCTGATGGTGGTGGGGCTGTTCGGCACCGCCATCTTCTACGGCGATGGTGTGATCACTCCGGCGGTGTCGGTGCTGTCGGCGGTGGAGGGCCTGGAGGTCGTCTCGCCGCAGTTGCACAGTGCCGTCATCCCGATCACGCTGCTGGTGCTGACGGCACTGTTCGCCGTACAGCGCTTCGGCACCGGCGGGATCGGCCGGTTTTTCGGCCCGGTCACGCTGGTCTGGTTTCTGGCCTTGGTTGCCCTGGGACTGCCGCACATCGTGGCCCACCCCGGCGTGCTGGTGGCGCTCAACCCCGGTTATGCCATCGGATTCTTTTTCGCCCATCCCCTGGTGGCCTTCATCGGCCTGGGGGCGGTGGTGCTGTGCGTGACCGGCGGCGAAGCGCTTTACGCCGACCTGGGGCACTTCGGCAAGTTGCCGATCCGCATCGCCTGGTACGCCTTCGTGATGCCGGCGCTGGTGGTGAACTACTTCGGGCAGGGCGCCATGCTGCTGCACGAACCGGAGGCGGTGAAGAACCCCTTCTACAACATGGCACCGGACTGGGCGCAGCTGCCGCTGGTGTTTCTGGCCACTGCGGCGACGGTGATCGCCTCGCAGGCGCTGATCACCGCCGCCTTCTCGGTGACAAAGCAGGCCATCCAGCTGGGCCTGCTGCCGCGCATGCACATCAAGCACACGTCGGTGCATGACCTGGGGCAGATCTATGTGCCCTTCATCAATTGGGGACTGTTCGTCTTCATCGTGTTGGCCGTCGGGCTGTTCAGGAGCTCCTCGAACCTGGCATCGGCCTATGGCATTGCAGTGACGCTGGACATGACCATCACCACGGTGATGACCTTCTTCGTCATTCGCTACGGCTGGAAGTACCCGCTGCCGCTGTGCCTGCTGGCCACCGGCTTCTTCTTCATCATCGACGTCACGTTTTTTTCCTCCAACATGCTCAAGCTGGTCGCCGGCGGCTGGTTTCCGCTGGTCATCGGAACGGGCATGTTCATCCTGATGCTGACCTGGAAGCAGGGCCGTGTGCTGATGGCCGAACGGCTGCGTGACGACGCCATCGACCTCAAGAGCTTCCTGGAGGCGGTTTTCATCAGCCCCCCGACGCGCGTCGAAGGCACCGCCGTGTTCCTGTCCGCGGAGCAGGGGCTGACCCCCAATGCGCTGATGCACAACCTGAAGCACAACAAGGTGCTGCACGAATACAACCTGTTCGTGACGGTGCGGCACCATGACATCCCCTGGGTGGGCTTCGACCAGCGCATCGAAATGACGCCACTGGGTCATCACTGCTGGCAGGTAGCACTGAACTTCGGCTTCAAGAACGACCCGGACGTACCCGAAGCCCTGAAGCTTCTGAAGGACCGCGGCGTGCCGCTGGACGACATGGACACGAGCTACTTCCTCTCGCGTGACATCGTCATCCCCACCTTCGGCCAGGGCATGTCGATCTGGCGGGAGAAGCTCTTCGCCAGCATGCACCGCAATTCGGCGGCGGCGGCGGATTTCCTCTACCTGCCCTCCAACCGCATCGTCGAACTGGGCGCCAAGGTCGAGATCTGACCGAGCCCTCCCCGCAGCCGGTTCCGGCCGATCCTGGCCGCGATCATTTGCCGGGGCGCCGCTCCCGCGCGGCCAGCAGGCCCAACAGACCCAGCAGCCCGCCCCAGAACACGCCGGCGGCATGCGCCAGCGGCGCCACATCGAACCCGCCGCCTTCCGGCCGGTACAGCACCCTCGCCCAGGGTTGGTCGATGCAGGCGATCTTCAGCAGCAGAGCCAGGCCCAGTGCCAGGCCGATGAGCCGCTGCCTGGAGGGCCGCTGGCGGTCGGCCGCCCAGACGATGGCCCAGACCGCCAGACCGGCCAGCACCGCCCCGGACAAACCAGCGTAGGAACGCAACGTCGGCTGCAGCAGCAGGCTCAGATGCAGCAAAGGCCAGGCGGCCGCCCAGGCCCAGGCGGCCTGTCGCGGCAGGCGGGCCCAGGCCCCGCCCAGCGCAACCGCCCCCAGCGCCACCAGGTCCATCCAGCGGTGCTCGGGCGTCAGGTGCACCCAGGCCGCACTCCAGCAGCGCCAGGGTTCGTCCAGCACACGCTCCGGGCGCCAGGTCAGCAACCTCAGCGCCAACGGGTCGGCCGGCTGCAGCAGCAGCGCCGGGCCACCCAGCAACAGCGCCACCCCCAGCCAGGGCGCGGCACGGCGCAGCTCGCTCAGTCGAAGACGCAGCGCCACAGCGCCAGCACCGCATCCCGATGGGCGGCCAGCTCACCCAGCTGTGCGAGTTCCCAGGTTGCGCTCGACTCGTCCAGGCGAGCACGGTGCTGGGCACGGCGCAACTCGCGGTAGGCGTCTGCAGCGGCCGACCCCACCCCGGCGGGCAGGATGCCCAACGCCTCGGCGCGCTGCAGCAGGGCGATGTTGCCGTGGTTTTCCTGCATGCCCGGGTGGGCCGCACTCTGCGTCAACACCAGCCACTGGACGGCGAACTCGGCATCCATCATGCCGCCGGGGCTGTGCTTGACGTCGAAACGCCCCGCACGCACCGGGTTGGCCTGACGCACCTTGTCGCGCATGGCATGGATCTCCTCGCGCAGCGCCCGGGCATCCCGGGGCGCACAGAGCACCGCCCGGCGCACCGCCTCGAATCGTTCGGCCAGCCGCGCAGCGCCGGCGCACCAGCGCGCCCGGGTGATGGCCTGGTGCTCCCAGGTCCAGGCGGTGTTGCTGCCGCGGCCAAGCTGGTAGCGCTCGAAGGACTCCATCGAGGTCACCAGCAGGCCGGAGTTGCCGTTGGGCCGCAGCGCGGTGTCGATCTCGTAGAGCGCGCCGGCAGAGGTGCGCAGCGACAACCAGGTGATGACCTTGCGGGCAAAAGCGGCATAGGCCTCCCCGGCCCGATCGTCCTCGTCGTCGTAGAGGAAGACGATGTCCAGATCGCTGCCGTAACCCAGCTCCTTGCCGCCCAGCTTGCCGTAAGCGATCACCGCGAACTGGGGCTCGTCGCGGTGGCGTTGGCGCAGGTGCTGCCAGGCCCAGCCCAGCGCACAGTTCAGGGTGGCATCGGCCAGCGCCGACAGGTCGTCGGCGACCTGTTCCACGCTGATTTCGCCCTCCACGTCACGCACCAGGGTGCGGAAGGTCTCGGCCTGATGGACTCGCCGCAGGGTATCGAGCAACTGCTCTTCGTCCGCCTCGCCGGAGCGGACCCAGCCTTCGTGCCGCTCCTCCAGATCGCAACGGAAGCCGGCAGGGTCGAAGCGTTCGTGGTTCAGGCGCGCATCCGCCAGCTCGTCGATCACGGCCGGATGCTGCATCAGGTAGCGCATCGGCCAACGGGCCAGCACCAGCAGGCGCAGCAGCCGTTCCAGAACCCGGGCGCGCTCGGACAACAGTGCCAGGTAGCTTTCCCGGCGCAGCAGCGGCTCCAGCCAGTCGATGAAGCGCTGCAGGGCCAGTTCACCCTCGGGCACGGCCCCCTCATCGCACATCTGGCGGGCCCGCTTGAACAGCCGGGCCAGCCGCTGGCGGGAGTCCTCCCGCAGCGCGGCCACCTTGGGCAACTCGACAAAGTGGCGCAGTCGCTGCGTCAACTCGGGTGACAGGCCATCGAACAGGGCGGGCGATTCCAGTCCCAGCGCCCCCCCCCCGCAGCCCTTGCAGCCACCGGGGCCGCTGCGCTGAGGTGTGCGTCCGTCGTGCAGCAGGCTGTCGAATTCGGTGGCGACAAACTCCCGGTGCGCACAGAGTTGGTCCAGCAGCTCGCAGGCGTCTGCGGTGCAGGTCAGGCCCATCGATCGGGCAATCCAGTTCAGATCGCCATCGGCAGTGGGCAGCAGGTGGGTCTGCTGATCGTCGAGGTACTGGATGCGGTGCTCGACGCGACGCAGGAAGACATAGGCATCGGCCAGCCTGTCGGCCGCTTCCGGTCGAATCAGCCCCACCGACGCCAGACGCTGCAGCGCCTTGAGGGTCGGGCGGGTGCGCAACTGCGGGAAATGTCCACCGCGCACCACCTGCAGCAGCTGCACGATGAACTCGATCTCACGGATGCCCCCGCGCGAGAGCTTGACGTCGTTGGCCCGCTCCGGCCGTCCGGCGGCGCGGCGGTTGGCCTCGTCGCGGATCTTCCGGTGCAGCTGGCGCAGCCCCTCGAAGACCCCATAGTCCAGGTAGCGGCGATAGACGAAGGGGGTCACCACATCCCCCAGCGCCTTGGCGCGTCCGGAAAGAACCGAAGCACGCGGCGCCACCACCCGGCTCTTCAGCCAGGCAAAGCGCTCCCACTCCCGGCCCTGGACCAGGAAGTACTCCTCCAGCATCGCCAGGCTCACCGAGGGCGGGCCGGAGTTGCCGTTGGGACGCAGTGCCAGGTCCATGCGGAAAACGAAGCCGTCCTCCGTCACATCACCGATCAGGGCCTGCAGCCGGCGGCTGAGCTGGGCAAAGTACTCGTGCGCACTGATGACGCCGCGGCCATCGGCACGCCCTCTGGATTCGCCCTCCTCTTCGTACACATAGATCAGGTCGATGTCGGAGGAGACATTCAGCTCGCGCGAACCGAGCTTGCCCATGCCGACCACCCAGAAGTCGATCGGCCCGCCCGATTCGCCCACCAGTTCGCCATGGCGCTCGTCCAACTCGGCGCGACCGGCACTGACCGCACGGTCCAGCGTCACTTCGGCCAATTCGGTCATCGCCCGGGTGACCACTTCGACCGAAGCCTGCTGCTCGACGTCGAGGACCACGAGCCGCTCCATCACCAGCTGGCGCGCTATGCGCAGCGCCGCCGGCAGCGCGCGGCCTTGTCCCACCAGCACATCGATCAGTTCGGCGATGCTGCCGCTGCCGGGAGGCCCGGCCGCCAGCAGATCCAGGCGACCACCGTGCACCCGTCGCACGCGCTGCACATAACGTGAATGGTCGGCCTCAGCCGCCGGGGGTGAGGGAGCGGTGGTGTCCGCGGACGGTTTCCACACGTCATTCATCTTGGAGTCCTCGCGCATGGGCTGCGGCATCGGGTCGGTGGGAACAGCTGCGTTGCAGGCGGCCTCTCGATGCGGCCATGCTGCCTCACCTGACTGACCCTGACCTGATCCCAGTGTGCCGGGCCGCCAGTATCGAACGCTTGCGCACGGTCAGTCCGGTGTGTGGATACTGTCGATCGGTACGACCCCATGCCCGCGGGGCGGGTGATCCCGAGCAGGAGATTCAAGTGAAGGTGGCAGCAGTTCAGATGGTGTCCGGCCCCGATGTCCAGACCAACCTGCGGCAGGCGGCCGCCCTGATTGCGCAAGCAGCGGAATGCGGCGCGGAACTCGTCGCCCTGCCGGAGTACTTCTGCCTGATGGGGCACCGCGACCGCGACAAGCTTGCGGCGGCAGAGTCAACCACGCCAGTAGCAAACGGGCCGATCCAGGCCGCGCTGTCGGGCTGGGCCCGCCAGCATGGCATCTGGCTGATCGGTGGCACGCTGCCCTTGCGAATCGAGGGCGATGCCGGGCGGGTGCACAACAGCTGTCTGGTGTTCGACCCGCAGGGCCGGCTGGCGGCACGCTACGACAAGATCCATTTGTTCCGGTTCGACGATGGCGAACGCCGCTACGACGAGGCGGCCACACTGCAGGCCGGGACAGCCGGGCCGGTCGCCTTCGACTGCATCGACCGCGCCGGTACCCACCTGCGGGTGGGACTGTCGGTGTGTTATGACCTGCGCTTCCCGGAGCTGTACCGGGCGCTGATGCATCCACCCTGTGACCTGCTGGTGGTGCCCGCCGCCTTCACCCACCCCACCGGCGAGGCTCATTGGGAGCTGCTGCTGCGCGCCCGCGCGGTGGAGAACCAGTGCCACGTCCTGGCGCCCGCGCAGGGGGGGCTGCATGAGAATGGTCGACGCACCTGGGGCCAATCGATGGTGGTGGGCCCCTGGGGTCAGGTTCTGGCTCAGCAGGCGCAGGGCGAAGGCGTGGTGTTGGCGACGGTGGACCTGGCTCGCCAACGCGAGCTGCGGCAACGCCTTCCCGCGCTGGAGCACCGACGCCTCTGAATCGTGGGGCCTCAGGGTCGGCGGGATCAGATCGACTGCGGATCGACATCCACCGCCCAGCGCAACACCCGGGTTTCGCCGGCATTGCCCTCCTGCAGGCGAGGAAGCCAGACGGCCAGAAACCGCTGCAGCACGGCACGGTGAGGCGACTCGATCAGCATCTGCGCCCGTTCCACATTGGCCACCCGCTGCAGGGCCGCCGGCACCGGTGGATACAGCTGCAGCTCGATCCCCTGGGGCAGCAGCGCCCTGGCCTGCATCGCTGCCTTCTGCAGGAAACCCAGCGCCGCCGCCTGATCGCGCGCCTCGCTGCGCAGCAGCGCCAGGCAGGTGTAGGGCGGCAGTCCGGCAGCGCGCCGCTCCAGCAGCTGGCTGCGGGCAAAGGCTTCGTAGTCATGGGCCTGCAGGGCCAGGTAGAGCGGGTGCGCAGCGTGCCAGGTCTGGATCCACATCTCGCTGCGGGCCGCCTGACGGGCGTCTCTTCCAGCACGTCCTGCGGCCTGCATCAGCAGCGCAAACAGGCGCTCCGGGGCTCGGAAGTCACTGGAGAAGAGCGCCGAATCGGCATTGACGGCCGCCACCAGGGTCATGCGACGGAAGTCGTGGCCCTTGGCCACCATCTGCGTGCCGATCAGGACGTCCACTGCCCCCTCGTGGACGGCGGCCAGCTGTGTTTCCAGACTGCCGCGGGTGCGGGTGGTGTCCGCGTCGATGCGGCCGATGCGGGCCTCGGGCAGCAGGGCGGAAAGCTGCTCCTCCAGCCGCTCGGTGCCGCGGCCCACCGGTTGAATGTCCGGATCACCACACTGCGGACAACGCAGCGGGACCCTCTCGCTGAAGCCGCAGTGATGGCAGCGCAGGCTGCGATCGAGCTTGTGGAAAACCCGCCAGGCGCTGCAGTGCGGGCAGCCGCTTTTCCAGCCGCAGCTGGGACAGTGCAAGACGGGTGCGTAGCCTCTGCGATTCAACAGCAAGAGACTTTGTTCGCCCCGCTCCAGCCTGTCCCGCAGCGCCTGCAGCAGCGCGGGCGCCACCGGCTTGTCCCGCAGGGCCTGGCGGCCGTGCTGGGCACAGTAGCGCTCCAGATCCAGCAGCCGGACCCGGGGCAGGGCACCGTCACCGATGCGTTGCGACATGGCCAACCGCTGGTAACGACCGAGGCCGGCAGGCGCTGGCGTCGCATTCAGCCAGGTCTCGAGCGAGGGGGTGGCCGATCCCAGCAGGACCGGCAATGACTCCAGTCGACCGCGGTAGACGGCCAGGTCCCTGGCCGAGTACCGCGCCCCCTCCTGTTGCTTGTACGAGGGGTCGTGCTCCTCGTCGACCACAATGAGTCCAAGCCGTGGAAGCGAGGCAAAGACCGCCATGCGGGTGCCGAGCAGCAGTTCTGCCCGGCCGGTATGGGCCGCCAGCCAGTTCTGCAGACGCTGTGGGGGGGTCAGACCGCTGTGCAGACTGACCATCCGCTGCCGCGGAAAACGCGCCGCAAAGCGGGCCTCGAGTTGCGGTGTGAGATTGATCTCCGGCACCAGCACCAGCACCTGCTGTCCGCGCGACAGAGCGGCCTCGGCTGCGCGCAGGTAAACCTCCGTTTTGCCGCTGCCTGTGACGCCGTGCAGCAGGCAGGTGCCCGAAGGCGAGCGGTTCAACTCCTCCAGCACCTGGGCCTGTTGGGGCGACAGAGCGGGCAGGGCCGGTGGGGCGTCCGCCGATTCCGCCTGAACGACCGCATGGGCCGGCAGGGGATTCGATGCGCTCAGGCTGCGGTCCAGCTTCTTCAAGCGGCGCTGCAACTGAATGCCATCCAGCTCCTTCAGTTGGGCAGGCAACACCGCCATGGCCAGCTCTCCCGGCGCGCGCTGGTAGTAGCCGGCAGCGAACTGCAGCAGGCTTCGCCAGGCGTCCTGCAGCGGCGGGAGCTGGGGCAGGACTTCGGCGAGGCTGCGCAGTTCGGAAACTGGGGGACGGTTCGCGTCCGTCGTCGATTGCCAGACGAGACCGGTCACCACGCGCCGTCCCAACGGCACCCGCACGAGCGTGCCGGGCGCGAGCCTCCGTGGCCCCAGTTCGGCGGGCTGAAGGTAGTCGAGCACCTCCTCCACCCCGCTGTGCCTGGGCAAAGCCACGAGCACCGGAACATGGATGGGCGCGCCCCCCTCGTTCGCGGGGGATATGGGGGCCTGGGTCGGATCCATTTAGCCCGACAAGCTCAGGCGACTTCTCGGTTGTGCAGACAAGTCGATGATTGCAAACGGGTTTTTCGACCTGTCCACGGATCCTGTGGATAACTTTGTGGGCAAGCTGAGAACTGGGGTGTCAAGGTGTTGTCACACAAGGCCGGAAGTTGGATTGCCCAAGACTTGAGCAGCCCCAGCCTTTTTGCAGATCAACGACTTAGCACATTCCGGGCGGCGGATTCAACCTTGCGGAAGGGCCCCGACGTGGTGTCGGGGGCGGGTTGTCGCTCATCGGGAGCTGGGGATAACTGAGGCAGATCAGCCCCAGTTCAGTGCAGCCAGGAGATCCATCCGGGCCCGCGCAGCCCCCGACTCAAGCGGCAGCACACCGGGCGCGAGAGTGGGTCCTCACCGCCTCGACCAGGGCCGTCACCGACTCCGGGGGCGTGAACTGGCTGATGCCGTGGCCCAGGTTGAACACATGGCCTGGGTGGGGACCAAAACTGTCCAGCACGCGACGGGCTTCGGCAGCAATCTGCTCGGGCGCGGCAAAGAGCACACAGGGATCCAGATTGCCCTGCAACGCCACCTTGTGGCCCACCAGGCGGCGCGCACGGCCCAGGTCCATGGTCCAGTCCAGACCGACCGCATCGGTATCGCTGGCAGCGATCTCTTCGAGCCAGATGCCGCCGCCTTTGGTGAAGACGATGCGGGGGATGTGTTCCCCATCCTGGTCGCGCTTCAATCCCGCCAGCACCTTTCGTGTGTAGGCCAGGCTGAAGGTCTGGAACGGTCCATCGGCCAGTACCCCACCCCAGCTGTCAAAGATCATGACCGCCTGCGCGCCCGCTTCGATCTGCGCATTCAGATAGGCCGCCACCGCATCGGCCGTGACTGCGAGGATGCGGTGCATCAGGTCCGGTCGGCTGTACATCATCGACTTGACGAGTCGGTAGTCGTCGCTGCCGCCGCCCTCGACCATGTAGCAGGCCAGGGTCCACGGACTGCCGGAGAAGCCGATCAACGGCACCCGTCCGTGCAGCGCACGCCGGATCGACGTGACCGCGTCGAAGACGTACTGCAGTTTGGCCATGTCCGGCACCTCAAGGGCCCTCACGGCAGCCTCATCGCGCACCGGGCTGGCGAAGCGAGGACCTTCACCCGCCGCAAAACTCAGACCCAGCCCCATCGCATCCGGGACGGTCAGGATGTCGGAGAACAGGATGGCGGCATCCAGCGGGTAACGTTCCAGCGGCTGCAACGTCACCTCGGTGGCGTAGTCCCGGTTCATCGCCAGGCCCATGAAGCTGCCGGCACGTTCTCGGGTGGCGCGGTACTCCGGCAGGTAGCGTCCGGCCTGGCGCATCAGCCAGATCGGTGTGTGTTCGGTGGGTTGGCGGCGCAGAGCACGCAGCAGGGTGTCGTTCTGGAGGGGGGCGTACATGGTCAGATTGTAGGCAGCCCGCCGACGCATCCCAAGCGACTGAACAGTGCCCTGTCAGAGCAGAGCCGGTGGGGAAATTCGGGGCTGAAAGACAAGAAGCCCGCACTGGGCGGGCTTCGAAGGGGAGGTTTGGTGAACTCAGTTCACTTCTTGCGCAGCTTGCCGATCGCGGCAATCTGGGCCGCCATCACGGCGAACTCGCTCTGCGCACGGGCAAAGTCGATGTCGCTCTTGGCGTTTTTCATGGCCTCTTCGGCGAGGCGTTTGGCGTCCTGCGCCTTGGCTTCGTCGAGGTCGTGTCCGCGGATCGCGGTGTCGGCCAGCACGGTGACGCAGTTGGGCTGCACCTCCAGGATGCCGCCTGCCACGAACACGAACTCCTCTTCGCCGGTGTCGGCACGCTCGATGCGCACCGCACCCGGCTTGATGCGGGTGATCAGCGGAGTGTGTTTGGGCAGGATGCCCAATTCACCCGCCTCGCCCGGCAGTGCGACGAACTTGGCCTCGCCGGAGAAGATCGACTCTTCCGCGGAGACCACGTCGACGTGGATCGTTGCCATGTTTCTCTTTCGTTGGAGGTGGAAGGTTCAGCAAGCAGGCGAGCCTTGCCACGGCAGAGCCCGCCAATGCGCTTTACTGGAGCTTCTTCGCCTTCTCGAAAGCCTCGTCGATCGTGCCGACCATGTAGAAGGCCTGCTCCGGCAGGTGATCGCACTCGCCGGCCACGATCATCTTGAAGCCGCGGATGGTTTCCTTCAGCGGGACGTACTTGCCGGGCGAACCGGTGAAGACTTCCGCGACGTGGAAGGGCTGCGACAGGAAGCGCTGGATCTTCCGCGCACGGGCCACGGCCTGCTTGTCTTCCGGCGACAGTTCGTCCATGCCCAGGATGGCGATGATGTCGCGCAGTTCCTTGTAGCGCTGCAGGATGGCCTGCACCGCACGGGTGGTGCCGTAATGCTCATCGCCGACCACGTGCGGGTCGATCTGGCGGCTGGTGGAGTCCAGCGGATCCACGGCCGGGTAGATGCCCAGGGCTGCGATGTCGCGCGACAGCACCACGGTGGCGTCCAGGTGGGCGAAGGTGGTGGCGGGCGACGGGTCGGTCAAGTCATCCGCCGGCACGTACACGGCCTGGATCGAGGTGATCGAGCCGACCTTGGTCGAGGTGATCCGCTCCTGCAGGCGGCCCATTTCCTCGGCCAGCGTCGGCTGGTAACCCACCGCGGAAGGCATGCGGCCCAGCAGCGCGGACACTTCGGTACCGGCCAGGGTGTAGCGGTAGATGTTGTCCACGAAGAACAGCACGTCACGGCCTTCGTCACGGAACGATTCCGCGATGGTCAGACCGGTCAGGGCCACGCGCAGACGGTTGCCCGGGGGCTCGTTCATCTGGCCGTAGACCATGGCGACCTTGGACTTGCTCAGATCTTCCTGCACCACAACGCCCGAATCGGACATCTCGTGATAGAAGTCGTTGCCTTCCCGGGTGCGCTCACCCACGCCGGCGAACACGGACAGACCCGAGTGCGCCTTGGCGATGTTGTTGATGAGCTCCATCATGTTCACGGTCTTGCCCACACCGGCGCCACCGAACAGACCCACCTTGCCGCCCTTGGCAAACGGGCAGATCAGGTCGATCACTTTGATGCCGGTTTCGAGCAGTTCCTGCGACGGGCTCAGCTCGTCATAGGCCGGGGCCTTGCGGTGGATGACCGCGCTGTGCTCCATGCTCACCGGGCCGCGCTCGTCGATCGGGTTGCCCAGCACGTCCATGATGCGACCCAGCGTGGCCGGGCCGACCGGCACGGTGATGCCCACACCGGTGTTGCGCACTTCGATGCCGCGGCGCAGGCCGTCGGAAGAGCCCAGCGCGATGGTGCGGACCACGCCGTCACCCAGCTGCTGCTGGACTTCCAGGGTGAGCGCCGAGCCATCGAGCTTCAGGGCGTCGTAAACCTTGGGCATCTGGTTGCGCGGGAACTCCACGTCCACCACCGCGCCGATGCACTGAACGATCTTGCCCATCGCTTGGGATGAGGCTTGAGTGTTCGCCATTTTCCGTTCCTTCAATCTTGATACGTTGCGTCTTGTCGCGAGGCGGGATCAGCCGCCCAGGGCGGCGGCACCACTGACGATTTCCGACAATTCCTTGGTGATCCCGGCCTGGCGGGTCTTGTTGTAGACCAGCTTGAACTCGTTGATCAGATTGCCGGCGTTGTCGGTCGCCGCCTTCATCGCCACCATCCGCGCAGACTGCTCGGACGCCATGTTCTCGGCCACGGCCTGGAACACCAACGCCTCGGTGTAGCGCACCATCAGGTTGTCGATCACCGACTGCGCGTCGGGCTCGTAGAGGTAGTCCCAGCCGTAGGCCGACTTCTCGGCCTCGGTCTGCGCCAGACGCTCCGTCGACAGGGGCAGCAGCTGTTCGACCAGCGGCTCCTGCTTCATCGTGTTGATGAACTTGGTGTAGCAGAGATACACCGCGTCGAGCTTGCCTTCAGCGTACTGGTCCAGCAACACCTTCACCGGGCCGATCAGCTTGTCGAGGTGGGGCACATCACCCAGCTGGGTGGCATGCGCCGCGACCGTCGCGCCGATGCGGTTCAGGAAGTTGAAGCCCTTGTTGCCGATCGCCACGGCGCGCACCTGGGTGCCAGCCGCATCGAGTTCGCGCATCTTGTTGGTGACGGCGCGCAGCACGTTGGTGTTCAGGCCACCGCACAGACCCTTGTCGGTCGTGACGATGATCATGCCCACCGCGCCGCTGCCGCTGTTCTTCACCACGAAGGGATGCTTGTACTCGGGCGTCGCCTTGGACAAGTTGGCCGTGATGTTGCGGATCTTGTCGGCGTACGGACGAGCGGCTCGCATCCGATCCTGCGCCTTGCGCATCTTGGACGCGGCCACCATTTCCATGGCCTTGGTGATCTTCTTCGTGTTCTCGAAGCTCTTGATCTTGCCGCGTATTTCCTTGCCTGCTGCCATGAGCGGACTCCTTTCAGAGGGACGCGCCCAGCCGCACGCCGATCCCGAAGGATCGGCTCAGCGTCTGAGGGCGCGCCAGGGTCGACATGTCAGGCGAAGGACTTCTTGAACGCAGCGATGGCGCTCAGCAGAGCTGCCTCCGCGTCCTTGTCCATGGCCTTGTCCTTCTCGAGCTTGTCGAGCAGGGCAGCGTGGCTGGTCTTCAGGAACTGGTGCAGACCGGCTTCGAAGGCGAGCACCTTCTTGACGTCCACGTCGTCCAGGAAGCCCTTGTTCACCGCTACCAGCGAAGCCGCCTGCAGGCTGATCGACAGCGGCTGGTACTGCGCCTGCTTGAGCAATTCGGTCACGCGGGCACCGCGGTCCAGCTGCTTCTTGGTCGAAGCGTCCAGATCGGAGGCGAACTGCGCGAACGCAGCCAGTTCACGGTACTGCGCCAGGTCGGTACGGATACCGCCGGACAGGCTCTTGACCAGCTTGGTCTGAGCGGCACCGCCCACGCGGGACACCGAGATACCGGCGTTGATGGCGGGACGCACACCTGCGTTGAACAGGTTCGTTTCCAGGAAGATCTGACCGTCGGTGATCGAGATCACATTGGTCGGAACGAAGGCGGACACGTCACCAGCCTGGGTTTCAATGATCGGCAGCGCAGTCAGCGAGCCGGTCTTGCCCTTGACTTCACCCTTGGTGAAGGCTTCGACGTAGTCGGCGTTCACACGGGCAGCGCGCTCCAGCAGGCGGCTGTGGAGATAGAACACGTCGCCGGGGAAGGCTTCGCGGCCCGGCGGGCGACGCAGCAGCAGCGACACCTGGCGATAGGCCACGGCCTGCTTGGACAAGTCGTCATAAACGATCAGGGCGTCCTGGCCGCGGTCGCGGAAGTACTCGCCCATCGTGCAGCCGGTGTAGGCCGACACGTACTGCATGGCGGCCGATTCAGAGGCCGAAGCCGCAACGACGATGGTGTAGTCCATCGCGCCGGCCTGCTCCAGAGAGCGCACCACGTTCTTGATCGACGAAGCCTTCTGGCCGATCGCAACGTAGACGCAGGTCATGTTCTGACCCTTCTGGTTGATGATCGCGTCGATCGCCACCGCGGTCTTGCCGGTCTGGCGGTCGCCGATGATCAGCTCGCGCTGGCCACGGCCGACGGGCACCATCGAGTCGATGCACTTCAGACCGGTCTGCACCGGCTGATCCACCGACTTGCGGGCGATCACGCCCGGCGCGACCTTCTCGATCACGTCGGTCATCTTCGCGTTGATCGGGCCCTTGCCGTCGATCGGCTGACCCAGCGAGTTGACGACGCGACCGATCAGCTCGGGGCCCACCGGCACTTCCAGGATGCGGCCCGTGCACTTGACGGTGTCGCCTTCCGAGATGCCTTCGTAGTCACCCAGGATCACCGCGCCCACGGAGTCACGCTCCAGGTTCAGTGCCAGGCCGAAGACGTTGCCGGGGAACTCCAGCATTTCGCCTTGCATCACGTCGGAGATGCCGTGAACACGCACGATGCCGTCGGTCACGGACACAACGGTGCCCTGGTTGCGGATGTCCGTCGATGCGCCAAGGCCCTCGATGCGGCTCTTGATCAGTTCGGAAATTTCTGCGGGATTCAGTTGCATAGCTTGCTCCCAGTCTGGTCAAGCCGCCTGGTCGGGCCGGCACATGACGCGGGGATGATTCGGTGCTGCGGGGAAGGTCCTCAGGCGCTCAGTGCGACCTTCATGCGCTCCAGTCGGGCACGCACGGAGGTATCGAGCACTTCGTCGCCCACCACCACTCGGACGCCGCCGATGAGCTCGGGCTCCAGCACGACCTGAGGGGTCAGCTTGCGACCGAATCGGCGCTCCAGGTTAACCACCAAATCCGCCAGCTGAGCCGGCTCGATCGGGTAGGCACTGTAGATGGTGGCGTCGGAAACTCCGCTGGCGGCGTTGGCCAGGGCATGGAACTGCTCGGCAACGGCAGGCAGAGCCACCAGACGACCGTTCTCGATCACGGTGCGCAGGAAGTTCTGCACGCCCGCGTCCAGAGGCATCTTCACCGCCGCGGCGGTGACGTCGTAGACCTGCTCGGCCGACACCTTCGGGCTGTCGGCGAACTGGCGCAGTTCGGGGTTGCTGGCCACTTCGGCCAAAGCCGCGATCTGCCGGCCCCAGGACGCTACGTCGGCATTCTGGGCCACCTTGTAGAGGGCCTCGGCGTAGGGGCGTGCGATGGTTGCGAGCTCAGCCATGTCAGAGCTCCGTCTTCAGGCGGCCCAGCAGGTCGGCATGGACGGCGGCGTTGACTTCGCGCTGCAGGATCTGCTCTGCGCCCTTGACGGCCAGCACGGCGACCTGCTCACGCAGGGCCTCGCGGGCCTGCACGGCCTGCTGATCGGCATCGGCCTTGGCCGCAGCAACGATCTTGGCGCCTTCTTCCTCGGCACGCTTCTTGGCCTCTTCAACGATGGCCTGTGCACGCTTGTCGGCGTCGGCAATGCGTTGAGTGGTTTCGGCGCGGGCCTGCGACAGCTCGGCTTCAATGCGCTTGTTGGCGCTGGCCAGTTCGGTCCTGGCCTTGTCGGCGGCAGCAAGACCGTCCGCGACCTTGCGGGCACGCTCGTCGAGCGCAGCCGTGATCGGGGGCCAGACGAATTTCATCGTGAACCAGACCAGGATCAGGAACACGATCATCTGGACGATGAGGGTACCGGTGATGCTCACTTGTCAGCCTCGGTGTTGATGAGGGGAACGACCCGCCGGACCCCTGCGGGATCCGGCCGGAGCGGAAAACCTCACCCGATTACTTCGCGGCGATGGCGGCGATCTGACCCAGGAACGGGTTGGCGGTCGCGAACCACAGGGCGATACCGGTACCGATGATGAACGCAGCGTCGATCAGACCGGCCAGCAGGAACATCTTGGTCTGCAGCTCACCCATCAGCTCAGGCTGGCGGGCGGCGGACTCGAGGTACTTGCTGCCCATGATGCCGATGCCGACGCAGGCGCCGACGGCACCCAGACCAATGATCAGACCAGCGGCGAGAGCGACAAAGCTGATGACTTCCATGTTGACTCCTAGAGAAAGCGAAGTGAAGAGACAGGGTTGAGGATTCCCGCGTCAGCGGGTGGAACGAAACCGGGCGGCCGAAACGAGTTCAGCCGCCAAAGGTCCGCGGGTCAGTGAGCGTCGTGCGCCTGACCGATGTACACGAGCGTGAGCATCATGAACACGAAGGCCTGCAGGGTGATGATCAGGATGTGGAAGATCGCCCAGGCCGAACCCGCGATGATGTGACCAATCGCGAGACCGATGCCGGTAGCCGAGAGGGAGAAGGCTCCACCCATCAAGGCAATCAGCAGGAAGATCAGCTCACCGGCGTACATGTTGCCGAACAACCGCATGCCATGCGACACGGTCTTGGCCACGAACTCGATGATCTGCATCAGGAAGTTGAAGGGGTACAGCGCCCAGTGGTCGCCGAACGGGGCAGAGAACAACTCGTGCACCCAGCCACCCAGGCCCTTGATCTTGACGTTGTAGAACAGGCAGATGATCAGCACGGACAGAGACAGGCCCATCGTGACGGACAGGTCAGCGGTCGGCACCACGCGCAGGTAGGCATGATGCGGGTCCCCACCGGCAGCTCCGTAGAGCTTCTCCCACAGGAAGGGCAGCAGATCAACCGGCAGCAGGTCCATCGCGTTCATCAGGAAGATCCAGATGAACACGGTCAAGGCCAGGGGAGCCACCAGCTTGCGGCTCTGGGCATTGTGAACGATGCCCTTGGCTTCGTTCTCGACCATCTCGACCAGGATCTCGACGGCCGCCTGGAAGCGCCCCGGCACACCGGAGGTGGCTTGACGGGCCGCCCGCCACAGCAGGAAGCAACCCACCACTCCCAGGAGGATCGCGAAGATCATCGAGTCCCAGCTGACGACCGACAGGTCGAACGGGCCGTTCAGTTCCTTGTTGCGCAGGTGGGTCAGGTGGTGAACGATGTATTCACCGGCCGTCGGACCGTGTGCTGCTGCGGCGTGTGCTTCGGCTGCCATCTTGGTTCAGTTCTCGTCAACGCTTTTCGACCCGCGCCACAGGAGCGCGACCCAGTAAATCTTGATGCACACGATCAGGGCGACCAGCAGCGCCGGCCAACTGACTCCATGCACGAGCTTCGGGGCCAGCATCAGCATGACCACAGAAACCCCAATCTTGCCAAACTCCCACATCATGAAACTGACAGCGGCGACACCCGCGTTCAGCCGTGCAAATCGACTGGTCATGCCCCGAGCCATCAAGGCACCAGGCACCACCACACACAGCGCACCATAGAAGGACGACAGGCCCGACAGCAGCGACCCGGTCAGCAACCCGGTCACCACCGCCAGAACGGCACCGACCAACAACTGAAAGATCACCACCCGCCACGGCGACACCGACGGCTCCCGCTTGCGCAGCGCCTCAGCCTCTTCGCGACTCAACCTCTTGAAGATCAGCGATTCGCGCTCATCTTCTTCTTCGTCCCACCCAGCCGGTGTCGCCCGTACGGACGACTGGCGGGGAGTTGCATTCATTGCTTTTGATGCGATGGGATGTTTCGGCAAAACCGCAGCATTATACGTGGGAACCCGCATACGCTGTGAAGCCCTGCGCACCCTTGAGGACCTCAATGCGTCGTCAGAGCGCATCAATCATCTCCACACCAATCACATCGCCTTGACCGACCGATCGTTTTTGTTCTAGGGAATTGCAAACGCTGTTGGAAGACCGGCGACCTCGACCCTCAGTCGCAACACAGCCCCAGCCCAGGGCTGTTCGGCGAGTTCATCAGCCGGACGTCCGTGCCGCGCCGAGGTCAGGTAGATGCTGCGCAGGTCGCTGTCGCCAAAGCAGGGCATCGTCGGGCAGCGCACCGGCAACTTGATGTCGGCCAGCACCTGCGCGGTCGGGGAGAGCCGCAGGAGCCGCTGGCCTTCGTACATGGCCACCCAGTAGCAGCCCTCGCTGTCCATGGCCGCGCCATCGGGCCTTCCCCCGTAGGCCGAAAGCGGTTGCATGGCCTGACGCGGTTCGAAGCGACAGAACACCCGCTGCGACGACAGGCTTCCTGCTGCCGGGTCGAAATCAAAGGCGTAGATCGTGTGGGCCCGCGTATCGCTCCAGTACAGGGTCCGCCCATCGGGGCTCCAGGCCAGTCCGTTGGATGTGGTGATTCCACCCGCCTGTCGCGTCAATTCACGGCCATCCCAACGGTACAGAGCCGCCTCGGGCCGACGCGGTTCATCGATGCTGCCGATCCAGAACCTTCCCTGCGGATCACACTTGCCGTCATTGAAGCGCTGCCGACTGCTGTCGTAGGGCGCAGGGGCGATTCGGAACCGGCGAGCACTGTGCACGTCGAAGCGCCAAAGTCCATCGCGCATTGCGAGCAGCAAGCCACCACCAAGCAGCGGCGCGCAGGCACTCACTTCGCAAGGCAGATCCCAACGCCGGCTTGCCCCGCTGAGAGGATCCAGTCGGTACAGAGCGTGGGCATCGATGTCGCACCAGTAGAGCAGTCCCTCTTCGGGATGCCACATGGGCGACTCGCCCAGCAGACAGGGCTCGCTCACGGCACGGATCGGGACGGCATCAGACATGGCAGGCAGGCGCACAGCGCGGCAAGGTGCAACGCGGCGATGCTAGCGACGTACGCGCCTGTAACCCAGGACCCAGGGGCCGTTCAGTACCGCGAGCCGCTGCCGTCGAGATTGACGCAGAGGTAGTGCGCCCCCGGGATCGGGTTGAAGTAGTACGGCGGCACCTCGACGAAGCCCAGGCGGGCGTAGAGCTCCCGTGCTGCCTCCATGTCGTCGAGCGTGTCGAGCAGGAGGTTGGAGTAGCCGATCTCCCGCGCCGCGTCGATCAGCGCCACCGCCAGCGTGCGCCCCAGGCCGTAGCGCCGATACGCGTGGCGCACGAACAGGCGCTTCATCTCGCAGGCGTTGACGTGGTCCACGTCGGTGATCCGCCGCACGGCACCACAGCCGGCCACCTCGCCATCGACCAGCGCCAGGTACAGGCGCCCCCCGGCCTCGGCGGCATAGTCGCCCGGGAGGTTCGCCAGCTCGGCCTCGAACCCCTGGAAGCACAGGTCCACCTGGAGGCTCGCGGCGTAGTCGCGGAAGATCTCGCGGCACTGCGCCAACTCGTGCGCCGTGGCCGGCACGATCAGTTGCACCCCGTCGCCCAGGGGTCGTCGGGCATCAGGCGCCATGGCGGCGAGCAAACAAAACCAGGGCACAGGAACGAAGCGGCAGTCGGATCATCGGCGGGACGGACGTGGCGGCAGCGACGCCGCACTCTAACGCGTCCGGCCGCCCCCGGTGCAACCACGCGGCAGCGTGGCGTGCCGGGCTCAGAGCCGCACGGTGCCGACGATGCAGGCCGCCACGTCGCCACCGACCCAAAGCCCTTCGCCATCGCGCTGCAGGTAGATCCGCCCGGCGCGCCCGAGCGCCCGGCCCTGGCTGGCCACGTAGCGCTCGGGCAACACCCCCTCGGCCATCAGCCACTGCGCCACGCTGGCGTTCAGGCTGCCGGTGACGGGGTCTTCTGCCACGCCCAGCGGCGCGGCAAAGGCACGCAACTCGACATCGGCCTCACCACCCGCTGGATGGGCCCCCACCAGCCCGACCTTGGCGAGCGACTTCAACGCCACCTGGTCGGGCTGCACCGCCAGCACGCGCGCGGCGCTGGGCAGGCGCAGCGTCAGCCAGTCCGGCCCGTTGTCCAGCCACTGCGCGTCCAGCACCTCGTCGGCCGCCAGGCCCAGCGCGGCACGCACCGCGGCCAGCAGGCCCGCGTCCACGTCGCGGCGGCACATTGCTGGCGCCTGGAAAGCCAGCCGGCCTGTCTCCAGCTCGCGCCGCAGCCGCACCAGCCCGACGCCGCACTGCTGCACCACCTCGCCGGCGCGGCGCGCCCGCCCGCCATGGTCGAGCCAGACCCCGCAGCTGCCCAGCGTCGGGTGGCCGGCAAAGGGCAGTTCACCGCCCGGCGTGAAGATGCGCACGCGGTAGTCCGCTGCCGGGTCGGAGGGTGGCAGAAGGAAAGTGGTTTCCGACAGCTGCGTCCAGCGCGCGAAGGCGGCCATCGTCGCGTCATCGAGCCCCTCGGCGTCGACCACCACCGCCAGCGGGTTGCCGCGCAGCGCCTGCGCGGTGAAGACATCGACCTGGGCGAAGCGGCGCTCCCGCACCACGCTGCCAAGAGAGGTCATGGCGTCGGCTCCCCGAGTCGATCCAGGTGCTCGCGCACCACCTGGCCCAGCACGGCGACGCCGTCGTCGATTTCCTGGGTGCTCAGCGTCACGAAGGACAGGCGCAGCGTGCGGCGATCCGGCGCGTGGGCAAAGAAGGCCGCACCGGGCACGTAGGCGATGCCACGGGCCACCGCAGCATCGAGCAGCTCGGCGGCGTCGCAGCCCTCGGGCAGGCGCAGCCAGAAGAACATGCCGCCCTGGGGTGCCTGCCATTCGCTGCCCGGCGGCAGGCTGCGCTGCAGCGCGGCCTGCATCGCATCGCGCTGCAGGCGGTAGCGCGCGCGGATGGTCGGCGTGTGGCGATCCAGGAAGCCGTCGCGCAGCACCTCGGCCACCAGGCGCTGGTTGAAACCGCTGGTGTGCAGATCGGCTGCCTGCTTGGCCTGCAGCAGCTTGGGGTAGAGCGCCCGCGGCGCCACCAGGTAGCCCAGGCGCAGCCCGGGCGCCAGCACCTTGGAGAAGGAGCCGAGGTACAGGCTGCCCTCGGGCCAGCGCGAGGTCAGCGAGGCCGGTGGCGGCGCGTCGTACCAGAGGTCGCCATAGGGGTTGTCCTCGACCAGCGGCACGCCGGCGCGCTGGGCGGCCGCGACGAGGGCGACTCGGCGCGCCTCGGAGATCAGCCGCCCGGTCGGGTTCTGGAAATTGGGCAGCACATAAAAGAAGCGACAGCCCGGCGCGTCGTGGCGCAGCGCCTCCAGCGCCGCGGGCAGCGGCCCCTCGGCATCGCCGGTGACGCTGACGAAGGTCGGCTCACAGGGGCTGAAGGCCTGCAGCGCGCCCAGGTAGGTGGGCGTCTCCACCGCCACCGGCGCGCCGGCATCGACCAGCACCTTGGCGATCAGGTCCAGCCCCTGCTGCGAGCCGGTGGTGATCAGCACCTGGTCCGCCCCGGCCTCGATGCCCTGGCCGCGCAGGTGCGCAGCCACCCACTCGCGCAGCGGTGCGTAGCCCTCGCTCGCGGCGTATTGCAGGGCGGCCTGCGGATGGTCACGCAGCACGCGCTCGCTGGCCTCACGCATCGCCTCGACCGGGAAGCTCAGTGGCGACGGCAGGCCGCCCGCCATCGACAGGATGCCCGGCCGCTCGGTGACCTTGAGGATCTCGCGGATCACCGAGGGGTTCATGCGCTCGGCCCGCCGCGCGGGCCGCCAGGGAGAGAGGGTCATTGGATGCCTCCGGTATCGAACAGGAACGGGGAAGTCAGGGACAGAAAAACCAGAAAGACCAGCGGCCGGCAGGCTGTTCAGCGCCGCGGTACCCCCACCGCCATGCGCCGACCCAGCAGCACCGTGGTGATCACCGCCGCCACGAAGGCCAGCGTGACCGGCTCCAGGGTCTCGCCGAGCAGCGGCACCGCGGCCAGCATGGACACGAAGGGCTGGATCAGCTGCACCTGGCTGACGCGCAGGGCGCCGCCCCAGGCCAGCCCACGGTACCAGGCAAAGAAGCCCAGCCACATCGAGACCAGCGCCAGGTAGGCAAAGGCCGCCCAGGCCGCAGGCCGTGCCTGCGCCAGCTGATCGGCGTGGATGTGCAGGCCGGCCAGCGCGGCCGGCAGGTTGATCGGCAGGCACAGCAGCAGCATCCAGCAGATCACCTGCTCGGGCGGCATGCCCTGCGCCGCCAGCCGGGCACCGGCCACGTAGCCGGTGGACGCGCTCAGCACCGCCAGCAGCAGCCAGCCATCCCCTGCCGACAGGCGCCCGCCGCCCTGCAGCACGGCAAAACCCAGCACCAGCGCAAAGCCCAGGCCCGCACAGGCCCAGAAACCGGCCGAGGGCCGCTGGCGCAGCCAGAGCGCCCCCACCACCGCGGTGGACAGCGGCAGAAGCCCGGTGATGACCGCGGCGTGCACCGCCTCCACCTCGCGCACCGCCCAGCCCAGGCAGACCGGGAAGCCGAACACCACGCCACCGCCACCGATCGCAAGCAGGGGCCATTGCCGCCGCTGCGGCCAGGGCGCACGCACCGCCACGAGGTAACCCAGCGACAGCAGCCCCGCCACGGCGGCGCGCGCCAGCGCCACCCAGGCCGGCGGCAGCTGCGGCGCCTCGACGGTGCCGCCGGCCAGGCGGGTCAGCGGCAGCGTCAACGCGAACATCAGCACCCCGGCCACACCGAGCCAGAGCCCCTGCCGCGCGCGGCGATCCGCAGCGTGGCCCATCAGCAGCACGCTCCGCACAGACCTGTGGAGAAAAAAGCCAGCGACATCATGCTGGCCAGTCTAGACTCTCACAACCATACAGTTGCAGCACAGTTGGCGAGATACATCCGGCCACTGTATGGAGAGACTCATCATCACAGTGCCCATGAACACGCCTGCCGACCCCTTCCTCGATCCGCTGGCCACGCCGTTCAACGACCCCGGTCTGCCGCAGGGCAGCCGGCTGCGCGCCGGCGCCGGGCGATCGAACCAGTTGGCCGAGCGCTTCGCCCGGCGCATCCAGCAGGGCCTGGCCGCTCCGGGCAGCCGCCTGCCGTCGGTGCGGGAGTGCGCGCGCCAGCACGGCGTCAGCCCCAGCACCGTGGTGGCCGCCTATGACCAGTTGCAGGCACGCGGCCTGGTGGAGGCCCGCAGCCAGCGCGGCTTCTTCGTGCGCGCACCACGCCGCACCGAGGAGGGCTCCGCCCCGCGGGCGCTGGCCCAGCGCAGCCCGCCGGTGGACGCCACCGCGCTGATCCGCGGCATGTTCGCCACCGCCAGCGACCGCCCCGGGCCTGGCAGCGGCCTGCTGCCGCCGGACTGGCTCGACGCCACGCTGCTGCAGCGGGCCCTGCGCCGGGCCTGCAGCCAGGCCGACGTTGGCCTGCGCTACGGCGAGCCGGCCGGCGACCCCGGCCTGCGCCAGCAACTGGCGCAGCGCCTGGCCGACCTGGGCATCGACGCCACGCCGCGGCAAATCGTCACCGCCACCGGCGCCACCCACGCGCTGGACGTCATCGCCCGCGCCTGGCTGCAGCCGGGCGATGCGGTGCTGATCGACGAACCCGGCTGGGCGGTGGAGTTCGCCCGGCTCAGTGCAATGGGCATGCGGCTGTTGCCGGTGCCACGCGGGCCGATGGGGCCGGACCTGGCCGCGATGGCGCAGCTCGCCGCGCTGCACCGCCCCAAGCTCTACGTGACGGTGTCGGTGCTGCACAACCCGACCGGCTGCAGCCTGCCGCTGGCGGCCGCCCACCAGGTGCTGCGGCTGGCCGAGGCGCACGACTTTGCCATCGTCGAGGACGACACCTACGCCTGGTTCGCCCCCAACCACGCACCGCGGTTGGCTGCGCTCGATGGCCTGCGCCGCACGATCTACGTCAGCGGCTTCTCGAAGATCCTGGCACCCAACTGGCGCGTGGGCTACCTGGCCGCACCCGGGGCCTGGGTGGACCGACTGATCGACACCAAGATGATCAGCAGCCTGACCACCCCGGCGCTGACCGAGCAGGCCGTGGCCTGGTGCCTGGAGCAGGGCCTGCTGCGCCGCCACGCCGAGCGCGTGCAGGACCGGCTGGACGCCGCACGCAGCGGCACGATGCGCCTGGCCGAGCAGGCCGGCTGCCGGCCGGTGACGCCGCCGCAGGGGCTGTTCGGCTGGATCGACACTGGGCTGGACACCGACCGCCTGGCCGAGCAACTGCTCGACGAAGGCTGGCTGCTGGCACCGGGCTCGCTCTTCCTGGCCGTGCGACGGCCCAGCGCCTGCATGCGCATCAACTTCGCCACCTCGCAGGATCCGCGCTTCTGGCACGCCTTCGAGGCGGCCAGGGCCGCGCTGCGGCGCTGACCCGCCAGGCCCGGCCAGAGCGGGCAACGCCGGCACGGAGCCGGCGTTTTCGGGGCAGGAGCGGGCGCCTGGAGCGAATCAGGCCGTCTCGACCAGCGCCTTCTTCATCTTCTTCAACGCGGCCACCTCGATCTGGCGGATACGCTCGGCGCTCACCCCGTACTCGGCTGCCAGCTCGTGCAGCGTCATGCCGCCGGAGCCGTCGTCATTGACCTTCAGCCAGCGCTCCTCGACGATGCGGCGGCTGCGTGCATCCAGCACCTCCAGGGCCCGCAGCAGGCCCGGACCGGCCATCTCATCGCGATCGCGGGAGTCGAGGGCGCGCGTGGGCTCCTGCCGTTCGTCGGCCAGGTAGGCGATCGGCGCAAAACTCTCTTCCTCGTCATCGCCCCCGGGCTCCAGCGCCACATCGCCACCAGCGAAGCGGGCCTCCATCTCGATCACCTCTTCGCGCTTGACGTTCAACTCGCGCGCCACGGTGTCGATCTCGGCTTCCGTCAGGCTGCTGCGGTGCGTGTCGGCGTCGCCGGCTTCACCCTTGAGCCGCCGCTTCAGCGACCGCAAGTTGAAGAAGAGCTTGCGCTGCGCCTTGGTCGTCGCCAGCTTGACCATGCGCCAGTTCTTGAGGATGTACTCGTGGATCTCGGCCTTGATCCAGTGCAGCGCGTAGCTGACCAACCGCACACCTTGTTCGGGATCGAAACGGCGCACCGCCTTCATCAGGCCGACGTTGCCTTCCTGGATCAGGTCGCCCTGCGGCAGGCCATAGCCCAGGTACTGGCGTGCCACCGACACCACCAGACGCAGGTGGGACAGCACCAGCCGGCCGGCCGCCTCGACATCCTGATGGTCCCGCAGCCGCCTGGCCAGGGAAGACTCTTCCTCCGCCGTCAGCATCGGAAGGCGATTGACCGCACCGACGTAGGCCTCCAGGTTGCCCAGGGAGGGCACCAGGGCCCAGGGGTCGCGCAGCGCAAGTGCAGTGGAAGTCGATGGATTCATGGTGACCATAGATGACCAGAGTCTCCTTTGGTTCCCAACTTTAGCACTCACCGCCAGCGAGTGCTAAGCTGCTGGCCGGCAGCCCTGTCCAGGCCGTGACTTCCCCCGCAGCAAGCCACATGGACTCAACGGGTACTGCAGCCCGCCTGCCCCGCCAGGTGGCGCAATGCCGCCAGATCATGGATGCGCAACTGGTAGCCGTGCACTTCGATCACCCCGCGGGACTCGAAGCTGCGCATCAACCGCGACAGCGTCTCCGGCGTCATCGCCAGTTGCTGCGCGATGTCACGCTTGCGCTCCTGCAACCGCAACTCACAGGCCTCAGCGTCGGAGGGGCAACGTTGCAGCAGCCATTGCGCAAACCGGGCCGGAGCGTCGTTGTGAAGCAGGTTGCGCGACGCCACGGTCAACTCATGCACCCGCTGGGCCAGGTTGACGCACAGGCGCTGCAACAGGGCCGGGTAGCTGCTCAACTGGGCCTTCAGTCGCTCCAGCGGCAGCTCCACGATCACCACGTCCGACAGCGCCTGGGCCTCCATCGCATAGGGCTCACCCAGCCACGCCGCACTGGCATCCAGCCAAGCCGGACCGGTCACACTGCGTTCGGTGCGCAGCCCTCCTTCGGGCGCACGGGATCCGAGCACCACATCACCGGACAGCAGCATGACCAAGGTGTTGGCCGGCAAGCTGCAATCGAGCACCGCCTCGCCCGCAGGCACGCTGCGACGCTCTGCCAGTCTGAGCAGCAAGCCAAACTCCGCTGAACTCAGCGGGACACCCCCGAGCACCCGATGCCAGGGCGACGGATCAGCCGGTGACGGCGGAGCCGCAGCCAAGCGCCGACGCGGGCGCGGCAAGACGCTGGTCCGCAGCGGCGAACCTCCGACAAGCGCTTCCAAAGTCTCCACGGCGAGGGCCAATCCAAGACAGTTCAAACACAAACCCGTCTGGACTGTCTCCCATGTTCAACGACTGGCTATTGAGGCAAGTCAAGCCCCACCGGGCATACCCCGGCGTGCACCGGGCCTTTTCCCCTTGGACTGAGCTGGCGCAGACACCTGGCGCTGCCCTCGACGCCACTCGGCGTCTGCAGGCGCGACTTCACTCCAGCCCCAGTTCCTGGATCTTGCGGGTGATGGTGTTGCGCCCGATGCCCAGCTTGTGGGCCGCCTCGATGCGCCGGCCCTTGGTCAGGCTGAGGGCCGTCTGGATCAGGCGGGCCTCGAACTGCCGCGTCAGCTGGTCCCACACCTGCGGCTGGCTCACCTCAAGCAGGCTGCGGGCCTCCCGTTCCAGGTCGGTCAGCCAGGCTGCCTCGCCCGTCGGTGCGGCCGCTGCGGACACTGGCGAGGACGCCGTCGACGCAGTGGCTGGCGCAGCCTGCGACAACGGCGGCGGCACCAAGGGAGGCATCGCCGGTGCCCAGCGCAAGGACTGAGTCGCAGCGGCACCGATGATCTCCGGCGGCAGATCCTTGGGCTCCACCACCTGGGCCGGCGCCATCACCGTCAGCCAATGGCACAGGTTCTCCAGCTGGCGCACGTTGCCCGGGAAATCGAACAGCACGATCTGTTGGAGCGCAGCCTCCGACAGGCGCTTGGGTTCACCGCCCAGCTCCTTGGCGCTGCGCTGCAGGAAGTGCCGGGCCAGCGAGGGAATGTCCTCGCGCCGCTCGCGCAGTGCAGGCAGCCGCAGCCGGATCACATTCAGGCGATGGAAGAGGTCCTCTCGGAATCCACCCTCGCGCACCCGCTCCTCCAGGTTCTGGTGCGTCGCAGCGATCACGCGCACATTGGCCTTGATGGGCTGGTGTCCGCCCACCCGATAGAACTGGCCGTCCGACAGCACCCGCAGCAACCGGGTCTGCAGGTCGAAGGGCATGTCACCGATTTCGTCCAGGAACAGCGTGCCGCCCTCGGCCTGCTCGAAGCGCCCGCGCCGAGTGGCCTGCGCGCCGGTGAAGGCTCCGCGCTCGTGGCCGAACAGCTCGCTCTCAAGCAGATCCTTCGGGATCGCCGCGGTGTTGATGGCGACGAACGGCCCCTTGCCGCCCAGGTCACCGCGCGGGCTGTGGCGATGCAGCGCGCGTGCTACCAACTCCTTGCCGGAGCCGGACTCACCGGTGATCAGCACCGTCACGTTGCTCTGGCTGAGCCGGCCGATGGCGCGGAAGACGTCCTGCATGGCCGGCGCCTGACCGAGCATCTCCGGCACCTCGGCCGCCTGCTCGTCGATGCTCTCTTCGCGCAGGCTCTCATCCACCGCACGGCGGATCAGCTCCACCGCCTTGGGCAGATCGAAGGGTTTGGGCAGGTACTCGAAGGCTCCGCCCTGGAACGCCGACACCGCGCTGTCCAGGTCGGAATAGGCGGTCATGATGATCACCGGCAGCCCGGGGTGGCGGGCCTTGACCTTGCCGAGCAGGTCGATGCCGGAACCACCGGGCATGCGGATGTCGCTCACGAGGACCTGGGGGGCCTCCGACTCCAGCGCCTCGAGCACGTCGCGGGGGTTGGTGAAGCTGCGCACCGGCAGCCCCTCGCGCGCCAAGGCCTTTTCGAGCACGAAGCGGATGGATTGGTCGTCGTCAACGATCCAGATGGGTTTCATGCCAAGCCTGTTTCGAGCAGGGAGTTCCGCCGGCGACCCGAACGGACAGACGGGCCGATCACGGCAGAGGAATCTGTATCTTGAACAGCGTGCGACCGGATTCGCTCTCGCATTCGATCAGGCCACCGTGCTGCTGGACAAAGTCCTGCGCCAGGGTCAGCCCGAGCCCCGAACCCCCATCGCGCCCGGAGACGAGGGGAAAGAAGATGCGATCTCGAAGGTCGGCCGGCACGCCCGGTCCGTTGTCTTCGATATGCAATTCGAGTGCCAGGCGGTAGCGTTGCCGGCCAATCGTCACCTGTCGGGCCGCACGGGTGCGCAGCACGATCTGCGCATCCCCCACCGAGCGCCGCGGCGCCAGGGCCTGGGCCGCGTTCTGGGTGATGTTGAGCACGGCCTGGATCAGCTGCTCCCGGTCGCCGCGGAACTCCGGCAGGGAGGCGTCGTAGTCGCGCACGATCGACAGGCCGCGCGGGAACTCCACCAGCACCAATGAACGCACCCTCTCCAGAACCTCATGGATGTTGATCTCGGCCACCACGTGGGGCCGCCGGTGCGGCGCCAGCAACCGGTCCACCAGTGCCTGCAGGCGGTCCGCCTCGTGGATGATGACCTGCGTGTACTCGATCAACGCCTTGTTGTCCAGGTCCATCTCCAGCAACTGCGCCGCGCCGCGGATGCCCCCAAGCGGGTTCTTGATCTCGTGAGCCAGATTGCGGATGAGCTCCTTGGTGACACGCACCTGGTCCAGCGTGCGGGTTTCGCGGTCCTGTCGGGCCTGCTGCTCGATCTCCACCAGCTCCAGCAGGAGCTGCTCCCCGCGGTCGATCTGCGTGACGATGGCGTGCACCGGCAGAGGGTCGGCCGAGGAGCCGGGAGGGCGGCGCAGCTGCGCCTCCAGCCGGCCGGTGGCGTATTCGTTGCGGTGCACCGCATCGAAAGTGACCCGCAGTGCCCGGGCGTCCACGAACCAGTCCCAGACCTGGCCGCGCTGCAGCGTGCGTCGGGGCAACCCGAGCACCGCCTCGAAGGCGGCGTTGACAAAGGTGCAACGCCCGTCCGGCCGCAACACGGCCACCATCGTGGCCAGATGATCGAAGGCGTCGGGCTGAAACGGGCTGCGCACTCCGATCATGGAGCCCCCAGCTTGGCCAACTCCCGCCGCAGCGCGGCCACGTCGGCCTCCTTGCGCGCCACAGCGGCCTTGAGTTCATTGACCCGCTCCAGGTAGCGCGCGTAGTTGCGCTCGTCGCCCCGGCGCTCGGCCTCGCCCTGGGCCAGCTCCTTCTGCAGCTGGGCCAGGCGCTCTTCTTCCTTGCGCAACTCGGCCTCCAGGATGCGCCGGGCGTCGGTGTCCCGGGCCTTCTGCTCGTTCGGATCGATGCGGGCCTCGCCGCCTCGCGGAGCGGCCGTCCCGGTCACCGCCCCCGACGCAGGGGTTGGCCTGGGCCGAGCGCCCTGCACCACCGTGACCGGCGCACCCGACAGGGTCTTGCAGCCACGCTCCTGCGCCTCCTTGGCGCTGATCTGGTCGGTGTAGAGGTTGCCAGGGCAGCGGTAGACCGCACGCTCTCCCTGGGCCGAGGAAGGCAGCGCCAGAAGCAGCAGTGCCCCAAACATCAGGGCACCGGCACAACGACGCAGCAAGCTCACAGATTCGATCGGCATGAATTCAGTATCGCCCAAAGGCTGCACCCGCAGTCCGGGCTACCAAGTGTCACCGGCGCAGGGGTCGGCTCAGTGACGAAAAAGGCGGCCCGAGGGCCGCCTTTCTGTGCAAGGTGCAGGCATCGGCGCAGGCTGCCATCCGGCAACCTGCCACCGATCTCACAGTGCGTAGTACATGTCGAACTCGATCGGGTGGGTCGTCATGCGCATGCGCTGGACTTCCTGCATCTTCAGGTCGATGTAGGCATCCAGGTAGGCATCGGTGAACACGCCGCCCTTGGTCAGGAAACCGCGGTCCTTGTCCAGGTTCTCGAGGGCCATTTCCAGGCTCGAGCACACGGTCGGGATCAGCGCGTCCTCTTCCGGCGGCAGGTGGTACAGATCCTTCGTGGCAGCTTCGCCCGGGTGGATCTTGTTCTCGACGCCGTCCAGGCCGGCCATCAGCAGCGCGGCAAAACCCAGGTACGGGTTCATCAGGGGATCCGGGAAGCGGGCTTCCACGCGGCGGCCCTTCGGGTTCGCAACGTACGGAATGCGGATCGAGGCCGAGCGGTTCTTGGCCGAGTAGGCCAGCTTCACCGGGGCTTCGTAGCCCGGGACCAGGCGCTTGTAGCTGTTGGTGCCGGGGTTGGTGATCGCGTTCAGCGCACGGGCGTGCTTGATGATGCCGCCGATGTAGTACAGCGCGAAGTCACTCAGGCCGGCGTAGCCGTCACCGGCGAACAGGTTCTTGCCGTCCTTCCAGACCGACTGGTGCACGTGCATGCCGCTGCCGTTGTCGCCGACGATCGGCTTGGGCATGAACGTCGCGGTCTTGCCATAGGCGCCTGCCACGTTGTGGATGACGTACTTCTGCAGCTGGACCCAGTCGGCGCGCTCGATCAGCGTGCTGAAGCGGGTGCCGATTTCCATCTGGCCGGCGTTCGCCACTTCGTGGTGGTGCACTTCGACCGGGATGCCCAGGCTTTCCAGGATCAGGCACATCTCCGAGCGCATGTCCTGGCCGCTGTCGACCGGGGGCACCGGGAAGTAGCCGCCCTTGACGGTCGGGCGGAAGCCCTTGTTGCCGTGCTCGTAGTCCTTGCCGGTGTTCCAGGCCGCCTCTTCGGATTCGACCGAGACGAAGCAGCCGGACATGTCGGCGCTCCAGCGCACGCTGTCGAACACGAAGAACTCAGGTTCCGGGCCGAAGTAGGCGGTGTCGCCCAGGCCGGTCGAGCGCATGTAGGCCTCCGCGCGCTTGGCCAGCGAACGTGGGTCGCGCTCATAGGCCTTGCCGTCGGCGGGGTCGATCACGTCGCAGGTCAGGATCAGCGTCGGCTCTTCGAAGAACGGGTCGATGTTGGCCGTGTTCGGATCCGGCATCAACAGCATGTCGGAGGCTTCGATGCCCTTCCAGCCGGCGATGGACGAGCCGTCGAAGGCGTGACCCGACGAGAACTTGTCCTCGTCGAAGTGGGAAATCGGCACGGACACGTGTTGTTCCTTGCCGCGGGTGTCGGTGAAACGGAAGTCGACGAACTTGACTTCGTTTTCCTTCACCATCGTCATCACGTCGGCGACGGTCTTGGCCATCAGAGGCTCCTAACGAGAGTGGGAATTCGGTTGAAGAATTGGCGCTTTGTACGTGCCGGCAGCGCCGGCGCTGGGCCGACCGGCAATTTAGCAGAAAGCATGCCCACCACAGCCTGGCAGTGTGCAGAGGCCCAACGCCCTGTCTTCACCACCCTCACAGGATATGCACCAATATGAAACCTTGAATGCACCACTTTAGTGTTATTGGGGGTCGATGCCGCGCACCAACTCGGGGCCCGTGGCGGCGCCGCAGCTGCGCAAGCCCGCCAACAGATCGGCGTAGGCACTCAGCAGTGCATCCCCCTGGCCTTTGACACCCAGTTCGATGTGTCGGCCATGCACGGGGTGGTCCACGCTGGGCAGGCTGAACACCTTGATGCCGGGAAATCGCGCCTCAATGTCGATCATCAAGGGCGTCAGGCTGGCCTCCATCGCGCCGTAGACGATCACCGAGCGCTCCTGCTGCGCACCGCCGCCGTGCAGGTGGGCGTAGCGGCCGTCCAGCAGCGCCTCGATCATCGGGTGGGCCATGACCGGGAAGCCGGGCACGAAGTGCACGTCGTTCACCGCGAAGCCCGGGATCTGGTTGTAGGGGTTGGGAATGATCTCGGCGCCCTCGGGAAACACGCCCATGTTGAGCCGGTGGATCGTGTCCGGGTGGTCCGGGTCGGCTGTCCAGCCCTGCTCGGCGGCCAGTTTGCACACCCGCGCCATGATGAGCTCGCGCGCCTCGGGGTGCAGCGCCAGCGGCCGCTCCAATGCCGCCGCAGCGCACTGGCGGGTGTGGTCATCGGGTGTGGCGCCGATGCCGCCGCAGGAGAACACCACGTCGCCACTGGCGAACGCGCTGCGCAGCGCCGCGGTGATGCGCGCCGGGTCATCGCCCAGGTACTGCGCCCAGGCCAGCGACAGGCCGCGCGCGCCGAGCAGCTCGATCACCTTGGCGAGGTGCTTGTCCTGGCGCTTTCCGGAGAGGATCTCGTCGCCGATGATGATCAGGCCGAAGTTCATGGTGGGTTCGTGCAGGTGGGGTCGTGCAATTGGGCTTGTGCAACCGGCGTTCGGCGAGTGGCCTCAGGGCAGCGGCAACGCGCCCCCACCGGTCGGCTTGGACGAGGTGGGCAGGGGATCCAGGATCTCCGCGGGCGGTCGCCGCTCGGCCATGCGACGGCGGCGCAGTTCGTCCAGCGCGGCCAGCGCGAAGTGACAGAACCACAGCGCCGCGAAGGCGAACACCAGCGTGTAGAGCCAGACGAACAGCGGCAGCAGCACCGGCATCAGCGGCAGCGCCAACGCTCCGGTGGCCCACACCAGCGAAGGTGCCGCGCCGAGGTAGCCGGTGATCACCCCCATCGCCAGCAGCGGCGTGCGGTGGCTGCGCATGAGCTCGCGCCGTTCATCCACGCTGGCGTGTTCGGCCAGGGCGTCGTAGCTCATCACCCGGTAGCTCAGCCAGCCCCAGATCAGCGGCGGCAGCAACAGCGCCACCGGCGGCACCAGCCAGAACGGCAGCGACAAAGCCAGCACCAGCAGCGCGGCCAGGGTGGCGCCCGCCGTTCCGAACACGCTGCTCCACCAGGACCCGCCATAGCGGCGCTCCAGCGCCGGGAAGCGCCGCTTGGACACCAGGGCCACCACTGCGCTGCTCATGAACGCCGACACCAGCAGCAGCGAGGCGATCAGCAGCAGTGGGGCCGCCAGCATCAACAGCAGCAGCGGCGCCAGAAACGCCGCGGTGTTCAGGCCACTGACCCGGTCCAGCCAGCCCAGCACCGGCGCCACCCAGGCCGACTGCTCCAGTACGCCGCGCAGCAGTTCTACCGTCGAGGCCCAGTAGAACCAGGCCAGCACGCCGCCCGACAGACCGGCCACCAGCACCGGCAGGAAGGACAGCAGGATCACCCGCGGGTGGAAACAGTACGCCGCAGCGCGCCAGAAGGCATCCAGGACCGGATTCATCCGCCCAGCATAGCCGGGCGGCGGCGCTGCCGCACAGCCCGCGGATCAGGCCCGACCGATCAGTCGCAACAACCCGAGTCGCTGCTGCGCCCAGAATCCCCGACCGTAGTCGCGCGCACCTTCCTGGGACAACTGATCGCGGATGCCGGTGGGCCCCGGATCGGTGCGGAAGTTTGCGGTGCCGAACAGCTGGTCCCACCAGGGCAGCAGCACCCCGAAGTTGTGTCCACCCAACGTTCCGCGGCCCGCACTTTCGTGGCCGAGGCCCATCGAATGGTGCAGGCGGTGGAAGGCCGGGCTGACCAGCAGCCGGTTGCCCAGGGCCCCGAAGTGCAGCCTCAGGTTGGCGTGGGACAGGTTCTCCACCAGCTGGGTACAGGCCACCACCGCCACGAACTGGCCCGGCGCCACGCCGATCAGGTGACCCAACTGCACCAGCAGCATGTCCACGATCACCATGTCCAGCAGGTGATTGCGGCTGTCGCTCCACATCGTCATGTCGCGCTGGCTGTGGTGCAGGGCGTGCAGGGCCCACCACCAATTGAATTGATGCTGGGCACGGTGCAAGAGGTAGTCGGCCAGATCAAACACCACCAGGTAGACCAGGAAGCCCGCCAGTGCCGCATCGGTCACACCAGGCCACAAGGGCGCCACCAGAGCATCCAGCTGGAAGCCGCTGACCCCCTGCACCGCCAGCCAGCCCCACAGCGCGTCCCACAGCGGGTCGACCGCAAAAAACAGCCCCACCCGCACCAGTCCCAGCCGATGCAGCAGCGTGTAGGCCACGTCCACCCGCACCGCCTGCCGGTCCGCGATGCGCTGCACCGGCCGCCAGCGCTCCAGCGGAGCGATCAGCAGCAGCATCACCGCGATCTGCAGCAACCCCACCAGCAGCCAGCCGGTGGCGGCGAATCCATCCTCCAGGAGCGAAGCGCCCCCCAGCGCAAACATCAGCGGCTGCACCACCACCTCGAACAGCTGCTGCTGCACCCGGGCAAATATGTCGGTCAGAAGGTCGATCATCATTTCACTGCGGGCCGGTCCCGCACATGGGCCACCACGTCGCGGTACTGAGGATGCTCGGCCAAGGTGGCAAAACACAAACCACGCGACTTCAACCCCATGATGAGGGGCTCCAGCACCGCTGGCGCCCAGGCATCGCGACGCGACCAGATGCCCAGGTGCGCCAGCAGGATGTCGCCCGCGCGGATGTCCCGCAGGGCCTGGCGCAGCAGCTGCGCGTTCGGGTAGCGCTCGCTGGACAGTTCGTCGCCCAGGAAACCCGCGGGCGCCCAGCCGACATGCTGCCAGCCGCAGCCTGCCGCGGCCTGCAGCAGGGCCGCAGAGGTTTTCCCCCCAGGCGCACGGAACAGCGGCGCCAGGGTCTGGCCGGTCATCTCATGGAACCGCCGGGCCGGGCGTTCCAGCTCCGCGCAGTAGGCCTGCCGGTCCATCACCCCGGCCACACCGGCCTGCGGGCCCGAGGTGGCACGCACGTCAAAGCCGCCATCGGCCCGGTCACCGCGCCAGTAGACATGGTCGAAGGTGTGCGAGCCGAACACATGCCCCTCGGCCGCCCGCGCCTTCCACCAGGGCGCCCAGCGCTCGTCCAGGCTGTGACCGCCGTCCAGCGTCTTCTCGGCCGCGAGGAAAAAGGTGGCCTTCACCTGCTGGCGCTGCAGCACCTGCGCCACCAGATCGGCCACGCCCATGTGCCCGGTGTCGAAGGTGAGGTACACCGGCTTGGCACAAACACCCGCCCAGCCCGACCCGGCCGCCCCCACCAACAGCAACGCAGCGGCGACACAGCGGTGGTTCACAGCCTTCCGGCGTGGTCCAGCGTCCACACGCCATGCGGCGACTTGCCCACCGGCACCTGCTTGACCACCTTCTTCGTCTCGGTGTCGATCACGCTCATCTTGCCGGCCCAGCGCGAGGCGGAGTAGATGTAGCGGCGATCGGGCGTCAGGTCCATGTCGTCCGGGCCGCTGGGGCCGGGATAAGTGTCCACCACCGTCAGGGTCTGCGTGTCGATCTTGTTGATCGTGTTGGCCACCCGGTTGCTGACCAGCACATGGCGCTTGTCGCCCCAGGCGCGGAAGGCGTGCGCACCGGCCCCGGTGGGAATGCGCTTGTGCAGCTTGGGCGGGTTGACGCTGACGTCGTACACCTCCACCACCGAGTCACCGGTCAACCCGGTCATCAGGTACTTGTCATCCGCGGTGAGGTAGACATCCGCCGGCATCTTTCCCACCGGGATGGTCCAGCGCGGCGTCTGCGTGGCCAGGTCCACCGCGATCATCTGGTCGCTGTCCTGCAGGCTGGCGTAGACCACCGTGCTCCTGGTGTCGATCACCACATGGCTGGGCGTCTTGCCCGCCGGCACCCGCTTGGCCAGGGCCAGCTCGAACCCGCCTGCCGCCGGCCGCGTGACGCGGTAGATGTCGATGTGGTTGAGCCGGTTGGCCGCGGTGACGAACCACTTCATGTCCGGCGAGAAGCGCAGCTGGTACGGATCGACGATGTTGTCCATCGTCTTCTGGATCAACCCGGTGCGCGGGTCCACCAGGGTGATGGTGTCGCCCACCGCGTTGGCCACCAGCAGCGACTTCTCGTCGGGAGACAGGTACAGGTGGTGCGGCTCCTTGCCGGTGGGCAGGCGGCGGATTTCGGTCAAGGTGTTGCCGTCGATCACGCTGATGGTCGCGTCCAGCGAGTTCAGCACAAAGATCGGCGGCTTGGCAGCAGCAGCAGCAGCAGCAGCAGCAGCAGCAGCGGCAGGTGCAGCAGCAGCCGCCGCGGGCTGCGCGGTGGCCGCCAGAGGGACAAGCGCCGCGGCGACCAGCGCGAGAGCCGAAGACAGCAGCCGGCGGCGGCGGGAGGATGGAATCATGGTTCTGGGCAGGGGAGGTGGTGCGGACCGGGCCGACCCGCAACACCTCCGGACCGGCCACCGCAGTGTAACGATCGCCCCCCGGCCGCCCGTTGACAGCCGCACGCACAGACGCGGCGGAGTTCCCGCCCCACGCCCCTTCCCTTTGATGCGGCTCAACAATCCTTGCCAACACCCCTTCGGCAGACACGCTCACTCGTGCCGCAGCGCCTCGATCGGATCCAGCTGCGCCGCCCGCCGGGCCGGGAAGTGGCCGAACACCACGCCGATGGCGGCCTCAGATCAAGGCAGCAGCCGTGCTTGGCCGTTCTCGAATACGGCTGTGTCAAAGCCACCCTGCAAGGTCAGCGTATGCGTGCTGCAGCGCCCCTGCTGGCGGATCCTGGACAGGTACTTCACCAGCGAGCTGCTGTCCTCGGTAGCGAGGTGACTGATCCCCTCGCAGATGCACTGGGCGATGAGCTTGAAGTCGTCCTTGACCCGCACCCTGTCGTCGCCGCTGTCCCTTTCCTGGTTGGCAATCAACTGACCACAGGTCACCGCGTGGTCGATGTTGAAGGGCAGCAGCACAAAATTGCGCAGCTCCAGATCCTGGATCGGCTGCCTGACCTGGAATTCCGACACCACGATCGTCGACAGGTAGATCGGAACCCCTTTGAGGATGAACTCCCGGTAGTAGGACTTGGCGGTGTCGTGCTGCGGTCGGTTCGGGTCAGCGAGCGTGATCAGGAAGCTCGTGTCCAGCAGCACGCTGTCGATCACGACGCATCGCTCCCGCGCAGCTGCTCCACCCAGGCGGAGGCATCCGGCACGTCCTTCCAGCGCTCCGCCCCACGGCGGGTCATGCGCTCGAAGGCCTCGGCATCGAAGCGCGGTGCGTATTCGACGAACTCGATCAGCTCGGCGTTGCGCAGCTCCTGCGTCAGCACGTTGTACTGGGCACGGATGCGCAGCATCGCCGGCTTGTAGAGCCGGTTGCGTTCCTCCGCCGCCAACAGTTCACGGGGCGCAGCCACCGTCAGCGTGCGGCCATCGGGCAGCTTGACATGGGCGTTGGGCCGGGTAGCGCCACCCAGGTCCATGATCTCGCCGCGCACATAACGCTCCACCCGCACCCACTGGTCGGCGTCGTCGGAGCGGTAGTCCGACTGCGCCGTCACCAGCACCGGCCGATCGAGGAAGGGGGCTGCTATCCGGTAGCGCGCACCACCGACCTTTCGCGCCGCCTTCTGCCAACGCTCCACCACCTTGCGGCGCTTCGCATCCAGGCCGTCCAGCAGCGGGGTCGACAGCATCGACCGCAGATCCCTGATAAGGGCAGGCGCCGACAGAATGGGCGTTGTCTCGATCGCCACCGAACCAGACTGGATTGCCACGTCGAGTTCATCGACATCGACCTCCCGGCCGTCGCCGGCCAGGAACTCACTCACATCCCGAGTGAAATCGGCCAGCACAGACAGACGCACCCGCGCCGGCGAGGCGTCGTAGCCGGCCGAGTCAACGACCATCGCCAGGGTGATGCGCTGGGCTTCCATGACAGTCATTGTAGGGAGGCAACCGCGAATGCGTACCTGCCTCACTCATGCCGCAACGCCTCGATCGGATCCAGTTGCGCCGCGCGCCGGGCCGGGAAGTAGCCAAACACCACGCCGATGGCGGCGGAGAAGGCGAAGGCCAGGCCGTTGATGCCGGGCTGGAATTGATAGTCCACGCCCATCAATTCGGAGATACCGATTGACGCGCCGGTGGCCAGCACGATGCCGACCAGCCCGCCGAGCGCCGAGAGCGCGACCGCCTCGATCAGGAACTGCAGCAGCACCTCGCGCTCCAGCGCGCCGATGGCCAGGCGGATGCCGATCTCGCGGGTGCGCTCGGTCACGCTGACCAGCATGATGTTCATGATGCCGATGCCACCCACCAGCAGGCTGACCGCGGCCACCGCGCCGAGCAGCGAGGTCATCAGCTGGGTGGTGCCCGACAGCGTTTCGGCGATCTGCTGGGTGTCCAGCACGTTGAAGTTGTCGTCGTCGGCGTCGGACAACTTGCGGCGCTCGCGCAGCAGGCGGTTGAGGTCGCGCTTGACGCTGGCGCTGTCGGCGTCGTCGCGCAGCGAGACCAGCAGGGTGTTGATGGTGGTGCGGCCGGTGACGCGGCGCTGCGCGGTCTTGAGCGGCAACAGGAGGGTGTCGTCCTGGTCCATGCCCATGGCGGCCTGGCCCTTGGAGATCAGCACGCCGATGACCTCGCAGCTGAAGGTCTTGATGCGCACCTGGCTGCCGAGCACCGCCTCGACGCCGGTGGTGGCGCCGAACAGCTCGCGTTTGACGGTGGCGCCGATGATGCATACCGCGCGGCCGGAGGCCAGTTCGTCGTCGGCGAAGGCGCGGCCGGCGGCGAGCTTCCAGTTGTTGGTCTGGAAGTAGTCGTTGGTCGTACCGGTGACGGTGGTGGACCAGTTGCGCCCCTCGGCGATCACGGTGACGGCGCCGCGCACCTCGGGCGCAGCCGCGGCCACGCCGCCGATCTGGGTGGCGATGGCCTCCAGGTCGGCGATCGAGAAGGCCGGTGCGCCGCTGCTGCCCATGCCGGGCCCCAGGCGCTGGCCGGGACGGATCTGCAGCAGGTTGCTGCCCAGGCTGGAGATCTGACTCTGCACCGCGCGGGTGGCGCCGTTGCCGACGGTGACCATGGTCACCACCGCGGCCACGCCGATGACGATGCCCAGGATGGTCAGGAAGGAGCGCAGCAGGTTGCGGCGGATCTCGCGCAGGGCGAGCAGCAGGGTGTTCCAGATCATGTCGGCGCCCCTGCGGTGGCCTGCTCGGCATCGCTGCCCATCGCGTGGGCCGGGGCAATTCGGCCCAGCGCGGCGGGGTGGGGATTGAGCTCGTCGCGCTCGATGCGGCCGTCGCGGAAGTGCACCAGCCGGCGCGCGTAGGCGGCCATGTCCGGTTCGTGGGTGACCATCAGCACGGTGATGCCGTGCTCGGCGTTGAGCGCCCAGAGCAGTTCCATGATCTCGTGGCTGCGTGCCGAATCGAGGTTGCCGGTGGGCTCGTCGGCCAGCAGCACGGTGGGCTGGGTGACGATCGCGCGGGCAATGGCGACACGCTGCTGCTGCCCGCCGGAGAGCTCGGCCGGCGTGTGGTGCTCCCAGCCGGCCAGGCCGACCTGGGCCAGCGCGGCGCGGGCGGCGGCGTGGCGCTGCGCGGCGCTCTCGCCGCGGTAGAGCAGCGGCAGCTCGACGTTCTCCTGCGCCGAGGTGCGCGCCAGCAGGTTGAAGCCCTGGAAGACGAAGCCCAGGTGGCGCCGCCGCAGCCGGGCGCGCTGGTCGCGCGTCAGGCGCTGCACCTCGACACCCTGGAAGGCGTAGCTGCCCGTCGTCGGCACGTCCAGGCAGCCGAGCAGGTTCATCACGGTGGACTTGCCCGAGCCGCTCGGGCCCATCACGGCGACGAACTCGCCCGCCGCGATCTCCAGGTCCACGCCCTTGAGGGCCTGGAAGGCGGCCTGGCCGCTGCCGAAGGTCTTGGTGATGCCGCGCAGGCGGATCAGCTCCGCCCCGGCCGGGAGCGTGGGCTGACTCACTTGGGGGCTCCGGTGGAACCGTTGGCCTGCTCGGTGACGATGGCCATGCCTTCGCGCAGCGCCGCGCCGCTGACCTCGGTGAGGCGGCCGTTGCTGAGGCCTGCCGTCACCTCGACCGACATGGGCCGCCCGTCCTGAAGCACCCACAGGCGCTTCGGGCCGATGCCGGCGCCGCCGGACTTGTCGGCACTGCCGCTGCGCTTGGGGGCATTGCCACCCGGCGGGCGGGGCATCAGCTTGGAGACGATGCCGCCGCCGCCCGAGGCCGCAGGCGCCGACGCCGACGGGGCACCGCCCGGCTCGGCCGGGGTGAAGCGCAGCGCCCGGTTGGGCACCAGCAGCACGTCGCGGCGCTCGGTGGCGGTGATCACCGCGGTGGCGGTCATGCCGGGGCGCAGGCTCAGGTCGGCATTGGGCACGTCCATCAGCGTGGTGTAGGTGACCACGTTGTCGGTGATGGTCGAGCCGTAGGCCACACGCACGATCTGCGCCGGGTAGTTGCGCCCCGGCCAGGCGCTGACGCTGAACCTGGCCGACTGGCCGGCCTGCACCTGGCCGACGTCGGCCTCGTCGACGTTGACCGAGAGCTGCAGCCGGCTCAGGTCCTCGGCGATGGTGAACAGCGTCACCGCCTGCAGCGAGGCGGCCACCGCGTAGCCGGGCTCGACCGCGCGGGTCAGCACCACGCCATCGATCGGCGAGCGGATGGAGGCTTTGGACAGGTTGGTCTCGTTGGTGCTCAGCGTGGCGCGGGCGCTGGTCACGGCCGCGCGCGCGGCGTGCTCGGCCGCCACCGCCTTGTCGAGCGTGGCGCGGGCGCTGTCCAGCTCGGCGGCGGAGGGCACCTGGCCGTTCGACAGCCGGTGCACCTCCTCCAGGCGCTGCAGGTTGGCGCGCGCCTCCTTGGCCGCAGCCACCGCCTGGCCAACGCCGGCGTCGGCCGACGCCACCGCGGCGCGGGCGCTGGCGATCTGGTCGAGCAGCTTGGCGGTGTCGAGCTCGACCAGCACCTGGCCCTTCTTCACCCCATCGTTGACGTCCACGTGCACACGCGACACCGTGCCGGAGAGTTCGCTGCCGATGCTCACCGTGCGGGTGGCCTGCAGCTTGCCGTTGGCGGTGACGTTGAGCTGCAGCGTGCCGCGCGCCAGCGCCTCGGTGACGTAGCGCGGCGCGGCCTGCTGGGCGCTGTGGCCCAACCACCACCAGGCGGCACCGGCACCCAAGAGCAGCAGCGCTGCCAGCACCCAGGGCAGCGGTCGGCGCCACCAGGCACGCACGGCGTCGTCACCGAGCAGGTTCTGAACGGAGGACATGGACGAGGGGGCGGAAGTCATGGGCGACGTCACGGTGGATTCAGGTGTTCGGGGCAGAGGCGGCGGGGGCCGGGGCCGCCTGGGCAGGGCCGGCTTCTTCCCAGCCGCCGCCGAGGGCCTTGTAAAGACGGATCAGGTTCAGCCGCTCGTTGGTGCGGGCACTGGCCAGGCTGTTGTCGGCCGACAGGGCGCTGCGCTGGGCGTCCAGCAGGGTGCCGAAGTCGATCAGCCCGGCCTGCCAACGCTGGCGCGCCAGAAGCAGGGCGTTCTGTGCCGCGTTGTGCGCCTCGCCGAGCGAGTTCAGCTGGGCACGCGTGGCGCCGAGTGAGCTGAGCGCGTTCTCGACGTCTTCCAGCGCCGTCAGCACCGCCGCGCGGTAGCTGGCCTGGGCCTGCGCCAGCACAGCCTGCTGCTGGTCGATGGCGGCGCGGCGCGTGCCGCCGTCCCAGATCGGCCAGTCCACCGCTGCGGCCACGCTGCTGACCAGCGCACCCGCGCCGCCCAGGCCGGACAGCGTGGCGGCCTTCAGCGCCAGGCTGCCGCTCAAGCGGAAGCTGGGCCAGCGCTGGGCATGGCGCTGGGTCAGGCGCTCGGTTTCGGCGAGGATCGCGAGTTCGGCGGCGCGCACATCGGGGCGCTGGCGCAGCAGCTCGGCCGGCACCCCGGCAGGCAGATCACGGGCACTGGCAGGCAGCCGGTCGTCGCTGCCCAGCCGTTCGCGCAGGGCTGCGGGCGGCAGGCCGAGCAGCACCGCGAGGCGGTGCTCGGACTGCGCAATCGACGCCTCCAGCGCCGGCAGGTTGGCGCGCAGCTGCTCGGTGGACAGGCGCGCCTGTTCGGCGTCCAGCGTGCTGGCCAGCCCGGCCTGGGCGCGCCAGCGCGTCAACGCCAGGGTTTGCTCCTGGGCGGCGAGGTTGTCGCGGGCGATGCGCCACTGCGCGCGGCTGCCGCGCAGCGTGGCGTAGGCAATGCCCACCTCGGCAGCCACCGTCATGCGGGTGGTGGCCAGGTCGGCGGCGGAGGCGGCTACGTCCAGCTCGCGCCCACGCAGGGCGGACGACTGGGCGCCGAAGAAGTCCGGCTCCCAGCTGGCATCCAGGCCGGCCTGCCAGCTGCTGATGCCGCCGGTGGATCGCGTATGGCTGCGGCTGAGCCCGGCGCTGCTGCCCAGCTGGGGCGAGGCGCCGGCGGCCTGGCTGTCACGCAGCGCGCGGGCCTGGTCGAGCCGGGCGCGGGCGACGGCCAGGTCGGTGTTGCCCTGCAGCGCGTCGTCGATCAGGGCGACCAGCAGCGGGTCGTCGAACTGCTGCCACCAGCGCGCCAGGGCTGGGCGATCCAGCGCAGCCGGGGCGGCCGAGTCAGTCGCAGAGGCCGACGCCGCCGACGCTGCCACCGTCCAGGCGGAAGGCAGGGCCAGCGGCGACTCGGAGGTCGGTGACGTGGGCGCAGGACTGGCGCAAGCGACAAGCAGCCCGGGCAGCAGGCTGGCCGGGATGAATCTGGCCCGGCGTGACAGCGCAGGGCGGAAGGCGGGCGGGGACGACACGGGATTCGGACTCCAGACGGCGGCCCGAGGCCGCTCAGTTCACTTTGTAAAGTGACGGCCGGTCGCCCGTGTGGATGTCAGGTAAAGATCTGTGCGGTGGCGCGGTGGCCACCGCCTTGGCAGGGCTCTGCTTGATCCTGGTCAGTCGGATGGGTCAGGGGGCCATCACCAGTTGATTGCGGCCGGCCCGCTTGGCTTCGTACAACGCGGCATCCGCGCGGCGCAGCAGATCCTCCAGCCGGCGATCCTTCAACTGCTGGGAACTGAGCCCGACGCTGTACTCCAGCACAAAGCCCAGCTCAGCCTGCGAACGCTGTCTCAGCTTCTGCCGCAGCCGCTGGTCGAAGGTCAGCGCCGCCGCCTCGCGGGTGTGCGAGAGCATCACGCAGAACTCCTCACCGCCATAGCGGCCGACCAGGTCACCACTGCGCAGTTCCTCGCGCAGCATGGCCGCGATCAACTGCAGGGCCTTGTCGCCCACAGCGTGGCCACGTCGATCGTTGATCTGCTTGAAGTGATCCAGGTCGATCATCAGCACGATCAACGGATGTCCGTACCGGCGCGCATCGGCCAGCAGCACCTCGGCCCGCTCGTTCCAGGCCCGACGGTTCAGGACCTGGGTGAGCCCGTCGGTGATGGCCAGCTCGCGCAGCTGGGCTTCGGCCTCTTCGCGGAAGGCCGCCAGCACCGCCAAGGCGGTCAGCAAGGTCGCGGCATTGTTCGCCAGGGCGCCCACCAGGTTAACCGGGTGCGGACTCTGGAAGGTCGGATAGGCTTCGGTGAAGAAGGCCCCCAGCACACCACGCCAGAGCGTCACGAGCGCCATCGTGCCCATCGAAACACAGATCAGGCCGCGCCAGCGCCAGCTGCCGGTGGCGCCGGGGCGTGCTGCTTCCACGGCCACCCAGAGCATCTGTGCGGCCAGCACCCCGTTGGCCAGACCGACTCGCCAGGGGTAGTGCGAAAAACCCAGGGCATACAGCGCCGGCATCACAAGAGCAACAGCACACAGCCGGGTCGGCAGCGGCGCACCGCCGCGCCACAGGCGCACGGCCTGCAGCAGCAACAGCAGGCTGATCGACATCGCCGCCATGGCCAGAGTGGACAGCAGCGGATCAAGCCAGTGTCCCCGATGGTCGCCGGAGGCGATCAGACACAGCCAGCCCAGCGCGTGGGCCACGACACCCACCTGCGCAGCCAGCGCAGCACGGCCCGCACGCAGGCCCAGCGCCAGCGACAGGGCAATGGCCACCGCACACACGTTGACCGTGTAGGCGACCATCAGGCTGTGGATGTCGAGGACCATTCGCAAGTCAATCGGGCTCGGTACGGTGCGTCGCCTGCCGCTACTGGAACGCCACTTCGGCAAAGCTGCGCAGCTTGCGGCTGTGCAGGTGGTCCAGCCCCTGCTGGCGCAGGATCTCGATGGCGCGGATGCCGATGCGCAGGTGCTGGTCCACCCGCTCGCGGTAGAAGTGGTTGGCCATGCCGGGCAGCTTGATTTCGCCGTGCAGCGGCTTGTCGGACACGCACAGCAGCGTGCCATAGGGCACCCGGAAACGGAAGCCGTTGGCCGCGATGGTGGCACTTTCCATGTCCAGCGCCACCGCCCGGCTCTGGCTGAAGCGCCGTTCCGGCCCGCCGTTGTGGCTCTGCGGCAGCAGCTCCCAGTTGCGGTTGTCGGTGGAGGCCACCGTGCCGGTGCGCATGATCTTCTTGAGCTCGTAGCCGGACAGCTGCGTCACCTGTGCCACCGCCTGCTCCAGCGCCACCTGCACCTCCGCCAGCGGCGGGATCGGCACCCACAGCGGCAGCTCCTCGTCGAGCACATGGTCCTCGCGCACATAGCCGTGCGCCAGCACGTAGTCGCCCAGCTGCTGGGTGTTGCGCAGGCCGGCGCAGTGGCCCAGCATCAGCCAGGCATGTGGGCGCAGCACGGCAATGTGGTCGGTGATGTTCTTCGCATTGGCTGGGCCGACACCGATGTTGACCATGGTGATGCCGCTGTGACCATGGCGCTTCAGGTGGTAGGCCGGCATCTGCGGCAGTCGCGGCGGCGGCACGCCCGCATCGTCTCCCGGCTCCGGCGGCAGACCGATGCGCCGCGTCACCACGTTGCCGGGTTCGACGAAGGCGGTGAACTCGCTGCCCGCATCGGCCATCTGCTCGCGCCCCAGGCGCACGAACTCGTCGATGTAGAACTGGTAGTTGGTGAACAGCACATAGTTCTGGAAGTGCTCCGGCACCGTGCCGGTGTAATGTCGCAATCGGTGCAGCGAGTAGTCCACCCGCGGCGCGGTGAACAGCGCCAGCGGGTGACGCACTGCACCATCGGCGCCCGGACTCGGCTCATGCGTGCCGTTGGCGATACCGTCGTCCATCGCCGCCAGGTCGGGCAGGTCGAACAGGTCACTCAGGCGCAAGCGGCGCTGCGGTGTCAGGGAGCCTTCCAGGTGGTCACCCTCACCCAGGCTGAAGTGCACCGGGATCGGCTGCGAGGACAGCCCCACCTCCAGCGCCACCCCGTGGTTGCGCAGCAGCAGCTCGAACTGCTCATGGTAGTAGTGCCGGAACAGCTCCGGCCGGGTCAGTGTGGTCTCGTACACCCCCGGGCCGGCCACAAACCCATAGGCCAGCCGCGAATCGGCCCGGGCCACCGTGTCCACTCGCACCCGCACGAAGGGGTAGCAGGCCCGCACCCGCTGCTGCAGGTCGGCCCCCGCCACGAAGTCCTGCAGGCTGCTGCGAAGGAAGGCAATGCCACTGTCGTAGATCGCGCGTGCATGGGCCAGCGCAGCCTGGGCATCGGTGAAGCTCTGGGTGGTGATGACGGTGGCGGGCATGGGGCATTCTGGCCGAAGCACGCGAATCTGTAACCGCCCGAACGCATCAAACCGATTGCGAACCGGCGCCCATTCGACGCGCGTCCAAGGTCGCAGGGTCTTTTGTCACGCATCGCCCGGCCCCCCTTCAACCCTTTCCAGATCCGGGGGTACGCTTTTCCATATCGACGTGTTTCAATGCGAAGAAATGTCAAAGACACGGGCTGCTTTTTCAGCTTGACATGCCGCCGACCGTTCGGCCCCCAGGGTGCACGGCGGCGGTACAGCACAGTCCGAGGGGGATCGAAGCATGGGAAGCACGGATTCGGCGGTGGTGCCGGCACAGCGCCCGGCGCCTCAAGAACTGGTGCGGTTCGCGCAGGCAGACCACACGGTGTTCGTCAGCTACGCCCATGCCGACAACGAGCTGTGCGGCAACTGGGTGGGGGACTTCGCCAATGAGCTGCAGCAGCAGCTCACCGCTGCACTGGCGCGTGACCTGGGGCGACTGCCGGAAGGCCGCTCCCGCGAAATCTCCGTCCACCTCAGCGAGCAGAACGGTCCGGTCAGCGGCGACCTGCTCAATGAGCTGCGCAGTCGGGTGGGGTCGTCCTTCGCGATGGTGATCGTGGTGCACGACAGCTACCTGGACTCGCCCTGGTGCCTGAAGGAGCTGGAACTGTTCCATCAAGCCTTTGGAGCGCAGGGTCTGGACCAACGCCTGTACGTGCTGGCGCTGTCGGCCGCCTCGATCCGGAAGCTGGAGGACTCCCCCGGCTGGAAGGCGGTCTTCAACGGTCGCAACCAGGTCTGGAAATCCTTCTTCCAGAACGATGTGCGGGGCCGCTACGTCCCGGTGTTGCGCCCGGACGGACGTGCAGCGTCAATCGAGTTCGAGGACGGCTTCGAGCCGATCCGGCGCGACCTCGTCACCAAGATCCGGCGCGACCTGATGGCCGGCCCCGTGCGGACGCCTGCGCCCCTGCTGGCGCCCGCCGGGGCCAAGGCCGGGGAAGGGGCCGCGGCGGACACGCCCGGACCGGTGCTCTTCGGGGTGTGCCGCCCGGAACTGGCCGACGCGGTGAATCGCCTGGCCGACCAGATTCAGGCAGCGGGCCAGGCGGTGAAGGTCCTTGCTGCGGAGGATCTGCGCAGTGGCTTTGCCGACTTTGCGCAGGCTCAGGCGCTGGTGCTGCCCTTCAACGGCGGGCAGCCGCTGGACGACGACCTGAGCGCCGGTGGCCACCTGGCGATCCAGAAGCGGGCCTGGCTCAAACGCAAGCGCCCCCTGGCCAGTCTGATCACGCTCGACCTGGGACACATCTCTGCGCCGCACGCGGCCGACGACGAGAACCGCGCGGTGATCGAAGAGATGAAGCAAGGCGCCTTCGACGAGCAGGCCCTGCTGGCCCGCTGGGCCCCCGCACCTGCACCAGAGCCCGACCTGTCCGGTGGCGACGACACGGTGATCCGCCTGTACATCGAAAGCAACCGCATCGAACGGCGGGAGTGGAAGCTGCTGGGCCGCAGGATCCAGGACCGCTGGCGGCAGTTGCTGGACCGCCAGCAGATCGACAGCCACCTGCGCCTGCGCCCGCTGGGCCTCCCGGTCGATGAACTGGACGCCAGCATCTCGCTGGACACCGCCGACGGCTTCATCCTGCTGTGGGGCCAGAAGGACAAGAGGTCTCTGCTCAGCCAGATCAACAAGGTGGAGAAGCAGACCCGCGACTACGTGCCGGGCATCGTTGCCTTCCTCTCCCCACCGCAGCCGCGACCGGAGGAAGCCGTCCCCGCGCTGGGCTGGGAGGTGCTGCGTTTCGAATCCGCCAAGGAACCGATCTGGGTAGACGAAGAAGACCGCGACGACCTCTGCGACTTCCTGAGTGAAGTGTTGGCGCGACACAACCGACGCAAGCTGGCCGAGACCCCGCGTCGCGTCGCCTGACCCTGCGCCCCCATCGTTCAGCGAGGTCCCCATGTCCGCTGCGCACGATTCCGCGACTGCTGCGTCCCAGGCCACCCGGGAACCTCTCGGCCCCTTCCCCGGGTTGCGCCCCTTCCTTGAACACGAGGAACTGCTGATCTACGGGCGGGAGGCCCAGGTCGACGGGCTGGTGCACTGCCTGGCGCAATCGTGTTTTGTTGCGGTGCTCGGGGGCTCGGGTTCGGGCAAGTCCTCCCTGGTGCGCGCCGGAGTGGTGCCGCACCTGCGGCAGTACGGCATCCCGGAGGTGGGTGATCTGTGGTTGCCGGTGGTGTTCACACCAGGCACCAATGCCGCCAACCCGGCACCTGCGGAGTTGGCTGCGTCCATGTCGGCGTCCACCCGGGCGTCCAGCGGCTCATCCATGGGGACCCGGCGCACCGCCCTCACCCGGCTGGTGTGGCGCCTGGAGAAGGACTGGCTACGGGGCCCACCGGACCCGCAGCGGCGCGAAGACATGGCGCAGATCCTGCGCCGCCCGGGCGGATTCGGTCGGCTGGTCGATGCCTACTCCAGCGATCTGGCCCTGCCGGTGGGGGTCGAGACCAGCCAGGCGCGCATCCTGCTCGTGATCGACCAGTTCGAGGAACTGTTCGACCGCAGCAACCTGGACGATCCGGACGCCCGGCTGCTGATCGAGCGGGTGATCGACCATTTTCACACCGCCGCACGGCTGGACAACGTGTCGCGCCAGCGCTGCTTCGTTGTGCTGACGATGCGCAGCGAGCACCTCAACGACTGCGCCGCCTACCCCGGCCTGGCCGATGCCATCAACCGCAGCTCCTACCTGGTGAGCCGGCTGGAGGAGGCAGACCTGCGCGAGGCCATCGTCCGGCCGGTGGAGCGCTTCCTGCGACTGCGCCAGCGCCAGCAACGGCGGCAGAAGCAGGCGGGTGGGCCGGCGCTGCCCGAAGCCATCGACATCGATGCGACGGTGGTGGACCGCCTGGTGGCCGACACCGAGCGGCTGGCCCACAACCCGGACCATCTCCCGCTGCTTCAGCACGCGCTGGCGCGCACCTGGGCCGCAGCCCTGTACCGGGAACAGCAGCCGACCGGCGGCCTGCCGCAGCGCATCACCCGATCGGACCTGATCGTGGCCGTGCGCGGGCCGATGTCGGCCGAAGAAGGGCCGCAGCCCGACCTGGCCGACGACGAAAACACGCTCATGCTCAGCCTGCAACACTGTGCCGAGGCGATGTACCTGCGCTGCTTCGCCACGCAGGAACGGCAGGATGCGTTCACCGCGTTGCTGGAGCGTCTGGCCTACAAGGACCCGCGCACCGGCACCTACAACCAGCAGCGCGTCAACGTCACCCCGGACAACCGGGCCCAGCTGGAAGCGCTGGTCTTCCCGGACTTTGCCGACGAAGGTGGCTATCTCTACTGGGACGACGACAACCCGGAGCAGATCACGCTGAAGGTGCAGCACGAGGCCTTCATCCGGGGCTGGTCGCGCCTGCGCCACCTGGCCGACCTGGGTGCCACCCGCTTCCAGCGCTGGATGCAGATGCTGGACGCGGCCCGCCAGTGGCAGGCCGGTCACCGGCAAGCCCAGGATCTGCTGACCGAAAGGGCGCTGATGCGACTGGAGGATGACGGCATTCCCGCCGCCTGGGCCGACCCGCGGCAACGGGCGCAGTGGCTGGGGTTGCTGGGGCATCTGGATCAGCTGAGCGATCCGGCCGAGCTGACGCAGTGTTGCGATCAGTTCCTTTCGGCCTCGAAGACCGCCATCGACGCCGAGAAGAAGGCCCGCGCCGAGGCAGAGGCAACCCGTCGGCTGGCGCAGAGAACCCGCCATCGCCGCCGCCGCCTGGCCTTCGTGGCCATCTTTGTCCTGATCATGCCGGCGCTGTGGATCTGCTGGGCGGTGCTGGTGAAGGCACCGCAAAGCGACCGATCGGCCAAGTACTTCGAAGCGGTGGAGACGATCGGCCCACCCGCCCGCCCTGGCGCCTTTGCGCCTGTCGACGCCCATCGACCCAAGCTGGAGCAGCTGCTGAAGGCAGAGCCGCTGCTGCTCGCGGCACGCACCGGTGAGGGCATCTTCTGCGGCGGCTGCCCGGAACTGCCGGTCCTCAACTGGTTCGCCGATGCGACGATCTCCCGGGCCATGCGCCGCGCAGACACACTGCTGAGCGAACGCATGCGCCCGGTCCTTTCCGGTGGGGTGTGGTCCGTTCCCGTGACTTCGGCCCCCTTGCCGGTGCAGGCAGGCGGCCGCTGCGACGGCCGAGAGGGGCTGTTGGTCGAAGCAGAGTCGCCTTCGGCGGCTGCGAACGCCCCGCGCAGAGGCTTGTTCCTGACCTCGGCACTGGGTGCGGCAGAACACAACGAAGCCTCCCACTACCTGTACGTGGCCCAGCGCGACGCTCAGGGACGCTGCCAATTGGGCATCAATCTCACCACGCTGCCGGCCCATCTGGAACCCCGTCTGCTCGCCAGCCGCAGCCTGAGCCACCTGCTGGTCACCACCCGAGAGGAAGCCGCTCCAGACGCCCCGCCGGGCGGTGGGGGCACCATCACGGGCGTGCATTCGATCGCCTGGCGATTGACCTCCGGTGGCACGGAGTGGACCGCAGACCCGCCCGAACGCACGGCCCTGATCGAGTGGAAGGCCGATGAGGCCGTCGCCCTTCCGCACGACCCTTTGGCGCTGACGCCCACCTGGGAAACCTCTGCCGGCACCGTGCTTCAGGTGGGTACCCAACGTTGGCGCCTGATCGGCTCCGAGGCCCGGGTGCTGAGCCGCTACACGGCGGCTTCACCGCCACCTTCGCAGCCTCTCCTGGCGGCAGCGCCGGATTCCCTCTGCGGGCGGGCAGCGGCGCGTTGGACGATCCAGCCCGGCACGGCAGCACCGCGAGCCTACGAAGAAGAAGGCGGGCGCTGCCTGCTGCAGATCGTCGCCGAGCTGCCGGATGGCCAGAAGGGCCATGGCTTCCGATGGGTGAGCGACCAATCCGCGGACCCCAACACACCCCAGACGGTCCTGGACAGCTTCTCCTTCGGCGCGCTGCCGGACAACCCACGCCTTCGCTGGCATGCCGGTCAGGGCACCTACCAAGGGTGGCTGCTCGCGGAACTGGACGGTGTGTGGTGGGGTCAACCTCGAACGGCCAAGGCACTGGTCCGGCTGGGCCGGGAGGTGCTGAATCCTTCGGCGCTCGGGTCCCCGCTGCCCTGGCTGACACCCCCACGCCGAAAAACCCCCCCCGCAGAGTCCGGTCGCCCGTCGCCCCAACGCGCACCGCGCTGAACTCCCGCCCCCACCCACGCACAGGAGCCCCTATGGACCCGAAACAGCCTTCCCGCCTGGCACCGGCAGCCGCCCTGCTGGCCAGCCTGGCACCCCTGTCTTGCGCAGCCGTGCCCGTTGCGTCCACTGCGGCCCGTCCGGCCCTCGCAGCGGACGTGCCGGTCGCGGAGCGGCTGACGCAATTGCGTGCTCGCCTGCTGCAGCACGACAGGCTCGTCCGGCAGGGGCACCCGGAGACCACGCCGCCCCTGTTGGCACAGAGCTGGAACAACTGGAAGAAGTGGGACAACGCCTGACCGGCGCCGCCAGCCTGTCGACATGACATGGAGCCGGATGCCGTCGCGCCTGCAACCCCGTCGGTGAAGCCACTGCGCCCGCTCGAACTGCTGATCGTCCAGCCCAGCCCCTTCTGCAACCTGGACTGTGGCTACTGTTACCTGCACGACCGCAGCGACCGCAGCCGGATGTCCATGGCCACGCTGGAGCGGCTGGTGCAACGTGTGGCGGCTGCGCCCAGCGGCCTTGCGGGGGAAGCCGGCCAGCCTCTGTGCATCGTCTGGCATGCCGGGGAACCGCTGGCCCTGCCGATCGACTGGTACGAGGAGGCCTTCGCAGTGGTCGCCCGTGCATTGGCTGGCCGATCGGTACGCCACCACATGCAGACCAATGCGGTGCGCATCGACGCCGCGTGGTGCGACTTCTTCCACCGACAGTCGGTGCAGGTGGGCGTCAGCCTGGACGGGCCGGCCGAGCTGCACGACCGCTGGCGGCGCACCCGGGACGGTCGCGGCACCCACCACCAGGTGATGCGGGGCATCCGGGCGTTGAAGGATGCCGGCCTGCACTTTCACATCATCGCGGTGCTGACCCGGGACGCCCTGCAGATGCCCGACGCGATCTTCGACTTCTTCGCCGGCCTCGACGCCGAGCAGGTGGGCTTCAACATCGAGGAGATCGAAGCCGCCCACACCCGCTCCAGCCTGGAGGCCACGGACGCCGCCGAACTCTGCCGCAGCTTCTGGCAGCGCATGGTGAAGCGGGTTCAGGCCGAACCCGGCCGGCTGCACGTGCGCGAACTGGACAGCGTGCTGGAGGCGTTGCGGCACCCGGAGTTCGGCCAGCTCGACGGCAACTGGCAGAACCAGCCCGGCTGCCTGCTGAACGTGGGTTGGCAGGGCGATTTCTGCCACGGATCGCCTGAGCTGCTGGGCTGCAGCCACCCGAGACTCGGGCCGGTGGTGGTGGGCAACGTCTGGCGCGACGACCCGTTCCGGCCCCAGTCGCTGCCCCGCTGGCAGGCTTTTCAGGACGAGATCGACGCGGGAGTGCAGCGCTGCCGCCAGGCCTGCGCCCACTTCGATTTCTGCCTCGGCGGTGCGCCCGCCAACAAGCTGGCCGAACACGGCCGGCTGGACGTCACCGAAACCCTGGCCTGCCGGCTGAACCAGAAGGTCCTGATCGATGTGGTGCTGGAGGACCTGGAGCGACGGCTGGACGCCGCTGCACCTCCTGCAGGAAATCACACCTGCAGCGTCTCCGGCGCCAGGTAGGAGCGCCGCCAGACCTCGAACGACAGGGCGTCGGCCACCTCCAGACGAAATTGTTCGTCGGCCGATTGGCTGGCCAGTGCCTGGAAGGCCTCCAGCTCGGAGCGGGGCAGATCCAGGCCCAGCAGTTCGGCCCGGGTGGCGGCCGAGCGATCGCGGACGAAGGCGGTGAAGACACCGTCGCTGTCGCGTTTCATCGCCTCCAGCACCCGCGCCGAGGGCAGTGTGGCGGGCTGCTGCAGACGTTGCAGCATCGATTCCAGCACCCGGACATGGTCGTCAGCACCGCTGCCGGCGTCCAGCGCCTCGGCCATCGGGCGGCAGTCCAGCATCACCTCGCGGGCCCAGTCGGCCACCGCCACCCGGCTGCAGCTGCCCTCGATCGTCAGCTCCGGGTCGCGCCCCCGCGCCGCCACCAGGTGCTGGTTGTGGGCCAGGCGGGCGATCTCGCTGGGGGAGTCCGGCGGGCTGTCCGCCAGCAGACAGTGCAGCAGGAACACGTCCAGGAAGCGCATCGTGTCGGCAGCGATGCCCACCGGCTCGAAGGGGTCGAGGTCCATGCAGCGCACCTCGATGTACTCGACACCGCGCTGTCGCAGTGCGTGAAGCGGGCGCTCGGCGCGGTGAATCACCCGCTTGGGACGGATGGTGCCGTAGAACTCGTTCTCGATCTGCAGCAGGCTGGTGGCCAGCTGGTGGTACTCGCCGCCCAGGTTGCGCACCCCCAAACGCTCGTAGGGCGGGTGCGGTCGGGTCAGGGCCCCTTCGAGTGAGGCGGCGTAGTCTTCCAGGCTGTTGTAGCTCACGGCCAGGGCCGCCTGGGCATCGCTCTGGTAACCCAGCCGTCCCATGCGCAGCGAGGTGGCATGCGGCAGGTGGTAGGTCGTGGCGTTGAGCGGCTGCAGGCCATGGTCGCGACCTTCCACGAAGCTGGCACACACCGCAGGCGAGGCGCCGAACAGCAGCAGCAGCAGGAAGGAATGGCGACGGAAGTTGCGGATCAGCCCGAAGTACTGCTCGTTGCTCAGCCCCGGCATCGACCAGTTGTAGTGGATGCCGGAGATGGTCTGCATGCGCCGCCCGTAGCGCAGGCCCAGGCCCATGCGGTAGACGCTCTTGGCGCGGCCGATGTTGGAGGTGCCGTAGCGCCCGATCGGGATGGTTTCGTCGGCCGGCAGGCGGCAGGGCATGCTGCCCACCCAGAGCAGCTCTTCGCCGATCGAGCGGTAGACGAACTGGTGGATGCGCGTCAGCTCGGCCAGGCAGGCCTGGGCATCCGGGTGCACCCCGGTGACGAACTCCAATTGCGACTCGGAGAAGTCGGTGGTGATGCGCGGGTGCGTCAGCGCCGACCCCAGCGCCTGCGGATGCGGGGTCAACGCCAGCCGGCCATCCGGGCTGATGCGCAGGCTTTCCTTCTCCACGCCGCGGCGCATGCCGGCCAGGCGATCGGGGCCGAGGGAGGCGAGGCGTTGGGCAAAGGACATGGCTGAACAGGTGATCGAAGCGGGCTCGGAAATAACCGTCTACCCTATCAGATCGGCATGAATCGCTCGCGACACGGTGGCGATGACCTGACCGCACGCCGGCCGTCACCGGCAGGACGGCTTCGTCACGCAGGCGACCGCCGGCCCGGCGGGCGGCTGGCACCATCCCGGGAGGAGGCGGCCCCTCGACTCCGGAGCTCGCCAGGAGACACGACCATGACCCCTTCGCAGAACCTCTCGGACCCGCCCGACGCTGCCGAAGCCTGCGCTGCATCGACCTTTTTCCGCCTGGACCCGCGCCCGGACGGCGTGACCCTGCTGACGCTGAACCGCCCGGCACAGCTGAACACGATGACGCCGCAGTTCTTCCCGGCCCTGCGGGATGCGGTGCAACGGCTGCAGGCCGAAGGCCGCACCCGGGTGCTGGTGATCGCCTCCACCGGCAAACACTTCAGTGCGGGCATGGCGCTGGACGTGTTCGCCTCCGACCTGTCGCTGCTGGACACCACGGACGCTCGCCGGCGCCTGGCCTTTCAGGCCGGCCTGCGGCAGCTGATGGCCTGCTTCGAAGTGCTGGAGCAGGCGCACTTTCCGGTGATTGCTGCGATCCAGGGTGGCTGCCTGGGTGGTGCGCTGGACCTGGCGGCCGCCTGCGACCTGCGGCTGTGCAGCGCGGACGCCTTTTTCGCGGTCCAGGAGATCCACATCGGCATGGCTGCCGACCTGGGCGTGCTGCAGCGCCTGCCCAAGATCGTCGCGCCGGGCGTGGCGCGCGAGATGGCCTTCACCGGCGATCGCATCGGCGCGGAACGGGCCTTGGCCACCGGGCTGGTCAACGCCGTGCTGCCGGACGCAGCCGCGACCCTGGAGCAGGCGCTGAAGATGGCGGGCGCCATCGCGGCCAAGTCGCCGGTGGCCATTGCCGGCAGCAAGATGGCGCTGAACTTCGCCATCGATCACCCCACTGCCGACGCTCTGCAGCAGATGACCCTGCTGCAGAGCTCGATCTTCGACGTGCAGGAGATGGGTCGGGCCATCGAGGCCTGGCAGAAGAAATCCGCCGGCGCGTTTGCGGACCTGGCGCCCGAGCCGCCGCTGTAAACCTCGGTGGCCGCGGCCCGATTCCGCGCCGCAGGACGGGAGAGTCCCGACCGTGGTGCGGTGATCGACCTTCACCTGGGAGGCGACCGCCGGCTGGCCGGTAGACTGCGTGGGACGCCTTCCCCGTTTCTCACCTCTTTGAGTCCATGATCCGCATCGCCATCGTCGACGACCACGATGTGGTGCGCATCGGCCTGCGCCATTATTTCCGCCACGATCCGGACCTGCAGGTCACTGCCGAGGCGGCGGACGGCCGCGAGGCGCTGGACATCGTGCGCCGCGGCGCTGCGGACGTGATGCTGATGGACCTGGAGATGCCCCACCAGGGCGGGGTGGACACACTCGCGGCCATCAAGGCACGCTTACCTGCTTTCCCCGTGCTGGTGATGAGCGGTCATTCGGCCAGCGAGTATGCCGCCGAGGTGATCAAACGGGGTGCGGCGGGCTTTTTGAGCAAGACCGCCCGGCCCGACGAAGTGGTGCACGCCGTCCGACTGGCCGTGCAGGGGCGCCGCTACATCTCTGCAGAGGTGGCAGAACTGCTGGCTGAAAACGTCGCCGCCCCGGCTGCGGAGGCGGCGCACGAGGAACTCTCCGAACGGGAGTTTCAGGTCTTCCTGCGGCTGGCGCGGGGCGATACCGTCGGCGCCATCGCGCAGGGCATGTCCCTGAGCATCAAGACCATCAGCACCTACCGGACCCGGGTGATGGAAAAGATGGGGCTGGCCACCAACAGCGACCTGACCTACTACGCCCTCAAGCGTGGCCTGATCGACTGACGCGGCCCGGCCCTTGGGGGTGCTCTCAACGGGCGACCTGGGTCGGCGCAGACAGCTGCTGCAACTCCCTGAGCATGCGCTCGTCGCGTTGCCGGGATCGACCCTGATGCTGCCGAAGCACGCCGGCCAGTCGGTCGCATTCGCCCATCAGCACCTCGAACTCATTGCCGGACAGACGCCCGACCCAGCTGCGCCACAGCCCCTTGCAGCGCATCCACCCACCTTCGATCCGATGCCGGTTCATATCCGCCCTCCTGGTCTGAGGTGCCGCCTGGAGGGCCCTGCTCACCACAGGGCGCCCCGCATGCCACCACCGGGAAGGTTAGGAGCACAGCGCGAAACCGACCATCGGACGGGGCCGCGCCTGCGTGTAGGACAACACGCAGGCGCGGCCCCCTTCAGCGATCGAAGGGCGCTTCAGTCCTCCTCGTGCAGCTGGTAGCCCTTCACCATTTCGGCCTGGACGTTTGGAGGCACCGCCGCGTAGTGAGACAGCGCCAGCGTGTACCGACCTTCACCCCGGGTGATGGAGTTCAGCCGCAGCTGGTACCCGGAGAGTTCAGACAGCGGCACCTGCGCCCGCACCGCAGCCTGTCCGCCGGCCAGTGCATCGGTGCCCCGCACCTCGCCGCGGCGGGAGGCCAGATCGCCGGTGATGTCGCCGATCCATGCCTCTGTGGAGGTGATCTCCACATCCACCACCGGCTCCAGCACGATGGGGCTGGCTTCCTTCATGGCCTGGATGAAGGCCTTCTTGCCCGCGGTGACGAAGGCGATCTCCTTGCTGTCCACACTGTGGTGCTTGCCGTCCAGCACCGTCACGCGCAGGTCCACCACCGGGTGGCCGGCGATGACACCGGCTTCCATGGCCAGGCGCACGCCCTTTTCCACCGCCGGGATGAACTGGCCGGGAATTGTGCCGCCCTTGACCACGTCCACGAACTCGAAGCCCGCACCCCGCGGCAGCGGCTCGATCTGCAGGTGCACCTCGCCGAACTGGCCGGCACCGCCGGTCTGCTTCTTGTGGCGGTACTGCGCCTGCGCATTGCCGACGATGGTCTCGCGGTAGGCGATGCGCGGCGGCGCGGTGTCCACCTCGACCCGGTAGGTCTCGCGCAGGCGCTCCAGCACCACCCGCAGGTGCAGCTCACCCAGGCCATAGACCACGGTCTCGTGGGTGGCAGCCACCTGCTCCACCTTCAGGCAGGGATCTTCCGCGGCCAGCTTGGCCAGCACCTCGGCCAGACGCTGATCGTCGCCATGGCGCTTGGGTTTCAGGGCCAGACCGTGCACCGGCACCGGGAAGGGCAGCGGCTTGAGGTGGATGTGGTCGTCCTCCGCCGCATCGTGCAGCACCGCGTCGTAGGCGATCTCGTCGACCTTGGCCACCGCCACGATGTCGCCGGGCAACGCGCTGGGCACCTCCACATGGTCCTTGCCCTGCAGCATGAACAGGTGGCCCACCTTGAAGGGTTTGCGGCCGTCGCCAACGTACAGGAGGCTGTCCTTGCTGACCGTGCCCTGGTGGATGCGGAACACGCCCATCTTGCCGACGTAGGGATCCACCGCCACCTTGAAGACATGTGCGAGCACATGCTGGGCGGCATCCACCTGGGCGTGCATCAGCTGCGCCTGGGCACCTTCGCCCTTGTAGAAGTCCGGCAGGTTGCCTTCGGTGGGATCGGGCAGCAGCTGGGTCACGACGTCCAGCAGCTGCGCCACGCCCACGCCGGTCTTGGCCGAAACGAAGAACACCGGGATCAGGTGGCCCTCGCGCAGCGCCTGCTCCAGCGGTGCATGCAGCTCGGTGGCGGGCACGTCGCCTTCATTGAGGTAACGGTCGACGAACTCGCCATCCACCTCCACCACCTGCTCGACCAGCGCACGGTGCGCAGCGGCAACGGAGGAGAAGTCGGCTTCGTGCCCGGGTTGAGCCGCGGGAGCGAACCAGCAGTCCACCACCTCGGCACCGCCGCTGGCCGGCAGGTTCAGCGGCAGGCATTCGCGCCCGAAGGTGGCCTGGATCTGGGCCAGCAGGTCGGCCGGCTTGACGCCCGGGGCGTCGATGCGGTTGACGATGATCATGCGGTCGAGCTGACGTTCGGCGGCGTAGGCCATCATGCGCACGGCCATCGGCTCGATGCCGGTGGTGGCATTGATGACGATGGCGGCCGTCTCCACCGCCTCCAGCGCCGGCAGGCTCTGGCCGAGGAAATCGGCGTTGCCGGGGGTGTCGAGCAGGTGGATGCGCGTGCTGCCGTGGTTCAGGTGCATCACGCTGCTGTGCAGCGAGTGCTGCATGCGGCGCTCGATCGGGTCGTAGTCGCTGACGGTGCTGCCCTTTTCGACGCTGCCGACGGCGCCAATGACACCAGCCTGCTGCAGCAGGGCTTCTGCGAGGGTGGTCTTGCCCGCAGCGGCCGGGCCGACCAGGGCCAGGGTGCGGATGTGGTGCAGGTCAATCTGCGCAGCGCCGGAGTTCGGGTTGGCGCTGCGCGCAACTGGGCTGGACATGGTGGGGCTCCTTGGCGCCGGCGGCCTCGCACCACTGCTGTACAACTCAGGGCGCGCGGGTGAGGCGCTGGTTGGGTGGTTGATGCCGGTCAGACTACGCCGATCGGGCCGGCTCCACAAGCCGTGCAGATCATGGGGCCCCCATGCCGGCCAGCAGCAGCGCCAGACCGGCTTCTGCCGTGTGCACACACTGGCTGGGGGCCATGTCCAGCGTGCAGCGGGTGAGCAGGCCGTCCACCATCGAAAACACCACCAGCGCGGCGGTTTCGGTATCCAGGTCAGCGCGCAGCTGGCCGGCTCGCACGGCGGCCAGCAGCAACTGCGCCAGTTCGCGGGTGTACTCGGCGATGGCGTCCTGGTGGCGCTGGCGCAGCATCTGCAGTTCGCTGCTGTATTCGGTGCGGTGGATGGCGATGGTGAACACCCGGCGGGTGCGCACGTCGTCACGCACCTGCTCCAGCGGCTGCAGCGCCAGGCGCCGCAGCGCCTCCAAGGCGGCACTGTCGTCTGGAGGGACGGCGCAGGCGGCCTCGCAGGGCAGGCAGACCCGGTCCATCATCGCGATGAACAGCTCGGCCTTGTCCTTGAAGTGCCAGTAAATGGCGCCGCGTGTCAGACCGGCCGCCGCGGCAATGTCCTGAAGGCTTGCGCGCGAGACACCCCGCTCCAGGAACACCGCCTCGGCGGTGTCCAGCAGGAGCTCACGGGTGGCTGCGGCTTCTTCTTTGGTGCGTCGGACCACGGTCAGGACCAGGGATGGATCGGTGGGGTGAGCTGGGGCGCCAGCCTCGGGTGGCAAGGCCACTGCGGGGCCTTGATTTCAACATACATCCGCGATTGTATGTAAGATAAGCACCAACAGGGTCCGTCATGGTGTGCAGACCCGGCAAGAACAAGGAACGTTTCATGGTGCGAGTGCTTCGGCGCCCTGTGGTGGGTGCAACGGCGGTGGTGCTGGCGACGCTGGCGTTGGTCGGCTGCGGTGGAGGCTCCGGCGCGCCGGCCGGCGGACCAGGCGGCGGTGGCATGCCTGCGGCACAGGTCGGCGTGGTGACGGTGCAGCCGGGCACGGTGGCCCTGAGCACCGAACTGCCCGGCCGGCTGGAAGCCTGGCGCAGCGCCCAGGTACGTGCCCGTGTGACCGGCATCGTCCAGAAGCGCCTGTTCACCGAAGGCTCGGACGTCAAGGCCGGCCAGTCGCTGTTCCAGCTGGACGCCACCACCTACCGCGCCACGCTCGACAGCGCCCTGGCCACCCAGGCCAAGGCCGAGGCCAGCCTGGCGCAGGCCGAGGCGACCTACAAGCGCAACCAGGCCCTGGTGGCCGAGAAGGCGGTGAGCCAGCAGGAGTGGATCGCCTCCGAGGCGGCCTACAAGCTGGCCCAGGCCGACCTGGCCGCCGCCAAGGCCGCCGTGCAACAGGCCCGGCTGAACGTCGAGTACGCCGCAGTGATGGCGCCCATCAGCGGGCGCATCGGCCGCGCGCAGGTCACCGAGGGCGCACTGGTGGGCCAGGGCGAGGCCACGCTGCTGGCGACCATCCAGCAGGTCCACCCGCTGTACGTCAACTTCACCCAGTCGGCCAACGAGGTGCTGCGCCTGCGCCAGGCGATGGCCCAGGGCCGCCTGGGCAGCGCCGGTGCGCAGGCCGGGCACATCGAGGTGCTGCTGGACGACGGCAGCGTCTACCCCCTGCCCGGCAAGCTGCTGTTCTCCGACCTGACGGTGGACCCGACCTCCGGCCAGATCACCCTGCGCGCAGAACTGCCCAACCCGCAGGGACTGCTGCTGCCTGGGCTGTACGTCAAGGTGCGGCTGCCGCAGGCCAGCAGCGACCACGCGGTGCTGCTGCCGCAGCAGGCGGTGTCCCGCGGCGCGGCCGGTGACACGGTGATGGTGGTCGGCGCCGACGGCCAGGTGGCCGTGCGGCCGGTGAAGGTGGCCAGCCAGCAGGGCGGGCGTTGGATCGTCACCGACGGGCTGCAGGCCGGCGAGCAGGTGGTGGTGGACGGATTCCAGAAGATCCGCCCGAAGGCCCCGGTCAAGCCGGTGCCCTGGACGCCGGCTGGCGCCGCCGCCGCGGGGGCCGCAGGCATGCCGGGCGCGCCGGCAGCGCCGGCATCAAGCCCCGCCAGCACACCCGCTTCTGCCGCCGCTGCGGCGGCCAGCCGGTGAGCGCGGGAGTCAGGGCATCATGAATTCCCGTTTCTTCATCGACCGGCCGATCTTCGCCTGGGTGATCGCGCTGTTCATCCTGGTGCTGGGCGCCGCGGCGATCACCCGCCTGCCGGTGGCGCAGTACCCCACCGTGGCGCCGCCGTCCATCGTCATCACCACCGCCTACCCCGGCGCCTCCGCCAAGGTGCTGGAGGACTCGGTGCTTTCCGTCATCGAGCAGGAGCTCAACGGCGCGCCCGGGCTGATCTACATGGAGTCGGCGGCGGATGCCAGCGGCGCCGGCTCGATCACCGCCACCTTCGAGCCGGGCACGGACGTCTCGATCGCCCAGATCGAGGTGCAGAACCGCCTGTCGCGCGCCACGCCGCGCCTGCCGTCCTCGGTCACGCAGCAGGGCGTGCGGGTGGACAAGGCGCGCTCGAACTTCCTGCTGTTCGTCTCGCTCACCTCCAGCAACCCGGCCTACGACCCGGTGGCGCTGGGGGACTATGCGGCGCGCAACATCCAGCCCGAACTGCTGCGCATTCCGGGCGTCGGCCAGGCGCAGCTGTTTGGCACCGAACGCGCGATGCGCGTGTGGATCGACCCGGTCAAGCTGCAGAGCTACAACCTCTCGCCGGCCGATGTCACCGCCGCCATCCGGGCGCAGAACGCACAGGTCTCGGCCGGCTCGATCGGCGCGCTGCCCAACCTGGGCGGCCAGACGATCTATGCCACGATCAACGTCAACGGCCAGCTCGCCAGCGCCGAGCAGTTCGGCGCCATCTCGCTGCGCAGCAACACCGACGGCTCCAGCGTGCGCCTGCGTGACGTGGCGCGCATGGAGCTGGGGGCGCAGGCCTACGCCAGCCGTTCGCGGCTGAACGGCAAGGACGCCTCGGGCATCGGCATCCAGCTTTCACCCACCGGCAACGCGCTGGCCACCGCCACCGCGGTCAAGGAGCGCATGGCGCAGCTGCAGCAGTTCATGCCCGAGGGCGTGAGCTACGACATCCCCTACGACAGCTCCAAGTTCGTGAAAATATCGATCCAGGAGGTCGTGAAGACCCTGGCCGAGGCCATCGCGCTGGTGTTCGTGGTGATGCTGCTGTTCCTGCAGAACTTCCGCTACACGCTGATCCCCACCATCGTCGTGCCGGTGGCGCTGACCGGCACCTTCGCGGTGATGCTGGCGATGGGCTACTCCATCAACGTGCTGACGCTGTTCGGCATGGTGCTGGCGATTGGCATCCTGGTGGACGACGCCATCGTGGTGGTCGAGAACGTCGAGCGCATCATGGCCGAAGAGGGGCTGTCCCCGCGCGAGGCCACCATCAAGGCGATGGGCCAGATCACCGGCGCCATCATCGGCATCACCGTGGTGCTGGTCAGCGTGTTCGTGCCGATGGCCTTCTTCAGCGGCTCGGTGGGCAACATCTACCGCCAGTTCTCGCTGGCGATGGTGGCGTCGATGCTGTTTTCGGCCCTGATGGCGCTGTCGCTCACGCCGGCGCTGTGCGCCACGCTGCTCAAGCCGGTGCCCGCTGGCCACCATGAGAAGTCCGGCTTCTTCGGCTGGTTCAACCGCGGCTTCAAGCGCACCACCAAGACCTACGAGGGCCTGGTGGCGCGCATGCTGCCGCGCGCCGGGCGCTTTCTGCTGATCTACGCGGCCATCATCGCTGCGGTGGCGGTGATGTACCGGGGGCTGCCCACCTCCTTTCTGCCCAACGAGGACCAGGGCTACCTGATCGTCAACGTGCAGCTGCCCCCGGGTGCCACGCAGGCACGCACACTGGCGGTGATCCAGCAGGTGGAGGGCTACCTGCAGAAGCAGCCCGAGGTGGACAAGGTCGTCAGCGTGCTGGGCTTCAGCTTCTCCGGTTCGGGCCAGAACGCCGCGCTGGTGTTTGTTCCGCTCAAGCCCTGGGAGGAGCGCGCCGGTGCGCAGCACAGCGCGCAGGCGGTGGCCGGGCGGGCCTTCGGCTTCTTCATGGGCACGATCCGCGACGCCTTCATCTTCCCGCTCTCGCCGCCGCCGATTCCGGAGCTGGGCACCGCGACCGGCTTCAACTTCCGCCTGCAGGACCGCGCCGGCAACGGCCACGAGGCCCTGCTGGCCGCGCGCAACCAGCTGCTGGGCATGGCCAGCCAGAGCAAGGTGCTGCAGGGCGTGCGACCGGACGGCCTGGAGGATGCCCCACAGCTGCAGCTGGACATCGACCGGGAACGCGCCGCCGCACTCGGCGTGTCCTTCGACAGCATCGGCAACCTGCTGGGCACCGCGCTGGGTTCAACCTACGTCAACGACTTCCCCAACGCCGGTCGCCTGCAGCGCGTCATCGTGCAGGCCGAAGCCGCCGCGCGCATGCAGCCGGAGGACGTGCTCAAGCTCTACGTGCCCAACACGAAGGGTCAGCAGGTACCGCTGTCGGCCTTCGCGAGTACGCGCTGGGTCACCGGCCCGGTGCAGACGGTGCGCTACAACGGCTACCCGGCGATGAAGCTCGGCGGCGACGCCGCACCCGGCTACTCCACCGGTGACGCGATGGCCGAGATGGAGCGCCTGGTCGCCCAGCTGCCACCGGGCTTCGGCTTCGAGTGGACCGGCCAGTCGCGCGAGGAGAAGCTCTCCGGCTCGCAGGCCACCATCCTGCTGGCCTTTTCGATGCTGGCCGTGTTCCTCTGCCTGTCGGCGCTGTACGAGAGCTGGAGCATCCCGGTGGCCGTGCTGCTGGTGGTGCCGCTGGGCATCCTGGGTGCGCTGTCGGGCGTGTGGCTGCGCGGCATGCCCAACGACGTGTACTTCAAGGTTGGCCTGATCACCATCATCGGCCTGTCGGCGAAAAACGCCATCCTGATCATCGAGTTCGCCAAGGACCTGCAGGCCGAGGGCAAGGGCCTGATCGAGGCCACGCTGGAGGCCTGCCACCTGCGCTTCCGCCCGATCCTGATGACCTCCTTCGCCTTCATCCTGGGCGTGCTGCCGCTGGCCATCGCCTCGGGGGCCGGCTCGGCCAGCCAGCGCGCCATTGGCACCGGCGTGATGGGCGGCATGATCACCGCCACCGTGCTGGCCGTCGCGCTGGTGCCGGTGTTCTTCGTGGTGATCCGCCGGCTCTTCCCGCCCACCGGGCACGAGGCGCCGCACGGCACCTCGATCGCCTCCGCGGCCACCGACGCGGCCATTGCCCGCGCCCTGGGCAGCGCCAACAGCCGTGGGGAGTCGCACTGATGTCTTCGACGATGCAACCTGATCGCAGCGCCGCAGCCGCGCGGCGCCCCCTCTCGGCGGTGGCCCTGGGCACCGCCGTCCTGCACACCGCCCTGCTCGGCGCCTGCAGCAGCCTGGCGCCGACCTACCAGCGCCCCGCTGCGCCGGTGCCGGCACAGTTCGACGCCGCAGCGTCGGCCCCTGCGGCCAGCGCCTCCGCCCCGGCCGCCCCGCTCGCCTGGACCGACCTGGTGCGCGACGAGCGCCTGCGCCGCCTGGTGCAGGCCGCGCTGACGGCCAACCGCGACCTGCGCGTCGCCGCGCTGAACGTGCAGCGTGCCCAGGCCCAGCTCGGCCTGGCGCAGGCCGACCGCTGGCCCACCGTCAACGGCGTGGCCAGTGCCGCCCGCGCGCCCAACAGCCAGGGCAAGCAGACCAACACCTTCCAGCTCGGTGTGCAGGTCAGCGGCTGGGAGCTGGACTTCTTCGGCCGCCTGCAGAGCCTGGACGACGCCGCACGCGCCAGCCTGCTGGCCACCGAGGCCGGCCGACGCAGTGCCGAGCTGGCCCTGGTCGCCTCCGTGCTGACGGCCGAGCGCACCCTGGCCGCCGACCAGGCGCTGCTGGCCCTGGCCGAGCGCACCGCCATCAGCCGCGCGGACACGCTTCGCCTGACACAGCTGCGCTTCGACCGCGGTGCCGCCTCGCAGCTGGAGCGCTCCAGCGCCCAGAGTCTCACCTCCCAGGCCGAGGCCACCCTCAGCCAGTTGCGCCGCCAGGTGGCGCTGGACCGCAACGCGCTGGCCCTGCTGATCGGCCAGGCGCCCGCTGCCGACCTGCTGCCAACGGCTCAACCCGCGTCGGCCGAAGCGGCCGCGGTGCCGACGCTCACCGACCCCTTCGCGCCGGTGCCCGCCGCGCTGGAGTCCAGCGTCCTGCTGCGCCGGCCGGACATCGTCCAGGCGGAGCAGCAGCTCATCGCCGCCAACGCCAACATCGGCGCCGCGCGGGCGGCCTTCTTCCCGCGCATCAGCCTGACCACCAGCGCCGGCCTGGTCAGCAACGAGTTGTCCAACCTGCTCCAGGCTGGCAACCTGGCCTGGACCTTGTCGTCACAGGCCCTGTTGACCCTTTTCGACCATGGCCGCAACCAGGCCAACCTGGAGGTCGCCCAGGTGAACCGCGACATCGCGGTGGCCCAGTACGAGAAGGCATTGCAGAGCGCCTTCCGCGACACCGCCGACGCCCTGGCCGGCCAGGCCACCTGGCAGGACCAGCTCGCCGCCCTGCAGCGCCAGCGCGACGCCACCCGCGACATCCACCGCCTGACTCGCCTGCGCCACGAACAGGGCGCCGCCAGCGAACTGGAACGGCTGGACGCCGAGCGCAGCCTGTTCAACACCGAGCAGGCGCTGGTGCAGGCCACACTGGCCGAGCAGTTGAACCGGGTGGGGTTGTGGAAGGCGTTGGGGGGGTGAGCGTATTCGTCAGGCGGCCATGAGCCGCCAGACATGACGCTCGCGCTCCCCGGGGGTCGCCAGCAAGGACGACAGTCCGGAGTCGAACGTCAACAAGCGCAGGCCATGACGTATGGCCGCCGTCAGGAGGTACGCATCGGTCACCTGTCGGTGGCCTTGCAGGCCCCCGGTGCAGGTCGACAGTACCGTGCCGAAATCGAAGTCCAAGGCGACAAAGCTGTGCATCGGATGGGCTGTGTTGGCCAGCAGCAGCCGGGCTACGTCCGAGATGGCCATCGGGCGGCCCGCAAAAGAAGGCTGCGAAACGATGCGGATCACCGCCGCCTGGGTCAAGGCGCAAGTCGTCCAGCCGCCCTGTTCAGCGTGATTCCGGAACCAACGTCGCATGACCGCGTGGTGCTCATGAGCGGGCCACAACAGGGCGATCAGCGCATTCGCATCGAGCAGGCAGGACATACCGATGACTCCCGTCAGCGTCAGACCGCCTCGTCCAGAAGTCGCCGCACCTGTTCAGCCGTCACCGGTGGAGCAGCTTCTGGAAGGTCGAACACCCAGATGCCGTCCACTTGGCGCAACGCTGGTGCCTCGACCGCAGCGCCACGCTTCACCAGCTCCGAGACTGCCTGGCCGAGCTTGATGGCGCGTGCCTGCGCGTAAGTGCGTGCAGTGGCAAAGGCATCGTCGTCCAAGGTCAGTGTGGTGCGCATCCTGATGCTCTCCAAGTGAGTTGATGCAGAACGCACTCTAGCGCATCAAATCGGAGTTCACACCAACTCATTGCCCAGCAACGCCGAACCCGACTTCTCCGCCAGCAGCGCCACGTTCGGCAGCGAACCGCTGGCACGCGGCGAGAGCACCAGCGTGACCACCGCGGTGCTGCCCAGGGTAACGCCGCCGCTGTAGTCGAACAGCAGGCTGCTGCTGTCGCCGGAATTGGTGACACGCACCCGCCAGGTGCCGGAGGACAGGGTGACGAAGTCGCCCAGGGTACCGGCAGCGCTCAGTGTGAAGGTGGGGTCCAGGCCGTCCAGGCTGCTGGTGTTGGTGACGTAGACATTCACCGCACCGATGGACGGTGCGGCATGGAAGCCGCGCAGCTTGACCGAGCCGCTGGACGCCGCTGAGTTGGTCTCCGCCAGATAGCGGAACTTCAGGCTGCTGGCCAGCGTGCCCCAGGCGATCACACTGGTATAGCTGTCGGTGTCCAGGCTGCGGGTCTCGGTCAGCCGCGCGGTGGACGATCCCGCCGCATGCCAGGCCAGCGAGACACTGCCGGCCTCGCCCTCCAACCAGCCGCCGACGGTGCCGCCGTCGGCCAGCCCGGCCACCACCCGGCTGCCGGCGACCCAGAAGTCGGCGCTGGCGTCGTCCACTCCGGTGTGGCAGAAGCGCAGGTAGGCCAGCTCGTCGCTGACGCCACCGCCGCAGCCCGCCAACAACCCACCCGCACCGGCCGTGCCGGCGATGCCGAATGCCGTGGTCAATTGGCCGAGGAAGCGGCGACGGCTGGGTGGAGCCGCCGCGGCATCGCCGGAGTACCTGACCTGGGGCGCAGCAGAGGTCGCATTGGAGCCTGGGGCGACGATGACGGGCGCGCGGCGGCGCCCCTGCGGATCGTGTGGACTGTGCATCGACCAAGCTTGCGCCGACCGCCTTGAGCTGTCGCGTCGCGTCCGTGAAGAAGCGTGACGCCCGTTCCATGGGCCAGATGCAGGCCCAAATGCGGAGCCCTTCGCCGAGCACAATCCAGTCCAGCTCGCTGCCGGCCGGCCGGCAGCCGAGTTCCGTTTCGACACCCCTGGAAAGACGTCCATGAGCAGCAAGCCCCCGCACCGAATCGCAGCCATCCCCGGCGACGGCATCGGCAAGGAAGTGATGCCCGAAGGGCTGCGTGTGCTCGAAGCCGCGGCCGCGCGCTTTGGCTTCGCGCTGGATCTCACGCCCGTCGAATGGGCCAGCTGCGACTATTTTCAGCAGCATGGCCAGATGATGCCCGACGACTGGAAGGCGCAGCTGCAGGGGCAGGACGCCCTGCTCTTCGGCGCCGTGGGCTGGCCGGCGACGGTGCCGGACCACATCTCGCTGTGGGGTTCGCTGCTGAAGTTCCGCCGCGAGTTCGACCAGTACATCAACCTGCGCCCGGCGCGGCTGTTTGCCGGGGTGCCCTGCCCGCTGGCGGGCCGCAAGCCCGGCGACATCGACATGATGATCGTGCGGGAGAACACCGAGGGCGAGTACACCAAGCTCGGCGGCATCATGTTCGAAGGCACCGAGCGCGAACTGGTGATCCAGGAGTCGGTGTTCAGCCGCCACGGCAGCCTGCGGGTGCTGAAGTACGCCTTCGAGCTGGCCCGGCAGCGCGAGCGCCACCACCTGACGGTGGCCACCAAGAGCAACGGCATCGCCATCTCCATGCCCTGGTGGGACGCGCTGGCCGGCGAAGTCGGGTGTGATTTCCCCGAGGTCACGGTGGACAAGCAGCACATCGACATCCTCACCGCCCGTTTCGTGCTGCAGCCGCAGCGCTTCGACGTGGTGGTGGCGACCAACCTGTTCGGCGACATCCTCAGCGACCTGGGCCCGGCCTGCACCGGCACGATCGGCCTGGCGCCCAGCGCCAACCTCAACCCCGAGCGCCACTTCCCCAGCCTGTTCGAGCCGGTGCACGGCTCGGCGCCGGACATTTACGGCCAGAACATCGCCAACCCGATCGCGATGATCTGGTCGGCCGCGCTGATGCTGGACTTCCTCGGCGAGCGCGCCGCACACGACGCCATCCTGAGCGCCATCGAACAGGTGCTGGTCGAGGGCCCGCACACCCCGGACCTGGGCGGCACGGCCAGCACCACTGAGCTGGGCCAGGCGATCGCGGCCCGTGTGGCGGCCGGCTGAACCCGGACGGACCTGATGGGTCCGCCGGGTCCGACGAGGTCGTTTGCGCCCAAACTCACCGCCATGGACCCTGGCTTCTGTCGGCCTAGGGTAAGCGCCGAACGCCAGTTCCGGCGCCCGCTCCTATAGTGATCCTCCGATTTTCGAACGATCGTTCTATTTTTTGAGGAGACAGGACATGAGGCTGTTCAGGACCCGTTTGCTGGCCTGCGCCGCGGCATCGCTGATGCTGGTGGGCTGCTGGAATGAGGAAGAGGACTCGGCTGCCGAGGAGAAGGTCAGCATCACCTCCGTCAAGGTGTTCGGGGACAGCCTGGCCGATGTGGGCACCTTCGGGCTGAAGTTCACGGTGCAGAGCACCTCTTCGGCCAGCCCGTCGCTGATCTATCCGGAGCGGGTGGCGCAGGCCTACGGCATCACCTCGATGTGCCCGGTCTACCTCTACAACGGCACCACCTTCACCGCCAACACCACCGCAGGATGCACCAACCACGCCATCGGCGGCGGGCGCATCAACAACGCCAGCGACAGCACCGGGCTGTCCCCGGTGTCGATCCGGGTGCAACTGGCCAACGCTGCCGCTGCGGGCTCGTACAGTGCCAACGATCTGCTGGTCATCGACGGCGGCGGCAACGATGCGGCGGACCTGGTCGGGGCCTACCTGAATGCCTCCAACGACTCGGGCATCGCCTTCCTGGCATTGGTGCGCACCCTTCTGGGCAACACTGCCGTCGACGCCGTTCTGACAGCGCAAGGCCCCCAGGCCGGGATGGCGACTCTGGGCGGCATGTACATGCAGGCGCTGGCCAACGCCTTCCATGATTCGATCAAGGCCAATGCCCTCGACAAGGGGGCCCAGCACCTGGTGCTGATCAACCTGCCCGGCATCACCAAGACACCACGCTTCCAGTTCGTGCTGGCCAACATCGAGGCCACACTCGGCGCGACCACCCGTGCCCAGCTGGAGGCCCTGTTCGGCCAATGGTTCACCGCCTTCAACGCCGCCTTGTCCACCAAGGTCAGCGGTGACAGCCGGGTGATGCTGCTGGACCTGTACACCAACCTGAACGACCAGGTGGTCAATCCGGCCAGCTACGGGCTGCAGAACACGACAACCCCAGCCTGTCCCGCCACCGGCACCGACAGCAGCACCGGACTGCCGACCTACGACTGGACCGCCTGCACCGACGCGGCCCTGTCGGCCTCGGTTCCGGAAGGGGCCACCGGCGGCGCCAACTGGTGGAAGAGCTACCTGTTCTCCGACAGCTTCCACCCCACACCCTACGGACACGAGCTGTTCTACAACTCGATCCGCTCCGCCCTGGTCGCCAGCAAGCGGCTGTGAATCGGCTGTGAATCGGCGGGCCCAGCAGCACCTCAGCGGCTGCAGGGCCTGCGCCCCTCAGAGCTGCCGGGCTTCGAAGGTGTTGCAGTCCTTCACCTGGCCACTCTGGTAGCCCTTCTGGAACCAGCGCACGCGTTGGGCGCTGGTTCCGTGGGTGAAGTTCTCCGGCGCCACCGCCCCCCCGGCGTTGCGCTGCAGGGTGTCGTCGCCGATCTGCGAGGCGGCGTTCAGCGCCTCCTGCAGGTCACCGTTTTCGATCCAGCCCTTGGCCTGCTGCGAGCTGTGGGCCCAGATGCCGGCCAGGCAGTCGGCCTGCAGTTCCAGCCGCACCGACAGGGCGTTGGCCTGGGCCTCGCTCATGCGCCGCCGGGCAGCATCTACCTTGTCGGTGATGCCCATCAGGTGCTGCACATGGTGCCCCACCTCGTGCGCCACCACGTAGGCCTGGGCAAAGTCACCCGGCGCCCCCAGGCGCTGGCGCATCACGTCGAAGAAGTCCAGGTCCAGGTAGACCTTGCGGTCCCCCGGACAGTAGAACGGCCCCATCTCTGCCTGGCCCAGCCCGCAGGCCGAGCGGGTGGCTCCGCGGTAGAGCACCAGCACCGGCTTCTGGTACTGGCTGCCGGCGCTGCGGAAGGCTTCCTCCCAGGCATCCTCGGTGGACGCCAGCACGGTGGAGACGAAGCGGGTGGCCTCGTCGCGCTGCACCGGGCCGGCCGGTTCGGCCTGCTGGGTCACGGCCGGGCCGCTGTCCATGCCGCCGATGATGCCCAGGATGGTCATCGGGTTGATGCCGAAGATCCAGCCGGCCACCAGCGCGATGGCCACCGTGCCCAGACCTACCCCGCCCCGCCCGACCGGCAGGCGCACGCCGCCCCCGCCCACCCCCCCTCCGCCGGTGCTGCCGCGGCGGTCCTCGATCTGGTCGCTTTCGCGCTGGCCTTCCCACTTCATGGCTCGGTCTCCTCGGGTGGCCGGCTGCGGCCAGGACTTCGGGCGAAACGGGCGGACACCCGTCTTTCGTGAATTCTGTCACCCCGCAGGCCGCAGGGCCGTCAGCGCGTCCAGAGGCCTCGGGCCAGCATCACCCCCAGCAGGGGAATCACCAGCATCACGTGGGCAACGACCATCACTCGGCGGCGCACACGGTCCACTTCTACCTGCTCGGGCAGTTGCCCGGTCGATTGCCAGGTGGCCCACCAGCGACCATAGGCACGGGTGTTGGGCCAGCTGGCCAGGCCGATCAGCAGCAGCAGTGTCAGCTTGGTGTGCAGCAGCGGCTGGCTCCAATACCAGCCGGCACCCTTCAGGCCCCAGGTGGCGCGGGCCAGTCCGCTGAGCAGCAGTGCGGCCCAGCAGGCCCAAAGAATTCCATCCACACGTTTCAAGCGTGCCAGCACCGCGGCGTTCAGCCAGAGCGGGCGGGCCAGGGCGGCCTGGCTGGTGGTGAACACCACCCAGGCCAGGATGCAGGCGATGTGTAGGTAGGCAAGCAGCGTTTCGGTCCACATGGCGCACATCATGCCTGCGCGCCGGCCGCCCGCAGAACCCGGGGCCCGGCACCTGGCACTCAGGGTCAACCGGCACCCGGGACGGAGCGTTGTGCTACCAGCACAATGAAGGGGCGTGTCGCCCGACCGGAGTGAACCGATGAAGATGAAGTCGATGTTGTTGGCCCTGGCTGCAGCCCTGGCGGCCTGTGCGGCACAGGCCCAGGTGTACGTGGTGGCCTCTGGAGGTCTGTCACAGGCCGAGGAGTTCTGCGACCGCTACACGGTTCGCTGCAAGGAAAGCGGCACCGGCCTGAAGTTGCTGGTGGGCCAGCACATCGGCCCGGACATCGGGCTGGAGATCGGCTACTACAGCCTGGGCAAGGCCTCCGGGCTGGACGGCTACTACAGCCCCGCCCCCAGTTTCAGCATCCGCACCGACGGCCCCGGCGTCGGGCTGGCCGGCTTTCTGGAGCTGACACCTCAGGTCAGGCTGTTTGCACGCGGGGCGCTGGCGGCCATGAACACCCGCTTCACCTACGACGGCGTCACCGAATCGGACCGCAACCTGACGCTGCTGCTGGGTGCGGGCCTCGGGCTGCAGCTGCAGCGCAACCTGTCGCTGGACCTCAGCGTGGACTTTGGCAAACACGAGTACCGTGGCGCCACCTCGCCGGTGACGGTGGTGGGGCTGGGCATCACCGCGGGGTTCTGACGTTCCAGACCTCGCGATCCGAGAGCCCCCCAACAGCAACACGGCCCCGCAGGGCCGTGTTGTCGGACGCTTCAGGCGGACCGCAAACATGCGGTCATCGCCGAAGGCAGCTTCACGCTGCCATCACGCGCACCATCTCCAGCACCTTGTTGGAATAGCCCCACTCGTTGTCGTACCAGGACACCACCTTCACGAAGGTCTTGTCCAGCGCAAGGCCGGCTTCGGCATCGAACACGCTGGTGCAGCTCTCGCCGCGGAAGTCGGTGGCCACCACCTTGTCTTCGGTGTAGCCCAGCACACCCTTCATCGCGCCGACGCTTGCGGCCTTCATCGCCGCGCAGATCTCGGCATAGCTGGCTTCAGCGTTCAGCTCGACGGTCAGGTCCACCACCGACACGTCGGACGTCGGCACGCGGAAGGCCATGCCGGTCAGCTTCTTGTTCAGCTCGGGGATCACCACGCCCACAGCCTTCGCGGCGCCGGTGGACGACGGGATGATGTTTTCCAGGATGCCGCGGCCGCCGCGCCAGTCCTTGTTGGACGGGCCGTCCACCGTCTTCTGGGTGGCGGTGGCGGCGTGCACCGTGGTCATCAGGCCACGCTTGATGCCCCAGGTGTCGTTGAGCACCTTGGCCACCGGCGCCAGGCAGTTGGTGGTGCAGGACGCGTTGGAGACGATGGCCTGACCGGCGTAGGTCTTGTCATTGACGCCGTAGACGAACATCGGGGTGTCGTCCTTTGACGGGGCAGACATGATGACCTTCTTGGCGCCGGCCTTGAGGTGGGCTTCGGCGGTTTCCTTGGTGAGGAACAGGCCGGTGGACTCGACCACGATGTCGGCACCGACGTCGCCCCAGGCCAGTTCGGCCGGGTTTTTGACGGCGGTCAGGCGGATCGGCTTGCCGTTGACGACCAGGGTGTTGCCGTCCACCGAGACGTCACCCTTGAAGCGGCCGTGCACGCTGTCGTACTTCAGCATGTAGGCCAGGTAGTCGGGCTCGAGCAGGTCGTTGATGCCGACGACTTCGATGTCGTTGCCGAAGTTCTGCACCGCAGCGCGGAACACCATGCGGCCGATGCGGCCGAAGCCGTTGATACCGATCTTGATGGTCATGTGAAGACTCCTGGAAAGGATGGGTGAGACAGGAACAAGAACAGGAACAAGAACAAGAAATCGAGCATCCCGGCCGGCCTGGCTCCGTGCACCTCAGCCCCGGGCAAACCTGTCGAGTGTGACGGGTGTCGCGTTACTTCGAAAGCACTTTTCGCACGGTGGCAACGATGTTGTCCGCGGTGAAGCCGAAGTGTTTGAACAGCACGCCGGCCGGGGCGGACTCACCGTAGCTGTCGATGCCGATCACCGCAGCGCAACCGTACTTCCACCAGAAGTCGGTGACGCCTGCCTCCACCGCGATGCGCGGCAGCTTGGACGGCAGCACTTCCTTCTTGTACTGGAGGTCCTGGCGGTCGAACACCGAGGTGCAGGGCATCGAGACCACCCGCACCGGGATCTTCAGCTTGGCCAGCTCCGCCTGGGCATGCAGCGCCAGCTGTACCTCGGAGCCGGTGGCCACGATCACCGCCTTGGCCTTCTTGCCTTCCTTGAAGCCCACTTCGCCGGGCTCGGCCAGGATGTAGGCGCCGCGGGTGATGACGTCGGCGTCGGTCTTGGGTGCGTAGGGCAGGTTCTGGCGGCTCAGCAGCAGCGCGCTGGGGCGGTTCTTGTTGGCCAGTGCCATCGTCCATGCCACCGCGGTCTCGCAGGTGTCGGCCGGGCGCCAGACATCCAGCCCGGGGATCAGGCGCAGGCTGGCGGCATGTTCGACGGACTGGTGGGTCGGGCCGTCCTCGCCCAGCCCGATGGAGTCGTGGGTGAAAACGTGCACGACCCGCAGCTTCATCAGCGCCGCCATGCGGATGGCGTTGCGGCTGTAATCGCTGAAGGTCAGGAAGGTGCCGCCGTAGGGGATGTAGCCGCCGTGCAGAGCCACGCCGTTCATGATCGCGGCCATGCCGAATTCGCGCACGCCGTAGTTGATGTGGCGCCCGCCCCGGCCCGCTTCGTTCTTCACCACCGCGCCCGCAGCATCGAAACGCAGGTTGGGCGTGGACGGGGTGTTGGTCAGGTTGGAGCCGGTCAGGTCGGCCGAGCCGCCCAGCAACTCGGGCAGGCGAGCTGTGAACAGCTCCAGCGCGATCTGGCTGGCCTTGCGGCTGGCCACGGTTTCGCCCTTCTCATGCGCACCGGCCACGACCTCCACCGCGATCTCGGCAAAGTCGGTCGGCAGCGCGCCGGCCATGCGGCGGGTGAACTCCGCGGCCAGTTCGGGGAAGGCGGCGGTGTAGGCGGCGAAGCGCTCGTCCCAGGCGGCTTCGGCGGCGGCACCGGCGGCCTGGGCGTTCCAGGCAGCAGCCACGTCGGCCGGGATCACGAAGGGCTCGGCACTCCAGCCCAGCGCCTCGCGGGTGAGCTTGATTTCCTCGGCGCCCAGCGGTTCACCATGGGCCTTGGCGGTGTTGGCGCGGTTGGGAGAACCCTTGCCGATGGCGGTCTTGCAGATCACCAGGCTGGGCTTGTCGGCACTGCTGCGGGCGCTGGCGATGGCCGCGGCCACCGCGTCGGCGTCATGCCCATCCACCGGGCCAATCACGTTCCAGCCGTACGCGGCAAAGCGTTGGGCGGTGTCGTCGATGAACCAGGGCGCCACCTGCCCGTCGATCGAGATGCCGTTGTCGTCGTAAAGCGCAATCAGCTTGTTGAGCTTCCAGGCGCCGGCCAGCGCGCAGGCCTCGTGGCTGATGCCCTCCATCAGGCAGCCATCGCCGAGGAAGGTGTAGGTGCGGTGGTCAACGATGGCGTGACCGTCGCGGTTGAACTCGCTGGCCAGCAGCTTCTCGGCCAGCGCCAGTCCCACCGCGTTGGTGATGCCCTGGCCCAGCGGGCCGGTGGTGGTCTCCACCCCCGGAGTGATGCCGACTTCCGGGTGCCCCGGCGTCTTGCTGTGCATCTGGCGGAAGTTGCGCAGCTCCTCGATCGGGAGGTCGTAGCCGCTCAGGTGCAACAGCGCGTAGATCAGCATCGACGCATGGCCGTTGGACAGAACGAAGCGGTCGCGGTCGGCCCACTGCGGGTTGGCCGGGTTGTGCTTCAAGTGGCGGGTCCACAGCGCCACCGCCATGTCCGCCATCCCCATCGGCGCACCGGGGTGCCCGGAGTTGGCCTGCTGTACGGCGTCCATCGCCAGCGCACGGATCGCGTTGGCCAGCTGTTGGGAGGAGGGAGTGTCTTGAGCGGCCATGGGCGGATCGTCGATCAGGAAGGAAAACCTGGAATTTTACCGGCCCGCGCAGGCAGGCCGGCCAGAGCCGTCACGCTGCGGGCTCCAACGCGACGCGCACCCCCCTGCGTCAACCTTGACCCGAATCAAGACAAAAATGCGTTGCAGTGACAGTCTGCAGGGGTGTCGCGCAACCGTGGCGCACCCCCGGATTGCGAGCAGTTCCAACGGGTGGCGCCATGACCTCGCGACGGACCCCCAACTTCACGCGGGCACCGCAGAACCACCATGAGCCACCCCTCCTTCCAGGTCATCCGTGACGAGCATCAGGCCCTTGCCGCCATGTTGAGCTCCATCAGCATGTTGCTCAGCGAGCACCGCCGCAAGGGCGTGCCGCCGCCGTTTGCCGTGCTGCGCGCCATGTTGTTCTACATCGACGAGTACCCGGAGCGCCTGCACCACCGCAAGGAGACCGAGCTGCTGTTCCCGGCCATCCGCCATCGCACCGACCAGGCAGCCGAGGCGCTGGACAAGCTGGACCGCGACCATGCCCGGGGTGAACAGGCCATCCGCGATCTGGAGCATGCACTGACCGCCTACGAAATGATGGGCGACTCCCGTGCCCAGGACTTCGCGACGGCGGTGGACCGCTACCTGGAGTTCTACCGCGCCCACATGCGCCTGGAAGAGGACGTGATCATGCCGCTGGCCCTGGAGGTGCTTCAGGAAGAGGACTGGAAACAGCTGGACGCGGCCTTCGCAGAGAACCGCGACCCCCTCACCGGACACAAGCCGGAGGCGGAATACGAGAAACTTTTCAGCTTCATCGTCAACCATGCACCGGCGCCCATTGGTTTGGGGGCTCCCCTCTGAGTCGGTTTCCGACCGGCCGGCCCTAAACTGAAAGGGTCGTGCAAACCCTGATTTCGACCGATCCCCCCACCTCGCCCGATGGCATGCGAGCGGCGCCTGCGCTGCGGGCCATCGTGCTGGCGGCCGGTCGCGGCGAGCGCATGCGCCCACTCACCGACCACACGCCCAAGCCGCTGTTGCCGGTGCTGGGCCGGCCGCTGATCGAATGGCACCTGCTGGCGCTGGCGCGCGACGGGGTGCGGGAGGTGGTGATCAACACCGCCTGGCTGGAGGCGCAATTCCCCGCCACGCTGGGCGACGGCAGCCGCTTCGGGCTGACCCTGCGGTACTCCACCGAAGGCCAGGACTGGGGCGGTGCACTGGAGACGGCCGGCGGCATCGCCACCGTGCTGCCCTGGCTCACCGAAGGTGGACGCGAGGCCTTCTGGGTGGTGTCTGCCGACATCTGGGCCCCTGACTTCCACTTCGACGGTGGTTTCGCCCGTCGTTTCATCGACAGTCGCCTGCAGGCCCATCTCTGGATGGTGCCGAACCCGGAGTTCCATCCGAACGGAGATTTCGCCCAGGGCGAACCGCTGCCATCCTTGAGCGGCGACGCTGTCGTTGGGCGCCTGTCGGACGACCCGAGCGAGAGGCAGACCTACGCCAACCTGGCGTTGATGCGTGCCGACCTGTTTCAGGGACTGCCGGCAGGGCGGCGCGCACCGTTGGGTCCACTGCTGCGCACGGCCATGGCCGGGCAACAAATCAGCCTGCAGACCTACGTCGGTCGCTGGGAAAACGTCGGCACACCGGCCCAGTGGCAAGCGTTGCAGACGCTGCAGAACTCGCCCCATCCGACCCCGCCCCCACCTTCCGAGAAGACGCCGTGAGTGCCACCGCGGAAATCCTGCGTCTGATCGGTACCGCCTTGGGCGCGGCCGCAGGGGCCGTCCTCCTGGAGCAGCTGTGCGCGCAGGCCTGGCGGCACTGGTGGCTGCGGGTCGATCCGCTGGTGTCGCAGGTGGACGACACGGTGTTCTACCAGCGCTCGCTCTGGACCCTGTCTGCACCCGAAGTGCGCCGCACTTGGGCCGGCCTGGGCCTGGGCGCCGCACTGGCGGCCTCGGCGGTGCTGCTGCACCCGCTGCTGTTGCTGCCCTGTGCGGCCGTGCTGCTGGCCACCCTGGTCTGGGAGCTGCGCACCTGGGAATGTGTGGCGGTGAGCCCCTGGCAGGTGGCCTGGCGGCGCGGCTGGCGCCGCAGCATCCGCCGCCTGCCGATGCTGCAGATCGCGCGGGTGCACCTGGTCGAACGGGCGCTGGGTGCCCGGCCACCCTGGCTGCCACAGCCCTGGGGCCGCCCCCTGGGCAGTTGCTACCTGGCCCTGGAGCTGCACAACGGCCGGGCCGTCAAGCTGCCCCGCACCAACAGCGCCACCGGCCGCCGGGCGGTGGTGCTGGCCGCCCAGTTCCTGCGCCAGCGCAAGCGCGCCGGTGAACGCGAACGCCTGGCCAGCCTGCGCGAGCAGGCCCGCATCCTGCGACAGGCACGCCGCCTGATGCCCGACACCCGCGAACTCGCCCTGAAGCGTGAACTGGCCCAGCTGCGGCACGGCAGCCGGCGGGTGCACCGCATCGACCACTGGCCGGGTCAGGCCACCCAGCTCCTGCCGGACACGGCGCCGGACGCGCTGCCGCCGTCCGCCCCGGGTGAACTGCTGGACGCCTCGCTGTATCGGCCCGCCGGACGCAGCCCTCTCTAGGCACCTGGGCAGAGCGGCTGTTCAGGAAACCCTCGGCCGGCCTCCTAGAATCCAGAGTTCGCCGAACGCACAGGCGACCTCGGCGCCTTCACCACCCCTGAACCGCGGACCCGACCGGTCCGCCGTCTGCCATGCTGACCTTCCAGCAACTGATCCTCCGCCTGCAGGACTACTGGGACCGCCAGGGCTGCGCCCTGCTGCAGCCCTACGACATGGAAGTCGGCGCCGGCACCAGCCACACCGCCACCTTCCTGCGCGCGCTGGGGCCGGAGCCCTGGAAGGCCGCCTACGTGCAGCCCAGCCGCCGCCCCAAGGACGGCCGCTACGGCGAGAACCCCAACCGCCTGCAGCACTACTACCAGTACCAGGTGGTCCTGAAACCCGCGCCGGCCGACATCCTGGAGCTGTACCTGGGCTCGCTGGAAGCCCTGGGCTTTGACCTGAAGAAGAACGACATCCGCTTCGTCGAGGACGACTGGGAGAACCCCACGCTGGGCGCCTGGGGCCTGGGCTGGGAAGTCTGGCTCAACGGCATGGAGGTGACCCAGTTCACCTACTTCCAGCAGGTCGGCGGCATCGACTGCAAACCCATCACCGGCGAGATCACCTACGGCCTGGAACGCCTGGCGATGTACCTGCAGGGCGTGGAGAACGTCTACGACCTGGTCTATGCCGATGGCCTGAAATACGGCGACGTGTTCCACCAGAACGAGGTGGAGCAGTCGACCTACAACTTCGAGCACAGCAACGTCGAATTCCTGCTCACTGCCTTCGGTGCCCACGAGGGCAACGCCAAGGCCCTGATGGAGCAGCAGCTGGCGCTGCCGGCCTACGAGCAGGTGCTCAAGGCCGCGCACACCTTCAACCTGCTGGACGCACGCGGCGCCATCTCGGTGACCGAACGCGCCGCCTACATCGGTCGCATCCGCAACCTGGCCCGCAGCGTGGCCGCCGCCTACCTGGACAGCCGCAAGCGCCTGGGCTTCCCGATGGCGCCGAAGGCCTGGGCCGATGAAGTGATCGCGAAGATCGACGCCGAAACCGCCAAGAAAGCGGCCTGAGCGGCTTCAGCTTAGACCCAGCCCCAGAGCCCTGCCATGCTGACCAAGCTGCGCATCAAGAATTTCAAGCGGTTCGACACCGCAGAGATCGACCTGCGCCAGTCGGTGGTGTTCATCGGCCCGAACAACTCGGGCAAGACCACCGCACTGCAGGCCTTGGCACTGTGGGACGCAGGCTGCAAGCAATGGCTGGCCAAGCGCCCGGCCGCCAGCGGCAGGAAGGACTCTGCCAAAGCCATCACGATTGGCCGCAAGGATCTGGTGTACGTCCCCTTGCCCTCGTCGAACGCCTTGTGGAAAGACCTGAAGGTTCGCGAAGGTTATCGCGAGGAAGACAAGACGAAGGTGCGCAATGTCCACATCGAAATCATCGTCGATGGTGTGGATCGGCATGGCAACCCTTGGTCGTGCGGCTTCGAGTTCGAGTTCGCAAGCGAAGAGTATTTCTATTGCCGGCCCCTCAGGCTGGACAATTCCGACAAACCGGCCCGCATGCCAGTGCCGACGGCGGAGCTGGCCGAGATCAACCTAGCGTTCCTGCCGCCCATCAGTGGTCTCTTGATGGACGAGGCCCTGCTACAGCCAGGCAGAGTCGAGGTACTGCTGGGCAATGGCCGCAGCGGCGAGGTATTGCGCAACCTGTGCTATTCCGTCTTCGAGCGCAGCAAGGAAAATTGGCTGAGCATCGTCAGCCACATGAAGATGCTGTTTGGCATCACGCTCAACGACCCCGTGTTCATCAGCCAGCTGGGTACTCTGGAAGTGGACTACACGGCACAGGACGGCAAGACACGCCTGCCCCTGACCTCCGCCGGTCTGGGCATGCTACAGACCTTGCACCTGCTGGTGTATCTGTATCTGAAGCCCGGCGCCGTGCTGATGCTCGACGAGCCTGACGCCCACCTGGAAATACTCCGACAACGCCAGACCTACCATCTGCTGACCGAGATCGCCCGCCAGCATGGCAGCCAAGTGGTATGTGCCAGCCACTCGGAAGTCGTGCTCAACGAGGCGGTGGAACGCGACACCGTGATTGCCTTCGTTGGCAAGCCCCATGTCGTCTCCGGCAGACAAGGCTCACAGGTGCTCAAGGCATTGCGGGATTTTGGATTCGAGCACTATATTCAGGCCGAAATATCCGGGTGGGTTCTATATCTGGAAGGCAGTACGGACTTGGCCATCCTTCAGGCTTGGGCGCGAGTGCTGAACCATCCAGCCCGATCCGCTCTGAAAAAGCCCTTTGTACATTACCTGAGCAGCAATGTCCCATCGCAGGCTCGTGTGCATTTCAATGCTGTCAGGGAAGCAAATTCTGACCTGATCGGCTTGGCACTATTCGATCGTTTGGACATAGCACCGCAAGGCCAGCAATTCGGACTCTTGGATCTGCAATGGCAGCGCAGGGAAATAGAAAATTATTTCGCATCCCCCGAGGTACTGCTGAACTTCGCAGGCGGCGTTTCGCAGGAGGATCTGATCGAGATTGCCGAAGCGCAGCATCGGCAGGACGCCATGCGTAACGCCATCACGGAAATCGAGCAGGCGCTCAAGACGTTGGGCGAGGATCTCTGGTCTCCCGACAGAAAATCCAGCGAACAGGTATTACCGCAGATTCTGAAACGTTACCGCGACAAGGTACAAGACATACGGGTGCCTGAAAATGGCTCCTACTACACGCTGATCGAGCACCAACATCCGGACGACATTGCACCCGAAGTGATCTCGGTTCTCGATTCAATCCAAGACGTCGCAAGCCGCGCCAAATCCCACGACCATCCATGACCACGCAGAACCTGCTCGTCGAACTCTTCGTCGAAGAACTCCCCCCCAAGGCGCTGAAGAAGCTGGGGGAATCCTTCGCCGCCACGCTGGCCGCCAGCCTCAAGGCCAGCGGCCTGGCCGCTGCGGACGCCGCCGTCACTGCCTATGCCTCCCCGCGCCGTCTGGCGGTGCAGGTCGCAGCCGTGGCCTCGCGCGCGACCGACCGCGCGGTGCAGCAGAAGCTGATGCCGGTGACGGTCGCGCTAACGGCCGACGGCCAGCCCACCCCGGCGCTGCTGAAGAAGCTGGCCGCCATCGGCGCCGACGCCTCCGTCGTGCCGAGCCTCCAGCGCCTGCCCGACGGCAAGGCCGAGGCGCTGTTCCTCGACTCGGTGGTGCCTGGCGCCACGCTGACCGAGGGCCTGCAGAAGGCGCTCGACGAGGCGCTGGCCAAGCTGCCGATCCCCAAGGTCATGACCTACCAGCTGGCCGACGGCTGGAGCGACGTGAAGTTCGTGCGCCCGGCGCACAAGCTGGTTGCGCTGCACGGCACGCACGTGGTGCATGTTGAGGCGCTGGGCCTGAAGGCCGGGCGCGAGACGCTGGGCCACCGCTTCGAAGCGACCACACCGGTGGTGGCGATCGAGGACGCCGACAGCTACGCGCACCAGTTGCGCGAGCAGGGCGCAGTCATCGCCAGCTTCGCCGAGCGCCGCGCCGAGATCGTGCGCCAGCTCGCATCCGCCGCGGCGGCCGAGGGCCTCAAGCCCATCGAGGACGAGGCGCTGCTGGATGAGGTGACCGCGCTGGTCGAGCGCCCGAACGTGCTCACCTGCCAGTTCGAGACCGAGTTCCTCGACGTGCCGCAGGAGTGCCTCATCCTGACGATGAAGGCCAACCAGAAGTACTTCCCGCTGCTGGATACGACCCCTGGCAAGGAGGGCAGGCTGACGAACAAGTTCCTCATCGTCAGCAACATCCGTCCGGCCGATGCCAGCGCAGTGACGCAGGGCAACGAGCGGGTGGTGCGCCCGCGCCTGGCCGACGCCAAGTTCTTCTTCGACCAGGACCGCAAGAAGACCCTGGCCAGCCGCGTGCCGGGCCTGTCCAAGGTCGTGTACCACGGCAAGCTGGGCACCCAGGGCGACCGCATGGAGCGCGTGCGCGCCATCGGCCACGCCATCGTCCACCAGCTCGCAGCGCACCAGCCCGCCTCGGTGCAGTCGCACGATGAGCTGCAGATGCTGGAGCACAAGGTCGACCAGGCCGCCCAGCTGGCCAAGACCGACCTGCTGACCGACATGGTCGGCGAGTTCCCCGAGCTGCAGGGCATCATGGGCGGCTACTACGCCCGCCACGAGGGCCTGCGCGACGGGGTGGCCATCGCGATCGAGGACCACTACAAGCCCCGCTTTGCCGGCGACGCGCTGCCGCGCAACCACAGCGGCACGGTGCTGGCGCTGGCCGACAAGCTGGAGACCCTGGTCGGCCTGTTCGGCATCGGCCAGCTGCCCACCGGCGACAAGGACCCGTTTGCGCTGCGCCGCCACGCACTGGGTGTGATCCGCCTGCTGGTGGAGAAGAACCTGCCGCTGTCGCTGCCGGAGATGCTGGCCGCCGCCATCCCGGCCTTCGGCGAGCTGATCGAGGACCCGGGCCTGGCGCTGGCCGACTTCTTCCAGGACCGCCTGGCGGTGAACCTGCGCGAGCAGGGCTACAGCGCCCAGGAGGTCGATGCGGTGCTGGCGCTGCGGCCGGAGCGCTTGGGCGACGTGCCCAAACGGCTGGCCGCGGTGCGTGCCTTTGCCGGCCTGCCGGAGGCCGCCTCGCTGGCTGCGGCCAACAAGCGCATCGGCAACATCCTGAAGAAGGCCGAGGGCGAGGTGCAAGCCAAGGTGGACGCCGCGCTGCTGCAGGAGGCCGCCGAGCGGCAGCTGGCCGCCGCGCTGGCCGAGGCGCAGCCGCAGGCCGACCGCCTGTTCGAGCGGCACGAGTACGCCGCCAGCCTGCAGGCACTGGCCGTGCTGAAGGCCCCGGTGGACGCCTTCTTCGACGCGGTGATGGTCAACGCCGAGGACCCGGCCTTGCGCGCCAACCGGCTGGGCCTGCTCAAGACCCTGCACGAGGCCATGAACCGCGTGGCCGACCTGTCGCGCCTGGCGGCCTGACCCGGCCGCTGTCACCCCGGAGCTTGATGCAGTGCAACAGGCGGGCCATGATCGAGGTATGAAACTCGTCATCCTCGACCGCGACGGCACCCTCAACGACGACCGCAATGGTCACGTCAAGTCCGTCGAGGAATGGTCCCCGCTGCCCGGTGCGCTGGAAGCGGTGGCCCGACTGAACCAGGCCGGCTGGCGTGTGGTGCTGGCCACCAACCAGTCCGGACTGGGGCGTGGCCTGTACGACATGGGGATGCTCAACACCATCCACCAGACCCTCAACGAGGCGCTGTCGCCACTGGGCGGGCGCATCGACGCGGTGTTCTTCTGCCCCCACGCCCCGGAGGATGACTGCGACTGCCGCAAGCCCCGCCCGGGTCTGTTCCAGAAAATCGGCGAGCGCCTGAACATCGATCTGGCCGGCGTGCCCACGGTCGGCAACCTGCTGCGCCATCTTCAGGCCGGGGTGGAGGCCGGCTGCGCCCCGCACCTGGTGCGCACGGGCCGCGCTGCCCAACTGACGGAGGCCGACCTCGAACCCCTCAGGCAGCAGTTGCCCGGGCTGCAAGTGCACGCCGACCTGACTGCCTTTGCCGATGCCCTGCTGAGCCAGGAAGCTCGCCGCCAGAGCGAAGCCCGCGCCGAAGGTCGCCGCTAGACTTCCTCCCCGCGGGGCCCATTGCCGATCCGAACCCGAGTCCAAGTCCGAACCCGAGCCCGCACCGCCTTCCACCCGCTCCCATGCCCTACCTGCGTTCCGCCCTCTTTGTGTTCTGGCTCATCGTCACGGTGATCCCCTGGAGCCTGTTCGTGGTGCTGCTGTCGCCCATCGTCAGCAGCACCCGGCTTTACTGGATCTGCGCCAAGTGGCTGCACGTGGCCATCCTGGGGGCCAAGTGGTTCTGCGGCGTGACCTGGCGCATCCAGGGCATGGACAACGTGCCCAGCGCAGCGGATGAGAAGGCTGCCGTGATCCTGGTGCCCAAGCACCAGTCGACCTGGGAGACCTTTGCCTTCCCGGCGCTGATGCCCCACCCGCTGGCCTACGTGTTCAAGCGTGAACTGCTGTACATCCCCTTCTTCGGCTGGGCCATCGGCAGCCTGGACATGGTGCACATCAACCGCGGACGCGCATCGGAGGCCTGGCGCAAGGTGGCCGAGCAGGGCAAGCGCATCATGGGCCAGGGCAACTGGATGATCATGTTCCCGGAGGGCACCCGTGCCCCCCGCGGCGGCCAGGGTGAATACAAGACCGGCGCCTCCCGCCTGGCGGTGACCTGCCAGGTACCGCTGGTGCCCATCGCGGTCACGTCAGCGCGCTGCTGGCCGCGCAAGACCTTCCTGCTGCGCCCCGGGGTGATCGACATCTCGATCGGCAAGCCCATCGCCCCCGCAGGCCGCCGCCCGGACGACCTGATGCGCGAAGTGGAGACCTGGATCGAGACCGAGATGCGCCGCCTGGATCCCGAGGCCTACCCCCCCGGTGGGACGGGTGTGCCGGCCTGAATCGACCAGCGGGAGCGGGACATGCGCAGCCACCCGAGGCAGCCCCCTATCGCTTCTTCTCCTGGCCGATCCACTCGTTCTCGTTCGCCCCGCAGCGCAACGCCGGATCCGGCCTCGACCCAGCTGAGCCTGCCCTGGCGGGACGACACCCCACCGACCCTTCCTGTGCTGGATGCATCGCCTGCGGCAGGAAACGAACGGTCGTCCCCCCTGAACCCGCAGCAGCTGACCGAGTCGACCTCCGTCCAGCCGCCCGCCGAAGGACCCCGGGATGCCGCCCCTGCCCGGGCTCCGGCTCGCAACCTCCTGCGGCACCTGCGCAGCAACCGCGAACTGCGGCTGGGCGAGCACCTGATCGGCTATGAACTGAGCCGCAGCCAGCGCCGCAGCATCGGCTTCGTGGTCGGCGAGGAGGGCCTGGCGGTGCGCGCCCCCCGCTGGGTCGGTCAGGGTGAGATCGATCAGGCGCTGCAGGCACGGTCCAGCTGGATCCTGCGCAAGCTGCACGACCAGCACCAGCGCCTGGAGCGACTGGAGGCCGCCCGTGTGGACTGGCGCGATGGTGTGTCCCTGCCCTTCCTGGGGGCGCCGATGGAGGTCCGCCTGGATCCCACCGTGACGGGCGCATGGTTCAGCGCCCAGCCTCGCAGCCTGCGCGTCGGTTTGCCGCTGGCGGCCCAGCCGACGCAGATCCGCGATGCGGTGCAGGGTTGGCTGCAGCGCCAGGCCCTGGCCTTGTTCGAAGAGCGTTGCGCCTTCTATGCCGCGCGGCTGGGGGTGAACATCCGCAGATTGCGGCTGAGCTCAGCCCAGACCCGCTGGGGCAGTGCCAGTGCCGACGGTACGGTGCGGCTGAACTGGCGGCTGATTCACTTCGCGCTGCCCAGCATCGACTACGTGGTCGCCCACGAACTGGCGCACCTGCACGAGATGAACCACAGCCCGGCCTTCTGGGAGGTGGTGCGTTCGGTGATGCCCGACTACCAGGCGCGCCGCGGCAGCCTGCGCGACGGGCAGGTGCCGGTGTACGACTGAGGACCCGCCCACAGGACGAGTCCGCTCAAACCTCAGGTCTTGCGGTCCATCGGGCAGGAGTTGAAGCCCAGGATGGAATAGGCCGGGCAGGTCTTGAGCAGGCCGGTGCCCAGCAACACCACACCGATCCAGCCCCACACGCCGATCGTGCCCATCAGGGTCAACAGGATCAGCAGGGCACCCACCACGATGCGGGCCATGCGGTCGATACCGCCAACATTGGTCTTCATTGCAACACCTCGGACCGGCACCGTGCCGGATGGGTCGCAGTGTGTAACCACGGGGCGGTTTGATCTGTGACTTCAGTCACAGATCGAAAAAGGCGACCCTGTGGGTCGCCTGAGTGGACCGCGCAGCGATCAGAACGAGGCCGTCAGGCCGAGGCCGAAGACACGGGCGCTGCCGGTCTCACCATCGAACTCATGTTTGCCCGTGTCGAAGGTTGCATCGATCGACAGGTTCTTGGTGGCTGCATAGCCAATGCCCAGACCCAGAAGCACCCCGACATTTGACTCGGACTCACTGGCCGAGTTGCCCGCCAAGCTCACCGACAGCTTGCTGCTCATCGAGGCCAGGGCCAGACGCCCCACCACGTTCACCTTCGGCGCAATATTGGCAGACAGGGCGGCACCGACTCCGAACCCTGCGGTCTTCAAGTCGGTCTTCAGCGTGGCAGTGCCCCAAGGAACCGAAGCCGACCACTTGCCCAAGTTGTAGTAGCCCGCTTCAACCGCGACATTGGGTGTCACTCGATAACCGCCCAGGACCTTGAAGCCAAATCCGGACTTGTCGCAACCGCTGCTCCCACTGCAGTCCACGCTGGCCGAAGACAAGCCACCGGAAGCCGACACATACATCTGCGCCTGAGCACCCACCGCCGCCGCCGCAAGCGCAACCCCCAGAATCCACTTCTTCATATCAATCCCTCGGTTGATTTCGTTGTGTCGCAGCTCTCCCACAACCGTTGCAGGAGCACCGACATCAACGTGAAGAATTGTCACTTTAGGGCAAGCAACCCCTCATCCTCCTTTTGGTGGATGTTGCGATTTCACATCAGGCCCGGTTCAGGCGGGCACATCAACCGGTCTGCGATGGCGCCGCCAGCCGGCGCAGCGCTGCGGCGTCCAGCAGCTCGATGCGCTCCCGGCCCAGGCGCAACCAGCCCTCCCGTTCGAAGCGGCGCAGCAACCGGGTGACCATCTCCCGCACGGTGCCGAGTTCGTCGGCCAGTTGCTGGTGGGTGGTGTGCAGCGTGCCGCCGTGGCCCAGCAAGGCGGCGGCCAGGCGTTGGTCCAGACGCTGGAAGGCCACCGCTTCAGCCAGAGCGATCAGGTCGGCCAGCCGGGAGGCGAACACGCCGAAGACGAAGCGGCGGAAGGGTTCGTGATCGCACCAGCGCATGAACAGCGCCGGCGGCAACAGCAGCAGCCGGGTGGCCTGCACGGTGGCGCCATGGGCCGACAGCTCGGACTGGCCGAACAGGCAGGAGGCCGAAACGATGCAGACCTCCCCGGCCTGCACCCGGTACAGCTCCAGCGCCCGCCCCTGAGGTGCGCCGCGCGCCACCCGCACCTCGCCGGACAGTACGAAGGGGAACCCTCGACAAGGCGCCCCTTCGTCGAACAGCACCGCTCCAGGCGGCACCTGCAGCGCGGGCCCGAGGGTGGCCAGGTCCTCACGCCATCCGGATGGAGGCGACTCCCCCAGCACCGGATACAGCGTGGCCAGCTCCTCAGCCAGTGCCGAGGCACCGGCAGCCGCGGTGCGGGGTTCCGGGATGCCCGGGTCGCCGGAGCGGCGGGTGGGGGCGGAGGTGCGATCTGCGGCCATGTGCCAAAGCATACGCGCGAGCAGGGCCATCGGCCGACCGGGTCGGCTGCCTAGAATCCCTTTCCACCCGAAGCCCCCCCCCCCCGCCCGACCGAACCGGAGCCGCACGCATGAACGCCCCCCACCCCATCAGCTGGCAGCCCGAACTGTCCCTGCGACCGCTGCCGCAGGCCATGCTGCAGGTGCTGCGTGAACGCTTCGGCGAGCGTTGCAGCACCGCCCAGGCGGTGTGCGACCAGCACGGCCGGGACGAATCCCCCTACGACGTGACACCTCCTGCGGCGGTGATCTTCTGCGAAAGCAGCGCCGACGTGGTCGATGCAGTGACGCTGGCCGACCAGTACGCCGTGCCGGTGATCCCCTACGGCGTCGGCTCCTCGCTGGAAGGCCACCTGCTGGCGGTCCAGGGTGGCATCTGCCTGGACGTCTCGCGCATGAACCGGGTGCTGAGCGTCAACGCCGAGGACCTGACCGTCACCGTTCAGCCGGGCGTCACCCGCGAGCAGGTGAACGCCGAGATCCGCGACCAGGGCCTGTTCTTCCCGATCGACCCGGGCGCCAACGCCTCCATCGGCGGCATGTGCGGCACCCGTGCCAGCGGCACCAATGCGGTGCGCTACGGCACCATGCGGGAGAACGTGCTGGCGCTGGAGGTGGTCACCGCCAGCGGCGAGCTGATCCGCACCGGCACGCGGGCCAAGAAGTCCTCTGCCGGCTACGACCTGACGCGGCTGTTCGTCGGCAGCGAGGGCACGCTGGGCGTCATGACCGAGATCACGCTGAAGCTCTACCCGCTGCCGGAGGCGGTGTCGGCAGCGATCTGCCATTTCCCCAGCGAAGCGGCTGCGGTGCAGACCACCATCGCACTGATCCAGCTGGGTGTGCCGATCGCCCGCTGCGAGTTGCTGGACGCCAATGCGGTGAAGGGTGTCAACCTGCAGAGCAAACTCGGCCTGCGCGAGACGCCGATGCTGCTGATGGAGTTCCACGGCAGCCCGGCCAGCGTGCAGGAGCAGGCCGAGACGGTGCAGGAGATCGCCCGCGAGCACGGTGGGGAGGACTTCCAGTGGGCCACCACGCCGGAGGAGCGCTCACGCCTTTGGGCGGCGCGGCACAAGGCCTACTTCTCGGCGATGCACCTGAACCCGGGCTGCCGCACCATCACCACCGACACCTGCGTGCCGATCTCCCAGCTCGCGGACTGCGTGGTCGCGGCCAAACAGGAGGCCACCGACGCGGGGCTGCCGCACTACATCGTCGGCCATGTGGGCGACGGCAACTTCCACATCGCCTACCTGATCGACCCGTCCAGCGTCGAGCAGCACGAACGCGCTGAGGAGCTGAACCGCCGCGTCGTGCAGCGCGCCATCGACTGCGGCGGCACCTGCACCGGTGAGCACGGCGTAGGCCTGCACAAGATGGGCTTCCTGCTGGAGGAGGCGGGTGAAGGCGCGGTGGCGATGATGCGCAGCATCAAACGCGCCCTGGACCCGAAGAACATCATGAACCCTGGGAAGATCTTCGCCGCCCCCTGCCCGCCCGGGGCCCGGGCGGGGCCGGCCGGCCGTTTGGGGGGGGGCCGGGCCGGCCCGGGCCCGGGGGGCAGCTTGTGACCCGGGCCTGGCGGAAACCTCAGTGCGCTGGAGCCGGCACCGTCCAGCGTTTGGTCACATCGCCCTTGCCGTTGGCACTTTCCAGGTGCACGGCAAAGCCCCACAGCCTTGCGGCGTGCTTGAGCACCTGCTGGGCCGAGTCGTCCAGCGGGCGGTCGTTGTGCTGGAAGTGGCGCAGCGTCAGTGAGCGGTCGCCGCGCAGGTTGACGTTCCAGACCTGGATGTTGGGCTCGCGGCTGCCCAGGTCGTACTGGTGCGACAGCGCCTCGCGCACGCGCCGGTAGCCGGACTCGTCGTGGATGGCGGCCACTTCGATGTCGTTCTTCTTGTCGTCGTCGACGATGGCAAACAGCCGCAGGTCGCGCATCAGCTTGGGGCTGAGGAACTGGCCGACGAAGCTCTCGTCCTTGTAGTTGCGCATCGCATGGTCCAGCGCCGGCAGCCAGGGTGAACCGGCCAGATCCGGGAACCACTGGCGATCTTCGTCGGTGGGGTGGCGGCAGATGCGCTCGATGTCGCTGTACATCGCGAAGCCCAGCGCATAGGGGTTCAGGCCGCTGTAGCCGCGGTCGCCCACCTTGGGCTGGTAGACCACGTTGGTGTGCGACTTGAGCCACTCGATCATCACGCCGTCGGTGAGCCAGCCGTCGTCGTACAGGGTGTTGAGCAGGCGGTGGTGCCAGAAGGTGGCCCAGCCTTCGTTCATCACCTGGCTCTGGCGCTGCGGGTAGAAGTACTGGGCGATCTTGCGCACGATGCGCACGATCTCGCGCTGCCAGGGTTCCAGCAACGGGGCGTTCTTCTCGACGAAGTAGAGCAGGTTCTCCTGCGGCTCCTCGGGGAAGCGGCGGGCCTCCTGCTGCTCCTCGGCCTTGTCGGCCCGGCGCGGCAGGGTGCGCCACAGGTCATTGACCTGCTGCTGGGCGTAGGCCTCGCGCTCCTTGCGCTCGGCCAGTTCCTGCGCCAGGGTGCGCTTGCTGGGGCGGCGGTAGCGGTCCACGCCCTGGTTCATCAGGGCATGGCAGCTGTCGAGAAAGGTTTCCACCATCTCCAGGCCATGCTTTTCCTCGCAGGCGGCGACGTAGTTCTTGGCGTAGACGAGGTAGTCGATGATCGACGCCGCATCCGTCCACATGCGAAACAGGTAGTTGCCCTTGAAGAAGCTGTTGTGGCCGTAGGCGGCGTGGGCGATGACGAGCGCCTGCATCGCCATCGTGTTCTCCTCCATCAGGTAGCTGATGCAGGGGTTGGAGTTGATGACGATCTCGTAGGCCAGCCCCATGGCGCCGCGCTTGTAGTTCTTCTCGGTGGAGATGAACTCCTTGCCATAGCTCCAGTGGCGGTAGTTCACCGGCATGCCGACGCTGGCGTAGGCATCCATCATCTGCTCGGCGGTGATGATCTCCAGCTGGTTGGGGTAGGTGTCCAGGCCGAAACGCTCGGCCGTGGTGCGGATCACGCTGTGGTACTGCTCGATCAGCTCGAAGCTCCAGTCACTCGGGCTCGGCAGGTGCTGTTCAGGCCGGTGTGCCAATGGCAGTGGGCCGGCCGCCAGGTCCTTCATCTGCAGTCTGGGGGTCATGCGGGAGCCCCTTCCTTCTTGAACAGGTCGCGGAACACCGGGTAGATCTGCGAGGCCTCGGTGGCCTTGCGCATCGCGAAGTGGGTGCCGGAGGTTTCAGCCAGGCGGGCGTACTCCTCCCAGAGGTTCTGCTCCGGCTCGGCCACCTGCACGTAGGCGTAGTAGCGCACCAGGGGCAGGATCTTCTGCTCCAGCAGCTCGCGGCAGCGGCCGCTGTCGTGGTGCCAGTTGTCACCGTCGCTGGCCTGGGCGCCGTAGATGTTCCACTGGTCGCTGGGGTAACGCGCGCGGATGATTTCCTCCATCAGCACCAGGGCGGAGGACACCACCGTGCCGCCGGTTTCGGTGGAATGGAAGAAGCCCTGCTCGTCCACCTCCTGCGCCTGGGTGTGGTGGCGGATGTAGACGATGTCGATCTTCTCGTAGTGCTTGGTCAGGAAGAGGTAGAGCAGGATGAAGAAGCGCTTGGACAGCTCCTTGCGCTGTTCGTCCATCGAGCCGGACACGTCCATCAGGCAGAACATCACCGCCTTGCTGGTGGGCACCGGCGTCTTGACCCGGCTGCGAAAACGCAGGTCGATCGGGTCCAGGAAGGGGATGGCGCCGATGCGCCGGCGCAGCTCGGCGATGCGGGTCTCGACCTCGTCGATCTCCCGGCGCACCGCGTCATCGACGCTGGTCTGCGGCGACTTCAGCAAGGCCAGGCGCTGCTCCAGTTCGTGCAGCTCGCGCCGCTTCTCGGTGCCCAGGGCAATGCGCCGGCCCAAGGCGCCGCGCATCGAGCGCACCACATGCAGGTTGTTGGGCGTGCCGTCGCTGGTGAAGCCGGCGCGGTGGCTCTTCCACTCCGGGGTCTCGGCCAGCTGGGTGCGGATCAGGTGCGGCAGGGCCAGGTCCTCGAAGAAGACCTGCATGAACTCCTCCTTGCTCAGGCTGAAGACGAAATCGTCCTCCCCTTCGCCGGAGTCGCTGGCCTGGCCGCTGCCGGAGCCACCGCCCCCCTGACCCCCCTTCGGGCGCTGGATGCGGTCACCGGCCACGTACTCCTTGTTGCCGGGGTGCACCATCTCGCGTTTGCCGCCGGAGCCGTGGTGGAACACCGGCTCGCTCACATCCTTCTTGGGGATGTGCACGTCCTCGCCGCGCTGCAGGTCGCGGATGCCGCGCCCATCGATCGCCCGGCGCACCGCTTCCTTGACCTGCTCCTTGTAGCGGCGCAGGAAACGTTCACGGTTGCCGATCGACTTGTTCTTGCCGGCAAGCCGGCGATCGATGATCTGTTGCATGACAGCCCTTGGACCCTTGATGCCGTTTGTGCCGTTGACTCAGCTCGACTTGCGCACCCGCAGGTACCACTCGCAGAGCAGGCGCACCTGCTTGGACGTGTAGCCCTTGTCGACCATGCGCTGCACGAAGTTCTCGTGCTTCTTCGCCTCGTCGGCGCTGGCCTTGGCGTTGAAGCTGATCACCGGCAGCAGCTCTTCCGTGTTGGAGAACATCTTCTTCTCGATCACCGTGCGCAGCTTCTCGTAGCTGGTCCACAGCGGGTTCTTGCCCTGGTTGTTGGCACGCGCACGCAGCACGAAGTTGACGATCTCGTTGCGGAAATCCTTCGGGTTGGCGATGCCGGCGGGTTTCTCGATCTTCTCCAGCTCCGCGTTCAGGCTGCCGCGGTCGAACACCTCTCCGGTGTCGGTGTCGCGGTACTCCTGGTCCTGGATCCAGTAGTCGGCGTAGGTGACGTAGCGGTCGAAGATGTTCTGGCCGTACTCGGAGTAGCTCTCCAGGTAGGCGGTCTGGATCTCCTTGCCGATGAACTCCGCGTAGCGCGGCGCCAGCAGCTCCTTGATGTAGGCCACGTACTTGGACTCCACCTCCGCCGGGAACTGCTCGCGCTCGATCTGCTGCTCCAGCACGTACATCAGGTGCACCGGGTTGGCCGCCACTTCCTGGCTGTCGAAGTTGAAGACCTTGGACAGGATCTTGTACGCGAAGCGCGTGCTGATCCCGCTCATGCCCTCGTCCACCCCGGCGTAGTCGCGGTACTCCTGGTAGCTCTTGGCGCGCGGATCGGTGTCCTTGAGGTTTTCGCCGTCGTAGATCTGCATCTTGCTGTACAGCGAGGAGTTCTCCGGCTCCTTCAGCCGGGTGAGGATGGCGAACTGGCTCATCATCTTCAGCGTGCCGGGGGCGCACTTGGCCTCGGCCAGCGAGGAGCCGCGGATCAGCTTCTCGTAGATCTTGACCTCTTCCGAGACGCGCAGGCAGTACGGCACCTTGACGATGTAGATGCGGTCGAGGAAGGCCTCGTTGTTCTTGTTGTTGCGGAAGGTCTTCCACTCGCTTTCGTTCGAGTGGGCCAGCACGATGCCGTCGAAGGGGATGGCTCCAAAGCCCTCGGTGCCCTTGAAGTTGCCTTCCTGGGTGGCCGTCAGCAGCGGGTGCAGCACCTTGATCGGCGCCTTGAACATCTCCACGAATTCCAGCAGCCCCTGGTTGGCCAGGCACAGGCCACCGGAGTAGCTGTAGGCGTCCGGATCGTCCTGGGCAAAGGTCTCCAGCTTGCGGATGTCCACCTTGCCGACCAGGCTGGAGATGTCCTGGTTGTTCTCGTCGCCCGGCTCGGTCTTGGCCACACCCACCTGCTTGAGGATGCTGGGGTAACGCTTGACCACCTTGAACTTGCGGATGTCGCCGCCGTACTCCTCCAGGCGCTTGACCGCCCAGGGGCTCATGATGCGGTTGAGGTAGCGGCTCGGGATGCCGAACTCGCGCTCCAGCACCGGGCCATCCTCGGCCGGGTCGAACAGCCCCAGCGGCGACTCGTTCACCGGCGAACCCTTGATGGCGTAGAAGGGCACCTCCTGCATCAGCTGCTTCAGGCGCTCGGCGATCGAACTCTTGCCGCCACCCACCGGACCCAGGAGGTAGAGGATCTGCTTCTTTTCCTCCAGCCCCTGCGCGGCATGGCGGAAGTAGGACACCACCTGCTCGATGGCGTCCTCCATGCCGTAGAACTCGGCGAAGGCCGGGTAGATCTTGATGACCTTGTTGGCGAACAGGCGCGACAGCCGCGGGTCGTTGCGGGTGTCCACCATCCTGGGTTCACCGATGGCCTGGAGCATGCGCTCGGGGGCGGTGGCGTAGGCGACCGGGTTGCGCTTGCACTCGGCGAGGTACTCCTCCAGGGTGAGTTCCTCTTCTCGGGTGCGTTCGTAACGCGCGGCGAAGTTGCTGATCACGTCCATGCAGGCCTCCTGGGTCAGGGGGTGACGGGCCGGATCAGTGCCGCGCCACCAGGGAAGATCTGGTGGAGTCCCGGGCCCGGAGGGTTGTGGGCTTCGAGGCTCCATCAGAGCTTTCCGTTGCTCTGCAGAAGTCGTTTCGCTTCGTGTGACTCGCTGGTGTCAGCTTCGTTCAACCTGAGGCCTGCAGTCCAGAGAAGAAGGCCAGGCCTGCCCGGCTTTTTCAACTGCAACAGACCTCGCGAGGATTCCGTCACTGCTGCCTGTTTCAAGGACGCTGCCAACGCCCTCACGGTTGTCCAAGCAAACCCTATGCCTTCTTACCGCCACCCGATGGCTGCGATGCATTGCGGCCATCGGGTCTTCAGCTTGCCGCAGCAGGTGGGGTCACACCACACCCGGCTCAGGCGGAGCCAGTACCGGTCAACCAGGGGGTGCACCGCACCGAATTCATTCGATTCGCTTCCGACCGGTGGAGCAAGCAGCGCCCCTCCGTTTGGGTCTGAGCCTGTCCATCGGAACCCATTTTGTGCCTGACGATCTGCGGCGTTTTCAGGTGGACCAATATCCCGGCTCGGCGTAGCTGTGCTTGAGGAAGTCGATCCACAGCCGCACCCGCAGTGGTAGGTGCCGGGCATGCGGGAACACCGCGTAGATGCCATTCGGTGGTGCCGCGTGGGACTCCAGCACCTCCTGCAGGTGCCCCGCCCGCAGGTCGGACTCCACCTCCCAGGTGCTGCGCCAGGCCAGCCCGAGTCCGGCCAGGCACCAGGCATGCAGCACCTGCCCGTCGCTGCAGTCCAGCCGACCGGGCGGGCGCAGGTGCTGCACCTCGCCATCGACCTGGAAGGCCCAGCCGCGCGACTGGCTCGCCTCCGAGCTGAGCGTCAGGCATTCATGCTGCATCAGGTCGGACGGCAGCTGCGGCACCCCTGCGCGGGCGAGGTACGAGGGTGCGGCCACACAGCGCCGACGGTTGTCGGCCAGGCGCACCGAGATCAGGCTGGAGTCCGGCAGGTCGCCCACGCGCACCGCGCAGTCGTAGCCCTCGTTCATCAGGTCGATGACCCGGTCCGACAGGTTCAGCGACAGGCTGACCTCCGGGTGCTGCGCCAGGAAGGCCGGCACCAGCGGCGCCACATGCCGCCGCCCGAACCCGCCGGGCGCCGTGATGCGCAGGTGCCCGCTGGCCTTGACCCCACCAGCGCTGACACTGGCCTCCGCATTGGCCAGGTCGGCCAGCAGCCGCGTGCAGTCCTCCAGGAAGGCGCTGCCCTCATGGGTGAGGCTGATGCGCCGGGTGCTGCGCAGCAGCAGCTTGACGCCCAGACGGGCTTCCAGCGCATCGATGCGGCGGCCGATCATCATCGGCGCCACACCTGCCGCCTGTGCCGCAGCGGTCAGGCTGCCCTTCTGAACGGTGGCCACAAAGGCCTCGATCTGCTTGAGACGGTCGGTCATGGCAGGGTCATGATGCCCACGGATTCATGCATCCACTGCACGAATCATTGAACTATTCACTACTTAATCACCTGACTAGTATCGAATACAGTGCCGCTATGGACAAGACCCAGGCTGCCCGAACCACCCGCTCCGGCTCCGCTGCTTCAGGCACGACGGCCCCGCATGCGGTGCTGTTCGACGCCTACGGCACGCTGTTCGACGTCTACAGCGTGGCGCTCACCGCCGAACAGCTCTTTCCCGGCCGAGGGGAGGCCCTGTCGCTGCTCTGGCGTGACAGGCAGATCGAGTACACCCGCCTGGTGACGATGAGCGCACCGGACGGCAGCCGCTACCGCCCGTTCTGGGAGATCACCCGCGACGCACTGCGCTTTGCCTGCGCCCGGCTGCAACTCCAGCTCGGCGCCGACAGCGAACTGCGGCTGATGAACCAGTACCGCGCCCTGTCCGCCTTCCCCGAGGTGCGCGACGTGCTGCAGGCTCTGCAGGCTCGCGGCATCCGCGCCGGCATCCTCAGCAACGGCGACCCGGCCATGTTGGAGGTGGCCATCAAGAGCGCCGGCCTGGGCGGCCTGCTGGACCCGGTCCTCAGCGTCGAGCCGGCCCGCGCCTTCAAGATCGACCCTCGCGCCTACGCGCTCGGCCCGGCAGCCCTGGGCCTGCCCGCCCGACAGATCCTGTTCGTCTCCAGCAACGGCTGGGACGCCATCGGCGCCACCTGGTACGGCTACACCACGCTGTGGGTCAACCGCGCCGGGGCGCCGCTGGAGCAACTCGGGACGGAACCGTCGCGCATCGGCACCAGCCTGCGCGACGTGTTGAACTTCTTCCCCGCCTGAACGCCCCACACCCAGAGGATTCCATGAAGACCAAACCCGTTCTGTGCGCCGCCGATGTGGATGCCATCCTGGCCGGCGCCCGTGCCGAAGCCGTCGCCAACGGCTGGGCCGTGACCATTGCCGTGGCAGACGATGGCGGCCACCTGCTCGGGCTGGCCCGACTGGACGGCGCCGCGCCGTTGTCGTCCTACATCGGCCCGGAGAAGGCCCGCACCTCGGCACTGGGGCGGCGCGAATCCAAGGTCTACGAGGACATCATCAACCAGGGCCGTACCGCCTTCCTCTCCGCCCCGATGGTGCAGGGCATGCTCGAAGGGGGCGTGCCCATCGTCATCGACGGTCAGGTGATCGGTGCCGTGGGAGTCTCCGGCGTCAAATCCGATCAGGATGCCCAGATCGCCCGCGCCGGCATCACGTCCTGGCAGGCCAGCCTGGCCTGAGAGGCTGACGCGCCCCGCTTCCCTTCCTGTTTTCCAACCTCACCTTTCCTGTCCTTCTCCGGAGTCCGCCCCATGAGCGCACGCACGAACATCCACGGCCTGCAGGTCGCCACCGAGCTCTACCGCTTCATCGAGGACCAGGTGCTGCCCGGCACCGGCATCGCCTCGGCCGCCTTCTGGGCCGGCTTCGACCAGATCGTCGCCGACCTGGCACCGAAGAACGCCGCCCTGCTGGCCGAGCGCGACCGCATCCAGGCCGCGATGGACTCCTGGCACCGTGCCAACCCCGGCCCGATCACCGACATGGCGGCCTACCAGGGCTGGCTGCGCAAGATCGGCTACCTGGTGGACGCCCCCGCCGACGTGCAGGCCACCACCGCCAACGTCGATGCCGAACTGGCCCTGCAGGCCGGCCCGCAGCTGGTGGTGCCGATCATGAACGCCCGCTACGCGCTCAACGCCGCCAACGCCCGCTGGGGCTCGCTGTACGACGCGCTGTACGGCACCGACGCCATCTCCGAGGACGACGGCGCCGAACGCGCCGGCGGCTACAACCCGGTGCGCGGCGCCAAGGTCATCGCCTTTGCCCGCAAGTTCCTGGACGACGCTGCTCCGCTGGTCAGCGCCAGCCACAGCCAGGCCACCGGCTACGCGGTGGAAGCCGGCCAGCTGGTCGTCAAGCTCGCCGGCGGCATGGTCACCAGCCTGACGAACCCGGCTCAGTTCGCCGGCTACCAGGGCGATGCGGCCAACCCCTCCTCCATCCTGCTGGTGCACAACGGCCTGCATGTGGACATCCGCATCGACCGCAGCACCCCGATCGGCGCCAGCGACGCCGCCGGCGTGGCCGACCTGGTGCTGGAAGCCGCGCTCTCCACCATCCTGGACCTGGAAGACAGCGTTGCCGCGGTGGATGCCGCCGACAAGGTGCTGGGTTACAGCAACTGGCTGGGCATCCAGAAGGGCACGCTGACCGAGGAAGTGGCCAAGGGCAGCCGCACCTTCACCCGCAGCCTCAACCCCGACCGCCGCTACACCGCCCCGGCTGGCGCCGGTGAAGTGCGCCTGCACGGCCGCAGCCTGATGTTCGTGCGCAACGTCGGCCACCTGATGACCAACCCGGCCATCCTCTGGGGCGCCGAGGGTCGTGAGATTCCGGAAGGCATCCTGGACGCGGTGGTCACCACCACCATCGCGCTGCACGACCTGCAGGGCCATGGCCGCATCGGCGACGAGGCGATCCGCAACTCGCGCCGCGGCAGCGTCTACATCGTCAAGCCGAAGATGCACGGCCCGGCCGAAGTGGCCTTCGCCGGCGAGCTGTTCGGCCGCGTCGAGCAGCTGCTCGGCCTGCCCGACAGCACCGTCAAGCTCGGCATCATGGACGAGGAGCGCCGCACCAGCGTCAACCTCAAGGCCTGCATCGCCGCCGCGGCCAGCCGCGTGGCCTTCATCAACACCGGCTTCCTCGACCGCACCGGCGACGAGATGCACACCGCCATGTGGGCCGGCCCGATGATGCGCAAGGGCGACATCAAGAACAGCGCCTGGATCGCCGCCTACGAGCGCCGCAACGTGCTCATCGGCCTGCAGTGCGGCCTGCGCGGCCGGGCCCAGATCGGCAAGGGCATGTGGGCCATGCCCGACCTGATGGCCGAGATGCTCAAGCAGAAGATCGGCCACCCCCGTGCCGGCGCCAACACCGCCTGGACGCCCTCGCCCACCGCCGCCACGCTGCACGCGCTGCACTACCACCAGGTCAGCGTGGCCGAGGTGCAGCAGGGCATCGAGGCCAGCGGCGACGCCACCAACCCGGAGATCACCAGCAAGCTGGTCAACGACCTGCTGACGATTCCCGTGGTCGCCCGTGCCGAGTGGAGCGCCGAGGACCGCCAGAAGGAAATCGACAACAACGCCCAGGGCATCCTCGGCTACGTGGTGCGCTGGGTCGACCAGGGTGTGGGCTGCTCCAAGGTGCCCGACATCAACGACATCGGCCTGATGGAAGACCGCGCCACCCTGCGCATCTCCAGCCAGCACATCTGCAACTGGCTGCTGCACGGCGTGGTGACTGAAGCCCAGGTGCGCGAGACCTTCGCCCGCATGGCCGCCAAGGTGGACCAGCAGAACGCCGGCGACCCCGCCTACAAGTCGCTGGTGGCGAATCCGGGCGGCGCCGCGTACCAGGCCGCGCTGGACCTGGTCTTCAAGGGCAAGGAACAGCCCAGCGGCTACACCGAGCCGCTGCTGCATGCGTGGCGGTTGAACGTGAAGGCGGCGGCCTGATTTCGGCCTGACCGGATGACATACGGCGCCCTGCGGGGCGCCGTTGTTCTTGATGGATCAAGCGATCCGGATAATGAAGATCTGCCTAAGTGTCTGTCAGGGAAGGACTTTTCTCTCTGCTGCGCGTCATTATCTAGGCCGATAGATAAAGAACCAACCGCCACTCCTGTCCGCCAGCCATCAAGTACGCGCCTCGCAAGCCAGCAGCTTGGCCTCAAAACGAGCAAAGCTGACCGAACGTCTCAGCCGCACCAAGTCCGGTTCGTCGGCACGCAGCACCTTGAGCGCATCCACCTTGTCGTCATAGCGCCAGCCCCGGGCCCGTTTGAAGTGCTCGATCACCGCAGCCTTGGGTTGCTGAACCTGATCCGGTGACTTGACCTTTGCCACGCGGTACGGGTGCGCGTCGGTAGAGAGGTGCGCAGACAGCGCCCTCTCATTGGCAAGCAGCCAGCTTTCCAGCTCCTGCTCGACGCACACCAGCGCGACCGGCGCATTGGGCGAAACGCCCGCTTCCTGAAGGACCTTCAACACGGCGGCACGTTCAGCGTGACGGCAGGGGCGTTCCCCCTTGTCCGGCCACGCCGGGCGAAGATCCCAGATGATCAGGACGCAGGAGCAATCCTCTGCCAGCAGTTGAGCGGCCACACGCCCGGCATCTCGAAGCAGGTTCTCCTTGTTGTCCAACGGCTTGCTTCTGATCTTCACCCCCGGCCGGATCCGCTGCGCCAGGTATTCGCACACCTGCTTGTCGGCCCCCTGCGGACCGCACTCGAAGATCATCCCGATCGTGGGTATCGATGCTGTGGTGCTCATGACGCAGCGGCCTCATGCAAAGAACCCATCGTGTACAGACGACCCGGCGCAAACTCGCGCGCCCAGTTCTGAAGGCTGGTGTTGTCAGCCGGCCGGTGGAAGTGCGGCTGACCGTGCTCATCCCGCGCCACCAGCACCAGATGCTCCAGCTTGAGCAGATCCAGCAGGTAAGGCGAGTGGGTGGTGAGCACCACCTGCGTCACCCCTTCCAGCACCGCCGTGCGGATTTCTTCGACCAGCAGGTGAATGCTGCGCGGGTCCAGCCCGTTCTCAATTTCCTCGATCACGACCAACGGCGGTGGTTGGGGGTGTCGCAACGTCGCCAACAGGGCGAGGACCCGCAGCGTGCCCGTCGACAGCATCCACCCCGGCACCTTGAACGGGCCTTCGGTCAGTTGCAGATAGGCCTTGCGCTCCAGTTCCGACGTGAGTGAGGGCTGCAGGTCCCTGGCGTAGGGCAGCACATAGCCCATGGTGTGCACGATGCCTTCCAGCGCAGACGTTCCGTTCTGCTGATCCAGGCGCTGAATGTCGAGCAGGTAGTCGGCGATGTTGCTGCCGTCCTTGGCCAGCCGCACACGCCCGCCGGTGCGCTGCTGGGGCACCGGCCAGCCCATGCGCTCCGGCTGCAGGCACAGGAACTGCCAGGACTTGACGTGCCGGGCGACAGCGCGGTGCCCCGCCCCGCCGGTACCGAGGATGGATCGTCCCGGCTCGGGCCCATCGACGCCGCGCTCCAGCCTCTGCTCCACGTACCAGCCGTTGGCGTGCTCGGCGCGCTCGCGGGCGATGTACATGCGGTTGGCCGCGGGGTCGTTGGCCACGGCCATGTCCAGCCGCGTGGCCCGGCGGGGGGAGGCGCCGACCGTGAACTCGAAGCTCATCGGTTGCGCCGGCTTGCCGGCACGCTCGCGGACTTCCGCCGCCTTGTGGCGCAGGTGCTCGATGCCGAGCCAGCGCTGCATGGCCGTGTCCAGCCCGTCTGACACGATGCTCTGGTAGGTTTCCAGTGCCTCGATCAGGCTGGACTTGCCACTGCCGTTGTGCCCAACAAATACCGTCAGCGGCCCGAAGCTGACGCTGCGGCTGTCCAAGATGGCCTTGAAGTTGCGCACCCGGGCGGCCTGCAGGCGCAGGACCGCCGTGTCCGGATCTGCCGATGTCATGAAATCAGCCCTCTCTGCACGTCTCGAAAGGCATTGCGCGCAGCCACCTTGGCAGGCTCCGGCACCAGCGGAAAGCTCGCCAGGACGTGCGCAAACTCGGCCTCGCTCAACCCATACAAGTGCGCCACCAGCCCATCGATCTCAGCGCGCAGCCGAGCCCGCTCGGTCGGGTCGGTGGCGCCGTCCTGATGGCTCTTGAGCCCACACTCCCGGGCAAGTTCGTCAAAAGAGGGACTAGTACAAACCAGCCGAGCTGAGCGGGCGCTGATCGACTGCAGCTTCGAATCTGCCTCCTTCAACCTGGGAACCGGCATTTGATAGAAGGCGTACATCGAGACGGAAGAGGCGACCTGCTGCCGAATCACGAAATCGAAAGTCAAAGAGTTGACGATGCCAAGAACGTACAACGAAACCGGGCCGCTCATCGACTCCGGACGCGCCACCATCAGCTTGTGATTCGCGAAGACTCTGGGCGGCAGCATCGAAGCGATCATCGTGCGTGCATCGGTACTGCGCGCAATTTCCCGAAACGCGAACCGCGCAACTTCGTAACCCAACCTCTCTGCTGACCCGGCTTTCGCCCGCGTACCCAAAATGCCTGCTCGTCCCGCGGTCTCTTCTATCCAGTACTTCGGCGGCGCTTGCCCAGCAGAAAACTGGTGAATCATCCTGCCCTCGTACAAAGGTAGGCGAGTTGCGCCGGGTTCTGTATGGAAGAGCTTGCTGTCGTTGGTCATGTGAAACTCATTGGTGAGTTTCAGATTCCACACGCCCTCCAGCTTCTTGCCCAGCGGCGGAAACGCCAGCATCTTCTTCACGATGGCCACGTCGGTGGCGCTGCGGAACTCCAGCACCGAGCGGGTTTCGGCGTTCATGGCGCCAATCAGCTCGGCCGATAGCTCGATGAAGTTGGCGGGGTTCTCGACGAAGCTGATGAAGTCGTCCGCCGCGATGGCTTCGCGGGGGTTGATGCGGAATGTGGCGCGCAGCGACTTTGTGCAGCCCCCTTTGACGAAGTTCAGAAACAACAACCCGAACGAATGGTGAACTTCTTCGAAGATGAACTTCTCGTTCGACAAGGAAATCAATGAATCGACCTGTGTGTGGTCGAACAACATGCTGCGCAGACCGGTGGCGCCAAGATCCTTGTAGATGCCGTTCGGAATGACGATGCCGCAGTGCCCACCCGCGCGCAGCAGCGCAAAGCACCGTTCGGCGAACAGCTTGTAGAGGTTGATGTCGCTGCCCGTTTTTTTGCCGCCCACCACGGCGCTCTGGTGTTTGAACTCGGGCGCAGCGCGGAACCATTGGCTCAAGTGCGGAAAACGGCTTTGATACGCCAGCCAGGCTGCGCACTCGGCCCGTTTTGCAGCAACGTGGCTTGCTCTTTCTCAAACTCCTTGATGGTCATTTTGTTCTTGGTGACCACGCCGGAATACTCGGCAAAAAACTCTTTGGCCTGCGGCTTGAATACTTCCCACGGCGGGTTGGCGAGGATGATGTCGAAGCCGCCGCGCTTTTGCACAATGTCGTCGAACACATAGCCCCAGTGGAAGGGCGTTTGGGCGTGGATGTCGGCGGGTCTCAATCTGGCGCTTTTTGGGCTTGCCCAAGTCCTTCTTGGTTGCATCCCAAGTGGCTTCTTCAAACTTGACGTTGGCTTTCTCAAACTGGTCGCGCAGCAGCTCGTTCATCACGCCGTTGGCGTCATGCATTTCGATCGTCGATCATCCCGCAGATTCGCGCAGGTTGACGTGCTGACCCAGTTGCTCGGCGGAGTGGCGGTAGGTATCCAACTTGCGGTTCTTGGCGGCAAGTAATTCAGCAAAAGGTCGCGGTTTGACTTCAGCGAACAAGCCCATCTGCGTGTTCTTTTGGTTGAACTCGACCTGGTCCACCCGCATCAGCCCCACCAGCGAGTTGCCGGGCAGGATGTTGAAGTCGATATTGGGCAGCGGCTCCAGGTCTTCCACCTCGCGCACGCTGGACACCATCGACAGAAACAGGCGCAGCTTGGCGATCTCGCAGGCCTCTTCCATGATGTCCACGCCGTACAGGTTGTCGGTGACGATGCGGCGCTTGATGTAGTAGCCGACGCTGGGGTGGTCTTTTTGGATGCCGCGCAGCCAGTTTTCCAGCTCGCTGCTGGCGCCCATTTCGGCCCGGCCCACCACGGCGTAATAGACGTTGATCAGGCATTTGAGCGCCGCGACCAGAAACGCGCCCGACCCCACCGCCGGGTCCAGGATGGTGATGCTGGGCAGCACCTCGTTCACCAGCCTCAAAGCGGTGCGCGCGTCCATGCGGGCCAGCAGTTCTGACACGCTGTCGAACTTGACTTCTTTCAACCCCAACTCTGGCAGGGCGGGCTGGTACACCCGCTCCAGAATCAGCTGGTGGATGCTGCGCTCGGCCAGGTAGCCGGTGATCTCGGGCCGGGTGTAGTAGGCGCCAAAGGCTTTCTGGTTGATGTATTTCTCAAAGATGTAGCCCAGCACGTCGGGGTTGATCTCGTCCGCAGCGCCGCCGGGTGTGTCGTTTAGATTCCAGGAGAAACTGGCAAACAGGTTGAAGATGCCTTCAAAAGCGGCATCGGCCACGGTCAGTGTCTTGCCCACGCGAGGGGCGTGGTCGGCGTCCAGCTCCAGCTTGTGGTGCAGGAACAGGCCGCCGTTGAGGTAGGGAATTTGCCCGGTCAGCGCTTTGGCCTGCGCGCTGCGGTCGGCTTCGGGCTTGGCGAAGGCTTCGAAGAACAGGGCCTTCAGGAACTCGCCGAAAAATCGGTTCGAGCCGCGCTGCCGGCTCTCCGCCAGCTTGGCGTGCAGGTAGTCGGCGCTGCCGCCATCCAGAAAAAACTTCTTCTGCAGGAACCAGACGAACATCAGCCGGTTGAGCAGCACGCTGGCGTACCAGCGTTTGTCGCGATCGTTGGCAATGCCTTCGATGTGCTGCAACAGCGCCAGGTGCTGCTGCTCGTAGGCGTTGAAGAACTTCTTGGTGGTGGTCTGCACGTCCAGCGCGGCCTGGATGCGGCGCGCCGCTTCCAGCACCGGCAGACGACCAGCAGTGTCCAGCTCGGACAACTCGACCACCATGGCCTGCAGCTTGGAGGCGAACAGATCAACCGGCTGACCTTTGAAGTAGTCGTGCCGGCGTGAGGTCAGGCGGGGCTTGCCGGTTTCCGGATGTTTGTCGCGTTTGACCCAGTACCACTGGCTCTGGCTGGCGCCGGTCTGCTGGTTGGTGAAGATGAGCAGGTTCTCGGCATGGCTGTGGGCCACATGGCGCCATACCTTCAGACGCTGCGCTTCGTCGGGCCAGCCCCCGTCCACAACCACCTGGATGGCGACCACGCCGCCCAGCTCGGCCACGGTGCGGTGGCTATAGGCGGTGTCGCCAGCCTGGTCAGGCTGCCAGTCTCGCCCGGCACCGGGTCGGTTCCAGCCCAAAACCTCCAGGAACAGGCGCTGGAAATCGAAGGCGGACAGGTGCTTGTCGAAACTGGGAAAGTCGAGTTTGGCCATAGTACCTATTGGGTAATTAGCCCCATGGAGCACACCACGCGCGGCTCCCTCAACGTGGCGTCGTCTTCGGCGTAGGTCAGCCGCCCTTCTTCCCGCAGTGATTTCACCGCCTCGGCCAGTTCGGTGTCATTCACACCGCTGCGCATCAGGCGATTGAGCAGGTCGGCCGCGGTTTCCAGCAGCGGGCGCTGGTACATGTCGTCCAGGGCGCGTTCCAGTTCTTCGTCGCGGAACAGGGTCTGCATCTGTTCGGTGGCGTAGGCCTTGAGGCGTTCGTAGGTGCGCCGGCGCGGGCTGCTGGGGCGGCCGAGACCGCCGCCCACGGCCTTGTCCTGACTCACGGCCAGTTGCAGGCCGGTGGCCACCAGGTCGTGGTGATGGGACAGGCGTGGCACGGCGGGTGTGTCGGGCTCGCACTCGGCCGCACGCAGAACGGTGAATTGCGATTCGGTCACCGTCTTGCCGTTGGCGCCTACCCAGGCCAGGTGGTCGTTGCCCTCAGGGGATTTCACGTACACCAGCGCGCCGCCCTTGGCCGCGTCAGCCCCCAGCAGCGGGAAACGGCTTTCATCCAACTGGAAAGCCTTGGCCGAATACACCACGGGCGGAAGCGATTCCACGGCGCGAGCCAGATCGGGGTTGTCTTGCGTGGCCTGTTTCCAGATCTGCCAGGCGTAGGAGGCGAGGTCCACCTCATCGTCGCTGTCATCCAGAACGCCTTGCTTCTCGGTGTACAGGTCGCGGATGGTGGTGGCGTCGTCGTCTTCAAAAAAGGCTTCGTCGGTGCCCACCACCTCGGCGTTTTCCTTCAGGCGCTGGCGGATGCGCGAGCGCAGCTGGATGAGTTGTTCCACCCCATCGGCCGGCAGGAAAGAATGGCAATGGATCTCTTCGGCCCGCTGGCCGATGCGGTCCACCCGGCCCGCGCGCTGGATGAGGCGGATGATGGCCCAGGGCAGATCGAAGTTGACGACCACGTTGCTGTCCTGCAGGTTCTGGCCTTCGGACAGCACGTCGGTGCAGATGAGCACGCGGACCTCATCGGCCTTGCTCACGCTCTTGTTGTTGGACTTGGGGCTGAAGCGGCAGGCCAGCGCATAGGGGTCGGCGCTGGCGCCGGTGGCCAGCTCCACATGGCCGATGCCGGCCTTGCGCGCTTCACGGGCCAGGTAGCGTGCCGTGTCGGCGAACTGGGTGAAGATGAGAACCTTGTCTTTGCCGTGCGTCTGCGTGAGCAGCTTGTGCAGCGCCTGCCACTTGTGGTCCTGCGCGGGCTCCCATGGACCTTGGCTGCTGAGCAGCTCGTTCAGGATCTGGGTGTCGTGCGCCAGGTCTTCAGCCAACTTGGCCTTGAACAGCGTCGGCCGAATCCACTTGAAGCGCTTCTTGTAGTCGCGCTCGTACTGCTCGTAGACCGCCTTGGCGCGGGCCATGTCGTTGGGCAGGCTGTCTTCCTCGGCCACCGCGTCGAACAGACCGTCCAGCAGGTCTTCGGTGTCGCCTTCAAGACCTTCGGCGTCTTCGTCCACACGTTCGATGTCGAGCAGTCCAGCGTCCAGCACACCCACCGGCAGGTCGAGCCCGTTTTCAATGGCGTACAGATAGACCTGGTTGCGCAGGACGTGCCGGTCGATCGACTGCAGGAACGAGAAGCCGTTGGACTCCAGCCGCTTGAACAGGTTGGTGCGGCAGAAACCCATGAGGCGCTTGCCCGCCTTGCCCAGGTTCTCGATCAGCTTGCGCTCGGCCGGCGTGGCCTGTTTTTCTTCCTGCGGGTTGACGTACAGGCCCAAGCCATAACGGGGCACATGCAGCCCGTTGACCTGGTCCACCACATCGCGGGAATACAGGCGTGCGTAACGGTCAGCCGGGTCGGTTTCGTCGACCTTGAAGGTGACCGAAAGGGGCTTGCGCACAGGAAAGTAGCGTTTCTCGCCGTCCTTGCCGCTGATGAAGCGGCGGCCGTGTTTGTCGGCCTCGGTGTAGTGCTGGAGGATGAAGCTGCGGGTGCGCCGCACCATGTACAGGCGGATCAACTCGCGCCAGTCGTCGAACTCATCGCTCTTTTCGATGGCCAGTATCGAGTTCACACGGCACTGGTTCTTGCGTTCGAATTCGGCCTCGCTGATGCCGTACTTGCGCATGTGCCGCTCGGGGCGGATGCCGATGTTGGCCTTTTCGTCGATGAACAGGCGCAGCTGCGCAGACAGGTCGTGCTTGGTCTTGTTGTAGGGCGTGGCGGTGAGCAGGATGACCTTGGCGTCGCAGCTGCGGATGTACTCGGAAATCGCCTTGTAGCGCCGCCCCTCGCGGTTGCGCAGGTTGTGACTTTCGTCAATGAGCACCAGGCGGTAACGTTTGAGGTTGGGCAGCTTCTTGGTGACCTGCGACACCGGCAGCACCATGCCGCGCAGGCCGTATTCAGTGCGGTAGCGCTCCCACATCGGCTCCAGGTTCTTGGGGCAGATGATGAGCGTTTCATAGCCCAGGTCGTCCTCGAACATGCGGGCCAGGGCGGTGGCCATCATGGTCTTGCCCAGGCCCACCACGTCACCGATCATCACGCCGCCGCGGCGGTGCAGGTGGCGGGCAGCGATCTTGACGGCGCTCTTCTGAAACTCGAACAGCTCTTGCTCGAAGCGTGCCGGCAGGCGGAACTGGCTCAAACCCGCCCGCGCTTCGGTGCTGAGGTGGTAGGCGATGTTGAGGTAGATGTGGTGTGGCGGGATGGCTTCTTCGCGCGCCCAACTGGATTCGATGATCAAGGCCAGATCGGCCGACACGTCCAGTGCCCAGCGGTCGGCCCAGCGCGCGTCGAACCACTCCGACAGCTTCTGCGTGCCCAAGTGATCCAGCACATCGACGTTCAGCTCGCCGTGCCTGGACAGGCCGGACATCGTGAGATTGCTGCTGCCGACAAATCCGGTGATCGGGTTGTTCACGTCGTCGCGGAACAGCAGATAGAGCTTGGCATGCAGCGGATAGGGCAGGAACAGCTTGACGACGACCTGCCCGGCCCGCAACTGCCGAGCCAGGCGACGCAGCCCCGCTTCGTCCCGCCCGGTGGGAATGCCCAGCGTGATCTGCTCGCGCAGGTGGGCTGCGAACTGGGTCTTCAGGCGGCTTGCGGTCGCGTTGTCGATCCAGCCTTCTTCGCTCGCTTGCCGATACAACTCACGGATCTCATCCTGCGGCGGGCGCTGCATGCCCACCAGAACCCTGCAGACCTGACCGGAGGCGGGATCCCAGCCGGCGATGAGGTCGTCGATGGCCTGCCAGCCCCGCAGGTTGAGATAGCCGATGCAGAAGTCCGCTCGCTTCGACACCTCCAACGTGGAGCGCAGAGCCTGCAGCAGCTCCAGTTGGATGTTGTCGAAGATGCGGGACATGGGGATCTTGATGGGTTAGCGAGGCCGGAAGATTGTGCCCGCCGGAATGCAGTGAAGTAAGGAAGATGCAACGCTGTCGCTTGATGACTGCACACTCGGACGCTGAACTGTGCCGCGGAAATTGGGCTGCAATGTTCTGTTCGGCCAGCGGTGCGGCCTGCGCCGCCAACGCCCGAGATCACCAGCAAGCTCGTCAACGACCTGCTGACCATCCCCGTGGTCGCCAAGGCCGAGTGGAGCGCCGAGGACCGCCAGAAGGAAATCGACAACAACGCCCAGGGCATCCTCGGCTACGTGGTGCGCTGGGTCGACCAGGGTGTGGGCTGCTCCAAGGTGCCCGACATCAACGACATCGGCCTGATGGAAGACCGTGCCACCCTGCGCATCTCCAGCCAGCACATCTGCAACTGGCTGCTGCACGGCGTGGTGACTGAAGCCCAGGTGCGCGAGACCTTCGCCCGCATGGCCGCCAAGGTGGACCAGCAGAACGCCGGCGACCCGGCCTACAAGTCGCTGGTGGCGAATCCGGACGGCGCCGCGTACCAGGCCGCGCTGGACCTGGTCTTCAAGGGTAAGGAACAGCCGAGTGGCTACACCGAGCCGCTGCTGCATGCGTGGCGGTTGAACGTGAAGGCGGCGGCCTGATTTCGGCCTGACCGGATGACATACGGCGCCCTGCGGGGCGCCGTTCTTCGCTGATGCTCGGAGCCGCCGCACCGTACAGCGGAGATCAGGTCATCGCCTTCAATTCCCCGATGCGCTTCACCGCACGTGCCAGACTGGGCGAAACCAGGGCTGCACGACGTGCGTCCCAATATGAGCGCACGAACCCACTCAGGTGCAGGTTGTAGCCCGACCCCGGCTTGTTCCGATTTCCCGTCGAAACCACCTCCTCGCGAATGGCTCGCTTCTTGGAGCGCGCTGCCAGGGTCAGGATCAACCCCTTCGGATCCGGCTCTTCATCGGGCCGATGCGGCAGTCGGGTCAGCGGAATCGCCAGAGCTTGGGCGGCCCCCTCACGATCCGCGATCAACCAGCTTTCGGCTTCGGTCACGGCAAGGCGCAGCAGCAGCATGCGGTGTTCCGTTGGCACCGGCAACCACCGGGCGCGCAAATCCACGGCGCATTGGCCGTCAGTGTCTGCAATGCAGAGCACAGGTTGGACGTGTCTTGCCTGCTGTGCGTACCGGGGCAATGCAGGCAACAGCTTGGTGATACCGCGGGTGTCGATGGCCGGGCCGGCCAGTTTCCAGCATGGCAGGCAACTGGTCACCAGCCTTTCGCCGAGCGCACAGCACAGCGCATCCTCACCGACGACGAGGATGCGTGTCATGCAAACAGGCCCAACTGATCGAGTCCCTGGGCGCGAGTCTTGGGCAGCAACACCTCGGCTGCGTTGAGGCCGTTCTCGACGGCCTTTTCCTCGTCGGCAGAAGGGGAGCGGACCGTCGAGCCATTCGGGCCCGGCTCGATCAACAACACCGTCTGAGCGACGCTCACCTGGGCCATCAGCACCTCGCTGTGCGTGCTGATCAGCACCTGCCGAGACGGCATGCGAGCCAGCCGAAGCACGCGGTCGATCATCAACGGGATGTGCTCGACGATGCCGTCGTTCAGCGACAGCTCAGGCTCCTCCAGCAGCAGCAGGCCATCCCCCTCCTGCAGGGACCACAGCAGGCCGATCAACCGCAGCGTGCCATCGGAGAACTGGTCCTCCCGCTGCCATGCTCCGTTCACCCGCCAGTGCGTGAAGTTGGCCTCCAGATGCCACAGGCCCGTGATGGGCTCCTGCTCAAAGCGCAGCTCGGAAAACAGGGGCACGGCCTGGGCCAGCGCCCTGGCAATGCGACTCATGCGCGCATCCCGGGTCTTCTTCGGCGTCTTGGCAATGCGTTGCAGCAGGCCCTGGCCGAAAGGATCGTTTTCCAGCAGGCGCGCGCCAATCTCGCCGCTGTGTTTCAGCAGTTGCGGTACCAGGTGGAGGTAGGTTGTCGCCGCAAAGCAGTCCACCACCGCGCGGAAACGTGCGTTGTTGTTGATCTGTTCCAGGTGCGTTTGCGTGCGGCGGTCGGTATCACCCGCGTCGTCGGCACCGGGTCGGCGCAGTACTTCCTGCCCCAGGTGATCGACGGTCTCCTCGGTGATCAGGACCCGCTGCTGGCCCTTGCCCTCAGACTTGAAGGCCAGCGCATAGCGCCAAGTCGGCAGCGCAACGTCGGCCGTCTCGGCCAACTCCACCTCGATGCGCACCTCCGGGTCACGCCGCGCATGCAGGCTGCGCAGCTTGCCCAGGCCGCCACGCTCCTTGATGGCCTTCTGCAGCCCACCTCCCTCGGTCTGCGCCAGGGTGCGCAAGAAGCGAAAAACATCCAGCAGGTTGGACTTGCCCGACGCATTCGCACCGATCACGTAGCCACGCGGCCCCAGCCGCACGTCCACCTCGCGGAAGTTGCGCCAGTTCTTCAGCCTCAGGCGTGTGATCAACATGTTCGGAACCCCATCACCGTCATCGATTCGGCACCGATTCTGCAGGAGGGACAAGCACCGACGCTCAGTCCCCTTCCAGCTGCACCAGATCGCGCGCCCACTTCTCCCGCAGCCCGCGCTCCCGCTCATGCAGATCCCGCGGCTTGCCCAGCACCAGCTTGTGGGGCGAGCCCTGCTTCAACGTCTGGGCCGACAGCGGCACACCGGCGTCGGTGAACTTGGCCTGCACATGCTGGCGCCGCGGCTCGCCCATGGCCAGCACCAGCGGGTGGGCGCCGGGGGATTCGGCCCAGGTGATCATCTCGGCGCAGTCCCGGCAGCGGCAGGTCCAGGGGATGCCGCGCAGGCGGTGGTCGTCGGCAGCGCGCGGCGGCTCGGCAAGGGCCTGCTGCAGGCCGGCCCTCACCTGTTCGCGCAGCGGTTGGGCCTGTGGCCATTGCTGCGCCAGCGCACCGGACGCCTGGACGATCGGGCCGAGCTGCGTCAGCGGGTAGAGCGCCGGCTGGGCCAGCAGCTCGTCGATCAGTCGCTGCAACTGCACCTCGCCATCGGCGCCGCGCTGCTGCAGCGCCTGGGCCAGCGGCTCGGCCGCGGCGATCAACCCCGCCTGCAGATGCTGCTGCTGGGTCGGCGTCGTTGAGTGGGTGGCCTGGTGGAAACGCACCAGCAGCGCCAGGCCGGCGTCGAACAGCGCATCCAGCGACTGCCTCGACCAACCGGCGGCCTGTGCAGCGGCGACAAAGTTGGGCAGAGCCTGCGGCCACAGCCGTGGTGGCTCCAGGCAGGACGTGCCCGGGCGCCAGGGGCCCGGCCGCTGCCAGGGCCGGTCTGCCACCGCGTACCAGGTCTGCAGCAGGCCGATCAGGCGGTCGTCCCCATGCCGGCGGGCCAGCCGGGCGAGCGGCTCGGCATCCTCGGCCTCGAAGGTGGTGGGGTCGAAGGCCTGCAGCAGCGCCACCGCGGCCTCGGCATCCGGCAGCGCCAGGGCGATGTCGGTGTACGCGGCCAGCAGGCTCCGGCCCTGCCGGGCGGCCTGGTCCGCCAGCACCGAGGCCGCAGCCTGAACTCGGGCGGCCAGTTCGGCGGAGCAGGCCGGGTCGGCGGCCATCTCTCTGGCTTCTGCCAAGGCCGCGTCGAAGTCCAGCGTGAAGCGGTCGCGCTCATCGGCCAGCGGCGTGCGGATCACCAGTGCCGCGCGGCGGTACCAGTAGTCCAGCGTGTCGCCGTAGTTGCCCATGTAGCCCTCGTACTCCTCGGCGGTGCGGTGGCTCTCGTCGGTGTCGACGAAGAAGAGGGTGTCGTCCGGGTCGATCGCCAGGCTGCGGTGTGGGCCAACCTGGCCGTCGGCATCGATCCAGAAGTCCAGCGACATCAGCTCTTCGATCAGCTCATCCGGCTCGACTTCGTCGGTGGGCTCGTCGTAGTCCCGCCCGGACCAGCCCCTGCGCGAGCGGAACACCGGCTCGGTCGTCCAGGTCTCGTGCAGCTCGGCCAGCGCCAGGTGCACACGCAGGCCCAGCGCCTCAGCCGCTTCCCGCAGTGCCGCGACGCGCCAGCGGTCGTCGCCCTTGAGCAGCGGCCAGCGCAGGCCGTGTTCGGTGTACTCATGGTCCAGCAGCAGCACCCAGGGGGCCAGGCGCGGGCTGTCGCCGTCCAGCCCCATGGCCTGCCGCAGCGCCTCCTGCAGCTCGGTCTGCCGGGCGGCAGGCAGGTCAGAACCTGCGGCCTCGGTGGGCATCACCAGGTCAAAGGTGAGGACCACGCGCCAGCCCTCCTCCACCGGCAGCACCTCGTGGCGGCAGTCGGCATAGAAGGCAAACCAGCGCAGATCGCGTGCCTGCAGGTGCTGTGAGGTCAACCGCCCCTCCCCGTCGCCCAGCACCACCCGCAGCTCGCCACCGATGTGCGGCGAGGGCCACACCAGCACCAGCGTGGCCACCATGCCGGGGTGGCGTTCGGTGTCCTGGTGCGGCTTGAAGAACTGCCCCGGCCCGTAGATCAGCAGATTGTGCAGCCAGGCGTCCAGCCGCCGCACCCCCAGGGCCTGCGCCACCTGCATCTGCAGCTCGGCAAAGGTGCCGGGCTGCCAGTGCAGCCCCAGCCGGTCGGCGTCGATCTCCCCGCTGTGCCGCACCGCCGTGTCCAGCAGGGTCTGCTCCCGCAGGCCGAAATGGGCCGGCTCACTGAGCGCCTGCAACGCCTGCGCCTGCTCTGGTGACAGGGGTTGGGGCAGCAGGCCGAAACCTTCGACCTCCACCGCCAGATGGTCCAGTGCCAGCCGACCCTGGGCGAAGAAGCCCGCCTCGGTGGCCCCAGGTGCCGGGTGGTCGGATGCATCGGTGCCCTGGACGACGGGCGATCGGGTCAGGAGTTCGAGCAGGCTGGACATCGACGGGTATCGAGGCGGTTGCGGCGTGGAGATTGTCACGGAAGGACGGGTTCCCGGCCATCGGCGCCACCGAGCAGGCTGCGCTGGACTTCAAGCTCAACGGGGCCACCATCCTTGCAAATCATGGAATGCCACTCCAAGTCTGCAAGGATGTTCTTCCGCCAATTGCAGCAGCCGCTGACCGAAGAACTCGCCCAGATGCCGGCGGTCGCACTGCTCGGGCCACGCCAGTCGGGCAAAAGCACCCTGGCGCTGCCTGTGGCGGCGGGACGGCCGTCGGTCTACCTCGATCTCGAATCCAAGCGTGCTGCGTCTCGACATAGCGCGCGTCCCCGTCAGGCAATGCCTCCTCGTACTGCAGTCGAGCCAGTACCTCCAGAATGTGGCGTGGGGGGTGGTAGGTCATGACCGTGTTGGTGGCACTTCAGAACAACGGCTTAGCCTTGCCCTGGGCGATTGGGTTCCAACTGCTGCGGATGAGATCGCTTCAACGCGGACGGTTTGACCTCGCCGTTTCAGCCTTCACCACCGCCCCCCGCACCTCAAACCCCACCTGCTCCACCCGCCCGCCGGGCAGGCGCAGTTCCAGGCGGTGGCGGCCGGGCCAGGGGAGCCAGGACAGGCGGGGGCCGCGGCCCAGGGGGCGGCCGTCCAGCCACCACTGGCCACCGCTTTCACCTTCGAAGACGATGCGCTGCACGGCGGGCGGGATGTCCGGGTCCAGCGCGAAAAGGCTGCCGTCGCGCGGGGTGGTGATGCCGCGGCGGGCGGCAACGGGTTCGCGGGTGTGGCGGGCGCGCTGGAGCTGGGTCAGCTCGGTGCCGGCGAGGAACCATTCCGCGGCGGTGGGAGGGGCAGCAGGTGGCGCGGCGGGTGCCCCTGGCCGGGACGTCCCGGTCTGGCGGGCCTGGGCGGCGGGCGCATCCGCATTCGTACCCGGCTCCAGCGCCATCACCTCGCGCAGCACGCCGGCCGGCGGCACGGGGGGCCGGGAGGGTTGGGATTCGTGCAGGAAGTCGACCAGTGCGCGCCACACCGGCGCGGCGCCGCTGCTGCCGCTGACGCGCTGCATCGGAGCACCGCCGGCGTTGCCGACCCAGACGCCGACGATGTAGCGGTCGGTCCAGCCGATGCACCAGTTGTCGCGCAGGTCCTTGCTGGTGCCGGTTTTGACCGCGGACCAGCTGCGGGTGACCAGCGGGCTGTCCAGGCCGAAGGTGGGGGCACGCGCGGCGTTGTCGGAGAGGATGTCCGCCACCAGGAAGGCGGCCGCCGGGCTGACCACCGCTCGGGCTGCGGGCGCGGTGGCCGGCTGCCGGGTTGCGGGCTGTATCACTGACTGCGGAACGGACTGCGGTGCCGACGGGGCCGCAGGCTTTGCAGGCGGCCTGCGCTCATCGCCCAGGCGTACCGGTGACCAGCGCCCGCCGTTGGCCAGGCTGCGGTAGGCGTTGGTCAGCGCCAGCAGGGTGACCTCCGCGCTGCCCAGCGCCAGCGCCGGGCCGTGGAAGCCGCCGCTGTGCGCCAGGGCCAGGCCGTGGGCGTTGAGGCGGTCGAACAGGGCGTCCGGCCCGAGCTGGGTGGCCAGCTGGACGGCGGGCACGTTGAGGCTGGAGGCCAGCGCCGTGCGGGCGCTGACCCAGCCGTGAAAGCGGCGGTCGTAGTTCTGCGGCCGGTACAGGCCGCTGGCGGCCATGACCTGGGTGGGCGAGTCGTCCAGCAGGCTGGCGGGGGTGATGAGGCGGCGCTCGAAGGCCTGGGCATACAGGAAGGGCTTGAGGGTGGAACCCGGCTGGCGGCGCGCCAGCACCGCGTCCACCTGCGCGGCCGAGGACAGCGCGGCGCCGGAGGAGCCCACCCAGGCGCGCACCTCGCCGCTGGTGTTGTCCAGCACCAGCACGGCGCCGTCTTCCACCTGGCGGCCGCTGAGTTCGGCCAGTTGCTGGCGCAGCAGCTGCACCGCACGGCGCTGCAGCGGGCCGTCCAGCGGGCTGCGCAGGCTGCCCGGGGCATCGCCCGCCGCGGTTGGGGGCCACCGGCCAGGCGGGCGCGCTCCGCCGAGCAGGGCGCGGGCGTAGTGCGGCGCCCATTGCAGCTCCCCACGGCCGCCCAGCGGCCGGGCGGCGGCGCCTGCCGCCAGAGCCTGGCTGGCGAGCATCTCCAGGCCCTGGCAGCCCAGTTGCTGCAGCTGCAGCAGCTCGCAGGCGCGGCGCTGCACCCGCTCCGGCCGGGCGTTGGGCGCGCGCAGCAGGGCCGCGAGCAGGGCGGCCTCCTGGGCGTCCAGCCCGCTGGCGTGTTTGCCCAGCAACACCCGGGAGGCCACCGGCAGGCCGACCAGTTCGCCGCGCAGCGGCACCAGGTTGAGGTAGGCCTCCAGGATGTCGCGTTTGCTCCAGCCGGCCTCGATCCGGCGGGCCGCGGCCATCTGGCCGACCTTGGCGAGCAGGCTGCGGCCGCCGGCCGGGCGGGAGAGTTCGGCATCCACCAGCCCGGCCAGTTGCATGCTGAGGGTGGAGGCGCCCTGCAGCCGGTTGCCATCGACCGCGCCGAGGCGGGCGCGCAGGTTGGCCCAGGCGCTGCGGGCCAGGCCGCTCCAGTCGACGCCGCCGTGCTCGAAGAAGCGCCGGTCCTCGCTGAGCACCACCGCCACGCGCAGCGCGGGCGAGAAATCGTCCAGCGCCACCCAGGGCAGGCGACGCTGCTGGGGGTCGATGCGCAGAGTCTGCAGCGGCTCGCCCCGGCGGTCCAGCAGCGTCAGGTCGGAGGGGCGGTGCTGTGCGCGCAGCTCGGCCGCGGTTGGCCATGCGGCCGCCACGGCGGTGGCGCCGCCCCAGGACAGCACCAGCAGCCAGGCCAGTGAGAGAAGCCGGAGCGCGGACATGCGCGGATTGTCCCGGGGCGGACCTGCGGTGGTGGTGCTTTTCTTGACCAACTTCAAGACTGGCACCATCTTGCCGGCGGGGAGATCATCCACCCGCGGCAGTTCGCGGCAGACTGGGCAGCCTGTATCCCCTTTCGCCCGCGCCGCGAGTCGGCCGCCGCCATGCAGTTCATCCCGCTCGAAGAAGTCCGCCGCCCCACCCTCTCGCCCGACAGCTGGGCGCTGTGGGCGCTGGGGTTCCGCCCGTTCTACTGGGTGGCCAGTGTGTTTGCCCTGCTGTCGGTGGGGCTGTGGTCGCTGCAGTTTGCCGGCTGGCAGGCGCTGCTGAGCCTGCCCGGGCCGCTGTGGCATGCGCATGAAATGGTGTTCGGCTACACGCTGGCGGTGGTGGTGGGCTTCCTGTTCACCGCCGGGCGCAACTGGTCCGGGCAGCCCACGCCCACCGACCGCCCCCTGCAGGCCCTGGTGGCACTGTGGCTGGCCGGGAGGCTGGGGGTGCTGCTGCTCGGTGCGGTGCCGGGTGAGGCCCTGGCCTGGACGGTGGCGGCAGTCAACGTGGCCTTTCCGCTGGCGGCCGCAAAGGGGCTGTGGACGGCGCTGCGGGCCGGGGACAACCGCCGCAACGACTTCTTCCCGTTGGTGCTGGTGGCGATGGCCGCGGCGCAGGCGGCCTTCCACCTCTCCGAGCGCGGCGTGCTGCCGGGGCTCAGCCGTGGCGGGCTGCAGGTCGCGCTGGACGCGGTGCTGTTCGTGATGGCGGTGATGGGCGGGCGGGTGATCCCGATGTTCACCAACAACGGAGTGCGCGGCGCCGGGGCCGAGCGCCGTGACCACGTTGAACGCTGGTCGCTGGGCAGTGTGCTGGCACTGTGGGCGGTGGATGCATTGGCCGGGCTGTTCGGGCCGGCCTTGGGCGCCGGCGCCGGCGCCGGCCCGTTGGGCTGGGTGCTGTCGGTGTTGACCGCCGCGCTGGCCGGGCTGGCCGCTGCGGCCCACATCTGGCGCTGGTGGCTGTGGCAGCCGCGCCGCACCACCGCCGTGCCGCTGGTGTGGGTGCTGCACCTGGCCTATCTGTGGATCCCGCTGCACCTGCTGCTGCGCGTCGCCGCAGAATTCGGCGGCTTGTCCCCCAGCCTGGCCACCCATGCGCTGACGGTGGGTGCCATCGGCGGGATGACCATCGGCATGATGACCCGCACCGCCCGCGGCCACACCGGCCGACTGCTGGAGGCGGACCACTGGGAGGTGGCGGCCTACGCCCTGATCGCGGTGGCCGCCCTGCTGCGCGTGGGCCTGCCACTGATCTGGCCGGCGGCGCTGATGACCGCGGTGCTGCTGTCCGCACTGGCCTGGGCGGCCGGCATGGGGATCTACAGCTGGCGCTACTGGCCCATTCTGACCCGCGCACGCATCGACGGCCGGCCGGGCTGAAGTGCCACCTGGCGCCTCGCCTGACGAGCGCGCCTGGGCGGCGCTAGAGTACGGCTCCCCACCCTGCAGGAGCCGACCTTGACCGACGCCGCCGCCCCGTCCCCTCTTTCCCGCATCGCCCTGGTGACCGGCGCGGGCAGCGGCATCGGCCGCGCCACCACGCTGGCGCTGCTGGGCGCCGGCTGGTCGGTGGTGCTGGCCGGCCGGCGGGGCGAGGCGCTGCAGGCGGTGATCGACCATGCCGCTGCCGCGCAGCCGGGTGCAGACATTCGCGCACGCACGCTGGCCGTGCCCACCGACGTAACGCAGGAGGCGCAGGTGGAGGCGCTGTTCGCTGCCACCGTGGCCCGTTTCGGCCGGCTGGACCTGCTGTTCAACAACGCCGGTGCGTTCACCAAGGGCGTGTCGATCGAGGACATGACGCTGGCCAACTGGCAGCAGCTGGTGGACGTGAACCTGACCGGCTGTTTCCTCTGCACCCGCGCGGCCTTCCGGCAGATGAAGGCCCAGTCTCCGCAGGGCGGGCGGATCATCCACAACGGCTCGATCTCCGCCACCACGCCCCGGCCCGGTTCGGTGGCCTACACCGCCACCAAACACGCCCTCACCGGGCTGACCAAGACGGCGGCGCTGGACGGGCGGGCCTGGAACATCGCGGTGGGGCAGATCGACATTGGCAACGCCGCATCGGACATGACGCAGGCGATGCAGGCGGGCATCCGCCAGGCCGATGGCTCGGTGAAGGTGGAGGCGGTGATGGACGTGCGCCATGCCGCCGAGGCGGTGGTGCACATGGCCAGCCTGCCGCTGTCGGCCAACGTGCTGTTCATGACGGTGATGGCCACGGCGATGCCCTTCGTCGGCCGGGGTTGAAGGCGACGCGAGATCATGCCCTCCATGAACGATGCCTTGGAGCTGCGGCAGCCCCGCACGGTCGAGCAACTGGTCGCCGGCCAGCCCACCCAGGACGGCGCCGGCGTGCGCCTGACCCGAGTGCTGCACGGGCCGATGATGCAGCGCCGGCTCGACCCCTTCCTGATGCTGGACGCCTTCGGCAGCGACCGGCCGGACGACTACATCGCCGGCTTCCCGGACCACCCGCACCGCGGCTTCGAGACGGTGACCTACATGGTCGCCGGGCGCATGCGCCACCGCGACTCGGCCGGCCATGAGGGCCTGCTGACCAACGGCGGCGTCCAGTGGATGACCGCCGGGAGGGGCGTGATCCACAGCGAGCTGCCGGAGCAGGAGGAAGGGGTGATGGAAGGTTTCCAGCTCTGGTTGAACCTGCCCGGGCGGGACAAGATGTGTGCCCCCTGGTACCAGGACTTCCCGGCCGAGCAGATCCCGGTGTGGCGGGGCCCCGGCTTGCAGGTGCAGGTGATCGCCGGGCGCTGCGGCAGCGGCCCCGGCGCGGTGGAGGGTGCGATGCAGCGCGAGGCCACCGCGCCGCTGTACCTGGACATCCACCTCGACGCCGGTGCGCGCTTCGAGCAGCCGCTGCCGGCCACCCACAACGCCTTCGTTTATGTGTACCGGGGCGAGCTGTCGATCGGCGAACGCGCGGTGCCGGTGCAGCGCATGGCCCTCCTGGCCAACACACCCGACAGCGACGGTGTGCGCCTGCAGGCAGGCGATGCGCCGACGCGGGCCCTGCTGATCGCCGGCCAACCGTTGGGCGAACCCATTGCCCAGTACGGTCCCTTCGTGATGAACACCGAGGCGGAGCTGCGCCAGGCCTTTCGCGACTACCAGAGCGGCCGGCTGGCCTGAACCGGGTCACCGGCCACGGCGCCACCCGCACAGGCAACTTCGGATTGGTGCCGAAGGAAGAGGTCGGTGTCGGGCAAGTGCAGGCGCAGAACGTCGAAGGCCTCCTCGGCCACATGGTGGGCGTGGTCACAATGCCCAGCCCCCATCCGCAGGGTCAGTGTGGCTTCTCCAGCGTCGATCTCCAGCGCAACCACCCGACCCGTGCTGACGATGTCGCGCCTGGTCATCGGATCGGACACCGCGGACAGTGCAGCCAGCACCCGCCGCAGGTCACCCTCCGGCCCACGCTGCCTCAGGGGTTCGACCCGAGGCGGCACGGGCCGATCGGCGGTGCGCAACCAGATCGCGGATCGTGCAGAAGTCATGGGGAGGATCATGCATCGAATCCGAGGAAACCCGGATCAATACCCCTGAACCGATCGGGGTCCCGATGACACGCCAACGGTGACAACCCAATGGCTACCGGATGGTTCCCGGATGTCTACGCCAGCCCAGGCTGCGGGATACTTCGCCGCCCCGCGCCCTGCGCCCCGCTCACCCATGATCGACCTGCTGCTCGTCACACTTGCCTCCGGTCTGGCCGGCTTCATCGACGCCATCGTGGGCGGTGGCGGGCTGGTGTTGGTACCCGCACTCTTTGCCGCCTTCCCGGGGGCGGCGCCAGCCACGCTGTTCGGCACCAACAAGGGCGCGGCCATCTGGGGCACCGCCTGGGCAGCGCGCACCTACGCTCGGCGGGTGGAGTTCAACCTGGCCACGCTGCTGCCCGCCTGCGCCTGCGCACTGGCCGGATCCGGTCTGGGTGCCTGGGGAGTCACGCAGGTCTCGGCGCAGGGACTGCGACAGGCGCTGCCCTTGGTGCTGGCCGCGGTGCTGCTGTACACGTTGGCGCGCAAGGACCTGGGTCGTGAACATCGGCCGCGCATGACGTTGGCCGGAGAGCGCCGGGCCGCCATGCTGATCGGCAGTGGCATCGGCCTGTACGACGGCTTCTTCGGCCCGGGCACCGGCAGCTTCTTCGTCTTTCTCTATGTGCGCTGGCTGGGCTACGACTTTCTCAACGCCTCGGCCTGTGCCAAGCTGCTGAACACTGCCACCAACGCCTCCGCGCTGCTGCTGTTCGCGCTCAAGGGCCATGTGTGGTGGCACCTGGCGTTGGGCATGGCCCTGGCCAACGTGGTCGGCAGCTGGTTCGGCGCCCGGCTGGCGTTGAAACACGGCGCAGGGTTTGTGCGCGGCGTTTTCATCGTCGTGGTCTCAGCGCTGATCCTGCGCACAGCCTGCGACGCTCTGCGGCTTTGATCTGCGCAGCGCCCGGGCACCGCAGCCCACATCCGTCAGAAATTGAAGCAGTCCCCCGCACTGAGCGCCACCATCGGCAGCCCGGTCCTCAAGGCGTCAAGTTGCCCGGTTACCGCAGGGAGTTCGCCGGGCTTGACGTGGGTGATGGCCACGCTGCCGACCTGCTCCAGCTGGGCCAGCTCGCCCGCCAGCAGTCCCGGACAAAGGTGACCGCTGACCTCCGCCAACGCCCGCTCGTCGTCGCTGAAGGCGGTTTCAATGACCAGCTGGGCGACCCGCCGCCCTTTCAGGCAGGCCCACAGGTCCGGGTTGGGTCCGGTGTCCCCCGTGTAGACCCACCAGCCTGAGGGCGTCTCGATGCCGAACCCGCAGGCCGGCACCGTGTGGCGAGCCGGAAGCACCTCGATGCGCAGTCCCGCCAGCTCCAGCACCTGCCCGGGCTGAAAGCGGTGCAACTCGAGGATGGCCTGCTCCGTCTTGGGAAGCCGGGTGAAGTCGGGCCAGATCACATCGTTGAAGACATGGCGCCTCAGCGCGTCCAGGGTCTGGCCCAGCGCATGCACTCTCAAGGGTCGGAACGGCTGTGCCGCCAGACGGCGCCGCATGATGGCGTCGGCCATCAGCGGAATGCCCAGCACATGGTCCAGATGGGAATGCGAGAGCAGGACGTGGTCGATACGCTCCAGCTCATCCAGGGTCAGATCACCCACGCCCGTACCGGCATCGACCAGGATGCGGCCATCGATCAGGAAAGAAGTGGTTCGGTTGCCCTTGGCAATGGCGCCGGAACAGCCGAGCACGCGAATGTCCATTGAAGATCCTGTCAGACACGCACCTCGAGGCACCGGGTCGGGTCCCGAAGGCCCTCAGGCCAAGGCTGAGTTCAAGCCGCCCAACCCAGGGGGATTGGGTGCGTGGGGCGCCATCCTGCCAACCTCTGCCCGGTGCGACAACCCGGGGGGCGCGCACTTCCTCACTGCAGCGGCCGGGAAGTCACCTTCTTCGACGGTCCGTGTGACACAGGCCACAGGGCTGTTGACCCGCGCGAGAAGCTCAGGGCTGGACAAACTGCATCTGCGTGCCGGCCAACTCGATCACGTCACCGTCCTTGAGGTGAACCGGATCGTCCTGCACCGGATGGCCATTGACGTTCGGGCGGCTGCCGCCCTCCACATGGTTGATCACGTACCGATTGAACGGCCGCCGCGTGATCGACGCCACCTGCACACCCGGCTTGCCGACCGTGGTCACCACCTTGGTCAGCATCACTTCACGCCCTGCGGCCGCACCGGACAGCACCTTGATCGAGGCCTGCCCACCACCGGATGCCGCGCCACCCAGACCGCCGAAGTCAGAGGGCGGCAGCCCGCCTGGCAGCGTCGGCGGCAGAGGACGGGTTGCGGCACCTGCGGGCATCTGCCCCGGCTTGAGGATCATGGTCTTCTCGTAGTCGGCGCTGTCTTCCAGCAGGTACTTGATCTTGTACTTGCCGATCTCGACCGTGTCGTTGTGCTGCAGCAGCTGCCGCTTCACCGCCCGACCGTTGATGTAGGTGCCGTTGGTGCTGTTCTGATCCTCGATGTAGACGTCCTGCCCGACCATCTGCAGCACGGCATGTTCGCCGCTGACCGCAAGGTTGTCGATGACGATGTCGTTGTACGGACGGCGACCCAGGGTGGTCTTGTCCTTCGTCAGCTGGACCTCCTTGATGACGACGCCATCCAGCGAAACAACGAGTTTGGGCATGCGTGACCTCTGAGAACCTGTTTGATCGTGTGTTGGCTTGTGGCGGGTCGTATCGCTCAGCGCCGGAAAGGCCACCACGACCGCGAGGCCCCTGACGCCCCGCGCGCAGCCACCAGGACGACGGCAATGTTATCCCGTCCTCCCGCCTCGTTGGCCGCCTCGATCAGCGCATGGGTCGCATCGACCACGTTGCGATGATCGCGCAGCACTTCGGCGATGGTTTCGTCGACCAGCATGTCCGACAGGCCATCGGAGCAGAAGAGGAACCAGTCGTCCGGCAGGATGGGGTGCAGGTGGGTCTCCAGCAGCACCACATCCTCCACCCCCACCGCCCGCGTGACCAGGTTCTTGTGCTGGCTGACCAGCGCCTGCTCCGGCGAGATCAGGCCGGCATCGATCTGTTCCTGCAGCAGCGAATGGTCGCGGGTGATCTGCACCAGCATCCCGTCGCGCCAGCGGTAGCCGCGTGAATCGCCGATGTGACCCAGCAACAGGCGATCCCCTCTGAACACCCCGACCACCAGGGTGGTCCCCATGCCGGCGTACTGGGCGTGGGTGTTGGCGGCGTTGAAGATGGCACGGTTGGCGTTGTCCACGCAGATGTCCATCGCGCGACGCACTTCATGGTCGCCGACGCTGAGGCTGGCGTCGGTCAACCAGCGCCCGAGTTCGGACTTCACGAAGGTGGTTGCCATGCCGCTGGCCACTTCACCTGCGTTGTATCCCCCCATGCCATCGGCCAGCACCACCAGCGCGGCAGACTCGTCCAGCGCAACCGAATCCTCATTGTTCGTGCGTACGCGGCCCCGGTCGGTCGCGCAATAAAACTCGAAGGTCAACGAGTGAGGTCGGTCCATGGTGCAGAAAGGCGATTGTGCCCGGATCCCCTCCAGGGATCATCCCCTGCGGGGCAGCACAGGGGCTGCAGGTGCGGATTCCTGCCTTGATGGGTCAGGCACTCGCGCACGATTGCGCCCGGCGTTCAGCGCAGCGCCCACCAGACGCAGGTCGGCCGCGAGCTGTCTCCCATCGGGGTAACGCAACTCGGGCCGCTTCTGCAGCAGGATCGACAGCAGCGTGGCCAGGGACTCCGGCACCTCCGGTGCCAGGCTGCGCACATCCGGTGCGGGCTGCCGGGTCACGGCATCGATCAGATCGGCCAGCGTGGCGCCCTTCAGCGGCAGCTCCCCCGTGAGGAGCTGGAACAGCACCACTCCCAGCGAATACAGGTCGCTGCGCCCGTCCACCGCACGGCCCTGCAGTTGCTCCGGCGACATGTAGGAGGGCGAACCCAGGACCAGGCCGGTGCGGGTGCGTGCCGCGTCGCTGATGTGGGCGATGCCGAAGTCGGTCACCTTGACCTTGCCACCCGCCAGATCCAGCATGATGTTGGCCGGCTTGATGTCGCGATGGATCACGCCCTGGCCGTGGGCGTGGGCCAACGCGGCCGCCACCCGTGCCCCCAGGGCCACCACGCTGCGCATCGACAGCCGATGCCGGCGATGGACGTGGTGCGTGAGGTCCTCGCCCATGACCCGCTCCATCACCAGGTAGGCCAGTCCGTTGTGTTCCCCCACATCCAGCACCCGCACGATGTCCGGATGCTGCAGCCGGCTCGCCGCCACCGCCTCACGCTGGAAACGCGCGCGCGCGTCCCGCAAGGCGAAGCCTTCGAACTCGCGTGCCAACGCCAGGGTCTTGATGGCCAGCTCGGTGTCCTGCCCGATTTCAACACCGAGGTAGACCCGGCCCATCGTGCCCCGCCCGATCTCGCTGCGCAGCAGGTACCGACCCAGTCGAGGCAGGCGTTCCCCGCCACCCTGTCCCGCCTCGGCTGCGGCCGCCTTTGGAGGCAGGGCACTCACCTGGAGGGGCAGGGTGGCCTCCAAGGGGGCGACGGCCATCCCGCGGAACGCATCGGCCAGGTGCACCAGCGCCTGTTCGGGCGACGCCGCATCGGACGTGGCCTCCGGAGAGGGAACCAGCGTGGCGGCCACCGACCAGCCGGCACGGTCGTCGAACTCCGACGGCCCGGCAGCGCCACCAGGGCCATCGCCGGAAACCAGGTCGGGGACAGGAGCGGCCACAGGGGCAGCCACGGGAGCAGAGCCAGGTGCTGCGGCCAGGGCCGTGGTTGCCGGCTTCCCAGCCTGCACCGGTGCCGACAAGGCCGCACCGGCAAAGGGCGCCGGGCCACCCAGGGCCAGACCCGACAACACCCGCAGCCCTCCTTCGGGCCAACGCCTTGACAGCAGCAGCCCCACGGTCCCGGTGGCCACCGCCGCCGCCGGCAGGCCCAGGGGCATCCAGACCCGGGTCGAGCTCAGCATCAGCTCGCTGACCAGCAGCAGACTCAGCGCCAGCAACAACCCCACCGCGGCCGCCGCCGCGGGAGCCAGTCGGGGTGCCCCCAAAAGCAGATAGGCAGCCACCGGCAACAGCAGCAGCCAGGGCAAACCCTGCGCCCAGGCGGGGGTGGACACCAGCTGACCCGTCAACACGGCAGAACTCACCTGGGCAGCCAACTCCACCGGAGCCAGCTCGCGCAGCCCGGGGGTGTCCCAGTGGAGCAGCGGCGCTGCCACGGCGGTGTCCGTGCGCCCCACCCAAACCAGCTTGCCGCCCACCGCCGCCGGCTTGAACCGCCCCGCCAGGACGGCCTCAGCGCTCAGGCTTGCAAAGGCAGGCTGACCGGCCCGAGGTCGCGCGTACAGGGGCCACAGCTGCCCCAGGGCATCCACCGGAACGGCCCGCTCACCCACCTTCAGAGGCAGCGCAGCCCGCCCTTGCTGACGCAGCTGGGCCGGGTCCACCCCCAGCTGCAGGGACGCCGACTGCAGCGCCAGCGACAGCACCGGCGAGTCGGGCGAGCCCGCCCAGACGGCATGGCGACGCAGCAGACCGTCGGTGTCAGGCACAAACTCCAGATGGCCCAGCGCCCTTGCGGCCGTGGCCAGAACCGCCGGCGGCCAGTCCAAGGTGCGTGCGGCTCCCACCCGGCTGGACACCCCCCGGGCACCCGCAGCGGTGGGCGCCTGCGCCAGCAGCGATTCGACCGCGACCGCCGGCGCCTGCATCGTTCCAGTCAGCAGCAGACTGTGCCCATGGGCCGACAGGCTCTGGGCCAGGCGGGCATCCCCGTCGAGCAACTCCTGGCTCTCCGACAACACCATCGGCAGCTGGGGATGCCGCGCCAGGTCGGGATCGCTGGCCACAGTGCGGGCGATGCGATGCAGTTCGGCCAGGGCCCTGGGGCTTTCCGCGCCGACGAAGGCCTCGGTGTGAACCACCACCTTCGCCCCTGCGGCATGCAGCCGATCGATCAGGCGCGCATGCAGTTCCCGCGGCCAGGGCCAGGCACCCTGCGAGGCCAGGCTCTGCGCATCGATGGCCACCACCAGCACATCACTCGATCCCGGTCTGCCCGCCCGGGCGCTGGCGTGGTCGTAGGCGGCACGATCAACCCCACCGGACAGGTCGGTGAACAGCCACACCGACAGCAGCAGCAGCAACGATCCCAGACAGGAGCATCGCTCGCGTGTCCACCAGGAGGCTCGCCAGAACGACATGCGTGAGGGATGACGGGAAGTCAGCAGGGCAGGAGATCAAAGCCGGCCCAAGAGCTGCGCCGGGCCCGGCGCCTAGGCGTTCAACGGTAACACAGCGTCCTTGCGTCCGGAACGCGCCTCAGGGCACCCCGTTGCGGGCCCAAACACGACTGCGATCGACCTTGGACGGAAGCACACGATGCGAAGCGGCGACAATCGGAGGCAAAACCGGCCTCACCTGCGCCGATTCCCGCTGAAACCGCCTTTTCAGCCTCTGGGGCTGGCAGTACCATCCCGCCGCTCGGAGGCGAAGCGAGGACCACTGCTCAGAACAGGTACCGGCACCGAGGCATCCACCCACACTGATGGAGAACATCCAGATGGCAACTGCAAAGAAGACCGCCGCGACGAAGGCGCCGGCACCGAAGGCTCCCGCAAAAAAGGCCGCCGCCACCGCGGTCAAGGCAGCTGCAACTGAAGCCCCTGAGGCCAAGCGCGCACCGAACGCCGCCTTCATGAAGGCGATGAAGCCCTCTGCAGCCTTGGCCGCCGTGATCGGCGACAAGCCCGCACCCCGCACGGAAGTGACCAAGAAGGTCTGGGAATACATCAAGAAGCACAATCTTCAGGATGCCGCCAACAAGCGCATGATCAATGCGGACGCCAAGTTGAAGGTCATCTTCAAGAAGGATCAGGTGTCGATGTTCGAAATGACCAAGCTGATCAGCGACCAGCTGTCCTGATCGCCGATGAGGCGGGTGCGCAGACCCTGGTGGTTTGCAGCCCGATGCGAAAAGGCCCGGCGTTGCCGGGCCTTTTCGCTTTCGAGAGTCGGACGGCCTTACAGCCCCAGCCCTTCGTCCAGACCCAGGTGCACGTTCATCGACTGCACCGCTGCGCCGCTGGCCCCTTTGCCCAGGTTGTCCAGGCGGGCCATCAGCAGCGCCTGGTCGCCATTGGAGAAGACGAACAGATCGACCCGGTTGCTGTCGTTGCAGGCCTGCACATCCAGGCAGCCCCCATCCAGCGCCTCCATCGGATTGAGCGGCATCACCTGGACGAAGCGCTCGTGCTCATACCGCCGTGCCAGCGCCGCCTGCAAGGCCTCGGCAGTCACCCCGCCACCCAGCGCCGGCAGGTGCAGCGGCACACTCACCGCCAGGCCCTTGTAGAAGTCCGCCACGATCGGCATGAACACCGGCTTGGTGACCAGACCGGTGTGCGCCATCATCTCCGGGATATGCTTGTGTGCCAGTCCCAGTGCGTAGGGACGCGGCGACTTCAGCCGCTCGTTTCCGCCGGCCTGGTACTCCTCGATCATCTTCTTGCCGCCCCCTGAATAGCCGGTGATGGAAGTCGCCGTCACCCCGGCCGTCGCGGGCACCAGCCCCGCATCCACCAGCGGACGCAGCAGCAGGATGAAGGCACTGGCATGGCAGCCCGGGTTGGCGATGCGCTTGCCCTTGCGCAGGCGCTCGCGCTGATCGTCCGCCAGTTCGGGCAGCCCGAAGGCCCAGCCCGGCTCGATGCGGTGGGCGGTGCTGGCGTCGATCAGGCAGGTGTGCGGGTTGTCCACCAGCGCCACCGCCTCGCGGGCAGCAGCGTCGGGCAGACAGAGGAAGGCCACGTCCGCGGCGTTGAGCAGGCGCGCACGCTCCTGGGCGTCCTTGCGCTTGTCCGGGTCGATGCGCAGCAGCTCGACATCCGGCCGGCCGGCCAGGTATTCGTGAATGCGCAATCCGGTCGTGCCTTCCTGGCCGTCGACGTACACCCGATGCTTCTTGTCCATAACCACTTCGTTCCTCAGACTGGGACGGGATGAAGGAGCGCAAGAATACGCCATGCGCATGACCCCACCCCGCCCGCACGTCCCCGCCACCCTCGACACCTCTGCAGCAGAGCAGGCCCTCCGGCGCTGGATGGCGCAGGGCGGCCGACTGCTGCACCTGCCGGGCTGGCTGGATTCCGGGCCTGACCATTGGCAGGCCCGATGGTGGCAACTTCCCGGCCACAGCAAGCTGGAGCAGTCGGACTGGCAGTGGCCCCGCCGCGGCGACTGGATGGCGCGGCTGGACGAGGCCGTCGGAGCCGGTCAGCCGGACGCAGCAGCGATCCCGACGGTGCTGGTGGCGCACAGCCTGGGCTGCCAGCTGGTGGCCGCCTGGGCCGCGCACAGCCGCTGGACGCAGCGTGTGGCCGCAGCCTGGCTGGTCGCGCCGCCGGACACCGAAGGCGACGACACACCGCCCCAACTGCACAACTGGCGGCCGATGCCGCGGCAGCCGCTGCCCTTTCCGGCCCTGGCCGTGTTGTCCACGGACGACCCTTTTGCCCCGCTCGAGCGCGCCCGCACGTTGTGCCGGGACTGGGGATGCGAAGTGCGTGAGATCGGCCCGACCGGGCATGTCAATGCCGCCAGCGGTCTGGGCGACTGGCCGCAGGGCCGGCTCTGGCTGGCCGAATGGTTGCTGCTGCGCGGCATCACCGGTGCGACCGGATCGCGCTGATCGACCTCTGCGGGCCGGGCCCGCCGGATCGCCGACAATCACCCCATGGTCACCGCCACCAAAAAGCCCAAAGGTCTCGGCCGCGGCCTGGAAGCCCTGCTCGGGCCCCAGGCGTCCACCAGCGCCCCTGCGGAGGGTGAACGGGTGCAACCCGGCGCCGTCAAACTCGCCCAGCTGCAGCCCGGCCGCTACCAGCCGCGCACCCGCATGGACGAAGGGTCGCTGTTCGAGCTGGCCGAAAGCATCAAGAGCCAGGGCGTGATGCAGCCGGTGCTGGTGCGCCCGGTGGCCGCCCGCGACGGCCTGCCGATGTACGAGATCATCGCCGGCGAACGCCGCACCCGTGCGGCCCGCATCGCCGGGCTGGACGAGGTGCCGGTGCTGGTGCGCGACGTGCCTGACCAGGCTGCCGCCGCGATGGCGCTGATCGAAAACATCCAGCGCGAGGACCTCAACCCGTTGGAAGAGGCGCAGGGTGTGCAGCGGCTGATCAGCGAGTTCGGCCTGACCCACGAGGAAGCCGCCCAGGCCATCGGCCGCAGCCGCAGCGCCACCACCAACCTGCTGCGCCTGATCTCGCTGGCCGAACCGGTGCAGCAGATGCTGATGGCCGGCGACCTCGACATGGGCCATGCCCGTGCCCTGGTCACGCTGGACAAGGCCCACCAGATCACCTGCGCCCATCAGATCGCGGCGCGCAAGCTGTCGGTGCGCGACGCAGAAAAGCTGGTCAGCCGGGGCGAAACCGGCCGGCAGGCCCCACTGCTGCGGGTGAAGGGTGAAAAGCCGCGCGACCTGGCCCGCATCGAAGAGCAGCTGGCCGACCTGCTCACCGCTGCGGTCGAGATCCGCGTGAAGAAGCGCAGCCGCAGTCGCGGCGGCAACGGCAACAGCGCCAGCACCAGCACCAGCAACCGCAACGATGTGGCCGGCGAGGTATCGATCGCCTTCGGGTCGCTCGACGAACTGAACGGGCTGCTGGACAAGCTGGGGCTGAAGGAAGACTGACCCAGGATCGGGCCGACCCGCGCCTCAGCCCGCCAGCGCGGGGGCGTTCAGCAGCCGCTGGACCTCCGCTGATGAGGTGTACCCCTGCACCGACACCCGCACGAACACCTGGCCGCGATGTGAGGTCACCGGCACCTCGATGCCGCTGTCGTCGTAGAGGCGCTGGCGCAGCGCCTGCGGGTCCTGCGGTGGCACGGGGATGGCCACCATCTGTGCCCAGTCGTCGTCGCGGGCGATGGGCGCCAGGCCGAAGCGCTCGGTCAGCGCGGCCAGCGCCTCGCGGGCCAGGGCGTGGCAGCGCGTGCGCACCGCCGGCCAGTCGTGGCGGGCCTGGAAGTCGATCGCCGCCGGCACCGCCAGCCAGGCGGCGAGGTCGCGCGTGCCCTGCCACTGCATGCGGCGCTCGAACAGGCTGCGGCCCAGGTAGGCATCGAAGCCCGAGTGCCCACCGGTGCCCTCGGCATAGCCCCAGCTGGTGATCGGCGCGTGCAGCATCGGCTGGCGCTCCGCCCGGGCGTGCAGGAAGCCCGCACCCTTGGGTGCGCAGAGCCACTTGTGGCAGTTGCCGACGTAGAAGTCCGCGCCGATGGCGTCCAGGTCCAGCTCGATCTGCCCCGGCGCGTGCGCGCCGTCCACCAGCGTGGCGATGCCACGCGCCCGGGCGGCGGCGCAGACCTCGGCCACCGGCAGGATCAGCGCGGTGGTGCTGGTGAGGTGGCTGAGGTAGATCAGCCGGGTGCGCGGCGTGACGGCAGCCATCAGGCGCTCGGCCACCCGCTCGCGCTCATAGGGCAGCGGAATCTGGACCTTGCGGTACAGCGCGCCGGCCTGTTCGCACAGGCGCTGCCAGGTGGCGTCGCAGGCGCCGTATTCCAGGTCGGTGGTCAGCACCTCGTCGCCCGGCTGCAGTGGCCAGGAACGGGCCACGATGTTGACGCCGGTGGTGGCATTGGGGACGAAGACCAGGTCGTCGCCGCGCGCACCGAGGGTTCGGCCCAGCGCCGCGCGGGCCTGCGCCAGCAGCTCGGCCGAGCGGCGACCCAGGAAGAGCACCGGATTGCGCTCCATCTCCAGCTGCCAGCGCTGCTGCGCCTCCCAGACCTCGCGCGGGCAGGCGCCGAAGGAGCCGTGGTTGAGGAAGACGAGGTCTGGGTCAAGCAGGAAGAGGTCGCGCATGCCGGGGGCTCCGTTGAGGAGCCGGACTATCGACGCATTCGCTGCGATCGACAACACCCGCTGACGGCCCCTGTACTCCCCTATACTGTCGGCATGTCCGCCGCCTTCCGCGCCCTCAACTCCGCCGCCAGCGCCGCCGCCGCACGCCGCCGCCGCACGAGCTTCCCGAGCCCGTGCCGCAGCACCGTGGGCCACCGGAGTGAGAGATCCGCACAGCGCGATGAGGACATAAGACCCCCCAGTCCCGATCTCCCCCGAAAAGGCCACGGTTCCCCCCGTGGCCTTTTTGTTTTTCCGCCCCCTCAAACCCTTGTTCATCTCGAAAGGACCTGTCCCATGCACCCGCAACCTCTGCCCCAGCCGCATCCCCAACACCACCAGCACCTGATGCCCATCACCGAGCGCCCGGCGGAAGTCTTCGTGCGCGGCGAAGGCGCCTGGCTGTGGGACGACCGTGGCCAGCGTTACCTGGACTGGCTGCAGGGCTGGGCCGTGAACGCACTCGGCCACAGCCCGGTGGAGCTGCAGCAGGCCCTGCAGGCCCAGGCGGCCCTGCTGGTCACGCCCAGCCCGGCGCTGCACAACGCGCCCTCGCTGCAGCTGGCGGGGCGGCTGTGTGCGTTGAGCGGCATGCAGCAGGCCTGGTTCGGCAGCACGGGGGCGGAGGCGAACGAAGGGGCGATCAAGCTGGCGCGCAAGTGGGGGAGCGCCCGGGGGAGTGCGCGGGCAGGGGCAGGGGATGACGCAGGCACAGGCTCCAGGGATGGCGCCGGGGGACGAGCTCCAAGGGCCGGGGCGGCCTACGAGATCATCACCTTCGACAACGCCTTCCACGGCCGCACGCTGGCGACCATGGCGGCCAGCGGCAAGCCGGGCTGGGACAAGCTGTTCCACCCGCACGCCCCGGGCTTCGCCAAGGCACGCTGGAACGACCTGGACTCGGTGCGCGCCCTGGTGGGCCCGCAGACGGTGGCGGTGATGCTGGAGCCGGTGCAGGGCGAGGCCGGCGCCCGGCCGGCCACCCGCGAGTTCCTCCAGGGCCTGCGCGCCCTGTGCGACGAGGCCGACCTGCTGCTGATCTTCGACGAGGTGCAGACCGGCTGCGGCCGGCTGGGCGAGCTGTTCGGCTTCCAGCACTACGGCGTGCAGCCGGACATCCTGACCCTGGGCAAGGGCCTGGGCGGCGGGGTGCCGATCTCCGCGCTGCTGGCGCGGCAGCGCGCCTGCGTGTTCGAGCCCGGTGACCAGGGCGGCACCTTCGGCGGCCACCCGCTGATGACCGCGGCGGCGCTGGCGGTGCTGGAGGTGCTGTCGCAGCCGGCCTTCCTGGCGGGGGTGCGCGCGCGCGGCGAGCAGCTGGCCGACGGCCTGCGCGAGCTGTCGCGACGCCACGGCCTGGGCGAGGTGCGCGGCGCCGGCCTGCTCTGGGCGCTGGAGCTGGGCAGCGACGCCGGCCCGGCGCTGGTGCAGGAGGCGCACCAACGCGGCCTGCTGATCAACGCGGCGCGAGCGCACTGCCTGCGCTTCATGCCGCGGCTCAACAGCACGGCCGGGGAGATCCGGGAGGGGCTGGCACTGCTGGAAAGCACGTTGCAGGCAGTGCGGGAGCCCGTGCGGGTCGAGCGCCCGGTGGCTGCGACCTGATCCTGGCCGGGCAGCGACCTGGCGCAGGCCAGTGCCCGGGACCAGGTGACGAAGTCGGAACTGGTGCGTCGGGCGGTGGCGGCCTACCTGGCGGCCGGTGCGCAGCGCAACGCGGGCCCGCCCAGTGCGCTGGAGCTGGCCGGCGATCTGGTCGGCTGCTTCGGCGGTGGGCCTGACGACCTGGCCTCCAATCCACGCCACCTCGACGACTTCGGTCGGCCGTGAGCGGCACGCCCGTCGTTCTGCTCGACACCGGGCCCTGAGTAGCCCTGCACTGCCGGGACGACCGCCACCACGCCTGGGCCCGCGAGCAGTTCGGCCTGATCACCGGGCCGCGGCTCACCTGCGAAGCAGGTGGTCGCCGAAACCTGCTTCCTCCTCGCCCGCGGCGGCCACGACCCGGCCAAGGCGCTGGCCTTGGTCAGCCGCGGCGTGGTGCGCATGAGCGAGCTGTACGAAACCAGCCGGGTGTTCACGCTCAACAGCGACTTTCACATTGACCGCCGCCACGGCCGCAAGGTGATCCCGCTGCTGCGGCCGCAGTGACTGCGCTTCCTCACTCGAAGGGATTGCGCACCGTGACGCTGCCCAATCGGGCGCCGGACTGGAAGTCCTCGCTCAACAGCACTTCGCAGCCGCTGACCACGGCGGCCTGAGCGATCAGGGCATCGTAGAAGGCCACGCCCCGCGCCACGTGCAGGTCCAGCGCGCCTTCGATCAGCGCCGGGCTGGTCGGCACCACCTCGAAGCGGCTGTAGAAAGCGAGGCGCTCGCGGATCAGCGCGGACGGCAGTCGCAGCTTGCACAGCGCAACGTTGACGGATTCCTGCAGCACCTGGGTCGAGATCACGCCCGTGCCGGCCTCCCGCTGTTCCAGCAGGACATCGAGTGCCCGGCGCTGGCGCACGGGGTCGTCGCCGGTGTCGGCGTAGACCAGCACGTTGGTATCGATGAAGCTACGCGCCACGCTCGTTGGCCTCGTCGCGGTCAAAACGCCAGCCGCCCAGCCGGCCCGGCGTGTTCAGCGCGGACTGCTCGAACTGCTCCAGCTCGGCGGCCAACTGCTGCCGGCCGGCCAGTTGCTCCAGATAGTCCCGCACAGCCTGGTTCAGGCTCTTGCCCATCGACTGAGCCGAGCGACGCGCCAACTCGACGACGCGGTCGTCGACCGACAAGGTGATGTTCATCGCAACTCCACAGGTTGGGTGCGCACAGTCTACGTGTGAACCGCTGGGCGCTGCTGAACGGGATCGGCGCAACCTGGTGCGCAGCTGCGATCTGGACGAAACCCACCGAGCGCCGTTTCTTTGGCGCCGAGCCCACACTCCCACCTTCGGGGGGTGATCTCGCATTTCAAGCCAGCCGGCAGGCGCGCCAGAATGTGGCGCATGTCTCGCCTGTTCATCAGCCACTCCAGTGCGAACAACGCGATCGCGCTGGCGCTGCGTCCGCGCAGGTGTGCGCTGTGAGACTTGCCGAACGGCCATCACAGCACAACGTATCCAATCTGAACTTCGGGCCTTGATGACAGCGAAGCACCGACTGCTTGAAGCAGTTGGAGATCCTGTCGGCAGAATCGCATGAGCGCGCAATTGGCGCGAGAACGTTCATCAGGGATCGCATGTCTCACAGCCCTCCTACCGACTCCCGAGTCGCCGTTCTGGTCGACTGCGACAACACCGCTCCTGAGGTCCTGGAACACGCGTTGCGTGTGGTCGCCCAGTTCGGGAGAGTCGTGCTCCGACGGGGCTACGGAAACCACAGCACCCTTGCGAACAAATGGCAAGAAGCGCTGGTGCGTCTGGCGTTCACGCCATGCCTGCAGTTTCAGTATGCCGCGGGCAAAAACACTTCGGACATCGCACTGGCTCTAGACGCGTTGGAGGCGATGTTCGACCGAAGGGCGGACACGTTCTGCCTGGTGACGAGTGATTCGGACTTCGCTTATCTAAGCCGGAAGCTGCGTGAGCGTGGCGCACAGGTTGTCATCGTGGGCGAGGCCAAGTCACCGGCTGCGCTGCGCAATGCCAGTGACCAGTTCTTTGAGTGGGTACGGCCCGCGCCGGAGGCCAGCGGCGGCGGACCATCGACTTTCCTTCCGACGGATCCGGCAACAGAGAAGCCGGAAACCGCGAAGCCTTTGCCCAAGCGCCGTCCCAGGTCTGTGATCGAAGCAGTGGAATTGTTGGCGGGCGACACTTCAGACGGCAAGGTCCACTTGGGGCAGTTGGGCCAGTACCTCAAACGCACCGATCCGGCATTCAGTCCGAAGAGCTACGGTCACAGTGGGCTGCTGGACATGTTGCGCACCTACGACCTGCTCAGTGTTCATCAGGAGCCCGGCGGTCATTGGACCGCGCGGCTCAAGCCAAGAACTGACGCAGAGGATTGATCTTTTAGGGTGCCGCACCCCAAGACGGAGATTGTTCTCAACGCGCCCGGACCGCCAATGGAAACGCCAACCACCCTGACTCGACAACTGGCTGCAGTCATACCGCTGCTGCTTCTGCTGCTTGGTCCCCTTTGCGTTGCGGGTTGGTTGCTGTTGCGGCAGCGGCGTCGCGCCCGGCTGGAGCGGCTTTCGCCCCTGGTGCGGGACCTGATGCGTTTTCCCGGACAGACGCTGCGGGACCAGATCGAACAGGGTCGATACGATCTGGCCTGGGAAGCCTCCATGCTGGTGTCGCTACCGAGCATCGTGACAGCCGTGCTGATCACCACTTTTCAGTTCACCGGCAGACCAGTGCCGTCGACAATGATGGCGTTGGCCGTGGCGGGCGTGGTGGGGTACTCAATCCTTCAGACCCGCAAGATCCTTGCCCTCAGCAGACAGCTCGACCAATGGCGGCTGGGCTTCGATGCGGAAGCCGCTGCTGGACAGGACCTGGATGCGCTGATGCGGCAGGGAGCTTACGTATTCCACGATGTGCCGGGCGAGAAGTTCAACGTTGACCATGTGGTCGTGTCACCGCAAGGCGTCTTTGCAGTCGAGACCAAGGGCTATCGCAAGCCGAACAACCTTGACGGCGGCACCGCAAGAGCCACCGTGGTGTTTGACGGGCAACGGCTGCAGTTCCCGGACTGGTCCAGCGACAAGCCTCTGTTTCAGGCGGAGCGACAGGCGCGCTGGTTGAGTCAATGGCTTTCCAATGCAACAGGGGATGTCGTTCGAGCAACGCCCGTACTGGCGTTGCCGGGTTGGTTCATCGAACTGAAAGGTCGCGGACCGGTACGAGTCTTCAACAACACGCAACTGAAAAGCCTGCTGCAGTCACGTGACACGCAGCGACTGGAGTCGGATCAGATCGTACGGATCCTCCACCAGCTTGAACAACGTTGCCGGAACGTCAAGCCGACATATGGTTCTCTCGACGAAGAGCAGCGCTGAGCAAAGGGACAAAGACTTCACTGAACCAGTGCACCACTGGGCGCACCGAGGCATTCGCTGTGGCCGTTCCCATCGCCCCGCCAGCCGCATCCCTCACCGCCCCCCCAACGCCCCCACCCCCTCATCCCCCACCCGGAAATGCCCCGCCGGCATCACCTTCAGATCGGCGGCAATACGCGGCAAAGTCCATCTGATCCAGCACATCCCGCTGCAAGTCGATGCCGGGGGCGATTTCGAAGAGTTCCAGGCCCTCGGGCGTGAGGCGAAAGCTCGCGCGCTCGGTCAGGTACAGCGCGGTCTGGCCGCGCTGCAGGGACTGGGGGCCGCTGAAGGTGATCTGGTCGACGCGCTTGACCAGCTTGTGCACCTGGCCCTGCTGCAGCACGCGCATCTGGCCGTCGCCGGTGGCGAGCTTGACGCCTTTCGTAGCGAAGCTGCCGCAGAAGATCACCTTGCGGGCGTTCTGGGCGATGTCGATGAAGCCGCCGGGGCCGACGGCCAGGCCGCCGAGGCGGGAGACGTTGACGTTGCCGAGTTCGTCCATCTCGCCGAAGCCGAGAAAAGCCAGGTCCAGGCCGCCGCCGCCGTAGAAGTCGAACTGCGTGGGCGCGTCCAGCATCGCGCTGGCGTTGCGGGCGTAGCCGAAGAGCACGCCGTCGAGCAGGCTGCCGCCATAGGTGCCGTGTTCGATGGTCTGGTAGATGCGGTCCAGCTCGCCGCGGGCCACCACCAGCTTGGCCACCGCGTCGGGGATGCCCACGCCGTAGTTGACCACCGCGCCCTCGAAGAGCTCGCAGGCGGCGCGGCGGGCCACGGCCTGGCGCTCGTCGAACTCGCGGGCCTCGGCGGGCAGCGGGGCGAAGCGGGCCTCGCCGGTGAGCTCGCCGCTGAGCGTGGCGTCGAAGGGGATGTCGTAGCTGCTGCGCTGGCCGGCGTCGACCACCACCGCGTCCACCCAGGCGGCGGGGATGCGCACCTCGCGGGCCTTGAGGCTGCCGCGCGGCAGCTTTTCCTTGACCTGCACGATGACCTTGCCGCCGCTGGAGCGCGCGGCCAGGGCGATGTGGGCGGCGTCGAGGTTGGCGGCCTCGTGCTCGAAGCTGATGTTGCCGTCCTCGTCGGCCGCGGAGGCGCGCACCAGCGCGACGTCGACGCGGTAGGGCTTGTAGCGCAGGTACTCGCGGCCGTCGATGTGGACGACCTCGGCCAAGTCATCCTGCGCCGCCTCGTTCATGCGCCCGCCGCCGTGGCGCGGGTCGCAGACGGTGCCGAGGCCGACGTGGGTGATCAGCCCCGGGCGGCCGCCGCCGATCTCGCGAAACAGCTGCGACGAGACGCCGCCGGGCAGGATGTAGGCCTCGATCTGGTTGGTCTGCGCCAGCTGCTGCATGCGCGGCGACCAGACCCAGTGCCCGCCGATGACGCGCTTGACCAGCCCGGCGTAGGCGAAGCAGTTCATGCCGCGGGTGGCCTTGTCGCCAATGCCCAGGGCGTGCACCACCGTCAGGCCGTGGGGCCCTTCGCCGGCCAGGAAGCGGCGCTCCACCGCCTGGAACAGGTGCGTGGCCTCCATCAGCCCGCCGCCCCCGCCCATCAGCGCGACGGTGTCGCCGTCGCGGATCAGCCGCACCGCGTCGTCGGCGGTCATGAACTTGTTCTTCATGGCAATGTCCGGTTCGCTGGTTCAGCGGTGCAGGTCGTGCAAGGACGCGCCCTTTTTCATCACCTGCTTGGCGATCACGCCGCGGTGGATTTCCGAGGTGCCGTCGAAGATGCGGTAGATGCGCGCATCGCGGTACCAGCGCTCGATCGGCAGCTCCTTGCAGAAGCCCATGCCGCCGAAGAGCTGGACCGCGCGGTCGACCACGCGGCCCAGCGTCTCGGCCGCGTGCACCTTGACCATCGCGATGTCCTCGCGCGCGTCCAGGCCCTGGTCGAGCTTCCAGGCGGACTGCAGCACCATCCAGCGCGCGGCGTTCACCTCAATGACGCTGTCGGCCAGCATCGTCTGAATCATCTGGAAGTCGCCGATCTTCTGGCCGAATTGCTTGCGCTCGGTGGCGTAGGCGGTCATCTGCTCCAGCACGTGGCTGGCCTTGCCCACCGCGCGCGCGCCGACCTGCGCCAGGCGCACCACGTTGAGCGCACCCATCGCCAGCTTGAAGCCCTGGCCGCGCTCGGCCAGCAGCGCCAGCGGCTCCAGCACCAGGTTGTCGAAGAAGAGTTCGACGTGCGGCGTGCCGCGGATGCCCATCATCTTCTGGTCCTTGCCGACGGTGAAGCCGGGCAGGCCCTTGTCGACCATGAACATCGAAATTTCCTTGTCGCCGGTGCGGGCCGAGACCAGGAAGAAGTCGCTCCACTCGCCGTCGCTGATGAAGTGCTTGGCGCCGTTGAGCACCCAGCGACCGTCCTCGCGCAGCTTGGCGTGGGTCTGGATGCCCGCGGCGTCCGAGCCGGCGCCGGGCTCGGTGATCGCGATGGCGCAGGTGCGCTCGCCGCGCACCGCCGGCTCCAGCCAGCGCGCGCGCTGCTCGCCGCGGCACTCCAGCAGCGGCTCGTAGACGTTGCCGAAGGCGCGGCGGATCAGGATGTCGCTGGTGTGGCCGAACTGCTCCTCGCAGAGGATGCGGTCCACCGCGCTCAGGCCGCCGCCGCCCAGCGACTCGGGCATGTTCATCGCCCACAGGCCCAGGGACTTGGCCTTCTCGTGGATGGCCAGCGCCGTGTCGCGCGGCAGCGTGCCGCTGTCCTCGATGCCCTGTTCGAGCGGCTGGAGTTCCTGCTGGATGAAACGCCGCACGGTGTCGAGCAGCATCTTCTGTTCGTCGCTGAGGCCGAAGTCCATGGCGGGCGTGTCTCTCGTGGTCTTGGGTTGGATTGAAATTCATTAGTGGAAACACGTTCCACTATCACTGGCTGATTCTCACACAATCACCCGATCCGCCGCCACTGCGGACTTTCCAGTCCCCGCCCGGAGATCGAGCACGATGACCCACGAAGCTCCCACCCCCGCCACCGCCCCGGCCACCGCCGCCCTCCCCAGCTCCCTCACCCGTCAGCCGAACGCACGGATGCCGATCGCTCTGATCGGCGCCGGCGCCATCGGCCGCATGCACGCCGAGCGCTGCCTGACCCACCCGGACGTGGTGCTGGCGGCCATCGCCGACCCCACCGAGGCGGGCCAGGCCTATGCCCGCTCGATCGGCGTGCCGGCCTTTGCCGACCACCGCGGGCTGCTGGACGCGGCCGGCGCGCTGGGCCTGGCCGCGGTCATCGTCGCCACGCCCAACGCCACGCACCGGCCGGTGGGGCTGGACTGCATCGAGCGCGGCCTGCCGGTCCTGATGGAGAAGCCGGTGGCCGGCAGCCTGGACGACGGGGCGGTGCTGTGCGACGCGGCCGACGCCGCCGGCGTGCCGCTGCTGGTGGCGCACCACCGCCGCCACAACCCGATCAGCCAGCGCGCCCGCACGCTGATCGCCGAGGGCGCCATCGGCCGGCCGGTGGCCGCCAACGTGCTGGCCACCTGGATGAAGCCCGCGCCCTACTTCGACCTGGCCTGGCGGCGCCAGCCGGGCGGCGGGCCGGTGCTGATCAACCTGATCCACGACATCGACCAGCTGCGCTGGCTGCTCGGCCCCCGCGCGGGCGAGGTGGTGTCGGTGCAGGCGGCCACCTCCTCGGCGCAACGCGGCTTCGAGGTGGAGGACAGCGCCGCGGTGATCCTGCGCTTCGAGCAGGGCACGCTGGCCACGCTGTTGACCAGCGACGCGGCGGTCTCGCCCTGGAACTGGGACCTGGGCGCCGGCGAGGCGGCACACTACCCGCAGCAGGCCATCGACAGCGCCCACCTGGCCGGCAGCGAGGGCGCGCTGACGTTGCCGCGGCTGAACCTGTGGCGCTACGACGGCGCCGCCGGCTGGCACGAGCCGCTGACGCTGCGCCACACCGCGCTGCACCGGCACGACCCCTACGTGGAGCAGCTGACGCACCTGCGCACAGTGGCTGAGGGCCGGGAGGCGCCGGTCTGCCCGGGCCGCGATGCGCTGCGCAGCCTGGCCGTCGCCCTGGCGGTGCACGAGTCGGCCCGGCGCGGCGAACCGGTAAGCTTGGCAGGGTGAAATCCGACAATGTCCTCGTGGCCCCCTTCGAGCCCACCTTGAACACCCACCCAGCGGGAGGCAGCGCATGTCCGGCGTGATGGAAAGAACCCTGGCGATCCTGGAGCGCCTGGCCCGGGACGTGCGCGGCGTGCCTCTGGCCACGCTGGCCGACGAGCTGGACATCCCCCGCAGCGCCACCCACCGCCTGCTCACCGAGCTGGCCGAGCACGGCTACGTGCGCCAGTCGCGCGAGCGTGGCGACTACATGCTCACCACCAAGCTGATCTCGCTGGGGCTGAACTACCTGAAGCACTCCGGCGTGGTGGACCTCTGCCAGCCCATCATGGACCGGCTGGCCGAAACCGCCGGCGAGCTGGTGCGCCTGGGCGTGGTGGACGTGGACCACATCACCTGGGTGGCGCTGTCGCAGGGCGCGCGCTCCGGCCTGCGCTACGACCCGGACCAGGGCATCGACGCCAAGCTGAGCTGCACCTCGTCCGGCCACGTCTGGCTGTCGACGATGAGCGAGGACGACGCGCTGACCCTGGTCAGCCGCCAGGGCTTCGGCAAGACCAGCGAGTACGGCCCGACCGCGCCCACCACGCCGACCGCACTGCTGGAGGCCATCCGCCGCGCCCGCGCGCAGGGCTACGCCATCACGGTGGACACCTACGCCGCCGGCCTGGCGGCGATCTCCACTGCCATCACCGTGCCCGGCCGCGGTGCGGTGGGCGTGCTGGCGATTTCCGGCCCGTCGGTGCGGCTGACCGAGGAGCGCATGCGCGCGCTGGCACCGGACCTGCTGGCCGCGGCATCCGACATCGCCAACGTCAGTGGAGCGTCGCCGCTGTTTGACCGGGCCTACGCGCCGGACTGAAGCGGTCACCGGCCCTTTCGCCCCGGCGGACGACCCCGATGATCCTGTCCCGCCTGCGCAGCGCACTGTTCCCGGGTCTGGCCCTGCTGCTGGTGGCCAGCCTGCTGGGCAACTTCTGGATGGGCTGGCGGCTCCGAGACGACGACGCGCGGCAGCTGAAGCTGCACTATGCCTCGGTGGACCAGCTGGTGCTGCTGCGCAGCAAGGGCGGGCTGCTGGAGGTGAGCCGGATCCGCTCGCCGGAAACCTTCTCTGCCCTGCGGCCGCATGACCTGCTGGGGCTGGACCTGGGTGCCACCGTCACCCACATCCGCGTGCCGGCGGTGTTCCGTTACCACGTGGAGCTGGCGCCGGAATGGCGGCTGCGCATCCGCAGCGACGGCTCGGTGCTGGTGATCGCCCCGGCGGTGAAACCCAGCCTGCCGGTGGCCATCGACACCGCGAAGCTGGAGCGCCATGCCGAGGGCCGCTGGAGCTTCTTCACCGGCACGGCGGAGCTGGACGCGCTGCAGCGCACCCTCACCCAGACGCTGGCCACCAAGGCTGCCTCTCCCAGCTACATCGCCTTCCAGCGCGATGCAGCCAGGCAGACCGTGGCCGAATTCGTGCGCAAGTGGCTGCTCACCCAGGCGCGCTGGCAGCACCTGCGCAATGCCCAGGTGCAGGTGCTGTTCGCGGATGAGCCGATCGAGCGCCTGCCGGAGACTGGCCCGGCGGTCTGGGCCGAAGAGGGCTGAGCCACCTGACGGAACACCCGCCACCCCCGGGTCCGGGGGGTGAAGGGCCCAAATGCCGAGTTGCGCCGGCGATTCACCCTCAATACCGGTGCGCGGCGGTCGATAGAGTGAGACGACTGTGTGCGGCCGGGGACCAACCCCGCCGCGACCGCTCGCTTCCGCAGCTTTGTGCAGCCATCTGCACCTTCCCGACACCGACCGCCGACAAGAGGATCCGACCGTGGCCGACATGACCCTGTTCTGGGTGGGCGCCTGTGGCATGGCCACACTGGCCGCCCTGCTCGACAACTCCCTGCCGCCGCGCATGCGCCCCTGGTGGCGGGCGCTGCCCCGCTTCGAACTCAAGTCCGACCCTGCGGACCTGCATGCCGAGGCCGATGCATTGGACAACACCACCTCGGCGCGACCCCAGGCCGCCCCGGGCCAACCGGCCACTGCGCCGAAGCTGACCGTGGTGGAGACCGAAAACCGCCGCCGCCACACCCTGCCCTTCGTCGGCAAGGACCGCCGCAAGGTGGGCAGCAGCAGCGTGCAGGCACCGAAATCCCGCCGCCGCGAAGGCAACGGGCACTGAATCAACCCCGATTCAGCACCTTCGGCACCGGGTTGGGCCGCAGCCGGAACGCATCCGGCATGCCCGAGCCCAGCAGCGGACGCAGGTAGAGGCGGAAGGCGTCGGTGACGTCGGTGCCGCAGGCGCTGATGAAGTGGTCCTCCATCGTGCGTGTCTTGCCCGCCACCGCCGACAGCGGCAGCAGGTCGTAGTCCACGCTGTAGGTGCCGGTGCGCTGGATGGCCACCGAACCATCCCGCCCGCCCCACATCGCGTACTGCACCGCCTTTTCGCCCACCTCGCGGGCCTCCCGCTGGTCCACGTCCGACACGCAGCCGATGAAGCTGCGCTGCAGGTAGCCGAAGGTGTCGCCGCGCACCCGCTTGATCTTCAGCTTGGCCTTGATCTCCTCGCAGAGCAGATCGGCCAGCGCGCCGCTGCCTGAGAGCTGCACGTTGCCGTGCGCATCGTGCTCCAGGTCCTTGGCCAGCGTGGTGATGATCGGCGCACCGCTGGCGTCGTGGATGCCCTCGCTGACGGCGATCACGCAGCGGCCCAGCCGCTCGTAGGTGGCCTTGACGTCGGCCAGGAACTTGTCGATCTCGAACACCCGCTCGGGCACATAGATCAGGTGCGGGCCGTCGTCGGCAAACTTCTTGCCCAGCGCCGACGCTGCGGTCAGGAAGCCCGCGTGCCGGCCCATCACCACACCCACGTACACACCCGGCAACGCCGCGTTGTCCAGGTTGGCGCCGGCAAAGGCCTGGGCGACGAAGCGCGCCGCGCTCGGGAAACCGGGCGTGTGGTCGTTGCCGACCAGATCGTTGTCGATCGTCTTCGGGATGTGGATGCAGCGCAGCTCGTAGTTCGCGGCCTGGGCCTGCTCGCTGACGATGCGCACCGTGTCGGACGAGTCGTTGCCGCCGATGTAATAGAACTGCCCGATCTGATGCGCCTGCAGCACCTTGAAGATCTCCTGGCAGTACTTCAAGTCCGGCTTGTCGCGCGTGGAGCCCAGCGCCGCGGCCGGCGTAGCACCCACCAGCTCCAGGTTGTGGCTGGTCTCCTGGGTCAAGTCCACCAGGTCCTCGTTGACGATGCCGCGCACGCCGTGGCGGGCACCGTAGACCAGCTCCACCCCCCGGTGGCGGCGAGCCTCCAGCACCACACCGACCAGCGACTGGTTGATCACGGCGGTGGGGCCGCCCCCCTGGGCGACCAGGATCTTGCGAGGGTTCATCGACGGTTCTCCTTGCGGGCCCGACAGGAAAGGAAAGGGCCCGGCTTCCTTCAAAGCATCGTACACGCCGCCACCCCGCCGGGGCCTGTGCCGCGTCAGCTTGAAACCCGCCTGTTCCTGCCGCGCCGTCAAGCCCTGCGGGGCTTCGGACTTGGCTTCGGTGTCGACTTCGGTTCAGGCTTCGGTTTCTTCGGCGGCAACGTGGCCACAAAATCCAGGCAGCGGCGCAGCCAGAAGTGCAGGTCGGCGTCCGTGGCCAGGCCGGGTTCGTCCACATAGACGTAACCTTTCATCGGCCGGCCGGTGAAATCCATCTCCCGCACGAACTCCCGCGCCAGTGACGCCTCGTAGGTCGCCGGCCCGACCCGGGCCATCAGCTCGCTGCCGGACACCCCGACGAACATCAGCCCGTGGCGCAGGAAGGCCAGGCCGCCGAACATGCGTTTCTCGGTGATGCCGACCTCCGCAGCCAGGATCGTGCGGATGCGTTGGGCCAGGTGGTCGTCGAACGCCATGGCAGCTCCTCAGGAGGGGCACAAGATCGGCTCGGGCCGCGCGGGAAAGCGCACCCGGATCGGGTCCACATCGGTGACCTGGGCCTGCGCGGCACGCAGACAGGGGTGGCCGATGGCCAGGCCGCGGATGGAGAACAGGCCCTCGACATGGACCACACCCCGCTGGCGGGCATCGAACTCGCGGGCGATCTCCTGCGAGGTGGCACGGGCCAGCATTTCCCGGCCGTTGGCCACGTCGATGTACTTCAGCGGTGCGCCGCGGAAGTGCGGCAGCAGCGCCGCGGACTGAGGCACCAGCAGCAACTGGAAGCTCGGCGAAGGCGCACCGGTTTCCCCCGGGGCCCGCAGCCACTGCGCCACCAGGATGGCATGCACCGTGGTGCTGCCGACCAGGGCCACGGCCGCATCCGGCGGCGCGGAGGCCTGCGGCCTTTCGGGCTGCAGGCGACTTTGCGGTGGCAACTCCAGCGGCGGACGCCCCCCGGACGGCGCCGCTGTCACGGCCGCACTCTGGGGGGCGGCAACGGGTGTGGCGGCGATTGTGGCGACGGGGGCAGCAGCCCAGGCCCCGCTTCCCAGCCAAAAGCCAGCGACCAGCCATCGACACCGAACACCAGCCACCCGGGACAGAGTTGACGCAGCCATGCCATCACCTGAGGTTGAATCCATGAACAGGGGGGCGGCGTCGGGGTTCAGCCCGGCACCTGCAGCAGCGGCGCGATGCGGGCCGCCAGCTCACGCAGCCGGTCGATGCCGGGCTCCTTGCGCGGCCAGCCGAGCTCCACACCATCGCCACTCCAGCGCGGCAGCACATGCAGGTGCAGGTGCGGCACGGTCTGCCAGCCGGCGGGGCGATTGGCCTGCAGCACGGTGATGCCGTCGGGCTGAAACACCGCCTGCACCCCCTGGGCGATGCGCCGGGCGGCCACCATCAGCGCGGCGGCTTCGGCCTCGGTGGCGTCCAGCAGGGTCTCGCAGGGGCGGCGGGTGGCGACGATGACGTGGCCATCGTTGACCTGGCCGGCGTCCATGAAGGCGAACACCAGCTCGTCCTCATAGACCTTGGCGCAGGGCCATTCACCCGACAGCAGGCGCTCGAACACGGTGGGCATGGCTTTTTAACCTTCTTTAGATTCAGAAGAAACAGGCCTGCGCCGCAGCATCAGCGCAGAAATCGTACCCAGCACCCCCCAGCCCACCAGCGTAACGACGCCGAAGAACCGCATCGGGCTGGTGGCCGAGCAGGCGGAGCCGAGCGCCGGATCCAGCCCATCGCAGCCAAAGGCCAGCAGGGCGAAGGCGATGCCGGGCCCCAGGTGCAGCACGGCCAGGGCATGGAAGAGGATGCGCAGCATGTCGAAGGTTTCGCTCGAAAAGAGGGGCGATGGGCGCTGGAGGGGATCAGTACGGTGAACCGTCCTTGTGGTTGAAGACCCAGCCCTGCGGCTCCAGCCGCGCCTGCAGGTCGTCGTCCGGGTAGCTGGCCATGTCGCCCGGCGTGCGGTCGCCGACCTCGAGGTAGACCACTTCTTCATCCCCCTCATTGACCAGGCAGTGCGCATGGTCGGTCCCGGCGGCAAAGCCGGCGCACATGCCCGGCGCCAACGGGGTGCGACCCGCGTCGCTCAGCAAGGTCGGCCGGCCTTGCAG